>DATJBS010000030.1:0-50295 GCA_035515235.1 Chitinophagales bacterium
AGCCGAAGGAAAGAATAAAAGAAGCGTTTTAAATGCTGTTAGGAATAAAATTATTCACAGAGTTTTCGCTTGTGTAAACCAAAATAGACCTTATGAAAAATATTATCAAAATATACTTGCTTAAGTCATAGAAATCGAAGCATCTTAAATAGTTGTATAAAAACAAAACTTAACTTCTTAATGGTTCAAATGTCAATAGCGATTAGTAATGAGATTCTTTCAGGATGACAAATTGGTAATAAAACTTAATCGCTCATCTAAATCCTCTTAACTTCTTAATGGTTCAAAATTAGCAATATGTTGAACGCAATAAATACATTCGTCAGTGGTCAGTCGACTGTGGACTTTCTAACTTCTTAATGGTTCAACTGTCAATGGCGATTCGTAATGAGATCATTTCAGGATGACGCTTTTTAGTGATGAGATATGAGTGTTGAGTTAATGTGGCAATGTGCTGATGTGAAAATTATAGAGAATGTAACTTCAAATTTTTCTTCAGAGATTCTTTCAGAATGACATTTTATCACAAAGATTGCTTATTACCTCGCTATGACGAGTGTCTTTGATTTTAACCAACTTAATAACTTAAATCATCTTTATCTATTTTAAATTTTCTTGATTTTTTAATGTTTCAAATTTCTCTTCTTTTCATTTCTATTATTATTTCAACATTCTCCTCCATTTCGTCAGATTTTTACTAATTTGATTAAAAGATGAATAGTTATGGAATATAGAATGTTAGGAACTTCTGATTTGAATTTATCTGTAATCACATTCGGCGCATGGGCTGCTGGAGGATGGATGTGGGGTAGTACAGATAGAAAGCTCGCTAAAGATGCTATTATTGATTCTTTTGACCAAGGAGTGACTACTATTGATACTGCGCCGATATACGGAATGGGAGTGAGCGAAGAAATCGTAGGAGAAGCTGTGCAAGAACTCTCTAGGGATAAAGTGCAGATATTGACCAAATTCGGAATGAGGTGGGATTTAAAAAGTCCAAAAGGAGATTTTACAATGGATAGTGAAGACAATCAAGGTAATCCCGTCAAAATCTATAGATATGCTAGCAAGGAAAGTGTTATCCAAGAAGTAGAAGATAGTTTAAGAAGATTGAAAACAGATTATATCGACTTGATACAGTTACATTGGCCGGATACTACGACACCAATTTCTGAAACGATGGAAGCCATGGAGCTTTTATTGCAACAAGGAAAAGTAAGAGCTGCTGGCGTTTGTAATTATGATACAGTTCAAGTTAAAGAGGCTAAAGCATCCTTAAATATCGTCAGCGATCAGATTCCTTATAGTATGCTTAGAAGAGAGGTAGAAAGTGAATTAATTCCTTATGCTATCGAAAATAAATTAGGAATTATTGCTTACAGTCCATTAGAAAGAGGATTGCTGACAGGTAAATATTTCAAAGGAGAAAAACTGCAAGAGAATGATCATAGAAACGGTTATTTCAAAAGATATGAAGATCTGAATGTAGAAGCTTTTTTGAAGAAAATAGAACCTTTAGCTTTGGATAAAAATGCAACAGTTTCTCAATTAGTTCTGAAATGGACGACTCAACAGCCAGGTATTACTATCGTTTTGGCAGGAGCTAGAAATTCAAAACAAGCTATAGAAAATGCACAATCCGTAGATGTTATCTTAAGTGCTAGTGAAAAAGAAATGATCAATCAAGCACTTACTGAAATCTAGTCTTTAATTTTAATTGATTCATCTATTGTCAGCTTATAGCTCCGCAAAAAAGATTTTGCAATCCTTTATTCAAGGACTGATTTTTAGTGATATCTACATCACCTTAGGTGCTATAGGTTTTGCAATAGTAAATTTCAATTTACTTAAAATAGATGTTTACACACACGCTATTCTTTTAGTAGTTATCGGTGCAGCTACTATGTTTATTTATCAATTTAGCCGTTGGACCTTTTTTAAGGATCTTCAAAATACGATGACTAAAGATTTGTTGTATTATTGGATGAATGATCATAAGGGCTTAGTGAAGATGCTCTTATTATTCAGTGTGGTCTGCGGGTTGGTATCTTTATTTTTTATTCGATGGGAGACCATCATTACATTAGTGGCGCTAGGTGTTATTTCTGTTTTGTACAATATCAGTATTCCTTTGGGCAATGGAAAATCTTTTACTTTTAGAAGAATACCTTTTGCTAAAATTTGTATGATTGCAATAGTTTGGGCTTCGATGGCAGTTCTATTGCCTTGGGTAGAAGTAAATGGTTGGATGTGGAATATTTATGTGAATCAATTGTTTTGGATACAATTTCTATTCATATTTATCATCACGCTTCCATTTGATATCAATGATATGGTGGTAGACGAAGCAGATGGTTTAAGAACAATTCCTATTTATTTAGGCACTATAAATTCTAAAATTCTTTTGATTGTCCTCTCATTCTTGTATATCATATTTCTAACTGAATGGGTGACCAATATTTATCACAATGACCTTCAAAAAGTAGTTTTCTTGATTGGAATCAGCGCGCTTGTGTTGAGTTTGTTATACAAAACGCTAAGATGGAGTTATAGAGCCAATAAATGGCAAATCATGCTTTGGTACGACGGTTCTTTGATTCTGTATTTTTTGATTTACAGTGCTTCAGAATTACTCACTATCTAAAAAAAGTATAGAAACCGAAAATAGCTTATAAAGCAGTCATTTTCAATACAGTCACTGCTGCTTCTACACCTTTGTTTCCATATTTACCACCTGCTCTATCTATAGCTTGTTGCTCAGAGTTAGGGGTTAATACTCCAAAAATAAATGGAATATCGTATTGCAAATTAAGATTTTGAAGGGCTTGAGCTACAGAGTGGTTGATATATTCGTCGTGCTTAGTTTCTCCTTTAATTACACAACCTATACATACTACACCAGCTAGACGATTAGCTTTTGCCAACATCTTTGCAGCAAAAGGCAATTCGAATGTTCCAGGAACAAAGCTGATGATGATATCTTCAGGAAGAATTCCATGTTGTAATAAAGTTTCATTACAACCTTTCATCAATTCAAAAGTAATGTGTTGATTCCATTCCGCGACTACTACTCCAATTTTCTTTCCTTTACCAGAAGGAATAGAAGCGTGATCGTATTCTGAAAGATTTTTTAAAGAAGAGGACATGATTATTTTTTGGCTTCTAGCTCAGCTAAATCGATTTGTGCAATAGTGCCTTCAGGTGAAGTAGGGAATTTTTCAGTCAATGTTTCTAAATTAGAAATAGCATCATCAGTTTTTTCATTGATCGCCTGAGTTTTTGCTAATTTGTATAAATAGAAAGGAGCTGTTATAGAATTCTCAGTATCTGCATCTAAAGCTTTTTTGTAATTCGTCTCAGCTGCTGCCATATCATTCAATTCTGCATGAGCATCACCGATACAACCGTATTTTCTTGCATTCAACATTGGATCGTCAGTGCTGAAAGTTTGTAGAAAATCTAAAGCTTCTTTAAACTCTCCTGATTGCAATGCGCTGATTCCTGCATATAACTTCGCACCGTTTCCAGCTTTAGTACTGCCATATTGATTTACGATATCTTTAAAACCTAAAGATACACCGTCACCATTGAGTGCTAAGTTGAAAGAGTCCATTTCAAAATATTGTTGAGCTTTTATCATTTGAGATTGAGCTTTGCTTTCTTTCGGAGCCAAAATCATTTGTTTGTAGCCGTAACCTAGTACTACTAATAGCAAAAATGCTATAGTTGCACCTGCAATAATTTTGCTGTTTTTCTCAAAAAAGCCTCTTGCTTTTTCTTCAACTCTCTGTTCAGCTTCGTATATTTTGTCAGTACTCTTTTTTGACATGGAATTTTTATTTAATAGTCTTGCGCAAAGGTAAAATTTTCATTGAGTATTTCATATAAATTGTTCTACTCAATATATCCTCTTTATCTTAGCAGTGTGGAAAACGATCTAAAAATAGAACTTTTAATACTAAGAAACTTTAAAAACTACTCACATCTGGAAATTCAACTATCCACGAAGTTCGTCGGTTTTACTGGACAAAACGGTGTAGGGAAGACTAATATTTTAGATGCGATATATTATACCTGTATGACTAAAAGTTATTTTAACTCTACAGAAAATTATAATATCACTCATGAATGTGACGGCATGTCTTTGCAAGCATTATTGCAGAAAACCGATCAAACCTATAAGGTTGATATGAAAATCTTAAAAGGAAAGAAAAAAGAGATCACTATTAACCAAGTCAAGGAAGATAAGCTGATTGAATTTGTTGGGAAATTTCCTGTGGTCATGATTACGCCTGATGACAATCAAATTATCTTAAATGGGAGTGAAGAGCGTCGAAAAATGATGGACAATATTTTATGTCAATCAAATCTTCATTATACTCAACTATTGATTCAATACAATAAGATTTTAGCCAATAGAAATGCTGTACTCAAACAACTCAATGATGAACCCAATATCAATTTAGAACTTTTAGATACTATAGATTTGATGCTCGATCAGGTAGCTCAAGAAATTTTTCTAATAAGAAATGTATTTGTAGAAGAGTTTTCTAAAGAATTTGAAAGAATTTATAACGAAATTGCAGAAGAGAAAGAAAGAATTTTGGTAAAGTATAAATCTCATTTATTAAATGGGAAACTGTATGATTTATTGAAAATCAATAGACAAAAAGATATGATTCTTCAAAGGACAACTAGAGGAATTCATTTGGATGATTTAGAAATGGAGCTGAATGATTACCCTTTAAAAAAAGTAGGTTCTCAAGGACAACAGAAAACTTTTATCGTTTCTATGAAGTTAGCTTTGTACCATCTATTAAGAGATAGAAAAAAAGTATCACCTATCTTGTTATTAGATGATATCTTTGAAAAATTAGATGAGAGCAGAGTGAGTCAATTGTTTAACTTTCTAAGTAAAATGGAATCGGGTCAAGTATTTGTCACAGATACACACATGGAAAGATTAGAACAAGCATTTAAAATAACAGGAAAAGAATTTGAAATCTTTAAAGTTGAAAACGGTCATGTCGAAAAGAAAATCATCTGAACAAGGATATAGCAAGAACATTTCGATGTCAGACGCGTTGAATATGTTTACTAAAGAGAATAAATTAGATAAAAAACTAGAATCTGTACGGATAGTTGAAACTTTCGTCAGTTCTATTCCTGAATCATCTAGACAATATATTAAAAGTGTTAATTTTAGTAACGGAATTATTCGTGCGGAAATTGAAAGTGCATCTCTAAGACAAAATCTAAGTATGGCTTCTGATTCACTTTGTGATATTATTAATGAAAAGCTTGATCAAACAATTGTACACAAAATCTTGTTAACATAAAAAAACGTAAACATATAAACTCAAAATAGTTATGGCATTTGAAATTACAACCGACAATTTCCAAGCTGAAGTCTTGGACAGCAAAAGAGTAGCATTAGTTGATTTTTGGGCTGAATGGTGTGGACCATGTCGTATGATAGGACCTGTGGTAGAAGAATTATCTAAAGAATATGGCGATACAGCTTTAATCTCTAAATGTAATGTGGATGAGCAAGGTGAAGTGGCTGCACAATTTGGAATTCGTAGTATCCCAACCATCTTATTCTTCAAAGACGGTGAATTAGTAGATAGAGTAGTAGGAGCAGTTCCAAAATCTACATTAAAACAAAAAGTAGACGAATTATTGAAATAAGAGTTTAAATCAATAATTGACCAAAGATTGAGATACATGAAGGATTTTTATTCATGTTTTGAAAGTCTTTGGTCTTTTGTTTTTATATTGAGGTATGCAGTTCAATTCCATTAATTATAGACAGTTTGATCAGTTAGATTTACTAGCGAAGCAAATAGTAGAAGGATATATTATTGGGTTGCATAAAAGTCCGTATCATGGGTTTTCAGTAGAGTTTGCAGAATATAGAAGTTATAATTCTGGGGATTCAGTCAGGAATGTAGATTGGAAAGCTTATACGAAAACGGGCAAAATGTATGTCAAAAAGTTTGAAGAAGAAACCAATCTTCGCTGTCATATCATTTTGGATATTTCGTCTTCGATGCGATTTCCTAAAAATTTAGAACAAAATCAACTCAATAAATTAGAATTTTCAGCTGTTTCTGTAGCCGCATTGAACTATCTCTTAAGAAAACAAAGAGATGCTGTGGGATTGACTTTGGTGAGTGATCATATCGTAGAACACACGCCTGCTAAAACGAATTTAGCACATCAGCAATTGATTTACAATCATTTATATCAAGTCTTAAATTCAAAAGAAACTGAAGTTCAGAAAACGAATTTACCTGCTTGTATTCATCAAGTGGCAGAATTGATTCACAAAAGATCTTTGGTAGTAATTTTTAGCGATTTCTTAGAAAATCAAGACAAAATCGACGAGCTGTTTAATGCCGTTCAACATCTCAAGCACAATAAACACGAAGTGGTCGTCTTTCATGTACAAAGTAAAAAGGAAGAACTCAATTTTGAATTTGAGAATCGTCCGCACGAGTTCATAGATATGGAATCTGGTAAAAGTGTCAAGTTGATGCCTAACCAAATCAAAGAAATCTATCAGGAAAAGATGTCAAATTATCTTCAAGAACTCAAAAATAAATTCATTTCCTACAGAATTGATTGGGTGGTGGCGAATATTGAAGACGGATTCAATGAAGTATTGATGACCTATTTACTCAAAAGAAAAAAAATGAGAGCTTAATGAATCATATCGATGAAATATCTGAGTTTTGCCTAAAAATGCCGGGTGTATCTTTTGATTTTCCATTTGGAGAAGACACGATGGTTTTTAGAGTGATGGATAAAATATTTCTCTTGACCTCTCTTCAAGATGTTCCTTTGAGTTTCAATGCTAAAGCTGATCCAGAACAAGCGATTGAGTGGCGAGAACAACATGATGCCATCGTCCCAGGATATCACATGAATAAGAAACATTGGAATACCGTCACTTTAGATGGAAGTCTTTCCAATCCATTTGTGCAAGAGATTATCCGACATTCCTATGATTGTGTGGTGAAGGGATTGAGTAAGAAGTTGCAGGTGGAGTTGGGGGATATGTAGAGAGATTGATTTTGATTTTTTTTATTTTTACTAAATATAATTCTATTATTAAGAAAGATGTTCCAAATGCTTTTTATAGTATTCCTTCTCTAAAATTAAAATAGAATCAATATTAAAATCAGGATATTCGCCATTACTACAAGCTGCATTTATACATTCATCTCTTAAATTATTCGGTGGATAAATTAACAATCCGTCGAAAGGTGAACGACAAAATACATCATAATCTAAATCGAATCCTAAACTACTATCAATGCTTAATGCTAGTTTAATACTCATACCAATTCCAATTCCTTCTATTGTCTTCCCAGTATATCCTACAAAACATTCAAATCCAATTATCCTCCCAGTAAATATGTCAAATGTAATTTTAGTTGAACCATCTTTTGATATAAGTGACAAATAGAAATAAACATCATTAAGTATAACGTTAAATTGACTATGTATTTTATCATTTTCAAAGGATATTAGATTGCCAGAAAATTCCGAGATTTTACGAGAGAACGATAGTCCACCTAATCCAATCAATGGTTGAATTAAATCATTACAATTCAACTGAATCAGTTCCTTATCTTTAATTTCTTCTATGTTTCTACCTAATATCAAGTTCTTTTTTTTATGATTTGTAATTAATAGATTGGAGATTTTTCTCAACAAGTTTTGTTGATTTTTTCGCAAAAGATTCTCAAGTCCAGTATTAAATCCAATTGAGGAAGAGATTGTAGTTTCTTAGCTAAGCAAAATATTAGTATTTTATCTTAAACGATTAGGGATATCCATCTTTTTATGTAATATTCTAACTATTTCAAGAATGCCATCATGAGATATTCTGTATATAATTAGATGCGATTTGACTTTTGTTTGTCTATATCCAGATTTAATATTGCTAATATCTTTTCCGGTATTAGAATTTTCCGCTATGATTTTAATTTCTTGATATATAAGTCGATAGTAACTATCTGCTTGAGTTAATGACCAGTTATTTAGTGTATATAGCCATATTTTATCAATATCATCAGACGCTTTGGCACTTATGCGGTATTTCACTTTGATAAATGTTTCTGCTGAAGTTTGGCTAAATGTTCTTCTGAATCAAAATTAGAAATCATTCCACTTTCTTCTCCAATTTCAATTTCTTGTCGCAGATGTTTTATTTTTTGATCTTCTAATTCTAATAATCTTAAAGCAGATTTAACTACTTCGCTAGCAGAATCAAATCGTCCTGAAGCAACATTTTCATTGATGTACTTTTCGAAATGATCACCAACTACTATAGATGTATTTTTCGACATAGCTTTAATTTTTTATTGAATATACCTGAATTTGGTATAATGGAAAAGCAAATCCTGTTTTTACTAAAAGTATTGTTAAAGATTTATACTTAAAGAAGAAGTGATGGATGTAGAATGAAAGGTTTTTTAAAGTCTATTTTCGAGAAACAACCCAAATCATTTCCATCCTCCACAAAAAAGGAAATGATGTTAAAGGGTCTTTTGACTAACTTGAGTTTTCATAAGTATTATATTGCGATATGCGATAATTTTGGTTTAACCTAAATCTTAAAACAAAACTTATACTAATATTTCATAGGGACTTCCATGATTAATATTTTTGAATCTTCAGAATTAGATTTTATAACAAACTGTTTTTCATCCCAAATTCCAAATCCATCTCTTGCATCTAATTCTTGATTGTTAACAGTAAAACTTCCACTCAAAACAAAGAAATAAACACCATTACCTTCTTTTTTTAAGGTGTATTGGGTTTCCATATCTGTATCAAAATTTCCTAAATGAAACCAAGCATCTTGTTGAATCCATACTCCTTCGTCATCAGGATTCGGAGACAATATTTGCTGTAATTTATTTTGACTATCTACAGGATTTAGCGTAATCTGATCATAACGAGGAGTGGTATTTCTCTGATTAGGAATCACCCAGATTTGTAAAAATTTTACTACTTGATCTTTGTGATGATTATATTCGCTGTGTCTAACTCCAGAGCCAGCACTCATCACTTGGATGTCGCCACTTTTTATAACAGTGGAATTGCCCATGCTATCTTTATGTTCTAAATCTCCTGATAGAGGAATGCTTATGATTTCCATGTTTTCATGAGAGTGAGTGCCAAATCCCATTCCTGCAGAAACTGTGTCGTCATTCAAAACTCTTAAAGCTCCAAAATTCATTCGGTCTGCCTCTTGATACCTTGAAAAGCTAAAAGTATGATAACTATTTAACCACGAACCGCTAGAATGTCCACGAGTATCGGCTTTATGTAATCTTGAATGAATCATAATTTGAGTTTTAATTTTTATCAGCTAAGATTTTTTCACGCATTTGCTTTAGAGCTTCAGCCCAATATTTTAGCCTTTTCAACATTGCATGAGCTGATTGTACTAAAGGTCCATTAGCTTCAAAAACTCCATTATCATTAATAAATTGTGTGAAAAAAGGAATATTTACTGCTTCTGTAATAGGCATCATTCCTAACGTGGTCACAGGTAATTTTAAATCTTGAACAGCTCTAGTACCTGCAGAAACTCCACCATAACTTACAAAAGCCATAGGTTTGTCTTTCCATTCGATAGTTAAATAATCTAACGCATTTTTTAAAGTAGCAGGATATCCAAAATTATATTCCGGTGTAACTATCACATAAGCATCCGCTTCATTGATTACACGACTCCAGTTTTTTGTGTGTTCGTGTACGTATTTCTGGAGACGAGGATGTTCAGGTTCATCCATAAATGGCAGATTAATTTCTTTTAAATCTAAAACCTCTATCTCGAAGTCAGTATCTTGTTTGGCGATTTCAGTAAACCAATGAGCAACTATTGTTCCTTTTCTGGATGGCCTAGTACTTCCTATGATAATTTTAAGTTGATATTTCATATCATAAAAATAGACATGAAAAAACTAAAGCGCTTTGACTTTTAAAGAAAGTTTTCCTTTGTTTTTTCTTCCGATTAATAAAAGCTAATTGATTTTTTTCAGAAGTAAATGAGAAATTCATTAATTCAACTTCTCTTTATCGCTTTTAGAAATCTGTGCTAATACAATACCGGCTATCACTAAAATGCCTCCGATTATTTGATAGGAGTGAAGGGTTTCTTTTAAAATTACCACTCCGCCAATGATTGCAATAATGGGACTAAGATTATTAAAGACAGCGATTTGTGAAGCTGGAATTTTACTTAAAGCATAGTTGGTTAAAAATGAAGTCAATACTGAAGATAAAACTCCTAAATATACAACTGTCCAAATAAATTCTTTGTGTGCTAATGGTTCAAGAAAAGTGTTTAATGAATTGTTTTGTAAATGAATAATAAGGCTCCAACTATTAAATACTATAAATGATAAAAGAGTCATCCATACAGTAATTTCTAGAACAGGAATTTTTGTACTCATTTTTTTGCCTAATGCATAATAAGTCACCACTGATAAAACGGATAGGAATAACAATACAACTCCTTTGAAAGAAGTGTTTTCAGAAATATTTCCGGTTCGATACATGATGTAGGCTATTCCAAGAATGGTCAGTGCGATTCCATTTTTTTGTAGGGTATTGGTTTTCTCTTTTAAGAAAATACCTGCAACAATTAAAGTAACAATTGGTACTGCAGAAAATATAATTCCAGCTTCGCTCGCTGAACTGTATTCCATTCCATAAGCTTGAAATGCAAAGAATAATAAGGGAAAGAAAAGAGAAAGTAGTAATAATGTTTTGGTTTTTGCCCAACTAAAAGGAGTGAATTTTAGTAAGCCAAATATCCACAAAACTCCGACTGTAATTGCACCTACCGAAAATCGATGAGCGAGTAAATCTATTGGATTTGCATATTCTAATCCGACTTTGACAAAAATAAACGATAAACCAACAATGGAGGTCACTAAGATCATTCCAATATAAGCAAGATGTTTATCTGAAAGTAAAGGCATTAAATTGATTTTTCATCTAGAAAATTTAAACTGAATCATTCAGTATATTCATTTACCGGAAGTTAAAATAAATTTGTCATTCTATGTTTGAATTAATGCTTAGATATTTTGGCGTTTCCGCAAGCTCAATGACCGCAAGTTTTGTAATCAATGCTGCTAAATTAAGCAGTATTGTTATTATGAAAGTAATGATAGCGGAGTGAAGAATCTATGTGAACCAAGAGATTCCTCACTTCGACATTTCGACAGGCTCAATGACCGCATTGCTCAGTGACCACCTTCGTCGGAATGACATAACTATGCATAACTAACTATATAGCTATCTACATTCTGCATCTCAGCATAATCTACCGTATATGTTGCTACTTATCGAACTTGAACTTAAAAACACGATTTCCCGAATGAGCAGAATTCATCATCTTTTTTAATTTTTCTACCATTTGCATGTTCTCAAGAATTACATTTTTTGATTCACTGGGATCAGATGATAGATTATATAATTCTAGTTGAGGATGAGAAGAGTTGACTTTATATTTGATGAGTTTCCATTGGTCACTCAGTACAGCTTGTCTGCCTCTTTTGCCATGAAATTCCCAATATAAATACTCATGTTTCTTTTGGTCTCCAGAATTTAATAAAGTGGGTAAATAAGAAATTCCATCTATCCCTTTTGGGTTGGGAATGTCTAGGATATCTGTTACTGTTGGAAAGAAATCCCAATGTGCGGAGACGTGATTTGAAACTTGTCCAGCCTCCACTGTGCCTTTCCAAGATACTATATGTGGTATTTTGATTCCACCTTCATAAAGATCTCTTTTTTTGCCACGTAATCCTCCAGAGCTATTCAATATTTTAGGATTGTACCCACGTTCTGAATGCGGGCCATTATCACTTGAAAATATAATGATGGTATTCTCCAAAAGATTTAAACTGTCTAATTTATGGACAATTCTACCTATATCTTCATCCATCAATGAGACCATACTTGCATACTTAATGGTATGTTTTTTCTTTAATGGACCCAGTTTTGAAAGTGTAGAATCTGTCTTGATTTTATCTATATAATGAGTTGTTTTTTCTTTTGGAATCTGAAGTTTTGCATGAGGAATAGTATAAGCAAGATATAGGAAGAATGGCTCTTTACTTTTTTCTTCTATGTATTCTAAAGCTTTATCAGTAAAGACGCTGTGGCTATATTCTCCTTTATATTCTTTCGTAATGTCTAGATTGTCCCACAGTTTTCTCGGGTAATATCCATGAGCTTTTCTTTGACAGTTGTAACCAAAAAAGTTGTCAAATCCTTGTAGAGATGGAATGCCCGAAGATGATGGAAATCCAAGACCCCATTTTCCAATTACATTAGTATGATATCCATTTTCTTGTAATAATTGAGCAATAGTAACAGTACTATCCGGTAATGGAAATTGACCTTGTGGAAATTTTTCGTGATTTCCTCTAATAGGACTATGTCCTGTATGCATCCCAGTTAAAAGTGAAGCTCTCGAAGGTGCACACACAGTGCTTCCTGCATAATGTTCTGTGAAAGTTACACCGTTTTCTGAAAGTTGATTCAAATTAGGTGTTTCTATAAAATCTTGACCATATACCTCCAGATCTCCGTATCCAAGATCATCAGCAAGAATAAAAATAATATTAGGTTTGGAACTTTGAGAAAAAACAGTGTAGCAGTTGAACGTAAACAAGAGTAGAAGTAGAAATGTATTTCTCATTATAAAGAGGTGCTTGAATGGATTGTTATACTGTAATAAAATCAGCATTCAAATATATCACTTTGAACTGAAGACTACTGTAGAATCAATTCTGAAAAGATCATCCAGAATCATAATTTAGCTATTGTCAATAAAAACTCATGCTGACAATAAATAAGGGTGGAATAAAACCTTGTCTATTTATTTGTTTTCGTTCCAATAATAACTGTCAGGATGAATTCTTTGGCCAAAAATAGCTGTGCCTACTCTTACGATAGTAGCTCCTTCTTCGATAGCTGTCTCTAAATCTCCACTCATACCCATGGAAAGCTCTTTCATTTCTACATTTTGAATATTTAATGCAATAGCTTTTTGCTGAATATTTTTGAGCAATTGGAAGCATTTACGAACCTTTTCTGTTTCAGAACTGAAAAGACCTATTGTCATTAGACCTTTGATTTTCAAAGTTTCCAATTGAGCTACTTGTTCAATTAATTCTAGAGCTTGATCAGGATGCACGCCGAATTTGCTTTCTTCATTGGAAGTGTTCACTTGTATCATCACCTCCATAGTTTTCTTTTCAAATTGTAAACGTTGATGAAGTTTTTGTGCCAATTCTAATCTGTCGAGTGACTGCACACAAGTAACGTCGTACTTTAAAATGTCTTTGATTTTATTGGATTGCAGATGACCTATAAAATGACTTTCGTGAGTAGTAGATTTCAATTCATCATACTTCTCTTTGATTTCTTGCACTTTATTTTCACCTATCAAGGTTTGTCCAGCATTTAGAACCCACTTGATTTTATCTGCAGGTACAGTTTTAGTTGCCAAAAGTAAACGGACATCACTAAGGTTTCTGTTGCATTGAATACATGCAGCTTCTATCCTTTGAAGTATGATGTTTAAATTATCTAAAATGTCTTCTTCCATTTTCATTGAATTGCTTTTTTAAAAGCTTTTATCTAAATACTACTCGGTATAATAGTGAAAACTTTTTAATTCATCTTGATTGAAGATTTTACTTCTTTGAAAATTGAATGTTTCCTGAGATGGATTTTGTATCAATGATTATAGTTTTTCTATCTATGATGTTAATTTCAGTATTATCATCAGATTTGAAATTATTATTAGATGAAGAGATATCCTGTTCGTCAATAGGAGTGATTTTTTGAGAGACTCTAGTAGAAAATGTGAAATTGTTTGAAGATGATTTTACAATTGCATTCAGGAAGAATTTATCGTCACTATTAAATATTAGACTTGGAGACTCCCACTCATCGTCACTTATAATAGTATCGAAAATGTTTTTTCCTTTTTGAGGATGATAATATTCAATATACAAGCTGTCAAATATTGTAGAATCGCTATTGCTATAATTCAGAGAATACTTACAAGCAATATCTTTTATTTTTTTGGAATTCTCTGTTTCATTCGAATCTTTGCTACAGCTTATTGCAAATAAAACGGATAACATGAATACTAAATACTGAATTTTTGGAGCGTGAAGTTTGGTCATTTTAATTTTATTTAAATATGAAAATACTTATTTTTTTTACTCTTTTATCCTTATTTACAGTTATTTTAGGGCAATTTTAAAATATGATACTCAAATATATCTTCTACATACTTTATAAGTTAAAAGGCTGGAAAAAAGACTCGAATTTACCTGTTGAATCTCAGAAATGTGTAATGATTGCTGCTCCTCATACGAGCAATTGGGATATAGTTTTTACAGCAGCTGCTTTCCATGAAATGAAAGTTCCTTTGAAATTTACCATAAAGAAAGAGTGGTTTCGATTTCCTTTCAATCTATTAATAGGACCTATGGGAGGAATACCTATCGACCGTAGTCCTAAAAAAGCAGGTGAACAAAGATTAAGTATGGTAGAAGCGATGGCAAATCTTTTTAAGAATAGAACTTCTATAGCTGTAACTGTGACTCCTGAAGGAACAAGAGCTCTCAGAACACAATGGAAAACAGGCTTTTGGCATACTGCAAAATTAGCTGGAGTTCCAATCTGTTTAGGATATCTTGATTATGATAAAAAGATAGCAGGAGTAGGTCCTGTCATTTGGCCCAATAATTTAGAGGAAGACATGAGAACAATCATGCAGTTTTATAAAACAATTCCTCCTTGTCATCCAGAGTTATTCGCCCTAGATGAAAGGTATTCTTAAGGTTTTTAGTAGAATATAATAATATTATTCCTCTATCAATTGATTGTTTTGAATCAATTCTATAGCTTCATTTGCGCCTAGTAAAACTTGTTTTCCTGTACGTAAATCTTTGATAGTTACTTGATTATCTTTAATTTCATTTTCGCCTAAAATGGCCATATACGGAATTCCCTTTTTATCAGCGTAGCCAAATTGTTTTTTGAGTTTTCCTGGTTCTGGATAAATTTCTGTAGCAATACCTTGTTCTCTTAACTGAGTTCCCAATTTTACAGAATACTTCATTTCTTCTTTTGAAAAAACAGCGATCAATACTTTTGTACTGGTCTTGATAGGAGTCAACATGTCCAATTGTTGCATAGCAGTGAAAATTCTATCCAAACCTAAAGTCGTACCGACAGAGGGCATATCCTTTCCTGTAAACATTCCTATCAATTGGTCATATCTTCCACCACCAGTGAGGCTACCCATATGTGGTTGATCAGTCAATTTAGTTTCAAAAATTGGTCCTGTATAGTAATCTAAACCTCTTGCAAGTGAGATGTCAAAAGCGTAATGATTTTTGTCTACTCCTAATTGTTCTAAAAAATCAAATAGCTCTTTTGTTTCTACAATTCCTTCTTGAGCCATTTCTATTCCTGCTAGTGCCTCAGCAAGATTTTCTAATGTCAGCTGTTGGTTGAATAAGTTTTTTAATTTTTCTATTGCTTCACTTGGGAACTCTTTTTCATTCAATTCCTTTTCTACTTCTTCCCAAGGCATTTTGTCCAATTTATCTATTGATCGACAAACATCTTGAGTTTTATCCGCTTCTAATCCTGCGTAAACAGTAATTCCGTTGAGGATTTTTCTATTGTTTATTTTTATCAAAAAGGTTTTAAAACCTAATTTCTTCAGTACTTCATAAGTGATAGCCACCATTTCTGCATCTATCAACATCGAGCTCGAACCTACTGCATCTATATCACATTGGTAAAACTCTCTAAATCTTCCTTGATGAGGCTGAGGTCTGTCCGCACGCCAAACCGGTTGAATTTGGTATCTTTTGAACGGCATCGGTAAATCAGGATTCATTGCTATGACTCTTGAAAATGGAACTGTCAAGTCATAATGCAATGCAGCTTGGTCTTTAGTGCCCGGCTTATAGTCTAATTTATAAATTAATCGATCTGCATCTTCACCATATTTTCCAGATAATACATCTAGATATTCTATGGCTGGAGTTTCCAATGGAGCAAATCCATATTTTTTGAATGTTGTTCTCATTACATCTATTATGCTTTCGCGATGTAACATTTGTTCTGGTAAAAAATCTCTTGCACCTTTAAAAACTCTAGGTTTAATTTGACTCATTTTTACAGTTGTATAAGGTTGTAATATTAAATTCTTTCTTTTCTAGCCAAAGGACTTTTTGAAATCCTTCTGCTCTCAATCCAATTCCGCAAGTATAATATATTTTTTGCTTAGACTTGAAAATCCAATTGTCAATGGATCTTTCAGCTTCTATCATAAAAGGAACACTTGGCTCTTCTTCGAAGTAAGAAACTTCTAATCTTTTAATTGGAATTTTTTTGTTGATTGTTTGGTATCTGACCGTAAATGCAGGACCGTTTTCTTCATTGAATAAAGTGTCAATTATAATATAATCTACCCATGAACTTTTACGAATATCCATATTGCTCAAAACTCTGAGCTCTTTATCCCATTTGAAGTCTTCAGAAGAAATGGATTTTTGTTCGCTAATTCCATTGACTTCTCCTTCTTTATAAATACTGCAAGAACTGTTTTTGTAAGTTTCGATTTCTTGATGGACAAAAGATTTTAAATCGAAAATGCTTTCCATAGTATTATCAATTGAGCTTTCATTTTCATTACAAGAAAATATTGCTAAAGCACTCAATAATAGAATTAGGTACTTCATTCTACAATAATATTTCCTGTCATGATATCTGGTTTTTGAATTCCCATTATAGATAAAATAGAAGGTGCAATATCGGCTAATTTTCCATCATTAATTTTCCCTGAAGCATCAGCATTCAAATAAAACACAGGAACTAAATTCTTTGAGTGAGCTGTATTAGGTGTGCCGTCAGTATTAATCATATAATCAGCATTGCCATGATCGGCAGTGACAATAATATGATAACCATAAGGAAGTGCTTTTTGTACAATTTCATTTACACATTGATCGACAGTTTCGGCGGCTTTCATGGCAGCAGTAAAGACCCCTGTATGTCCGACCATATCTGTATTGGCAAAATTCAAACAAATAAAATCTGGGTGATTTTTTTCAATAGCTTCAATAGCTTTATCTTTTAATTCAAATGCACTCATTTCTGGCTGCAAATCATAGGTCGCCACTTTTGGAGAATTGACCATAATTCTATCTTCTTGATTAAAAGTAGCTTCTCTGCCTCCTGAAAAGAAAAAAGTGACGTGAGGGTATTTTTCCGTTTCTGCCATTCTGAGCTGTGATGCCCCAGCATTTTCTATCACTTCACCTAAAGTCATCGTAAGAGGATCTTTACCATAAGCGACATGAATATCTTTATAATTCACATCATAAATAGTCATGGTCAAATAATATAAAGGCAATGTATTCATTTCATATTGTGGAAGATCGAATTGAGTCAAAACTTGAGTGATTTCGCGACATCTATCTGTTCTGAAATTAAAGGAAATAACTACATCTCCAGGCTGAATAGTAGCTATTGGATCCTTGGTTTTGTCAGTTATAACTATAGGCTCAATGAATTCATCCGTTTGACCTTTTTCATAAGAACTTTCAATAGCTTGTATGACGTTATCGAATTGTTCTCCTTCTGCATGAATTAATAAATCGTATGCTTTTTTAATTCTTTCCCATCTTTTATCTCTATCCATCGCAAAATATCTCCCACAGATAGAAGCTATTTTAGTAGGGTATTGTTGAATATATTCTTGAAGATCACTTAGTATTCCTAATCCTGATTTTGGATCGGTATCTCTGCCATCTGTAAATGCATGAATATAGCTTTTGCTCACTTGATGATCATTGGCCATTTTTACCAATGCTTTGAGGTGATCTACATGAGAGTGAATTCCACCATCAGATACTAAACCCATAAAATGTACAGGTTTATTATTTTTCTGAGCATATTCAAATGCTTGAACCAATGCAGGATTTTTAAAAAATTCTCCGCTTTCTATATTTTTTTGAATCAATAGTAAATCTTGCCAAACAATTCTTCCTGCTCCTAAATTCATATGACCTACTTCTGAATTTCCCATTTGTCCATGTGGAAGACCTACGTGTTCTCCATAAGTCAATAAAGTAGCATTAGGATATTGATGATATAAACTATCTATAAATGGTGTTTTAGCAGCTTTGATGGCGCTAGATGTAGCATCGTTATTGATGCCCCAACCGTCCATAATGATTAATAAAGCTTTATTTTTTGACATTATCTAAAGTTGATAAATATTATAAAAAACATTCTTTGTTTGGCACAAATTATGCAGCAATCATACAAAATTACGTTTATTATGTCCTTTAAAAAACTAATTCAGTTTGTTTTTACACTATTATTTTTAGTGAGTGTGCAGCATTCTGTTTTAGCTCAAGATTTACAAAATAAAATCTATTCTTCATTTTCAAGTGGGAGTGTAAAAGACTTATCTAAAAATTTTGATAAAAGGATACAAGTGACTATTTCCAATAAATCCGAATATTACAGTAGTGGTCAAGCTGAAATCATCATTAAAGACTATTTAAATCAATTAGGATCTAAAGGTTTTACGGTTATTAGAAGTGGAATTACTGAAGGTGGAACAGCTGAATACATAATTGGAGAAATTAAAAGTGCTAGTAGAGGGATAGTCAAAGTGTATATTTATGCAAGAAAAGTTGCAGATACGCCCTTTATTCAAGAAATTAGATTCGAATAAATAAAAAATCATTGTGCCGTTAATCGAAGAAGAACCTTTAAAGAAATTTATCCAAATAGCTTTAGAAGAAGATATTAGAGAAGGAGACCATACTTCACTTGCTTGTATTCCCAAAGACGCCATGGGTCATGCAAAATTATTGATTAAAGAAGATGGAATATTGTGCGGACTACCTGTAGCTATTGAAGTTTTTGCTGCTGTGGATACCAATTTAGAAATGGATATTTTAATGGACGAAGGTCAGCCTATGAAAAAAGGTGATATCGCTTTTATTGTTTCAGGTTCAGCTATCAGTATTTTAACTGCAGAGCGTTTAGTCTTAAATTGTATGCAAAGAATGAGTGGTATTGCTACTTTGACTCGTCAATATGTACAAGCTATCAAAGGCACAAATGCACAAGTCATCGATACAAGAAAAACTACTCCAGGAATAAGGTTATTAGAAAAATATGCTGTCACTATCGGTGGCGGAGCTAATCATAGAATGGGATTGTATGATATGATTATGATTAAAGATAATCATGTGGATTATAGTGGTGGAATTCCTCAAGCTATTGCAAGAACTAAAAAATATCTTTCCGAAAAAGGTTTAGATCTAAAAATAGAAGTAGAAACAAGAGATATAGATGAAGTTCGTCAAGTTTTAGAAGCTGGTGGAATTGATAGAATCATGTTGGATAATTATACTCCTGAAGATATGAAAGTAGCTGTGGAGTTGATTGATGGTAGGTATGAAACTGAAGCTTCTGGAGGCATTAAGTTAGATACTATTCGTTCGTATGCTGAAACTGGTGTAGATTTTATTTCAGTAGGAGCTTTGACGCACTCTGTGTATTCCTTAGACCTTAGTTTAAAAGCCACATTTAATTAAAGTTTTTGATGATGAATAAAGATTGGAAACAAGCTTTAGGTGGATTATTTGAAAGTATGCCTAAAGATCCTAATGGCGATAATACTTATGAGGAACCTATTGAATCTGAAGAGGATTGGCAGCCTTCCAAAGATACCGTCTATATTTATAAAGACAGCAAAAGGCGTAAAGGCAAAGTAGTGACCATCATCGAAGGAATAGACGCTCCAGATGAAGAGCTGGAAAAAATTGCCAAAAAACTTAAAACGACTTGTGGTGCAGGTGGTTCGGTGAAAGATGGAGAAATTATTCTTCAAGGAGATTTTAAGCAAAAAGTAAAAGAAGTATTGGATAAAGATGGTTTTAAAACCAAATTAAAATAAGATGATAAAAGGGAAGGAGCTGATAGCTTTGGCCAAATCCACTCAAAAAGATCATCAGAAAATCTTTCATCATTTGCAAAAATTTTCTAGTCATGATGTCAATGAATTATTTCATACTGCACATGAACAAGTTTTTCAAGAAATCAATTGTTTAGATTGTGGCAATTGTTGCAGTACTACTCCTGCATTGATCTCAGAACCAGATGCTAAAAGAATTGCAAAGCATCTTAAAATATCTGTCAGTAGTTTTTATTCTACCTATATTAGTAAAGATGATGATGGCGATCAAGTCTTTAAAAAATCTCCGTGTGTTTTTTTAGGAGCAGATAATTTTTGTTCGATTTATGAAGTGCGACCTTCAGCATGTAGGGAATATCCTCATACCGATCATCCCAAAATGAAACAAATTTTAAATATCACTTTTAAGAACAGAGAAATCTGTCCCGCAGTATACGATATCGTCGAAGGACTGAAGGCTTCATTAGATTAATTTATGAAACTAAACAATAAGATTATTGTAATTTTGGTCTTACAATTGATTTTATGAGAAATATTTTATTGATTTTAAGTGTAGTTTTTGTAGCACTTTCTTGCAAGCCAGACAAAGATGCATTCGTCATTCAAGGAACAATAAAAGACTTAAAAGAACCTTTCGTTTATTTGATACATCCTGCAGAATCAGGTCAGCAAATTGATACTTTAGAAGTTAAAAATGGTTCATTTAAAATTAAAGGAAAAGTAACAACTCCCAATTTATACTTATTAGCTTTTGGTGAAGAATATATGCCTGTAGAAATCTTTTTAGAACCAGGCAAATTCAATATTAGCGGAGATTTGAATGACATAGAAAATGTACAAGTTGAAGGTGGAGTTTTACAATCTACTTATAATAATTTCTTTGTAGAAATGGATCCTGTAAATAAGAATTATCTCCAATTGTATGATGAGTTATTAAAAGCAAAAGAAGATTCTAATTTGATAGTGGAGGATTCATTGAATTATCAATTAGATTCTGTAAAAGATCTTTATTATGAAAAATCTTATCAGTTTGTTGAAAAACAGCCAGTTAGTATAGTTTCTGCAAAATTGATTGCTGAAATATTAATGGCATATCCTGATATTGACCGATTAGAACCAATAGTTGGTCAATTTAATGCTCCTGTGAGAAACTCTTCTTATGGACAGAAAATTGTCACCACTTTAAACACAATCAAAAAGACTAGAATCGGAACTATAGCTCCAAATTTCACTTTGAAAGATGTAGAAGGAAACGAAATTTCCCTAGAAAAATATCATGGGAAATATGTTCTGATAGACTTTTGGGCTGCTTGGTGTGCTCCGTGTAGAGAAGAAAATCCTCGAATGGTGGCTATCTACAATAAATTTAAAGGTAGAAAATTTGATATGTTGGGAGTTTCTATCGATCATAATTTAGACCAATGGAAAAAAGCAGTCATTAAAGATCAATTAGCTTGGGCGCAATTGGTGGATGATCAAAATATTTCTAATCATCAATATGGTATTATCTCTATTCCTGCAAATGTATTAGTTGATCCAGAAGGAGTGATAATTGCTAAAAATATTTTTGGCAGGAAATTAGAAGCACAATTACAAGAGGTTTTAAATTTAAAATAAAAATTTTACGATGAGAAGTTTTTTGTTGATACTATTACTCGGTTGCATCGCTATTGCTTGTAATCGCAGTGATTCTGAAGCTTTGGTTTATCGAAATGTCTATAGTGTCAATTTAAATGGTCTTCACAAGAAAACAGCTTCTTTGAATGCATTGATAGCTTTTGAAAGTCAATATGAAAAAACAAGTTTTAAACTTAAAGATATTGATGTAGATATAAGTATTGATGGGATTGATATAGGAACTTATTTTTCAAGAGAACCTTTAACCTTGAAAGCTAAATCTCAAATTAAAATACCTCTAGCATATTCATTTGAAAATTCTAAAATTGTAGATGAGGCTGGTTCTAATTCTTCTTATATCGTGGTTTTAAAAGGAACTGCAAAATTCACTGATGAGCAAGGGAATGAGCAAAAAGTCAATTTTACTCATAAAGAAACCGTCAATACAATTGCTAAGAATAAAGTGAGTAAAAAGAACAAAAAGAAAAATTTAGATGAAGACGAGCTCTCTAAGACAGATATTCGCAAGTTGAGAAAAGAGAAGAAGAGAGATTTGAAAATAGAGAAAAATCAATAACTTTTTCAATAAATGAAATCGGGTTTGCGCATCATACTTCTTATTTCTATTGGAATGATATTGACTTCATTCGTGCAGAAACCTGTGCAAGATCCTTATTTCGTGAAGATGAAAGGATTCAAAGTTTTAGCTTTTAATACTCAAAGAATAGAATTGTTTTCTACTGCTGTTTTTTACAATACCTATAAATACAAAGCAAAACTTGTCGAAATAGATATAGATGTATATTTGGAGAATCGGCTTTTAGGGAAAGTGGTTCATCAAGAAAATATACCAATTCCGAAACTCAGTGCATTCGACATTCCTTTATTATTGAAATTAGAACCTCCAGGTCCTGCTATTACGAATTCTTTATGGCAAAGTGCTAAATTAATTACGGGCAAGAAAGTGAAAATCCGATACGTAGGTTTTATTAAATTGAAAATCGTAGGATTTATACCTATCAAAGTTCCGATAGAAGATGAGCTGATGTATAGTTTATACTAAAGGAGAAAACAGATGTAAAACTTTTTCTATTGCTTTCTTATATAGTGGTCTATTGATCCATTCTATTTTATTGATTTCTGTAGAAGATTCTAAGTCTTTTGTGAATTGTATTTTTAATTTTTCGGCTAATACTTTATCGTAAACCATTGCATTGATTTCAAAGTTCAACTCGAAACTTCTATTGTCCAAATTCGCACTTCCTACCACAGATATAAATTCATCACAAATCAATGTTTTCGCATGAATAAACCCTTTATTATATCTGAAAATTCTCACACCAACTTCGAGCATTTCTTCATAATGTGATTGGGAGATAATATTTACAAATTTAGAATCGGAAATTCCTGGAACTAATAATTGAATATTTACACCACTCAATGCAGCAATTTTAACAGCATCTAAAAAGGATTTGTCTGGTATGAAATAGGGCGTGCAGATTTGCAATTCTCTTTTTGCCATCAGAATAATTTGTATCAAAGAATACATCGTACTCGGATAGTCTGAATCTGGTCCGCTAGGTATAATTTGCACCAATTGTTCACCAAAATGATGGTTGTATTCTTTAATAGGAAATAGCTCTAATGAGAATCCAATATTTTGACCGGAACAGAAATTCCAATCCGATAAGAAAGTATACTGCAAATTGATGACTGAAAGGCCTTCAATTTTGATATGTGTATCTCTCCAATACAGTTGATTTTTTTCAGAATTGATATAATTATCTCCAATGTTAATACCGCCAATATATCCAATAGTACCATCAATTACGATGATTTTCCTATGGTTTCTATAGTTCAATCTATTGGCAAGTAATATGAAAAATACTTTGTAAAATGCGGAGGTTTCTACACCTGCTTGATTGAGTTGATCTGTGAATTTTTTTCTAATACTTTGACTACCAAAATCGTCATAAATGACTCTTATTTCTACGCCTTCTTGTGCTTTTTGAATCAATATTTCTGCAATTTGATTTCCAATAACATCGTTTTCAAAAATGTAATATTCTATATGAATGTGATGCTTTGCTGCTAGAAGATCTTTTATTAATTGTGGGAACTTTTCTTCACCATTGATGAATACATCTACCTTATTATTGTAGGAAATAAAGCTTTTGTTTTTTAAGAATTTTGCTAGAGAATAGTATCGACCGAGCTCGTCTTTGACTTCTAAAAGAGTTTTTAAAGAATTTTGTCGGATCTTTTCTTCTAACTCTGGAAATGAATGGTCATCAATATCGATTTTCTTTTGATAGATTTTTCTTTTTCTATAGTTAAAACCAACACTTAAATAGAATATAATTCCAAATACCGGAAAGGTAATTACTAGAAGCAAGTAGGCAAGTGCTGAGCTGGGTGTTTGAGAATACATAATAATTCTAATGCACATCCCAATTACAACGAGTGAATAAATAACTAATAAAAATGTCTCCAAATTATAGATTCGTTAGGTAGATAAATGTAAAATAGAATATTCCAATGAGTCTATTTTATTATAAAAGCTACTGTATTGTTTAGCCATTATAATGATTTAAACTCTTGCTTTAAAATACTTAAATCAATAGAGTTTTGTACTCCATTTAGTAAAAAAGTTACCTTCTAACTATAAAAAAAGGCCAAGTAAATTTAATACTTGACCTTTTTGTTTTTTAATGAAGATTAAAATTTAATCTACTTTCTTTAATGTTATAATTTCGTTTCCTTCTTCATCCATCAGCATTAATTTAAGACCGTCTAATTTGTAAGACGCTACATTTAATACTGCTATATTGAACTGATCTGGTGTTTCCATATCAGGACACATCATTCGTGTAGAAGCAAGAGGACTAAAGTTGATTTTTGAGTCAGATATATTTTCAATCGATCCATTATATCTATTGCAACCATCAGTACCCATGATTTTCATAGTTGTCAAATTGATTTCCATGTCTGGAACTGGATTTTTTGTATCTATAGTTTTTCCGTTGATTTTAGTGACTGCCCAAATATCATGAATTTGATGTTGTGCAGCAGCTTTTGGTTGACCTTTGATAAATGAAAGTATGCTTTCTCCTTTTTCATTCATAAATGTTAAAGTTGAATTTTTGACTTCATAAGATTTGATATGATTTAATGCCATGGAGAACTGACTTTCAATATTCGGTTCAGCACAAGCTTTCAAAGTTGAAATAATTGGACTTAATTTGATAGAAGAATTCGTGATAGATTCAATTGTAGCAGATAAGTAATTACAACCACCATTTGCTGAAAATTGCATCTTATTTAAATTGATATTTAAAGTTGGAAGTACTACCATTCTATTGACAGGTCCATTATTCAGAGTAGCTAAAATCCAATTACCATGAACATCCAATCTAGTATCTTTTTGTTTTTCAATCACTTTCACAAGTTCATAATGAATAGAAGATGCATCTGCAGGAACTTTTGACTTCTCAATTGGAGTTTCTTTCACTTCTATTTTTTGCATGAAACCTTCATCAAATTGGAATCCTTGAATAGGAGCGTAGAAGTTTTCCCATTCGCCTTTATCTAAATTATCCCCTTTGTGAATATTCAGTGTTTCCATTTTACCAGCGCCAGCTGAAGCTTCAGTTTTAAATCCACTCGTCCAAAAAGTATTAGTTTTTGAAGTAGTAGAGCAGGAGCTGAGCAATAAAATACTTGCAAGGCTCATCCAGATGATTTGACTATTCTTTCTCATGTTTTTATTTTAAAATGAATATTTTGCTTGATTAATGATTTACTATTCCTCTAAGTATCAAAAAGCTTTCCCACATTTTAGGATTGTTATAATTTGTACTTTATTAACTAATGTCCTTTTCTAATTATTGTGTGAAGTAGAATTGATTTCGTCTCTTCAAATTGAGATTTTAATTAGTAAAATAGAAAAAGGACCTATCTTTTTAGATAAGCCCAATTGAAGGTGATTTTTTTTATTTTCCTACAGATGAACGTAGCATCCAAACCATTTTTTCATGTTTTTCTACAAGAGCAGTGACAAAGTCTCCACTCGCAGGTTCATCGTATTCCTCGCATTTATCTATATTATCTCGTAGTTCACGAATAATCTCTTCATGATCTAATACAAGATTTTTCAGCATTCCCTTTTCATCTAATTTAGTATTATCAGTACTAGATTCTTTCAAAGAAGTGGTATCTAAATATTCTTTCATTGTACCTGTAGCCTTGTGCCCTAATTGGCGAACTCTTTCAGCAATGTCGTCTATCATTACTCCAAGTTCTGTGTAATGATTTTCGAGTAAGATATGTAATCCGTAAAAATTTGGACCTTCTATATTCCAATGATAATTTCTCGTTTTAATATATAAAACAGTCTCGTCTGCCAATAATATATTCAATAGTTCTGATACTTTTTTTCTGTTTTCGCTTAAAACTCCTATATCTGTTTTCATGATTTTGTATTTTGTTACTTATATATACTGCATTTTGAACAGTAATGTTTCGTTATTTACTATTTTTCTAATGATTGATATTTGTAGAAATCTCCATAATGCTATGAAATTTAATTTTCTGAAAGAGAATTTAAAAGTTCCAAAGCGGCTAGTTTGCCTAATTCGTTAGCTGCTAATGGTCCATCTCCAGAGATTAATTTTCTATCTTGATTCACTGTTCCCGTTACAGACTTGTTGATGATAGTTATTCCTAATTCTTTAAGTTTTTCACCTAAATACATTGGCATTCTTCCAGGTAAGTACCCCATTGCTGGTAATAATTTATCCATTCCATCTGGGAAAGCTGCAATTTTATATCCTTTGTAAGGATAGTTTTGAATAGAAGAATTTATAGTAGCTGCTAAAAATGCTGCAGGTCCGTGACATAAGGTGATGACATATTTATCATAATCTTTAGACCATTGTATCACTTTTTTTACTGCCATACTTTCAGGTAAGTCTATAATAACACCGTGACCGCCAGGGATAAAAACTGCTATGTATTCTGAGGTGTGGTTTAAACTTTGAGCAATTTGTTCTAAATTCTTTGGATGTTCAATTTGATATTGATATTGATGATAAATATCATTGATGTCAGAGTCATCCTGAGGAAATGCCCAACGTTCTAATTTCATTGCTTTACCTGTAGGGGTAGCAAAATCAAAATCAAAACCAGCTTTTTGAAAATGTAATAAAGGAACAAATAATTCTATGGGATGATTTCCTGTTAAAAATTTCTTGCCATTTTCCATCATGAGTTCATCATGCTCAGTTCCTATAATTAAAATTTTTAGTTGATTGCCTTGATATGGGTGTTTGAATTTTGTATGATCATAATCGCTCGTTTTATTTACCACTGATTTTAATGCAGCAATAGAAGGAGTATATATATTGTCTTTGACTAGTTTTGGTTCAATTCCTAAAGATGTTTGTATGATTCCCATTTTATTTATTTTATAAACGCAGTAGATTTCTGATTATAATAATCGTAAAGTGAAATAACTGTGTCATATTTATGATGAATGTCTTTTACTCAGAGTTTAAAGTGTGATGTATTGAAATCTCAGCTTTAAATAATTTCGAAACTGGACAATTGTTTTTTGCCTTTTCAACCAGCTCTCCAAATTCCTCTTTAGAGATGTCCTTAATGCTAGCTTTGAGCTTTAAATCCGAAGATGTTATTACAGAGTCTTCAAGTTTAATTGTGCTTTTTGTTTCTAATTGGTCTGCTTTGTATCCTGCTTCTTGAAGATAAAAGGCTAGCTGCATCGTAAAGCAACCCGCATGTGCTGCTGCTAAAAGCTCTTCTGGATTGGTTCCTATTTCGTTTTCAAATCTTGTATTATATGAGTAAGGAGTGTTTTTTAAAGTTTGACTTTCGCTTGTAAGGTGACCTTGGCCATCTTTTCCCGTTCCTTTCCAAACTGCTGTACTATATCGTTTCATAGCTGTTCATTTAAGGTGTGTAATGATGATTTTATTTGTATTGAATGATGAGCAGATAAATGTTAAGAATTTATTTTTCGTTGATAATCAATCAAATAGTCTGTTTCACTTCAATAGTTAATCTGCTATAATACACGTGTACTTTAAAGGCATTGTTTCAGATTTTAACAAAGTATTAGTTTTTTAACATGTGCAGATTCCATGTAACTATCTGCATTTTATAGATATTCCCACATTAAGTGATTGAAACCAAAACTCACAGATGAGAATTCAGGAAGAAATTTATTTACCAAAATATTATGGGGACGATTAAATGGAGAGTTGATAATATTGAAAATTATCTTTTCTGTAATCGATTAATACAGATTTTGAGCAATAATTATCACGATATAGTTTAGCTAAGTTTTAACTATGTGATATTATTTACCATTATAAGTTGCTAAGAAATTATTGATGAGGTCAATTAACTCTGAGGTCTTGAAACCACTGGATTGAGATAAACTCATTTGAGCATGGGTAGAATTCGTGAAAGTAGAAAATACGCAAGCTTCTTCTTTTTTACACTGAATAATGACTTTATTATTAGGTGTGATTTCTATAGCCTTATCTATTAATGACATTTTTGCTTTAGAATAATCTCCTGATTTAAAAGTCTCAATTAAGTATTCACCTTCTACTTTGAATGTCCCATAATAACCATTGTCAAAAGTTTTTAAGTAATCATTTAATTTATTCAGAGGTTCAGTATATCCATTAGAATGTCCCGACTTTGTTGCTAATGTTGCTGCTGATTTATTGGTTGAAGTAGATTTAGGAGATGTAGGTTTGGACTCCTTGTCTTCTTCTCCAACAAACATATCGTAAAGGAAATAATCCAAATAGTCATCAGATGAATCATCAGTTTTGATTGTTTCGCCTCTATAAGCTCGTAAAAATTTATTGATTAAATCACTTAACTTGTCTAAATCTTTTCCTGTTGAAGTTTTGAAACTGATATAGCTTTTATAATCATTTGTAAGTGAATAATGCACGCAATTTCCAATATTACATCTTAAGTAGACTTTCTTTTTTACATAGTCCACTTCAGCATCAAATATATCAGACATTTTAGCGCTAGCGTCTTCGTAATCTCCAAACAGACAATAGAGTACATTGTCTTTTATACTAATCTCAATATAATTTTGGTTGTCAAAGTTGCTTAGATATTCATTCAATTCATCTAATTGGACTTTGTAATCGTTTGCTAAAGTCATGTTGGATATTACCAAACTGAAAATCAATAGTAATAGCTTCCTCATGACAATTAATTACGAGATGAAATAGATTTTGAAATCTTATCATTGAAATTAATACTAAAATTTTATTTTTTTACTAGTTCTTATCCAGTAATATGTCTTTTTACGGCTCTTGTAAGAAATCTAACTTTCTGTCTTAAAGGGAATCTTCCTAAATTGACTTTTATGACACCTTTAGTCAGCATAGTTTTTTTAGAATAGTCGATATTTACGTCTACTAAAATTGCTTTACCTTGCTTATTGAGAGCTATAGCTTTGTCTAAAACACTATCAATTTCTAAATCATTATTAAGAGGTAAATATTCTATACCTGCAGCAATAGCGATGCCTTCGAAATTAATTTCACTCAATACTGTACATGTTTTTCTATTGAGTGGTACAGATTGAAACTGAGAGATTTGTCCTAATTCACCATCATTAAAAATGAAAAAGATAGGGGAGATGCCATAACTTTTAGCTGTGATCAATTCTAAGCCTGTCATCAACATAGCTCCGTCGCCAATAATTGCAATCACTTGCTTATCAGGGTTATTTAATTTCACTGCTATACTTGCTGGCACACAATAGCCCATGCAATTGAAGTCTGTAGGAGAGATAAAATGTCTTGGATGATTGACTGGAAATAATTCTGATGATAAAAAAGTATGCTTCCCATCATCTGTGACCATCATTGCATCTTGATCTACTTTTGCTCTTAATGCTTTGAAGAAATGACCTGGAGATACAATATTGTTTTTCTTTTCTGTCAACCAAGTATTGAAATATTTATCATTTTCAGTAGTCAGCTTTTGCTCTACTTCTTTAATGTCTCTTTTTGCTTTAAAATTCCTAGCCACCAATCTGTCATAAATCGCTTTGATAGCTTCTTTCCCATCTGCTTCTAAAGTCTTGACTGCTTGGTAGTTTTTATTAAACACCTCAGAATTGATGTCAATATGAATTAAGTTTTTTGGATTATCTAAACCATAACTTCCTGTAGAAATTTCAGAAAATCTTACTCCAACAGCCAACATAGAATCGTGTTCTTTTAATGCCCATTGTCCACTTGGTTTGGAAGATGCGCCTACGCCTACACTTGTATATAAAGGATGATTATTTGGGAAAGCAGATTTTCCTTGTAATGTTGTTGCGACAGGAGCACCTAGAAGTTCAGCTAGCTTTATGGTGTATTCAAAAGCTTCCATTGCACCCCAACCTACATACAACATTGGTTTAGTGGAGTTCTCTAATATTTGTATGATTTCGTCAATATCATTCTGATTAATTGTCGGTTTGGAGGACTTAGATTGATACTTAGACATTTCTTTAACATCTGCTGTAAACATCTGCAACTCAATAGGTATTTCTATGAATACAGGTCCAGGCTCTCCACTGATAGCGATATTATATGCTTCGTAAATGGTAGGAATAATATCATCGTGGTTTTCTATGAGAAATTGAGCTTTAGTAACAGCTTTTACGATTTGTGCTTGGTCAATTTGGTGCAATTGGTAATGTCTTCCACTATCTCTTCTTGTCCCTCCGGTAATGACTAACATAGGTATGCCATCTAAGAAAGCTTCGCCAATTCCACTCATAGCATGAGTTGTGCCTGCTGCAGGAACTATCATTAAGCAGCCTATTCCGTCAGATGTCCGAGATGAGGCATCAGCCATAAAAGAGCCTCCACCTTCATGAGTGACTAAAATAGGTTTGATTTGTTTACTGTCATTTAATTGGTCGTAGATTTCTGTGGTATGTGTACCTGGAATTCCATAAGTATATTTGACACCTATTTGCTCTAATGCAAAAACAGTTAATTCAGCTCCTGACTTTCTCATAATTTATATTTTCAACGATTATTTATAATTGCTTCAGCTACAGTTCTCCCTGTAAGAACACAGCCTCCTAAAAATGTTCCTTCTAATGCACCCTTGCCATGCATTCCTCCACCACCGAATCCTGCACATTCTCCAATAGCATACAATCCCGGAATAGTTTTATCGCCTCCATTTTCAGCAATAACTTTACATTCTAAATCGGTTTCAATTCCGCCCAAAGTTTTTCTAGAGACAATAAATTCTCTAATAGCAATTAAAGGATAAGCTTTTGAATCATCAATTTTTTGGTATTTACAAGTTCTTACTTTATCACCACGATATTCTCTTGCTTTTTTTATTTTAAGAAGTTGTTTATCTGTAAAGTTGTTTTCACCTAAATCGATTTGTTGGTCATAAGCCTCAATATCAGCTCTTAATTGTTGAACGTCAACGTCATTATTCCCTTGAAGCTCATTCATTTTTTGTGCCAGCTCTTCAATAGAATTAGCAATAACAAAGTCTTCACAATTTTGGATTAAATCATCGACTAATTCTTTATTACCATACAGCACCATTTTAAGAAATTTATACAAATTTCTATCTCGAATGGCTACGTTATGTTCAGAACCAGAAATTGCAAATTCTTTATTGGCAATTTTTAAGTTCATGATCTGCCAACTCATTTTCTTCTCTTGTTTACAGACTTGCTCCACTAGATATCTAGTATCATAAGCAGTGACTAAAGGCTCCGGACCTATTCTTTTTCCTTTATAGTCCATCCACAAAGCAGATTTTGGAGGTACCAAGCTTAAACCATGATTTGGATGATGAGGTTGTGGGTGATGAATTCCTGCTGCATAATGCCAATGATTGTGCATATGACTCAAATTGCCATGGACTTTTTCTACAGCTTCATGCATGATTCCATCAGCGGTAGGGCTAGTTCCATTCAAGATAACCTCAGGAGGTGTGCCGAATTCTGTAATCCAATTTTCACGTACTTTTTCAATGTTTCCACCTATTCCTCCAGAAGCTATAACAATATACTCACCATGAGCTTCCCATGTATTTTCTGATGGATTTTGACTCGTGCCTTTTATACCTACTGCACGACCTTGTTCCATTATAATTTCATCTACTAAATGTTGGAATTTTATTTCTAAATGAGTTTTTGCATTAGGATGATTGAGCATCTTTTTAATCAATCTCTGAACTAAATCCATTCCTGTACCCCAAACCATATGAAAGCGTGGAAGCGTATTGCCTCGGTGATGCCATCCTCTTTCTACCCAATGCACTACGGGGAAAAACGATACGCCTTGTTTCTTCAACCAGTAATATCCTTTCTCAGTACATTCGTCGACATATTTTTTGCCCCATTTTTTTTGCCAATAATCAGTTTCTTCATATTGAGCTGCACCTTGCCAATCTTCCCAAGCTAGTTCTTTGGAGTCTTTCATCCCAAACATTCTTTGGAGGGGAGTATTGACGAAAAACATTCCACCAAAAGACCAATTCGCTAAACCGCCAATATTCTCTTTTATATCTCTATCAAAAATTAATATTTTTTTGTTCGAATCTAGTAATTCTAAAGCTGCTGTAATTCCTGCAATCCCTGCTCCAACAATGATGACATCTGCTTTGTATTGATGGTGTGTCATATGATTATTTTTTACGTGAAAATATTAGACAATAGTTCTGTAAATGCATATTAAAGTTAACGATTACTCACTTCAAATTTTAACACTTTGCAAATACTTGATATTTGTCATTATCGCACGAAAAGTAGTTAGATGAAAAATCTAAAAGTGTGATTTTAAACAATAGCTGATTAATTTTAAGACTGCTCAATAATGAGATTTCGTAGTTGTTTATGTAAACAAATAAAAATTTAAGGCAGCAGTTGAAATGAATAGATTCAATTTTCAATGCTACCTTATTAAAACTGTTATTAGACTTTTTAATTGGTTTTTAAATCCAAATTATTTCAATTCACAATCTCCTGCAAAATACGCGGCGTTTTTGTTGAATAGATAACATGAATCAATTTGTTGTGACCGTGGAAGATCACGAAGGTCAAATTCTTTTTTATCTCCACTCAAATATTTGCAATAACAAATTCCAGACGTTTTATCTGAATCTTTTTTACAAGAACCAATTGATAAAACTAAAATCAGAAATGCAAGGATAGGTAAGTTTTTCATAATGATTGTTTTTTATAAATTAGTCCAAATTGGATGAAAATGCTGATTTAATCGATTTTGGTCAATGCTGAACCTTTGTGTGCAGCTATATGATCCGTCTTGCTACTTTTTATTTCATATTGAGGTTCATCTTCTGTAGCATGATGAGTATATCCTTTGTAATCAAAATTTTTGGTGTGAGTTTTTATAATAGTTCCCGAAACTCTTCCAGCTTCTGAATTCCAAGACACTTTGTCGCCCACTTTAAATGAATGTTTCATAGTGTATAAGTTTTACTGAATAATTTTCTCGTAATAATGAACTTCGTCACCTTCCACTCTAGCAGGAGAGGTGTAGGGATGTTCTGTCGTTTTGCCTTTTGTCATAATATGCATTACTGTCCATGACTTAGCTTTGAGATAGTCTGAAATCATAGAGCGGTGGCATCTCCACCATACTGCTTCAGCGCACATATAGGCTACAGTTTGTTTTAATGCAAGATCTTCTAATTCATGAACGGCATGTTCGAATTCAGGAGTTTCCATATAATCCGCATAGCTTCTAAAAGAAACATTTCTCCAAAGATCATTTTTAGAATTCTTGTCTAATTTTCTTCTGCCGCCTAAATCTTTCATATAGACGTACTGAATATTATTTTCTTCTAAAGAAACTTTAAGATTTTCTGCGTTGTATTGTGGAAATTTTCGAGAACCAGGTAGACTTCTTACATCTACTAAAACTTCTATTTTGAAAGATTGCAACATGCTTATGAACTCTTCTATCGCATGTGTAGAGTGACCAATAGTGTATATTGTATTTTTAGATGACTTGTCCATATTTTCATATCTTCCTTATAATGAACTTTGAAAATCAGAACTTTGTTTCAATGACATTATATATTTGTCGATATACAATGGCTTGTCTTTAGACTTATACTGTTGGATATATCTTGGATGCTCGAAGACGACAAGTTTGTCAAAAAGCTTTTCTTGTTGATTAATTTTGTCGATAAATACTGCGTTTTTCTTTCCTAATATATATACCTCAGAAGTGTCTAATCCTAAACTGATATGATGCTTCAATGTGGTGATCATATAATCTTTGACCATATTAAAAAGTTGAGCATCATCATAATAATTCGCGTTGAGCCATTTTCCCTTAATCGATCTTGTGATAGCTAATGGGAAAGGAGAGTTGATATAGAAATCTTTAAAGAATTCTTTTGCTCCTCCATATTCTTCAATCATGTCGTACATAAATACAGATGAAATCTCGTGCGTATATGCCGATTCCATCTTTATTCCACAGACCTTATCCAATCTTTTGGTGTCTGTAAATGGAACACCTGTCACTCCGGCGCCATGTCTACTAGGATTAATGCCGATGATGAATTTGCGTAAGGAATTATCGTTATAAAATTTTTTGTAGAATTGATTCATGACCACCATGGTTTCTGGATGATCTGTAAATGGATTCATGACTTGAAAGCCATCAGGTAATTGATCGTTAAACGTTAATTGTCGATTGAAATCAATAACACGATCAGCAAATGTATTAGATGAGGTATCTTTATTCAAAGCTCATTCAGTTTAATAGATGTTATATAATAGTATGCATGATAATTTATTCTTAAATAAATTACCACCTTATATAGAGGCTTCTTTTTAATAACTCGTAAAACAAGTTATCGTTAAGTATAGCTCTATTTAAATAATAATGAATCTGAATCAAAATAAGTTTCATATCTTTGTGCTACAATTTATTTGACGGGCTTCTGCCTTTGCTTTTCCTGATATAGTGGTAATATTTTATCTTTCTCAGTTTTCGCTCTCTCAGCTGCCACATGATTATAGTTTATGAACAGTTTTGTCGGCAACCTAGATTTTCAGCATTTTGAAAGTTACAACAAATTCAACTTTAAGAAACGGTTTATAAACGTATCAAAATCAAATCGTTTTTTATCTAATCACCGTTGAATTCGGTCAAACACAAGAATGAATTTTAATCAACTAGACTTAATAGAACCAATTATCCGCGCAATAAACGAAGTCGGATATACTTCACCCACAGCAATACAGTCTAAGGCAATACCTTCTATATTGAAAGGTAAAGACTTAATAGGTTGCGCTCAGACGGGCACAGGAAAAACTGCTGCATTTGCTATTCCAATTTTACAAATACTTCAAGAAAAACCTAATTTAAGAGGGATAAGAGCTTTAATAGTTACTCCTACTCGTGAATTAGCGATTCAAATTGAAGATAATTTCAAATCATACGGAAAATATTTAAACTTACCTCAATACTCAATTTTTGGAGGTGTACCACAAGGTAAACAGGTAACTACTTTGAAAAGAGGAGTGTCTGTTTTAATTGCAACACCTGGAAGATTGTTAGACCTGATACAACAAGGATACATTAGTTTATCACAACTAGAAGTATTGGTATTAGATGAAGCCGATAGAATGTTGGACATGGGTTTTGTAAACGATGTGAAAAAAATCCTTACAAAAGTCCCTGTGAAAAGACAAACATTGTTTTTCTCAGCAACTATGCCACCGGCGATCAGAAAATTTGCCAATACAATGCTTCAAAATCCAGTAGAAGTCAGTGTAACACCGGTATCTTCCACTGCAGAAACTGTACAGCAATCTGTATATTTTGTAGAGAAAAAAGAGAAAACAGGTTTGTTAATAGAATTATTGAAGGATCAATCCATCAGAAGGTCTTTAGTTTTCACAAGAACTAAGCACGGAGCAGATAGATTAGTAAAACAATTAACTAAAACAGGTATATTTGCTGCTGCTATTCATGGGAATAAATCCCAGAATGCTAGACAAAGAGCATTAGAAGATTTTAAGAGCAGTAAAATAAGAGTTTTGGTAGCTACAGATATCGCTGCTAGAGGAATTGATATTGATGAGCTTCCACATGTGGTCAACTACGAATTACCAAACGTGCCTGAGACTTATGTTCACCGAATTGGTAGGACAGGAAGAGCAGGTTCTGACGGTGTAGCGGTCTCTTTTTGTGGAAGTGATGAAAAAAATGAGCTGAAAGATATTCAAAAACTGATTGGCTTTCAAGTGCCAGTGAAATCAGAGAGTGTCGAAAACAGACAATTTATTAATCTTTAAATATATAATCGTCTATGGCAGATACTTTTGCAAAAAAAGAAAGACAAAAAAAGAAGGCTAAGAGAAAGCTGGATAAAGCAGAGAAAAGAGAAGAGCGAAAAACTAATAATAATAAAGGAAAAAGCTTGGAAGAAATGACTGTTTATTTGGATGAAAATGGTAATTTTACAGACGTACCACCAGAAAAACAAATCAAGAAGAAAATCAATGCAAAAGACATTCAGTTGGGAGCAGCAAATATAGTAGATACACATCTAGAGTACACTGGAACAGTAGCACTATTATTTACAGATAAAGGTTATGGTTTTATCACTGACGACGAGACAAGAGCTAATATCTTTGTTCACAACAACAATTTCTTAGAAATTATCCAAGAAAAAGACAGAGTGGTCTACAAAAAAGAAAAAACACCTAAAGGTTACGCTGCTGTCAGCGTAAAAAAAATCAAATAATTTTTTATATTTCAAATCAAATTCAACACAATGCAAGAAGGTACAGTAAAATTTTTTAACGAATCAAAAGGATTCGGTTTTATCACTCCAGCAGACGGAACTGAAGATGTTTTCGTTCACGTTTCAGGCTTAATCAATGAAATCAGAGAAGGTGACAAAGTTACATATGATGTTCAACAAGGTAAAAAAGGCTTGAACGCAGTTAATGTTAGATTAGTATAATCTAATACCAAGCTAAGTTAAAAGGGAGGTTCCAATTGGAGCCTCCCTTTTTTTATTTGTAATACTTCAACTATATGAAGTGGAAGTGATATTGAATGATGCTAAGGAGAAGTGCAGCTGTATGAATTTAAAAAATCTATTGAATAAAAGACAGCATCCATTGTATACCGTTACTCTAATTCGAAATGATATACAGTTGTTCCCTAAAATAAAATGGTTGACTAGAAGCTTTCTAATCAACCATTCTTGATCTAACACACACACACACACACACACACAAGCACTGATTAGTGGGAGTGATTTTTTAAGGTAGTTTAATGAACGATCCGCTATAATTATCCATCTGAATAAAATATGCTCCAGCTGACAAATTTGAAATGTCTATACTGATGTTTTGGCTATTCATATCTACATTTGATTTCTGAATTCTTCCATAACTATCAAATACGACTAAGCTTCTTGGATTTAACGAAGAATGATTAGAGATGTTGATTTCGTTTTGGGCAGGATTAGGATAAATACTCAAGCGATCAGCTGATTTGTTTTTAATTGAAGTGGGAATAGATTCTACGGTTTGAGCTTTAGCCCAAGCAATATATCCAGTATTACAGCTTGAAGCTACACTCCAACGATATAGTGAAGGATCAGTTAATTCGATATTGAACTGATTGCCAGTTATACTGTCCGTAAAGACTATATTATTTTCAGCATCAATTAAAGCGAAGTTGTAAAACTCTGTACCTTCTTGCTCTTCCCAATTGAAAACATAAGTATTGTTCGTAGTTAATATAGCCTCTAAATTTTGAGGAGCTTCACATCTGTATGCTTCCGGCACCACATATTGGCTACAAAAATTCCAAATTTCTTCATTTGCACTGATGTCTTGATTGGTACTGCCTACACCTGGAACGCTTGTTCCTGGCCATGTATGACCACCACTGTTAATTCTAAACAAAACTTGTTCAACATTATCAGAGCAGTTTTTATATTCAATTTTAGTCACAGTACATAAATCTCCCACATTAATATTAGGAAGATCTGTAGAATCTGGAATTTCATTACAACCATTCTTTTCACTCCAAAATTCCATGACATCTTTAATAGATGGAAAATTTCCAGCCATTCCATTATAAGAAGTTAATGCGTCATTGGTTCCATTGAAAGCAATTATTGGAAATGGTCTTGCAGGATCACATGTTTCAAAAGTGCTGTTGGTGATAGAAGCTCCTACTGGACCTATTGCAGCTATTCTATTTGTTCTTTCACAAGCCATTCTGTAACTCATAAATCCACCAGCTGAATATCCCATGCTATACACTCTAGTTGGGTCTGCATTGTATAACAAAACCATTCTGTCTATCAGCATAGAAAGAAATGCTACGTCGTCAATATCTGTTTCTATGCCAAAGGTGATACCTGAGTTCCATCTTTTGTCTACTCCATTCGGATATACTACAATTGCACCTCTCTCGTCTGCAATAGTATTGAATTTTGAATAGGTCAGCTGTTGATTCCCATTAGATGTAAAACCATGCATATTGATATACAAAGGATATTGGTTTTCGGCATTATAGCTAGGAGGTAGATGAACTAGCCATCTTCTTACTCTTTTACCAATAAGCACATTTTCGGTGATATTATCTTGCGCTTGTAAAGACGTAGAGTCGAAGCTGAATAATAAAACTGCAATTAGAATTGTAAAAAATCTCATATAATTATTTATTTGGTATTTTGCTCATAGCTCTTTCAGAAATTGCAGTAATACTTAATGAAGGATTGACACCAGGGTTGGCTGAAATCATAGATCCGTCACAGACGTACATATTTTGATATCCAAAAACTTTATTGTTACTATCTATAACTCCCTTTTCAATCGAACTTCCCATGCATGCACCTCCTAGGATGTGTGCTGTGGTAGGGATTCCCAATAAAGTCTCTGTACTCAATACCATCGGTTTGCCATTTATTATAGAAGCGACTTCATTAGCTAGTGCTCTTGCTTCAGGGATATCAGAGGTAGGAGCTTTGCCCGTGTCAATGGAACTAGACATCCCAAAAATTGATTTTTTTAATCTTAAAGTGCTATCTAAAGTTTGCATAAATAGAAGAATGACGGTTCTTTTAGACCAATCATCTACTGTAAGCATTTTCCAGTTTTGAATAGGATGTTTTACGAAATCCATAATCATATAATAGAGTCTCGATAAAAAAGTATTTCCTGATACCATTGGAGCCATACCTAAACGCCAAAAACCTGCACCTTCAGAATATTTCACCGGTTCTAAATGACTGTTTTCATCTGTAGTCAATATAGATCCTATTGCTACTCCTTCAGTATAAGATTTGTCTTTGTCGAAGGTAGTTACACCTATTAAGCTCTCTGAATTGGTACGAATTCCGCGTCCAAGTGTATCTGAAATATTTGGTAAAGATTTTTCTTTTAGATTGAGTAGTAAATCCACTGTGCCCATTACTCCTCCAGAAAATATGACAGCATCTGAAGTCACTTTGTATTTTTTGCCAAAGTATTTTGTCGAGTCTTTATAATGAATTTCATATCCATTTTCCCCTTGTTGACCTTTAGGCTTTACATCATAGACTAATGATTCTGCTACGATTTCTGCCCCTAATTGTTGAGCTAGCCACAAATAGTTTTTATCTAAAGTATTTTTAGAATTATATCTACAACCCAACATACATCCACCACACTGAATACATCCTGTACGTTCAGGACCTTTTCCGTCAAAATATGGATCAGGAGCAGTTACTCCCGGTTTTCCAAAATATACTGCAACATTTGTAGTGTCAAAATCTTTTTCTTTCCCAATTCTTTTTGCTAATTCTTGTATGACTCTGTCGCTTTTACGAATAGAAGGGTTTTTTTCTGCTCCCAACATCTTTAATGCAGTTTCGTAATGCTCGCCTAATTCATCTTCCCATTCAGCTAAACCTGCCCAAGAGCCGGTTTCAAAAAAAGCTTTCTTTGGTACGGGTAAGGTATTAGCATATACTAAAGATCCTCCACCGACACCTACGCCTGACAATACGCCTACGTGACGGAAAAATGTCATTTTGAATAATCCATGAAATTTTAAAGAAGGAAGCCAAAAGAATCTTTTTAAATCCCAATTAGTTTCAGGGAAATCTTCAGCACTTAGCCATTTTCCTTTTTCAATAACTAGAACTTTATAACCTTTTTCGGATAATCTTAATGCAGATACAGAACCTCCAAATCCACTTCCTATGATGACGTAATCGTAGTGTGCTTGTTTAGCTTTTGACATAAGGTGAGATTAAAAGTGAATGTTTAAGTAAAATACAAAAAGTTCAAACAAAATTAGTCTTTTAGAAATAATAATGAATGTCTGCATTGTATTAATTTTAAAAAATAAACTAAATGTAATTTAAAAAATATTTCATAGTTCTTACGATTCATATCTGTTTGCATTTGTTAAGAATTTAGAAATTTTAGAGTTTTCTTAATTAGAATGTAAATCATACCTTTGCAGTCCAATAGTTCCTATATAATATGATCAGCAGACGTAGTGTACGTGTCAAAGTAATGCAAGCAGTTTATGGTTACGAACGTTCAGAAGATGCATTACCTGCAACATTCAAAAAATCTTTGCAGTCTAATATTCACTCAGTAAAAGATTTATACATCTATTTGCTATTTTCCATTAGAGAAGTAGCTAACGAGGTAGAAAAGATTTCTAAAATCAAAGCATCTAAATTTTTGCCGACAGAAGCGGATAAAAATTACAGCACCAAAATTCTTTCGAATGTTTTTATTCAAGGTCTTAACCATGATAAAGAGTTTTCAAAAGAATTATTTAAAAATGCTCATTTAGATCATTTAGAAGACACCATCAAAGTTCATCTTTACAAAGCATTTGTGGAGTCAGATACTTATAATGAGTATATCCAAACTGATGAAGAATTCAATTTTGAAAAAGACAGAAAAATCATCGAATTTTTATTCAACGATATTTTGTTGTCCAATGAAATGTTTTTAGAACATGTCGAAGATGTTTTTCCTTCATGGGAAGATGATGCTGAATTTGTAGTGGGTGCAGTGAGAGAGGTGATCAAGAAAAGCAAAGAAACGGTCAAGTTGCATTTAGATAAAAACTCTGTAAAAGGAAAGTTTTTAGAATTGAGTGAATATGCAGATAAGCTTTTTGAGAAAGTCATTTCTTCTAAAGAGGATTTAACAGATGAAATCGAACCCTATCTTAAGAATTGGGAAATGGATAGAATTGCTGTTTTAGACTTAATTATGATAAGAATGGCATTGACAGAATTTACAGATTTTCCTACTATTCCTTTAAAAGTAACGATGAATGAGTATATCGATATTGCTAAAGATTATAGTTCTCCTAAAAGCAAGGATTTCGTCAATGGTGTTTTAGATAAAATGATGAAAGAAATGACTAAAAAAGGCATCATCGTAAAAACAGGAAGAGGATTAAATGATAAATAATCAAAAAATTTAAACCTATTTTTAATATAATTGTATTAGTAAACAAAACAGAACAATCAATATGAATAATTTATTTTTCTTACAAGCAGCAGCAGGTGGATCATCTTATATGCCACTAGTATTTATGGTGGGTATGTTTGCAGTAATGTATTTCTTTATGATCCGTCCACAACAAAAGAAAGCTAAAGAACAAAAAGCTTGGGTAGATGAATTGAAAAAAGGAGATAAAGTGGTAACAATGTCTGGATTACACGGTTTGATCAGTCAAGTAAGTGCTGAAAATCCTGTTGTAATTGTAGAAATTGCTATCAATACACATGTTAAGATGGATAAATCTGCAATCTCTTTAGATATGTCGAAAGCAGCTTACCCAACAGCATAATTTAGAGCCATGTACAAAGTGGGTCTAACTGGAGGAATCGGAGCGGGTAAATCACTCATTGGACAAATGTTCCAAGTGTTGGGAGTGCCTGTGTATAATTCTGATTATTGGGCTAAATGGCTGATGACTAAAAGCCCAGATGTCAAACAACAAGTGGCAGAAGCTTTTGGTGATGTAGCTTATTTATGGGATGGTAGTCTCAATAGAGATTATCTCGCAGCAGTCGTCTTTAATCAACCAGAGAAACTGAACATTTTGAACAGTATCGTTCATCCGGCTCTGTGGAGACACTCCGTGGAATGGGCAAATCTTCAAGCACCAAAACCTTATACAATTCATGAAGCGGCTATTCTTTTTGAAACTGGTGGGTATAAAAACATGGATTCTAATATCATGATTTTTGCTCCAGCAGAAGAGAGAATTTTACGTACCATGAATAGAGATAATATCGATCGTCAGTCGGTAATAGCTCGAATGGATAAGCAAATGCCTGAAGAAGAAAAAATGGAATTAGTGGATCATGTAATTTACAATGATGGAACAGATAGTTTGGTTTCTCAAGTAGTAGAATTACATCATTTATTATTAGAAAAATCTAGACAGAAATAATTTGTCCATGAAAGAAATAGAAAAAGTTCAATGTTTGATTGTAGGATCAGGTCCTGCAGGATATACTGCTGCGATTTATGCAGCTCGTGCAAATTTGAAACCTGTTTTATATACAGGAATGGAAATGGGTGGTCAATTGATGCAGACTACTGATGTAGAAAACTTTCCTGGTTATCCTGACGGAGTTCAAGGTCCAGAAATGATGGATCATTTTAGAATTCAAGCAGAAAGAATGGGTGCAGATATCCGTTTTGGCTTGGCTACAAAAGTTGATTTCTCAGGACCTATCCATAAAGTTTGGATAGATGAAGAAATTGAAATTCATGCTCATAGTGTCATTATTGCTACGGGAGCTTCTGCAAAATGGTTAGGGATTCCTTCAGAGCAGAGATTGAATGGGAGAGGTGTAAGTGCATGTGCAGTATGTGATGGATTTTTCTATAAAAATATGCCAGTAGCTATTGTAGGCGCTGGAGATACGGCTTGTGAAGAAGCTTTATACTTATCCAATTTGTGTACAGAAGTACATATGATTGTGAGAAGAAATGAAATGAGAGCTTCTAAAGTCATGCAAGATAGAGTGCTCAAAACAGCTAATATTAAAGTGTATTGGAATTCTGAAACTGATGAAGTTTTGGGAGGCGATAAAGTAGAAGCAGTTAGAATTAAAAACAAAGAAACTGGTGATTTGGTCACTGTACCTATCGAAGGATTTTTTGTTGCTATTGGTCATACTCCAAATTCAGCTCCATTTAAACCGTTCTTAAATATGGACGATCAAGGATATATTTTAACTCAGCCAGGTACTACCAAAACAAATGTAACTGGAGTGTATGCTTGTGGTGATGTTCAAGATAATCAATACCGTCAAGCAGTTACAGCTGCAGGTACTGGATGTATGGCAGCACTAGATGCTGAAAGATACGTCAGTGTATTATTACATTAATTGAAGAAAAGGTTTAGATTTCTTTCATTTCGGATATTAATTGTACTTTTTATAAGTTTAAAATTCACAATCGTCCTATTTTAGTCGATTAAGTGTTATTTTTAGCTCAAAGCCATTCTTATCAATGAGTGAAATATTATTAGAAGTAAAAAATCTTATTACAGAGTTTAATACAGAAAACGGTCACGTAAAGGCCGTTAACGACGTCAGTTTTCAAATTAATAAAAAAGAAATTGTAGGGATAGTAGGAGAGTCTGGTTCAGGTAAATCTGTGACTTCTCTATCTTTGATGCGATTGATTCCAAGTCCTCCGGGAAAAATATCTCAAGGAGAAATCTTATATCATACAGATCATGGAATCGTCGATTTAGTCAAAATTTCTGAAAATGATATGAGAGCTTATCGTGGAAATGAAATCTCTATGATTTTTCAAGAACCGATGACTTCTCTAAATCCTGTTTTTACTTGTGGCAACCAAGTGATAGAAGCTATTCTTTTACATCAAAAGGTGTCTAAAGAAGAAGCAAAAAAAATCACACTTGAACTATTCGATAAAGTAAAATTACCGAATCCTGCTCGTATATATGACGCATATCCTCATCAGCTCTCCGGTGGTCAAAAGCAAAGAGTGATGATAGCAATGGCAATGTCCTGCAAGCCAAAAATATTGATTGCAGATGAGCCTACAACTGCATTGGATGTGACTGTGCAAAAAACTATCCTAGAATTGATAGCTGAATTGAGTGAAGAGACAGGAATGTCTACTATTTTTATTACGCACGATTTAGGAGTAATAGCAGAAATAGCTGACAAGGTGATTGTCATGTATAAAGGTAAAATTGTCGAGCAAGGTTCTGTTTTAGAAATTTTTGAAAATCCAAAACATCCATATACCAAAGGACTTCTAGCTTGTCGTCCACCTTTAGAAAAAAGACTAAAACAACTTCCTGTTATTGCTGACTTTATGGAAATTGCTCCAAATGGTCAATTGATAGAGAAGGAAGCTTCTGTAGCTAAAGTTATCAATGATAGAGTGGTAAGCGCAGAAGATACTAAAACGAGATATGATGCATTGATGCAACAGACACCGATTTTAGAAGTTAGAAATATTCAAACATGGTTTCCAACTAAGACTAATGTGTTTGGCAAAATTACAGAATATGTAAAGGCTGTAGACGATGTTACATTTGATGTTTATCCTGGAGAGACGCTTGGTCTTGTAGGAGAATCGGGTTGTGGAAAAACCACTTTAGGAAGATCTATTTTGAGATTGATAGAACCTACAGGTGGAGAAGTGATTTTTGAAGGCAAAAACATCAGAGATTTAAAAGGTAAAGATTTGAAAAATCTTAGAAAAGATATGCAAATCATTTTCCAAGATCCTTATTCTTCTCTAAATCCTAGAATGACTATTGGTAATGCAATTATGGAGCCGATGCAGGTTCATGATATGTATGAAAATGATCAGCAAAGAAAGGAAAAGGTCATTGAATTACTCGAGAAGGTCAATATGTTACCCGAACATTTTAATAGATATCCTCATGAGTTTTCTGGAGGTCAGCGTCAAAGAATCTGTATCGCAAGAGCATTAGGATTGAGACCGAGGTTTATCATTTGTGATGAATCAGTTTCCGCTTTGGACGTGTCTGTACAAGCTCAGGTACTTAACTTATTGATACAATTGAGAGAAGAGTTTCAGTTTACTTATATTTTCATCTCTCACGATTTATCTGTTGTCAAGTTTATGAGTGACAGAATGATAGTGATGAATAAAGGTAAAATTGAAGAAATGGGAATAGCTGATGAAATCTATCATAATCCCAAAAATGAATACACACAAAGATTGATATCTGCTATTCCTAAGGGAAAACTAGAAGATATTCAAGCAAGAACAAAAGCTTTAAAATAATTGAATCTGTAATTAGCTGAGATACAACATCTCTTTATAATTTCTTTTTTCTTACTAAAATACAAAAGCTATAAAAATACTTTATTGATTAAAAGAATACAAAATGCCCAATAAGAAATCTAAAAACTCAAATGGTAAAGATCTGAGAAGTTCTATACTTTCATATTTGAAAGACTTGGATCAGAAAAAATCTATTACCGAAGGTCAGATTTCTAGAAAATTATCTGCACATTTTACAAAAAATGAAGTCATCAAAGCCTTATATGCTTTGACTGCAGAAGGTATGCTTTCTATGAATGCTGGAAATAAGTTTAAACTTAAAAAATCCGTTGCTTCAGCAAAATCACGTAAAGTTTTTGTAGATGGAGAAGGAATCATTGGTACTGTAGATATGACCAAAAATGGAAGTGCTTACGTAATTCCAGAAGATGGTAGCAAAGATATTTACGTACAAGCTAGAGATATCAATAAAGCTTTTAATAAAGATCAAGTTAAAGTACAAATCACCAATAATTCACGAAGTAGACCGGAAGGCATCATTGTAGAAATAGTAGAAAGAAGTAGAACGATTTTTATAGGCATAGTAGATAAGAAGAAACATTGTTTTGTAAGATTAGACAATCAAAACATGAATGTAGATTTCTTTATACCTGAAGGGAAATCTGCTGATGCTCAAGATGGCGATAAAGTCGTTGTAGAAATGGTAGATTGGCCTACAGGCGCTAAAAATCCTTTCGGAAAAATCAATGAAGTCTTAGGGAAAGCAGGTCATAATGATGTGGAAATGAAATCTCTTTTGATAGAGAATGGTTTCTTCCTCAAATTCAGTAAAGAAACTATGAATGAAGCTCATGCTTTGAAAGTAGAAGTTTCTGCTGAAGAAATTGAAAAGAGAAGAGACTTTAGAAAAGTTCCAACTTTTACAATTGACCCTTTAGATGCTAAAGATTTTGATGATGCCATTTCCATTCAAACTTTAGGAGAAAATAAATGGGAGATAGGTATTCATATAGCGGACGTGAGTCATTATGTGAAAGAAGGAAGTGCAATGGACATCGATGCGCTAAAAAGAGCGACCTCGGTATATTTAGTGGATAGAGTAGCTCCGATGTTTCCAGAGGAATTATCCAATATAGTTTGTTCGCTCAGACCGAATGAAGAAAAATTATGTTTTTCAGCAGTTTTTGAAATGGACGAGCATGCAAATGTTACAAATCGATGGTTTGGTAGAACTGTTATTTACTCTGATAAAAGATTTGTTTACGAAGAAGCGCAAGAAATCATCGACGGCAAAGCAAGTCCTTATGCTAAAGATTTAAAAACACTGAATCACCTCGCTCAACAATTGAGAAAGAAAAGATTTAAAGAAGGATCGGTTAATTTTGATTCTCCTGAAGTGAGATTTCAGTTAGATGATCAAGGGAAACCTATTGGATTATATGTCAAAGAAAGAGTAGACACCCATTTATTAGTAGAAGATTTTATGCTTTTAGCGAATAGGCATGTGGCTCAATATGTAGGCAAAGAAATGAATGCCGCAGGTAAGAATGTATTCGTCTACCGTGTGCATGACGAGCCTGATTCAGAAAAACTTAGAGACTTTGCATTATTTGCTTCGCGTTTTGGACATAAATTGAATTTTGATAGTCCTAAACAAATCGCTCATGAGATCAATAAGTTGATGTTGGAAATAGAAGGAAGTGCAGAGCAACATTTATTACAACAGCTAGCTATCCGCTGCATGGCAAAAGCTACTTACACGACAGAGAATATCGGACACTACGGTTTGGGTTTTGAATATTATGCTCATTTTACTTCGCCGATCAGAAGGTATCCTGACGTCATGGTACATCGACTTTTAGAGCTAGTATTACAGAAAAAACCTTTGCCAAATCCTGCTGAGATAGAAGCGAAAAGTAAGCATTGCTCAGAAAGAGAACGCGCTGCTATGGATGCCGAACGATCTTCTGTTAAGTACAAAATGATCGAGTTCATGCAAGATCGTATTGGTGAAGTCTTCCGCGGTGTAGTTTCTGGAGTAAAATCTTGGGGGGTTTATGTAGAATTACCTCAATATAATACAGAAGGTTTAATTCGACTAGAGAGTTTCACTGACGATAAATATGTAGTAGACGAAAAGAACATGATGATTAAAGGTCTTTTCTCGGATAAGAAATATTTCTTAGGAGATGAGATTTTCGTCAAGTTAACTTTCGTCGATAAAGTCAAAAAGACAATTGATTTTGAACTCAGTAGCGAGAGCAAGTGGGAAGAAAAAGAAGAGGAAGAATAAGATAAAAATGGGGGAGAAGGAGCTAGACTTTGTCTCTCCGTTTTTGATTTTAAAGATATCCTAGATTGTTTATTCTACAATTGACTATTCTACAATTTTAGGATGCTATTCAAAAACAATTGTTTTTCCATTCTTTTGCTGTGGCTTTAAAATTGCTTATTAACGTTTGGCAGTTTGGCGAAGAAGCGGATTTTGGATTCAATTCATTTGTGTTTATAAATTTATTTCCATTTTCTTTGGTCCTTCCATATTAACTTTTCATTTTTTCGTTTCTCGATGAAGTCTTTGCACTTGCCATCACCCGCACCAGTTATGTCACCGCCAGGACTACAAATAATTTTACACTCATCGTCAATTACATAACTTGGCATGTCGCAACATTGAGGTGGAAGGTAATAAACAGTCTGCTCGTTATAGTCGTATTGCCAAATACTCGCGGGAGGATTTGTAACCGGGACTGATAACAGGTGTTTAATTCCATTTTGTATACAGATCGGTGCATCCTTTGGAATATTATTATTTTCATTTTCCACATAGGTTGGTTCATCCTCTGTCATATTATTTTTTTTGCATCCTGTTATTATCAAGCTGCAAAAAAGTATTTGAAAAATAATTAAGTTCAGATTTTTCATTTTACTTTTTTTATAGTCAGTTATTCCTTTACATTCAGCTTCACAATAATTACCAGATGTCTTGCCGTTGCATCTACAAACACGGTCGTATTTTACTGTGCAAATACTACTATAGTTGTTTTCATTACAGTTGTTCTTTTCGCATTGCGATAATGTCAGCATTTAAAATGTCAACACGAATAAAGATGGAATTATTTTTTCTTATTGTCAAATTGTAAATTTGGCGGACTTTGTAAATATGCACCAACTTTGGGTTTGGCACTTAACTCTTATTATTTTTATCTTTGTTGTAGTACGTTATTTTATTAATAGATTGTTTAAATCAATTTTAGTTCCTTTGAGAATATTAAAATCAACAGTTCCTTTAAACGCTTTGTGTTGAAATTTGTCTGTTTTTTGCCAAAGTAAATAATCACATTTGGGTTCTCTCCAAAAATCTGAAATCCAATAATTGCATTCACTACTTAATTTATCTTTCAAATATTTATAGTAAAAGTCACATTCACAATATATTATTGGTGTTATACCTATTTGCTCCTTAATATGCTCAATAAATTCATTAATATTAGTTATTACCTCACTCTTATTTGGCATCTTGTTTTTAAATTCAACATCAAGAACAGGAATTAAATCTCCATTTTTTATTTCTGTGTTTTTTAAAAAATGTTTTGCTTGCGCAATACCACTAGTACTATAGCTAAAGAAGTGGTAACTGCCTGAAGGAATTGAAAGGTCATTGAACTTCTTTTTATACGCTTTGTGTTTTGTATCAATATGAGTTGTTCCTTCTGTTGATTTTAAAAAAACGAAATAAGGTTTATTATTACTTATTTCATTCCAGTTTATTTCTTTTTGATGATGGGAGATGTCTATACCCCATATTTCATCTGTATTTGGTTTGTATGTGCTAAACTTTGCCTTTTGATTTTTATCTCTAAAATTAAGTATGGTTTTTTTTGTCGAATTAATTACCTTTTCGCTAACTCTTTTAGTTTGGTTAGGGAATATTATATTACTAATCAATGCTAAGATTGCAAAGAAAGCAAAACCAATAAAAGAAATTTTAATTATTTTTTTCATTAATTCCTATTGTTTTTTAATGTACTAAAACGGTCAAGTGTATGAGCAGTAGCGGACTAATATCACTAACTTTTTGGTTAAACACTTACCTTTATTAATATTCATAAACTTTCAATTTAGCACTAAACCCGCTATTGCTTATGCACAATGTTGTAAAACGTTTTTATAGTTCCGCTTTGTATAAGTTTTCCATATTTTGTAATGGTCTTTCAAGTATTTTCTCGGCTTGTTTTTGTCCGTTTTCTTTTTGTTCGGAGGTTAGTTTCTTTTCTAAATCCTGAATTTCTTTTACAATCTGTTGTTGTTTAATATACGAGAAGTCCTTTTTGAACTCATTATATATTAGAAACCATTGATAGCTTTTGTGTAAATCTTTTTCCAAATCTTGACCTTCTCTATACATTTGGGCGAGCTGTAATCTAACAGAAGTTATATATCCACTTTTAGTTAAATCTTCTGGATTTTCTAACTTTCCAAGTCGAGTTGCCCATTCCAGCATTTTATCCATATTTCTATCAACTCCCATTCCTGAATAGTAGCAATTTATTACATTCCACATACAAGTTCCATCTCCGTTTTCAGCACATTTTAAACCATATTCATATGCTTTATTATAATCTTGTTCTACACCATCTCCGTTTCCATAAGCCATCATCATTTGATAAAGTCCGTCATTAAATCCTTGATCAGCTGATTTTGAAAACCAAAAAATTGCTTTTTCTGTATTTTGTTCAATTCCGGAACCAGCTCGATAGCAGTACCCTAAATTATATTGAGATTCAGCATTTCCCAATTCCGCCGCTTGTTTTAAAACTGGAACTGCTTTTTCAAATTCTTGAGTTTCTATAAATTTTTTTGCTTGTTCATTTAATTCCGATGCGTTTTGTCCGAAGCTGTTCGAGCAGAAAAAAGTCAGAAATAGAAAGGTTAAAATTTTGTTCATTCGTTTTTTTTTAATGTTTTACAACGTTGAAGCATTGGCGTTGTGGCGGAAATAGAATTCCTTCAGCCGAATATAGTGCAAAGGCTAAATAGTAGTACAACTGTTGAGCCTGTATTCTTCTGCCGCCATAATGCCAATGCAAGTGTTGAACTAAACCTTCGGTAGCTTTCCCAAAATATTGAGTTCTTTGTAAAAATAATTAAAAACGAATTACGATGACAAAAAAAAGTAGAGGAATTAGTTGTACCAGCTAAGTTGATTGACAGAGCTCTTTTAGAGGTT
>DATJBS010000031.1:0-176630 GCA_035515235.1 Chitinophagales bacterium
TCAGCTGTCCGAAAACACACTTTGTAGAAAAATAGTTACTTTTAGTCATCGTTCTAATGTTTTGTAGTAATTACAAAAGTACGATATTTTTGAGTAGCCTTAATCGGCTACTCTTTTTATTCCGGACAACAATGATTTTAATTCTCTTTTACCATATAAATCATAATGAAAAATTTTCCCTAAGTCATTTATTTTTTTCTTTCCTGTTTTGATAAAGATATTTATAGAAACACCTTGCTCAATATCAAATACATTGATATCAGGACTCCCGTCTAGACAGGCTTCTTTTTTCTTACTGTTACCATGTAAATCTATGGTGTAAATCTTGTCATAAGTATTGAGCAAATTCCAACGCATTCCTCTGAAAGTGGGATTGTCTAAAAAACCATGTGGATTGATAAAAGCTAAAATACCTGTTCCATTTTTCTCTATAAAATGTTGTCCATAACGCAAGAATTTTACATAATCATCATTGATCCATTTGGGATTTCGTTCCTTCAGTTTTTCTTTTCCTCCTGGTTCTTTTTTATAATCCTCCATGAGGTTCATGATCCATTCACCTTTATTGGAACTTTCTCCACTATACGGTGGATTTCCAATCACACACATGACAGGTGTATCTCTTTTGATATGATTGGCTTCATTGGCTTCAGAACTCAACCAATTGGCAAATAAGGTTCCTGTATCAGGATGACTTTCTTCCAAACTATTGGTCAGATATACTCTCAATCTTTGATTGTTTGTCGGTTTGTAACCTGTTTCAGTTAAGAGCAAATCCAATTGTAAATGCGCCATCGCATAACTCGCCATCAGCAACTCAAAACCATTGAGTCGAGGCAATAAATGATTTTCTACATAATTGCTCCAAATGCCTTGTTGCCCTTTAAATTTTTTGTGGACATGCTTGACGACTTCCGCAAGGAATGTTCCCGTACCTGTGGCAGGATCGAGGATTTGTACTTTATGGACTTCTTGTTCGACCTTTTTGCCTTGGATATCGACTTTGATTTTTGTTTTGCTCGTATCAGCAAGACCTTGAGGTAAATCAAATTCTGTTTTCAAAATATCATCTACCGCACGTACAATAAAATTGACGACTGGAGCAGGCGTGTACCAAACCCCTCTAGCTTTACGCAATTTCGGGTCGTACTCACTCAAGAAAGTTTCGTAAAAATGAATGATGGGATCTTCCATTTTTGTGGACTTGCCATAATTTTTTAGAATCTCTTCTACATTACAAGCCAAAAATATTTCCACCAAACTATCCACTATCCATTTGATTCGATCATCAATGTCAGGACCTGCTATATATCCGAAGAGTTTTCGCAAAAATGGATTAGATTTTGGAATCAGTTCTGCTGCTTCTTGTCTGCTAAAAGTCGGCAAAGTCGCATCGTGCAATCGTGCTGCAAACATCCCGTAAGCAATCGTTTGAGCATATACATCCGCAAAACCTTTGGGCGTAATATCGTGAATCAGTATTTCCTTGAAAGCATTCATCTGATCTTTTAGCGTACTATTTTCGTGATTTTCTTGATCGCTATTGAGTGCTTTTTCAATCACATCAGATAGGAGACGAGCTTTGCCCGCCATCATTTCAGCTAACTTTTTAGAACTCTTAATGCTTTGACTGATATGCGTACAAAAGTTTTTGATGAGATTTTCAAATGATGCAAAATTATCAGGAAGCGCAACAATACCTTTATCAGTGAGTTCTGCAATCGCAATCTTTGTAATGAATTCACCGTCGATATACAAATGAAAATCTAAATAGTCCGTAAAAATTAGATTAGAAAGAGAAGCTTTATATCTATCAAATTGTTCTTTATTATTAGATTTCTTTTTTCCTTCTAAGTCTTTATCACCAATATCTTTCGCTTCAATAAAACCTACAGGAATTTCTGCTGAGCCTGCCGAAGTATCTTTTTTCGTCAAAATATAATCAGGTGCACCACAAGATTGTCTTTTAGGTTCGTTAGTCGCTCTGATTTCAGGAACTAAACTTTCGAGCAATTGCTGTAAGTCACCTCTAAAAGTATGTTCGGTAGCGTTACCGAGTTGGAATCTTTGATGGATATTTTGGAGGTATTGGTTGATGGTCATTGGAGAGATATTCAAGAGAAATCGTACTTACTTATAAAAGTAAATGTATTTCAATTTTTTAATCCATGAAAATACACATTTAATTCATTCAATAAAGAGTTGCAGTCAAAGGATTTGTTGTTTGATTATAATGGTGCTTTTGGTGAACATAAGTGATTTCTTTGAAACCAAACAGGATAAACCCAAACAATGTGGTTTGCCTATTTGATTTTTTCTTGAGCTTCTAATAAATCTGTTTCTAATTCAGTTCTTTTCCAATAGCCAAATCACAAATTTGGATTGAATTCTAAATCTCTAACGATAATTTCTTTGACTTCATGACCAATAGAAATAGCACCTTTTTTATGCTACTACAATAGCAAATCCAAAACTCTCCATATCTGACAGTCCGTTGATGAGAATGATTTTCTTTGGAGTCAAAGAGGTCTAAATTTCTACATTAAGTTGTAAATTTAAAAAGGTAAATTATCATTGTTATTAAAATCTCTATAATCATCTTCTTTGATATTATTTGTTCGATAGCTTTTAGAAATTAAAATTCCATTCTCAAATTCAAGAATCATAGTTTTTTCATAGACCGAAGCATATCCTGCATGGTGATATTGCAATAATTCACCATGAGGTAGAAAAATTTTACCATTGAACCAATATGCAAATATTTCAAGTTGATCTGGAAATAGATAGTTAAGATCGACTTCAATATTATTTTTAATATATGCTTTTAAATGATTCAAAAACAGATGATTTTCTTTAATTATCCATGATCCAATATAACCTCTCCAGCATGCTGTATGTGGTGCAGAGAACTCCTTAAAATTTATAAATTCTAAATAAGGCTTCAATGGCTCGGTTGCCATGCTGTAATGTTTGTCTTGATAGGTAAGGACATCACCAATTTGAGCTGTCATTAAAAAATAATTTTAAAAGATATCTTTTTAGTAAATATATGCACCTTCTGGGGCACCATTCTTATCAAAAACCACATGAATGTGATCCGTCATAGTCGTTGCTAAATCTATTCCAATAATATCAGCTTTAATTGGAAATTTTTTGTGCGTGCGATCAATTAAAACTGCTACGTGAATGGACAATGGATGCAATGGATAAATAGTTTGTAAAGCATGGAAAAGGGTAGCACCCGAATTGCCGACATCATCTACTAAAATGATGTGCTTATTTTGAAGAGCTGCATTCATATTTCTAATAAAAGGAGCTTCAGAAAAAGGATCTTCTTTATTGACAAAAATTGAAAATAAATCAATCTGTATATCTTGAATGGTTTGGACTTTCATTGCTAACAATCCTGCAAGCTTAAAACCGCCATCTTCTATTCCTAACATGACAATTTCTTGTTCTTGGTAGTTAATTTCAAGAATTTCATAAGCCATTCGATTGATTTTTTGCTCGATCTGAAAAGTACTTAGAATCTTTTGTGCGTTTTTTGGAGGTAAAAGTGCCATTTAAGGATAAATTTTAGGTAAAAGACTTAGAATAATTCTAAATAGGTTGCATTTAACTATTAGTTCATTCAATTGCTTTCAAATAATCAGCCATCTGTTTATTTTCGTGCATCCAAATATAGTTTTTAATATGCATTTTGTACAAATAGCACTATTCATTTTACTCTCCGGAGCTTCTTTTTTCTTGTTTTATAAGCAAGCGAAAGTCATTTATGACAACATTATGTTGGGCCGAAAAGAGAAAATTCACGACAATCCAGCGTGGGGAATCCAACAAATGCTCATGATAGCATTTGGTCAGAAAAAGATGTTTAAAATCACTTCCGCAGCATTATTGCACTTAGTGATTTATGTAACTTTCTTAATTACTCAAATTGAATTACTCGAAGTTTTTATCGATGGATTAATTGGTACTCACAGAGGAGTTTATCATTTCTTCCAAGATCATAATTGGGTGTTCTTTCAACAGTTGTATTACCTATCTATCAATACAATTGAAATACTTTCACTTATGACGTTTGTGGTGACACTTGCGTTCATGTATAGAAGAGGTATTCTAAAATTACCACGATTCAATAAGCCTGAAATGATGGGTTGGCCTAAATTAGATGCTTATTTGATTTTGGTTTTTGAGTTGACTTTAATCTTTTGCATTTTCTCTATGAATATTGGAGATGCTGCATTACAGTTAAAAGGAACTAACGATCATTACCCAGCTCTTAATGGCGGATTGTTTTTAGTATCAGGAGCGCTTGCACCTTACTTCCAAAATTTATCAGAAGGTTTGCTTATTGCAATTGAAAGATTCGGATGGTGGGGACACATCATTATGGTGTTTGTGTTTTTGAACTACTTACCTAGATCTAAGCATTTACACATCATGTTAGCATTCCCAAATACTTATTTCACTCGTCCAGAGCCGAAAGGAGAGATTGTGAATATGCCACAAATCATGAATGAAGTGAAATCCATGTTTGATGATTCCTTTGTAGCTCCAGAAATAGAAGGAGAAATCAAATTTGGTGCAAAAGATGCTAATGAGCTTTCTTGGAAAAACCTTTTAGATGCTTACACTTGTACAGAGTGTGGTAGATGTACTAAAGAATGTCCAGCAAATCAAACGGGTAAGAAATTATCTCCACGTAAGATCATGATGGATACTCGTGATAGAATCGAGGAAATTGGAAAAGGAATTCGTGAGCATGGGATGGACTTCGCTGATAATAAATCTTTATTAGGAGATTATATCACTAAAGAAGAAATTCTAGCTTGTACTTCTTGTAACGCTTGTGTGGAAGAATGTCCAGTAAATATTAATCCATTAAATATCATCTTAGAATTGAGAAGAAATTTAATCATGGAGCAAGCGGATTCACCAGCAGAATGGAATAATGTTTTCACTAACATGGAAAATAATCAAGCACCTTGGCAGTTTTCTCCTGAGGATAGATTGAATTGGGTAGAAGATCTTAAATAAATTCTACTTGTTTTTTTAACAATATTATAGTTTCAAATAAAATACAAATGAGCGATTATAAAGTACCCGTAATGGCGGAAGCCGTAGCTGAAGGAAAAATTCCTGAGGTAATTTTCTGGGTGGGTTGTGCAGGAAGCTTTGACCAACGCGCGCAACGTGTCACAGTGTCTTTTATAAAAATTTTGAACAGTTTAAACATCAACTTCGCTGTCTTAGGTACAGAAGAAGCATGTACTGGAGATCCTGCAAGAAGAGCAGGTAATGAGTTTGTTTTTCAAATGTTAGCACAACAAAATATTGCTACATTGAATGGATACGGTGTAAAGAAAATTATCACCACTTGTCCGCACTGTTTTAATATTATCAAAAATGAATACCCTGCTTTAGGGGGAAGCTACGAAGTGTTGCATCACTCTCAATACTTACAGCAATTGATCAATGACGGTAAACTTACCGTAGAAGGTGGAGTCTTTAAAGGTAAGAAAATCACTTATCACGATTCTTGTTACCTAGGTAGAGCAAATGAAATCTATGAAGCGCCTAGAGATGTAATTCAAGCATTAGACGGTGATTTAGTAGAAATGAAAAAATGCAAAACTAACGGTCTCTGTTGTGGAGCTGGTGGTGCGCAAATGTGGAAAGAAGACGAGCCAGGTGATATGCGTATCAATACGTTAAGAACAGAGCAAGCATTAGAAGTTCAGCCTGACTATATAGCAGTAGCATGTCCATTCTGTAATACAATGATTACAGATGGTGTAAAAGGAGAAGATAAGCAAGATTCAGTACAAGTATTAGACTTAGCTGAATTGATTGCTTTAGGTAAAGGATTATAGAATCCACCTAATAAAATATTCGCATTTTTTATTGAATGCAAAGAGTTTAAAGCATTATAGATTTTGTCTGTAATGCTTTTTTCATTTCGTGCGTTATAGAATGTAAATTTACCCATACTGTATTTTACAATGCTTAACTTTGTAGGGTATTAAGTTGTTAATTTAACATCATTGAAAAATTTATATTATGTACGTACCATTTGAAGAAATGCCCGACCATGCAAAAGTATGGTTATATCCATCCGTAGATTATTTTGAAGATGGAATAAAGTCCGACATTGAAAACGAAATCAAAACATTTGTTACAGAATGGCTTTCACATCAAAGAGAAGTCAAGGGAAGCTCAAAAATATTTGCCGACGGTATTATTTGTTTAGCTGCTGATCAGACTGATTTTGAAGTGAGTGGATGTTCAATAGATAGTTCCTACAGATTTATTAGAGATTTAGAAGAGAAATATAAATTGCTCTTATTTGAAAGAGATTTAATCTTTTTCAAGAATGCTTATGGCGGTGTTATTTTGATTAAAATCTGTGACATTGACATGTCAATCAATAATGGTGTATTGACAGAGGACACTCCAATCTTTAATCTTCAAGCTCAAAATGTGGGTCAATTAAAAGATCCTTGGATTCCAATAAAAGATACGCCTTATTCAAGATTTATGCCTGCTAAAAAAGACCAAACGGTTTAATAAGAATAGGTTTTTGAAATATTAGAAAGTGAAGAGTATTCTGATTTAAGAAGAATATTTAATGCTTTACAAGAGTCCATATTTGATTGGTGTAAATAATTCATTTATCATTTTTCTCTCAAAACGTATTGACCATTAAAAGATTTTCAGAATGCAATCGGTATTTCATTCAGTCATCATATCAGAATTAAATATTTTTTAGGAAATAAAATCATCACATTCATTTAAACTCGGATATTACAAAAAAACGAGTTTGAAATCGTATCTTCGCACGCGCTTTCGCTAGACATTTATGCAGAAAATTAGAAATATTGCAATCATTGCACACGTAGACCACGGTAAAACAACATTAGTTGATAAAATACTATGGTCATGTAAGACATTCTCTGAGCACGATAGCTCTGGAGTATTAATCATGGATAACAACGAACTTGAGAGAGAACGAGGTATAACTATCGTTTCTAAAAACGCTGCAGTTCGTTACAAAGATTACAAAATCAACTTAATTGATACTCCTGGTCACGCTGACTTTGGAGGAGAGGTAGAGCGAGTATTAAAAATGGCTGACGGTGTATTATTGTTAGTGGATGCTTTTGAAGGTCCAATGCCACAAACTCGTTTCGTATTACAAAAAGCTCTTGAATTGGGTTTGAAACCAATCGTAGTTATTAATAAAGTAGATAAGGAAAACTGTACTCCTGACGAAGTTCACGAGAAAGTTTTTGATTTGATGTATCAATTAGATGCTACAGAAGATCAATTAGATTTTCCTACAATCTACGGATCAGCTCGTAATGGTTGGATGAGTACAGATTGGAAAAATCCAAAAACTGATATCAACGACTTATTAGATGCTGTTATAGAATTTATTCCTGCTCCAAAAGTAGAAGTAGGTACATTACAAATGCAAATTACTTCTTTAGACTATTCTTCTTTCGTAGGTCGTATCGCCGTAGGAAGATTGTTTAGAGGAACATTGAAAGCTGGAATGCCTGTCTCTTTAATGAAAAGAGAAGGTAAAGTGGTCAAAACTCGTATCAAAGAATTATTGGTATTTGAAGGAATGGGCAAAATCAAGGTAGAAGAAGTTCAACCGGGTGAAATTTGCGCTATTACTGGTATTGAAGGATTTGAAATTGGTGATACAATTGCAGATCACGAAAATCCAGAAGCAATGACTGCTATTTCTATTGATGAGCCTACAATGAGTATGTTGTTTACTATCAATGATTCACCATTCTTTGGTCGTGAAGGAAAATTTGTAACTTCAAGACACATCAAAGATCGTTTGGCTAAAGAATTAGAAAAAAATCTTGCGCTTAGAGTTCAAGCAGGTGCTACTGCAGATAGTTTCAAAGTATTCGGTAGAGGTGTACTGCACTTATCAGTTTTGATTGAAACAATGCGTCGTGAAGGTTATGAATTACAAGTAGGTCAGCCTCAAGTAATCTTCAAAGATATAGACGGCAAACGTCATGAGCCAATTGAAGAATTGACTATCGACTTACCTGAACCAAAATCAGGAACTGCTATTGAAATGGTAGCTCGTCGTAAAGGTGATATGAAAAACATGGTACTCAAAGGGGATAGAGTTATCCTTGACTTTGAAATTCCTTCAAGAGGTATCATCGGTCTTCGTACAGAATTAATTACTGCTACTTCAGGTGAAGCTGTTGTAACTCATAGATTTATCGGATACCAACCACATAAAGGTGAAATCCCTGGCCGTCAAAATGGTTCTATTATCTCTAAAGAAAAAGGTGAAGCAATTGCTTACTCTTTGGATAAATTACAAGATAGAGGTAAATTCTTTGTTGAAGCAGGAGATGAAATCTACACTGGAATGGTGATTGGTGAAAATAACCGCCAAGACGATATCGTTGTAAACTGTACAGTAACGAAAAAATTAACGAACGTTCGTGCATCTGGTACTGATGATAAAATCAGATTAGCTCCACCTATTAAATTCTCATTGGAAGAAGCTCTTGAGTACATCCAAGGTGATGAATATGTAGAATTAACTCCTAAGTCAATTCGTATTAGAAAAGTTTATTTAGACGAAAACGAACGTAAACGTCACTCAAAATAATATAGTAAATACTGTGTGTATAGAAGGCTCTTATTAATTTAAGGGCCTTTTTTTATATCACCCTAATGGCTTTAATAAAACGAAGTTTAAAATAATTTTCGTCTAAACTAGATGTCATAATACCTCTATTATTAGATGTGGCAGAGTGTAAAAAATAGATTTTGCCGTTCTTGATTTCAGTGACAATACCTAAGTGACCGGTTTCTTTAGAGTTCACATTACTTCCTTTAAATAGTAATATGTCTCCCGATCTTAATTGATTTAAAGAGATATCTTTTCCTGCTCGGTCAAATTGTTTAGAAACTCTAGGGACTTTTATATCAAAGTATCCATATACGAAATTGACATAACCTGAACAGTCAAATCCTCTTAAGGGGTCACTATTCGCATAATCATATTTAGTGCCTTCAAATAATCCGGCAAAATATGCGACTTGTTCTCCTCTGTAAGAACTGTACCAATCAGGATCTAATTTTTCTTGCGCCTTTAAAGGTTGAAGAAAAGTCAGCCCTGCTAGTAGTATACTCGTCAAAGAAGTTTTTAAAAACCCCATATTCCTGGTTGTACAATTTCTAAACATAAATTATCTGGGTCTCTAAAATATAAAGATTTACCGCCTTTTGGCCAATCATTCTCAAATTCTATGCTAATTTCTTTTTCTATTAAATATGTTTTCCAATTTTCATAGTCTTCCATAGAGCATTCAAAAGCTATATGCAATTCTCCCGATCCGTAATGAGAAGGTGGCGTTTTCTGTTCTTTGCTCAAATTTGGATTGAATAATAATAAAACATCTTGGCCTATTTTCAAAAACAAATGAGCATCGGGCTGATAGTGAATTCTTTTTAAACCTAAGATGTCTTCATAAAATTTCCTGGAGATCTCTAAATCTTTGACATACAAACACGTTTCTTTGATATGGGATAGTTGAGGTGGGTACATTGCATTAGTTTTATGAAATCGTTTTCATTGCCACAAGGCCTTTTATACTTTTAATTTACAACTATATTTACACAAAAGAAATCAATGATGACATTCTCTGCTATTGATAGAGTTCAACAAATAGAAAATTTAAGTGCCAATCAATTTGATATTTTAGTGATTGGCGGAGGTATTACAGGCGCAGGTATTGCATTAGATGCTGCCACAAGAGGTTTGAAAGTAGCTTTAATAGAGAAAAGTGATTTTGCAGAAGGCACTAGCAGCCGTTCTACTAAATTAATTCACGGTGGTCTTAGATATTTAAAACAATTGGAATTCGGAATTGTAAAGGAAACTGGACAAGAAAGAACAATATTACACAGAAACGCACCACATATTGTCTATCCGGAAAAAATGTTGTTGCCTATTATAAAAGGCGGCTCATTAGGTAAATATTCTACTTCTTTAGGTTTGTACGTTTATGATTATCTAGCAGGAGTACCTAGAAAAGAAAGAAGATTTATGTTGAATAAATCTAAAACTATAAGTGAAGAACCACTTTTAAAAGAAGAAATTCTTTTAGGTGGTGGTATGTATATTGAATATCGCTCTGATGATGCGAGACTCGTGATTGAAGTATTAAAGACAGCTCATGAAAAAGGTGCAGTTTCTATTAATTATGTCAATGCAGATGATTTGATATATGAAAATGAAAAAGTAAAAGGAGCAAAAGTTACCGATACAAGAACAGGCAAATCTTTTGAAATAAAAGCTCAAAAAGTCATCAATGCTGCTGGTCCTTGGGTAGATGAATTGAGAAAATCTGATAATTCATTGAAAGGAAAAAGATTGCATCTCACAAAAGGAATTCATATTGTAGTTCCTAAAGAAAGATTACAAATCAAACAAGCAGTATATTTTGATGTACCTTCTGATGGCAGAATGGTATTTGCTATTCCACGTCAAGACATTGTTTATATAGGTACTACAGATACTAATTATTCAGACAGTAAGGATTTCTGTTTTGCAAATAAATCAGATGTTGATTATGTCTTAAAAGCGGCAAACTATATTTTCCCTTCTGCAAAATTAAGTTCAAAAGACGTCATTTCTACTTGGGCTGGATTAAGACCGTTAATTCATGAAGATGGAAAATCTCCCTCGGATTTGTCTAGAAAAGATGAAATATTTATTTCTGAATCAGGGTTGATTTCTATGGCAGGAGGTAAGTTGACAGGATTTAGAAAGATGGCTGAAAGAGCTGTAGATGTAGCATTAAAACAATTGATGATGGAAAAGGGATTGTCATATATCTCGTGCACTACCGACAATATTACTTTAGCAGGTGGAGATATTTCTGGCGAAAAAACGATTGCAATTTTTGAAAATAAATTAGCTGAATCTTATCCTCATATTGCTGCTAAATCTGTAATTAATTTGGCTAGAAAATATGGATCAAATGCAATAGAAATTTTGAATAATAGTGCAAAATATTCTACAGAAAAGCATCCTTTATTATTAGCAGAAATTGATTATTCTATCGAACACGAAATGTGCTTAAGTCTGGGAGATTTCATTGTTAGAAGAACAGGAAGATTGTATTTCGAACGTCCAGAATTGAAAGAAATTTATCCTATCATTCACCAACATATACAAAGTAAAATAGGAACAGCTCAAAATATAGCTTCTCAAGATTTGAAAGTTTTTGAGCAAGAATATCAAGCTGTAATGAATTTTGAGCATTAAAATCTACTCTGTTTTTATTTCACTATAATTACATCTAAAAATCGACATTTAAGAAGCGTTTTGACTTTAATAAGTTAGACGCTTTTTGTTAATTTACACCTTTAATCCAATATGAGCGAGATCAATAAAACATATGATTCTACAATAGTAGAAAATAAGTGGTATCAACACTGGTTAGAAAGAGGTTATTTCAAATCTATTCCGGATGACCGTCCTGCCTATGCTATTACTATTCCTCCACCTAATGTGACAGGGATTTTGCACATGGGTCATATGTTGAACAATACTATTCAGGATGTATTGATTCGTACAGCTAGACAAAAAGGATTCAACGCTTGTTGGGTTCCAGGTACTGATCACGCGTCTATTGCTACTGAAGCAAAAGTAGTAGGTATGCTTCGTGAAAAAGGAATTAAGAAAAGTGATTTATCTCGAGATGAATTCTTAGCTCAGGCTTTTGAGTGGAAAGAAAAATACGGTGGAATTATCTTAGAGCAGCTCAAACAATTAGGAGCTTCTTGTGATTGGGATAGGACTAGTTTTACTATGGATCCTAATTATTACCAAGCTGTTATTAAGGTTTTCGTAGACCTTCATAAAAAAGGATACCTCTATCGTGGTTTCCGTATGATCAATTGGGATGTAGTTGCGAAAACAGCACTTTCTAATGAAGAAGTTATCTATAAAGAAGCAGGGGAGCAATCTCAAATGTATTCTGTGAAATATGCTATAGATGGCGCAGAAGATGAATGGGTAACTATTGCGACAACTCGACCTGAGACAATTTTTGCAGATACAGCAATTGCGATACATCCAGAAGATGAACGTTATCAGCATCTCAAAGGTAAAATGGCCATCGTGCCCATCATCAACAGAAAAATTCCAATCATTTTCGACGAATATGTTGAGAAAGATTTTGGAACGGGTTGCTTAAAAGTGACTCCTGCGCATGATCCGAATGACTACGATTTAGGATTAAAGCATGAATTGGAAATTATCGATATGTTCAATGATGACGGTACTGCTAATGAAAAAGTAGGTATCGATTCTTATATAGGCTTAGATAGATTTGTTGTTAGAAAGAAATTTGTAAAAGAATTAGAAGCAGAAGGTTTTTTAGTAAAAACTGAAACGATTACTAATAAAGTAGGAAGATCAGAAAGAACAAACTCTGTAGTTGAACCGAAGTTATCTTTCCAATGGTTTTTGGATATGCAACAAATATCTAAAAGAGCTTTAGATGTCGTTGAAAATGATGAAGTAGCTTTACTTCCTTCAAAATATAAAAACACTTACCGTCATTGGATGGTGAATGTTAGAGACTGGTGCGTTTCAAGGCAGCTATGGTGGGGACATCGTATTCCAGCTTGGTACTTAGAAGATGGAAGATTTGTAGTGGCTCACGATGAACAAGAAGCTTTAAAGAAAGCTCAAGATGAGTTTGGGCTAGCTGATTTGACACTGTCAGATTTGCATCAAGATGAAGATGTATTAGACACTTGGGCTTCTTCTTGGTTGTGGCCAATAGAAGTTTTTGGTGGTTTTGATGAAGCTTATGATGAGCAAACTGGTAAAATTGATTTTGATAAATGTCCTGAACTAAGGTATTATTATCCTACAGAAGTGATTGTAACCGCACCAGAAATTTTGTTTTTCTGGATAGCTAGAATGATTATTGCAGGATTAGAATATACAGATGAGATTCCTTTTAAAACCGTTTACCTCACTGGAATAGTAAGAGATAAGCAAGGCAGAAAAATGTCTAAATCTTTGGGTAATTCACCTGATCCATTGGACTTAATTAAAGAATATGGAGCTGATGGTGTAAGATTCGGAATGTTAGCTTCTGCACCTGCAGGAAATGATATTTTGTATGATGATAAATTAGTAGAGCAAGGTAGAAATTTCTCCAATAAACTTTGGAATGCATTGAGATTACTGAAAGGATTGGAAGTGAAATCTGGTCATGATGAATCTCTTAAAACTGTGTTTGAATGGATGGATTCCAGAATAGCTCAAGTCACGATAGAGTTAGAACGTTTGGTGGATGAATATAGACTTTCAGAAGCGGTAAGATTACTCTATGGTTTTATTTGGGATGATTTCTGCTCTTGGTATTTGGAGTGGATTAAACCTACTTATGGCGAAGCGATTACTAGTGATACTTTAGAAAGAACTCATCAATACTTTGAGCAAGCAATGGTTTTACTGCATCCTTATATGCCTTTTATCACTGAAGAAATTTGGCATTCTATTCACGAAAGAAAAGAAGGTGACGATATTTTCTTACAACAGTATCCGGTCAAAGGCACTGTAAATATTAATGCAATAAAAGCTGGCGATCAATTGAAATCTTTTATTACTACTATCAGAAATGCAAGAGCGAAAGCCTTAGTTTCTCCAAAAGAAGCAGTGAAAGTTTATGTTTCGTGTAAAGATACTTCTGTATACCAATCATTTAAAGAAACAATCATGAGTAAAGCAAATGTCAGTGAATTGATATTTGAATCACCTCAAGATTCTAAAAATATGATTTCTGATTTGGTAGGAGTGGACAAAGTCTATATAGATATGGGTTTGACTATCGACGTGGAAGCTGAAAAATTAAAACTCGAAGAAGAAATCAAATACTACAAAGGCTTTATTATTTCTGTAGAGAAAAAGCTGAGTAATGAAAGATTTGTTCAGAATGCTAATCCTGAAGTTGTTGAGAAAGAACGTCAGAAATTAGCAGATGGAATCGAGAAATTAAAAAATCTTGAAGAATACCTTTTAGCACTATAAGTAAAAGTGCATTCTAAATTTCTATTTATGATAGAATTAGATACACATTTTATATTTTAAAAAATATTATGCCTCAATATATATTTGCGTACGGTACATTAAGATTGAATACTAATCAAAAAATGGCTGCTAAATTATCAGCAGCTTGCAAATTGATTTCACTCGGTTATATCACAGAAGCTAAGCTGTATAAAATAGATTGGTTTCCAGCATTAGTACATGACGGGACAGAAGAAGATATTGTTATTGGAGATATCTTCAAAATTGAAGATGACGAGCTTTTGTTAGAACTAGATGAATATGAAGGCTTTGGAGTAGGAGCGCCACCATACGAATATAGAAGAGAAAAAGTGAAAGTTTACACAGATCAAGAGACCTATGATTGTTGGGTGTATTGGTATAATATTCCTATACCTGAAAATGCTGAACAAATAGAATCTGGAGATTTTTTAAATCCTTAGTAAGAGCTTTTGAAGAGCAGTTGATTGTTCTGATCGGAGAGTTTCAATATTCCATTTTCAATACTGTAGAGAAAAGTTTTGTTGCTGAGCAAATCTAAAAACATATTCTCATATATACTGAACTGACATTTATCTGCTTGAATTAAGCTAATGTTTTTAATCTCTAGATATTGATCGTTAGCGTTAAATTTTCCTTGTAATTGGCTGCATCCAGCAAAACCACTTATGGAGTTATTCTCGAAATTAAATTTTAATCTTTGAAAGAGCTGATACTGGTATTTATTCAAGTAATCTTCTTCATTGATATTGGTCAATAACCATGTGCCTTCTAATTTAATATTTGGTATCCAAGTTGTAAAGCCTTGTAGATATTCGTAGTGAGAGGAAGCTGTATCGTGATAATGTAATTCTGCTTTGTACCCGTACTTTGTACCTGTTAATGGGTCTTCCACTGTCTTTTTACTAGCAGTAAATTGAACATATCCATTATCAACTAGTCCGAAATAACTTGTAGAATGATCAATAGAGTCTAATTGAAAAGCATAGATTTCTGCTTTTACTTTTTTATGATTGGGTAATTGAACTAATAAGGTGTTGTTTTGAAAAAGCTCTAAACTCCAATCTGGCCCAATTCCATATGCTGTAAGAGTTACATTTCTTTGATATTTCTCTGTATAAAAACTAAGAGGGTTAGGATCTATATCATAAACGTCTTGAGCATTGATGTTTTGAAAACTTAGTAAACACAATATTTCTAAGGCTAAAAATATTCTTCTCATCATTATATAAACTTCCTTCCTAAAGATAATGAAAAAGTGAATAGCTTATCTGTTATGATAAACTAAATTATTATATGAAAATTAGATATCGAATTAGGATAAAGAGGCTTTTTACTTTTGTTTTCTAGTTGTAGGTATTTATAAAAAATAAGGCAACACTTAGATAGTGTTGCCTTAGATAATATTAATGTGGTTTTGTAAATTCTATAGTTTAGATTTCAAATCTTAATTCGATTTTCTGTACTGTATCTTTTTTGATCCCATGATTTTTTAATAGACAGAGTCACTTTTTGGTGACTGATAAATTCTATTACAATCTTTAGTATACCTTTTCCTACATTTTAATTAGATGTAGAACTTATTGGATTATACAGAAAAATTAATTTACTGTACCTGATTAGTAATGAATCTTTTCAGCTTTTTTTGTAGTCCAATCAGTTTTAAAATATTCGGCATCTTCTTCATTGCGTGGATGAACTCCCATTACAATTTTACCATCTTTAACACCTGATTCATATAATCTTGCACGTTCTTCATCCATTCCTGAACCTACTAATGCACCAATTATTCCTCCTGTCACTCCACCTGCTCCAGCACCAGCTAAACCAGCAGCCAAAGGACCAGCTATAACTAAACCTAATCCAGGAATTAGAACGCTTGTTCCGATAGCAGCAATAATGCCAATGGTTGCACCTACAGCTCCACCAATTGCAGAACCTGTTCCTGCACCTTCCATTGCTTTAGTGCCAATTTCTGTTTCTCCTTTTTTAAAATGTTTATTTCTAGTTTCATCTGACATCAATAAGTTGACTTCATCCGTAGTATAACCTCTTTCTTGTAGAGACTTATAAGCACTTTCTGTACTTTCACGATCGTTAAACATTCCAGTCAACAATCTATTGTTGCTATTTCTTCCAGTTTCAGGCATTTGATTTTTGTTTTCCATTTTGAACTTTTTTAAATTTTAAATTAAGTTTTAGTTGATGCGAATTCTGCATTTGTTACCATAATAAATTTTGCATTCTGGTAAAAAGGTTACAAAATTTTTAAATTTAAAATGTTAATTTTTTTCAATTCTAATTGTTTTTAGTAATACATTATAAGGTAGATATGTAGTGTTTTAATTATTTATATGTAATAACTACGTAGCATAAAATACTTAAGGCAACACCATGATAGTGTTGCCTTATTAATAGATAATATTATTGTGTGATTTTTAAATTCTATAGTATAGAACTATTATTTTAAATCCTAAATTGGTTTTCTGCCTTGTATCACTCTAAGTAAAATTACTATAATAGCGATTACTAGAAGTATGTGAATAATTGATCCTGCACTGTAAGCAAAGAATCCTATAGCCCAACCTATAATTAAAATTACTGCGATGATATAAAGTAAGCTTCCCATGTGATTTGTTTTTTTTGTTTTTAAATTAAGTTTAAAATAATGTTACTTTAATAAACCTAAGTTCATTGGAAAAGGTTACAAATATTTATGAATATTTTTTTCTTTGTTATAAGTTTCACTACAATCTCTGTACTTGATATGTTATTTAAGTTATTGATTTATAGTGGTCTATATAATGAATGGTTATAGTTTTGTTATGATTTTGAAATGGATATTTTAAAAATTTATTACAAATTTTAGAATTCAAAGCAGGTGGAATACTGTTGATTTTTACTAATTTATCTTTATAGTTTTTATAGATTTTTCTTTAGAAAAGCTTCTGCATAAGTTCATAACAATCCTTATTTACTCCACTTGATTTTATATTTCTCCTAGGTATATACTATACCAATACATAGCAATAATAGTGGGTAATTTTACCTATATTGCTATATATGGAATCGGTAACATGTCACAGATAAATTCTTTTTTTAAAAGCAGCAAAATGTTTTTTGCTGAAATTGGTGATATGTCCAATTTTGCTGGTCGTTTTTTTAAGGAAGCATTCACTAGACCTTACGAATTTAAGGAACTTTTGAGACAGTGTTATAATATGGGTAATCGATCTTTGTTTTTGGTCATGGTCACTGGATTTATTATTGGATTAGTTTTCACTCTTCAGTCTCGACCTACCTTAGAAGAATTTGGTGCAGTATCTTGGATGCCATCTATGATTAGCGTTTCTATCATTCGCGAAATTGGACCTGTAATTACTGCTCTTATCTGTGCAGGAAGGATTGGATCTGGTATAGGAGCAGAGCTAGGTTCAATGAAAGTAACTGAACAAATAGATGCTATGGAAGTTTCTGGGACTAATCCATTTAAATATTTAGTAGTTACTAGAATTTTAGCAGTCACATTGATGTTACCATTATTGGTGATTATAGGAGATACTGTCGCTTTGATAGGTTCTGCAATGGTAGAAAACTTAAAAGGAGATGTTTCTTATACTCTATATTTTAATCAAGCTTTTAACACTTTGAAATTCACTGATATAATTCCTGCAACTGTCAAAAGTATTTTATTTGGATTTGCAATTGGTCTGGTAGGTACTCACAAAGGATATAATTGTTCTAAAGGTACAGTGGGAGTAGGAGAAGCTTCTAATTCAGCTGTAGTATACTCTTCTATGTTGTTATTTATAATTGACTTTATCGCAGTATTCGTTTCTGATATATTTTTTTAATATTATATGGATAATAAAGATCAAATTCCCGTGCTTGAAATAAAAGACCTTCACAAGAGCTTTGGAGATAACCATGTCTTGAAGGGATTTAGTTTGAAACTCTTTGAAGGGGAGAACTTAGTGATTATGGGTAAATCTGGATCTGGCAAATCAGTCATGGTAAAGTGCATGATAGGTTTAATAAAGCCAGATAGCGGAACTATCACTATTAGAGGTCAAGATATTTCCACTATGGGTCATAATGAATTGGATTTTTTACGGACCGAAATAGGATTTCTTTTTCAAGGAAGTGCATTATACGATTCCATGACTGTTCGAGAAAACTTGGAATTCCCTCTTCGACGCCATAAGGATAATGTCAAAAGTTTCAAAGGAACTGAAGAGTCCGTAAAAAAAGCTCTAGATAGTGTCGGACTTATAGATTCTATTGATAAAATGCCTGCTGAGCTTTCGGGTGGTATGCAGCGAAGAGTAGCATTTGCAAGAGCTTTAATATTGAAGCCAAAGATTATCATGTATGACGAACCGACAACAGGCTTAGATCCAATTACATCCAACGAAATCATTCAACTGATGCGAAGCATTCAAAAGGAATATAATACCTCTTCATTGATTATTACCCACGATGTGGATTGCGCGCGGGTAATATCCAACCGTATGATACTATTGGTAGATGGTATTAATTATGCAGAAGGTACTTTTGAGGAACTTTCTACCTCAAGTGATCATCAAACAAGAGCATTTTTTAAAAATAAATAATTATGTCAAAGTCAACATCTCAAACAATAAAACTAGGAATCTTCGTAGTTACAGGAACATTACTTCTTGTAGTTGGTCTATATTTCATCGGACAGAAAAAATTTATCTTCAGTAAAAATATTGAGTTGTTTGCAGTTTTTGAAAATGCGAATGGACTGAAAGTAGGTAATAATGTGCGCTATTCTGGTGTCAATATTGGTACGGTTGATAAAATCGAGATGATTCAAATAGGTAAGATTAATGTTCAAATGTCTTTGGAGAAAAAAACTGCTGCTTTCATTAAAAAAGATGCTATTGCTTCCATTGGTTCGGATGGATTAGTAGGAAGTATGGTGCTCAGCATTCTTCCAGGAGAAAAATTGAATGAAAAAGCCGTGGTTAATGGAGATACCATTCTGTCACAAAAGAAAGTCGGTACAGATGAGATGTTGGCTACTTTAAATAAGACCAATGAAAATGCTGCTTTATTATCAGCAGATTTACTGAAAATTACTAAAGAAATTCTAGAGGGTAAAGGAACTATTGGTACATTAATTAATGATACTATTTTATCCAACAATGTCAGACAGACCGTAATAGGACTTAAAAAAACTTCTGAAGAAGCTAATTTGGCGATTATGAAAGTAAATAATATTATTGCTAAAATCAATTACGACGAAAGTGCTGCTGCAGTAATATTAAGTGATACAGCTGCTGCCAATCAAATCAAAAATATATTAGCTAATCTTGAAAAATCTAGTCAGGATATTAATAAGGTCACTGTTAACGTGAATGATTATATCAACGAAATTAAATCAAGCAAAGGAGTCGTTAATCATATCATTAAAGATGAAAATCTTGTGCGTGATATTGATTCGACTATGATGAATATTAAAGAATCTTCTGTCAAACTAAATGAAAATTTGGAAGCGTTGAAACATAATTTCCTTTTCCGTGGATACTTTAGAAAATTAGAAAGAAAAGAGCAGAAAGAAAATAAGTAAAGTATCATTTTGCTTTCAAGCTGTTATCTGAACTTTTTATCAAATAAATATTCGTTCTCTAAAATATTCTGCAATCCACTCTAATTGAAAGTGGTATAAAATTCGTATAAATTATCAAAAGAGGTTTCTTCTTTTTTATTCTTTTTAGAATCTTCAATTGCGAAAACTATCATTTTAAATATATTCTTGAATTCACATTCTCTAATGATTTCTGAAAATAATTCTGCGATATGTTGAGGTGGATATTGGAATTTATCACATCCGAATGCATTTAATATAATGCTGTCGTGCTGATGTGCAAATGCAATCCGTAAGATGGTTCTGATTTTCTCTTTGACAAATGGTACATACTTTTCTTGAAGTCTCCAATCACCATGAATATTTACATTTTCGGTGTTTTCGTAAGCAGGAACTAAAACAAAATCTAACTTCAAATTTTTATTCAGAAGATAATAGCCATTTTTTTCTGAACCTCTGAAAACACTTACATAAGGAACATATATTCCTCCAGTTTCTTTAGTTATAGGATATGAATGCTGTACATCTCTTTTGACTTGAAATATCTCTGCATCATCTGTAAATTGATATAATGCAGCTCCAATATTACTTCTTCTAAATACATCAGCTTCGGTGCTTAATTCGCCTTCTAAAGCATCATTGCCAGGATATATTCTATTGTTTTCAATATGGATAACAGGATTGCAGTCTGCGGCAATTAAAATTTGCGCTTGATCTATACAATTAGATTCTGTGACAATAATCTGAGTCTTATATTTATTGCTAAAAGTCTGAATCGCACGTGGAGCCTCATAAAAAGTAACGTTTCTTGCAAGCTCTTTGGGAGTTTCAAAAATGATGGTATTCTGTGGAGTTTGGTAACTACTATTGATACTGATTTGAATCGTCTCCTTAAAGATTTTAGTTCTTAATTCTTTAATATTTTCTGGCTCACTTTTTTGAGAATTGAATTCTTGCAGCCAAATCAAATGGTCAGAAGCAGGTTGCTCTGCTTCCTCTTTAATGGCTTGGAAGGTTTGCGTATCCATTTTACCAGAAAAATACTTTTCTAGAATTTGATGAAAAATAGAATGACCATCACTTATAGTAGCGAATAAGGTCATGCTGGATTTGAAATGTAGAAAATCGGGCGAACCTAGAATACTTAAAATTGTTTTATTTTGAACCTTAAGTAGCAATTGAACACATTCTATCAGTCTTGCTCCTAAAACAGGATGAGCCTGATAAGCTTTAGCCTCATGCGTATTTTTTAAATGAAAAAACACTTGCTGATCTTTTGGATCAACCGCCAATCTCGGGAAGATATTATGTATCCAATTAGATGACTTATATCCGTTTTTAAGTTCTATTAAAACTTGTGGATAGATGTCATTTTGAATATCAACAAATTGGGTGAGTTTGCGCATAGAGAAACAAAAATACTTTAGACCTAAAATTATAAAAAAGCTATTGGTCTTTTGATGTTTTAAGAAATTTAATCTAATGAAAATTTAATAGAAGCTATTTAATATCATTTGCAATTAAAATAGTGAAAATTAAACGTAAAACTATTTTGAACTGAAAGATTGTATGAGAATCAAGTCAACTGCGCTTTTTAATGGTAAAACTGCAACTCCCATATGTGTAAGTTTTTGATTTAAAATTGTTTTACGATGTCCTACGTCCCTAATGCCTTCATCTATAAGTAATGACATGAATGCATCTAAAACGTTTTCGTCATGATAGCCACAGTTCTCAGCGTAGGTCAAATGTTTCATTTCTTTATTGACAGTCATGTATCTTTTTTGTACATTTTGATGTCCATATTGTCGTGTTCTTTTCCCGTATTCAGCATGAGAAAGTGCGACTTTTTTTAAGGTAGGATGGGTTTTGAATGGAAGTTTATTTGGAGGAAGTTTTGATAAGTCTCTCTTTAATGAGGAGACGTAAGAGTTGTTCTTTTTATAGTATTTTGAATTAGAAACATAATCATCCGTCATCAGTGCAAATTCCTTTGGAGCCATTCTCACCAAATTCGTCCACATAAAAACTTCTTTTTCTTCAGTACTGTAAATCTTTAAATTTTTCAAGTCTTTTGCTACTTGAACAATAGAATCTGGAAAAAACTTTAAATATTCCGCAGCATCTTTACTAAATACAGAAGTATACATCAACCAAATCGCAACGGACAAAATCAATTTCATTGTAGAATTATTGCTGGGTTTTAGACTTCAGTTTTTGTGCATTTTTGAGATATTGCTGATATTCATTCCATGTGTAAAATTTTGAAGTGTCTACTTTGACATATTTGCCATTAATATACATTTCTTGAATATTAGAATTGTTTTTTACAATTATTTTTTCTGGCGCTGGAGTATGCATTGATTTAGATTGAACGACGGGAGCAGGGTAGGTATTTTTTACAAAATAGGGAGCCTTTCCGGATGTTCCAAATTCTTGAACTACGACTTTGTAAGGATTGTTATAGTAGGGTAAAACCGCCACACCAATTTCGCTAAAATTATTGTCTAAAATAATTTTTCGATGTCCTAAATCCGGTACATCTTTATCAATTAACAAGCTTACGACTGCATGTAAAGCATCGCGAACATAATATGCACAGTTTTCACCGTAAGCAATATATTTTTCATTAAAAGCTATTTGAGCTCTTTGTTCAAAATTATCATGACCTCTTCTTTGTGTAAGTTGACTGTATAATGCATGGTCATTTGCATTTGTATGTAAAAGTTGGGTAGGGTAGAGCGGTGCTAAAATTGGAGTATTTTTCAAATCTACTATTAAAGACTTTACATAAGGGTCATTCCATTTGAATTCTGGATGTTCTTGAATATATTGTTGAAGCATTTTAGAGAACTCTGTAGGAGCTAATCGAACGAGATTAGTCCATAAAATAACTTCCTTTTCCTCTTTATTTAGTCCTTGAATGTCTTTTGCTGTATGAGCAGATTGTATGAGATCCGAACTAAAATAGGAAAGATATTTTTGAGGATTTACAGCGTGAACTGATAGTGCCGTCAATAATATTATTATAACAAGAATTATTCTATTCATTGATTTCAAAACGATATATAGTGGGTTTTCGTATTTATATCCATGCAAATTAAGCTCCAAAAAATGTTATGAAAGTTTAAGAGATGTGAATGGAATCAAATAACGAGGTGTGCAAAGAAGTGATGATTATTTAAGTTGCTGATGCTCAACCCATATTAAGTCAGAAGTTTGATATCCAATATCTTCTGCTATTTTCAAATACTTAGCTTTTATATCATCAGGGATGCTAGTTTCTCGAGATAAAATCCAAAGATAATCTGTGTTTTTACCTGCTACAAGAGCAAATTGATATTCTGGGTCTATCGCAATCACATTATATCCGGAATAAAATGGACCGAAAAAAGACACTTTAAGTTTTGCAACATTTTCATCACCGATAAATTTTGCTTTCCCGATAGCTTGTTTCCATTTTTCTTTCACAGTATCATATCCCTTATTTTCTACTTTAATGCTACCGTTATCATTGATGGAATACTCTGCTGTGGTATTGTTCATGTTTTTTTCAAACTTAAAATCTAACCTAGCAATCTCATACCATTTACCTAAATATTTCTCCTTTTCAAAAGGGCTAACTGCTTGTGCACCTTGGGGAATGGTTTTACATGATGATACTAATATAAGTATAGTTAAGAAGAGTAGAGTTTGGAGTTTTGTTTTCTTAGACATTCTTTTTTCTTAATAATGTAAATTAAAAAGCTTTTAAAATTCAAAACAAGATTACTTATAAAGCTTTGATTTTCAGTTGTTTTAAAAAATTTTTGATTTGTAACTATCTAACTATAGGTTAATTAAATGTTCTTGCTTATTGGTATAAGTTCAGTATATATTGAATTGTACACAAAAGAAATCTTACTTAATATCTAATTCTTCACTATTGATGAAGATATCATCAGCAGTATAAATATCTAAATAATAGTGTCCTTTCTTATCAAAATTGATTGAAAATGAAGTAAAATCCCAATTTTCTTCGATATCTAATTCAAATGTATCATAGGGATCTTCGTCTTCGTCATATATATCTACAATAATAGATGAAGTCTGTAAAGGCTTATCTAATTTTAGTATTACAAATACTTTTACAGAATCTTTTAAAAGTAAAAATTCCGAATTTGGATGAATAGGTTTGAAATTCTTTATATCTACACCTTCTCCAAATTCTATGGTTGAGTTTTCGTAATAATAGGTGTCTATTTCTTCTTTTTGATTTTTTGGAGCAGCACTTTGAGCAAATGCATAACCTGAGAGTAAGAAGGAACTCACGAATAGCAAGAATAAATTTTTCATAGCTAACTTTTTATTTACTCTTAAATTTAAGCAAAATAAATATTCGTTAGATACTATGAGTCAAGTTATTTTAAATAATAATTATAAATATGCTTACAAGTGTTTTAGCACTCAATTGCATGAATTTTGCTAAGTTCATCTGAAATGAAAAGTATGGAGATAGATTACCTATTTGGATAGAATAAGTATATTATAACCTCTTGTATAGCTTAGATTTGCTTCTCTAAATCCACTAAAAAAGCTCTTAAAGATTTCAGTTTATCTGATACATCTACATTGCTTTCTAATTTAGAAGGCTTAGCTTCTTTAAGTCTTTTTCTAGCACCTTCTAGCGTAAATCCTTTTTCTTTGACTAAATGATAAATGATTTTGAGATTTTCAATATCCTTTTTAGTAAAAAGTCTATTCCCCTTTGCATTTTTTCTTGGCTTTAGAATAGTAAATTCTGTTTCCCAAAATCTAATCAAAGAATTAGATACTCCAAACATCTGCGCTACTTCACCTATGGAGTAGTACAATTTTTCTATTTCGTGTTCTTTGTAAGCCAAAATTTAAAATTTTAAAGGTTAATCAAATGCTTGGTTATTTTGTTCGGCCATTATAACTACTTGATTGTATTCATCTGCAGTCAAATCGTTGAAGAAAAAGTTTACCGGGTCAATTTTAATACCTTTTTTGATGACTTCATAATGTAAATGAGGTCCAGTTGATTTTCCGGTACTACCAACGAGTGCAATTTTCTGTCCTCGCTTTACTTTTTGACCTTTTCTGACCAATACTTTACTACAATGTGCGTATAATGTTTGATAATCATAGCCATGTTTTATCACTACTTTTATTCCGTATCCGTCTGGACTACTTCCTGCGATTTCTACTACACCATTTCCTGTGGCATAAATTTCAGTTCCTATTGGAGCAGAAAAGTCTAATCCTGCATGCACCTTTGGAGTTTTATAGATAGGGTCTATCCTCGTTCCAAATCCTGAAGCGATACGATTAAGTTTTAAATTCGATACAGGCTGAATCGCAGGTACAGATTCTAAATATTTACTTTTAGTTTTAAATAAAGCTTCTAATTGATCATAAGACTTAGATTGTACATACATCCTCCTTTCTAAAGTTTTTACTTTCTGCGCTGTGTTTTTAATCAAGTCACTTTTGGAAAACTTTGATAGTTGTTTGAATTTTTGTTGAAAATTATCTTTTCCATGGCGAATCTGAGATGGGAGAGGATTTGCTTCGAAAATCACTCTATAAATATTGTCGTCTCTGTCTTCAATATCATTGATGACTTCTGTCAAAACGTCAATTCTTTTATTCATCACTAAATAATCATTCTCTACTTCTCTTAGAGATTCTTCAAAACTAGCTTGAGAAGGTGGAGTAATGAAAGAATAACCTATTGTGACGATGATAAAAGCGAAAAATATTGTCGAAGCAATGAAGCCCAAAACCTGCCATATACGAATCGTCCAAGTCTTTTTGACCTTTTCGTATTTCAGAGTGTTAGGATTATAATAATAGGTTTCCTTTTGCATAGGTATCCGAGGAAATTAACTACTTTTGCATGTCAAAAAGTGTTTGTCACTTTTCAAATTTAGTACAATATAAAAATAATAACAGCTTCAATGGAGTATAAAAGTGCGAAAGAGATAAGAAAAGCCTTTTTGGACTTTTTTCGTAGCAAAGGTCATCTCATAGTTCCGTCTGCACCTGTAGTAGTAAAAGACGATCCAACTTTGATGTTTACCAATGCTGGAATGAATCAGTTTAAGGATTATTTTCTAGGAAATAAAACAGCACCTTTACCAAGAATAGCTGATACACAAAAATGCCTAAGAGTCAGTGGTAAACACAATGACTTGGAAGAGGTAGGAGTGGATACTTACCACCATACTTTATTCGAAATGCTTGGCAACTGGAGTTTTGGTGATTATTTCAAAGAAGAAGCGATAGAGTGGAGTTGGGAATTGCTGACAGATGTTTTGAAGCTCCATAAAGACAATTTATATGTGACAGTTTTTGAAGGGGATGAAAAAGAAGGCATCCCTGCAGATATTGAAGCTTTAGAATTTTGGAAGAAATGGGTTCCTGAAGAAAGAATTCTATTTGGAAATAAGAAAGATAATTTCTGGGAAATGGGCGATACAGGACCATGTGGACCTTGTTCAGAAATTCATGTGGATTGTAGAACTGAAGAAGAAAAACAAACTGTTCCTGGTAAAGACCTAGTTAATGCAGATCATCCTCAAGTCATAGAGATTTGGAATAATGTATTTATTCAATTCAATAGAAAGAAAGATGGTTCTTTAGAAGTGTTGCCGGCTCAACACGTAGACACAGGAATGGGCTTTGAGCGCTTAGTAAGAGTCATTCAAGGCAAATCTTCCAATTATGATACAGATGTGTTCTCTGGGACAATATCTGCTACTGAAGAACTGACAGGTAAAAAATATGATGGTTCAGATACTCAACAAGCTATTGCATTTAGAGTCATCTCGGATCACATAAGAGCAGTAGGTTTTGCTATTTCTGATGGTCAATTGCCTTCTAATACAGGAGCAGGTTATGTAATTCGTAGAATCTTAAGAAGAGCTGTAAGATATTATTTCTCTGCTTTAGATCAGAAAACTCCCATTTTACACGAATTAGTACATGTAATAGCAGATCAATTTGAAGACGTTTTTCCAGAATTGAAAAAGCAAGCTTCATTTGTTTCTAAAGTAATTTTTGAGGAAGAATCTAATTTCTTGAGAACATTAGATGCAGGCTTAAAGAGAATGGACGCTATCATTCACGATAGTTCTAATAAAATGATTGCAGGTAAAGCTGCTTTCGAACTTTTTGATACTTATGGTTTTCCTTTAGACTTAACTCGCTTAGTAGCTACTGAACAAGGTTGGGAGGTAGATGAAGTAGGTTTCGAAGAAGAAATGATGCGACAAAAAACTCGTAGCAGACAAGCTGCAGAAATGGACATGTCTGATTGGGTAGTTTTGAAAAGTGGATCAGTTTCTTTTAAAGGTTATGACAGCTTAGAAACTGAAAGTCAATTATTGAGATATCGTAAAGTCACTTCAAAAGGTAAAGACCAATATCAATTAGTACTAGATCAAACTCCTTTCTATGCAGAAAGCGGAGGTCAAGTAGGAGATCAAGGTAAATTATTTTTTGGAGCGGAAATAATAGAAGTAGTCGATACCAAAAAAGAAATGGATTTAATTATTCATTTCACGAATGTATTACCGTCTAATCCTAATGCACCAATTCAAGCTGTAGTAGATGCTGATTTAAGAAAAGCTACAACCATACATCATTCCGTTACACATTTGTTACAAGCTGCTCTAAGACAAGTAGTTGGAGTTCATGTAGAGCAAAAAGGTTCATTGAATAATTCAGAGTATTTGAGATTTGATTTTTCTCATTTTGCTAAATTAACTTCTGAAGAAATTCAAAAAGTAGAAGATACAGTCAATGCAAAGATCTTAGAAAACGTAGCAGTCGTCATCAGAGAAATGCCTAAAGAAGAAGCGCTTCAACAAGGAGCAACCGCTTTATTCGGTGAGAAATATGGGGATATTGTAAGAGTGGTTGTAATGGATCCTAATTATTCGGTAGAGCTTTGTGGCGGAACCCACGTAGGCAACACGGGAGAAATAGGTTTATTGAAAATTACTGCAGAATCAGCTGTCGCAGCAGGCGTAAGAAGAATGGAAGCTGTCGCAGGAGAAAAAGCGATAGAATACTTTAGAAATAAAGAATCTCAACTTCATGCAATTGCTGATGTTTTGAAAAAACCTCAAGATATTTTGAAGTCAGTTCAAAGTCTAGTGGATGAAAATGCTCTTTTGAAAAAACAAATAGAGATATTCCACCAAGAGAAAGCTGCTCAAATCAAAGAAACTATCAAACAATCTAAAAAGGACCATCAAGATATTTCTTATGTGATTGGTCAATATGACGATTTAAGTTCTGATGCTTCAAAACAAATCGCTACTGAAATCCGTCAAGAGTGGAACTCTTCTATTATTATTTTGACAGGAGTGACCAATGAAAAGCCATATATTACTGTGGCTATTTCTGACGATTTGGTAAAAGAAAAGGGATTGAATGCTGGTAAAATCGTAAAAGAATTAGCAGTAAATATCAAAGGTGGTGGAGGCGGACAACCTTTCATCGCTACTGCAGGTGGACAAGATGCTCAAGGAGTTTCTAATGTAATTACAGCTGCGCAAAATTTAATTAACCTATTGTAATACAATAAGATACAAGATATAATGGAAGCTACAGTTTATGATAAATATGAAGTAGTCATAGGTTTAGAAGTACATGCTCAGTTGATGACTAAGAGTAAAATATTTGCAGCAGATTCTACAGAATTTGGTGCAGCTCCTAATACACAAGTGAGTCCTATTACTTTAGCATTGCCTGGAGTATTGCCTAAGCTGAATAAAGATGTGGTCGATATGGCGATTAAAACAGGATTAGCTTTGAATTGTAATATTACTGAAGTCAATCATTTTGCTCGTAAAAATTATTTCTACGCTGACCTTCCAAAAGGATATCAAATCACTCAAGATAAAACTCCAATTTGTACAGATGGCTTTATGAATATTGAAGTCAATGGAGAAAAGAAAAGAATCGGTATCACTCGGATTCATATGGAAGAAGATGCAGGTAAAAACAACCACGAATTAGACCCATTTTTCTCTTTAGTAGATTTGAATCGTGCAGGAATGCCTTTAGCAGAAATAGTATCTGAACCAGATTTGAGATCCTCAGATGAAGCTTATGCATATTTGACAGAATTGAGAAAACTCGTGAGATATTTACAAGTTTGTGATGGGAATATGGAGGAAGGAAGTATGCGTTGTGATGCAAATATTTCTGTAAGAATCAAAGGTGTGCAAACATTAGGAAATAGGGTAGAAGTGAAAAATATGAACTCTATCCGAAATGTAAAAAGAGCCATTGATGGCGAAGTCATCCGACAAATAGATATCATCGAAGCAGGGGGCACAATTGAGCAACAAACAAGAGGATTTAATCCTGCAGATAGCTCTACAGCTCCGTTAAGATCAAAAGAAGATGCACATGATTATAGATATTTTCCGGAGCCTGATTTGCCGCCATTGATTATCAAAGAAGAAAGAGTGCAAATGGTGAAAGCTACGATGCCACCTTTACCACATGAGTTATTTGCAAAATTCACAGCAGAATTTGGACTTTCAGAATATGATGCAGGTGTGTTGACAGATGAAAGAGAAATTGCTTTGTATTATGTTGCATTGACAGAAAAAACAAAAAATTATAAAGCTGCTGCAAACTGGATCATGGGAGAAGTGAAATCTTACCTCAACCAAAATGCGAGTCATATTGACAATTTTGCTTTACAACCTCAACAAATTGTAGACATCATCGAATTAGTAGATAATGGAACCGTGAGTTCTTCAGGAGCAAAAAAACTATTTGATGCATTGGTAGAAAAGCCTACAGCAAATCCCTTAGAATTAGCGAAAGACTTACAACTAGTACAAAATTCTGATGGTGATCAATTAAAAACTTGGGCAGAAACAGCTTTAGCTAAATTTCCAGCAAAAGTACAAGAGTACAAAGGTGGAAAAAAAGGAATTCTAGGTTTATTCATGGGAGAAGTGATGAAACTTTCAGGTGGACAAGCAGATCCTAAAGCGATTAATAAAATTTTACAAGAACTTTTGGACGCATAATATGAGAAATTATTTTCAGGTGAAGTATTTTGTTTTTTTTGCGTTTCTATTCACGATTTGGAGTTGCAAAAGTGATTTTAAAGGAACGACAATTAATGGTGATATACTCAATGCTGAAAATCACTTGTTATTATTAGAGGATGTAGCTACAGCTCAAAAAGTTATTATTGATAGTGCTCGTGTCATCAACAATAAGGTATCTTTTCAGGTATATATCAATGAAGGAATTTATCGTTTGAGAGATGAAAAGTCCAATCAAATGGCTTTTATTTATATCAGAAAAGAAGGAGATGAAATTTATCTACGTTGGGATTTAAAGAATTCAGACGAGTATATCATCACCGGTAATGAGCCTTCTAAGCAATTGAAATATTTGGTCGATTTTTCTAAAAAGAGTGCTTTAGGCTATAATGAAATAGATTCTACAGCTTTAAAAGATTCTCTCTCTGTAGAAAGAGTTTTAGAACTAAAAGATAAGCATCGGGCAAAAGTTTTAGCTAAAACAAAAGAATTTATCGAATCAGAAAAAAATGTAGATGTAGCAGCTTTTGCTTTAAACTATGTAGGTGCAATTCCTGAAAATATCAATTATCTCATAGAAGTCACTGAAAAGCTCCATCAAAAAAATCCTGAAGCTAGATACTCTGAAGTATGGTATGAGTCGATGGAATCTTATAGGAAACAATTATTAGATAAGGTAGAAAATGGTTTGGCTGTAGGTGTGAAAGCGCCTGAATTTGAATCTCTTACCATAAAAGGAGATACGCTGAAATTGAAAAATCTTTTAGGGAGTTATGTGCTCTTAGATTTTTGGGCTTCGTGGTGTCAACCATGTCGCAAGGAGAATCCAAATCTAGTAGCAGCTTATAAAGAATTTTCAAAAAGAAAGTTTACTATTGTTTCTATTTCTTTGGATTCAAAATTAGATCAATTACAAAAAGGAATCAAAGTCGATGGTTTGAATTGGCCCTATCATATCAGTGATTTGTTAAAATGGAGAAGTCCTTTGATTAAGCAATATGAAGTGAAAGCGATTCCCTTGAATTATCTGATCAATCCTACAGGAGAAATTATCGCTAAAGATTTGAAAGGAGCTGCATTAATTTCTACCCTCGATAAACTTTTGCCACCCGAAATGATAGAAGTGACTGATTCTACAGGAAAGGTAAGTTTAGTGCCGAAGTATCCTGTGAGTGCTAAGGATTCGGTGAAGTAGAGGAGTATATTAAGTTTTGCAAAAAGCTTACACTATAAATAATAACTCTATTTTATTGACAAAATGTGAGTCTTTAGGAATTTATGTCCAAATTGATAATCCATTTCTTTTCCATTCTGACTTCAACGCATGTAGAGATTCTAATTCAGACTTGTTTACTAATAAGAAAAATACCTTTCGTTTATCATATCCATTATCAAGTATTATAGATCCAATTCCGTTATGAATGATATCTCTCATTGCAGTATAATTTTGGTAAAAATCTTCTTTTAAATGAATTTTACGAAGTTCATTTATTTTGTAAGTTGTTATTATTCCATTTTCTTGGATTTCAATAACTTCGTTACTTAGGCATATTTCTCCTATAACTTCATAATTCTTTATCCACCAACCATATTTTTTCTTGTCTAGTAGAAAAATATATAATAAGTAAATTGAGATGAATAAAAAATTTACAATACCAAAGTTATAGTCATTGTATACGAAATAGGTTACTAATAAACTAATTAGAATGGCAGGAATATAAAGAAAAGCATATGGTCCGATATCATACCAGATTTTTTTTCTTTTAATCAATTTTATTTTAATATTAGTTTCCAAAAAAAATTATTGCTTTTTGTAATATGATATTTTATTTTTTGATTGTCTATTGTAGTTTCTTTTTTTGTAGAATTAATTTATTTTAACATTTTTAAAAAACTTATTCCTTTAGGACTTTTAAAAGATACATAAACTAAATTTTGTTGTTCTCTTAATTTTTCATCTTTATAATCATTTGAAATTTTTGATTCTCCAAACCATTGAACAGAAGTATTTTCTTTTTGTAGTTTACTATTTTCCATTATATAATTATAGACTTTTAACGATCTTAATTTACTCAATTCCATATTATATTCATTGGTTCCAATTGTATCAGAAAATCCAATAACTTTTAAATGCATATTAGAATCTAGATTACAAAAATTGATAATTCCAGATAAAGTATTAAGGTTATCGTCATTAAAGTTAGAACTGTCTTGTTCGAAATGTAATTCTTGGTCAATTCCTAATAATTTATATTGACATCTTGTCGATAGTAATAAAACTAAAATGGCTAAAATTAAAAATTTCATTTTTTCTTTTTACAAGTAGGTTGCTTTCTAAATTTCGATAAAATTTAAAACTAAATAACACCAAAAATGCCAACCTAAGTTCAACTAGCAAATGCAACACTTAGCCATTATTTATATAGGGTACCCTATATAAATAATGGCTAAAAATCGAAAACTTTGTGTTGCTTATGACTCCAAAATTCTCTCATCTTAGCCAAGAGCAAAGATACCAAATAGAAACTTTAAAAAATACTAACCATAGTATTTCTGAAATAGCTCGTTTTATAGGTGTAAACAAAAGCACTGTTAGTAGAGAGCTAAAAAGAAACAGTATTAATTCACTTCGTCCACTAGACAAGTACAAAGCTAGGCAGGCTCAAAACTTCTATAATAAGAGAGCATATAAAAAGCCTAAAACCAAATCTATAGACTCTAAAATAGTACGACGGATTAAATGGCTCTTAAAAGCTCGCTGGAGTCCAGAGCAAATAGCTATGACTTGTAAGCAAAGAAACATACCGATGCTGAGTATAGAAGGGATTTATCTATGGATATATGAACAGCCTAGAGATGTATTAGACCTTACTAATTATCTGAGAAGACATCATCGAAAGAGAAGGAAAAGAAGACTTACAAATCAGCCCCGAACCATTATAAAGAACCGAATTTCGATACATGATAGGCCAAAGGAGGTAGAAGAACAAAAAAGATTTGGAGACTTTGAAATAGACTTAGTTAAATGTCAAAACGGATATTTACTCACTATTACCGAAAGAAAATCCCTCTTTAACTTTATAGTCAAGCTACCCAATAAAGAAGCTATTACAATTCAAGAAGCAGTAATAAAAACCTTAAATCCTTTTAAAAATCAAATCATGACAATAACCAGTGATAACGGAACCGAGTTTGCATATCATCAAGAAATTACCAAGCAAATTGGCATACCATGGTACTTTGCCGATCCTTATAAATCTCAACAAAGAGGTTGTAATGAAAATCAAAATGGTTTGATTAGACAGTTCTTTAAAAGAGATACTGACTTAAATAGTACAACAAATTTAGAAATTGAATTAGTACAAAATATGATGAACAGAAGACCTAGAAAGAAAAATCAATTCGTTTCTCCTAATAAATTATTACGTTTACATGGTGTTGCATTTGCTGCTTGAATTCAGCCAATGAATATCGTAATTTAAGTGTTTTTGTTTTATAAATATATAAAGTAATTAGATAGCAATTACAATAAAATGCAAGACATTGGAGTATTTACTCGGTATAATTAAAAAAGTAAATGGTTCTTATACCTTACTAGTGCTTCTCTGGAATAGGGGGTGTTTAATAGAAATTTATTATCCAATTTGTTGAGACCTCTTTTCTAATACATCTTGATAGGCAATTTTCATCTCCCTGGATAGAAAAGATTGTTCAATCCAAGCTAAAGCTTTCGATTTGTTTTTAATCATTCTTTTAAAAACTCCATTGATTTGTTTCTCAGTTAGATTTAGCCCTTTGCCTAAATTTTCAAAATCTTCTTTTTTGAATTTCTTTTTCTTTCCTGCAAGAGTTAGTGCAAGTTCTTCTTTGTCTTTAGGGATTACAATAGCTACGTTTAATAAATCGTAAGCAGGAGATAATACCCATCCTGATGAACTATTTATCATGGAGAAATTCTTTAGATGCATATCATTATTTCCTGTAAGGAAAGAGAAAAGAGCTATTTCAAAATATAAAATCTTATCCAATAAAGTGTTTTGTGAGTAGCTATTAATTGCTTTTCCAACTTTCTCCATAGAGCTTTTGTACTTATCGACAGCTTCTGTTATTTGGAACATATCTATCATGTGAATCTTCTCTCCAGATTCTGTTCGGTCGATACGTTTAGTGATATACGAAATTTCTCCAGATGCTAATTTTATCAAAGAAGAAGGCACTACTTGAATACCAAAAGCTTCAGCTATTCGCATGGTTAAGTGTTCATTTGCAGGCATTTCTGGAAATCTATCAGAAGGCGGTTTGAAAATATATTGACCACCTAATGCACCCACAACAGTAAGTCTTGTCTTTGATTTTTCTTGAGTTTCTTTAATCAATGACATAGATAATTTAGCTTGAACTCCTGGCACAGCTATACTTCTCTCTACTACATTCTTCGCCAGTTCATCCATTTGACTGAGTGAATATTCGATTTTTGGAGGGCTCGAAGAACCAAAGAATTCTAATGAACACTTTTCATGAAAATCTTCTCCATTTTCAATGATCTGATAACAATATAAACATCTATTCTCCATCTTTCACATGTATTGGTTCAACACTTACTGCACCAATGCAATTTTGACAGCATGCTAACAGTAATCCCATTCTATCATTTTTATTGATTTTCCAATTTTCGGTAGCGATATCTAATAGCCATCCCTCAGGAATTAACCCTTCAAAAAACGGGAAGAGTCGCTTATCTGTATAAGATTGTACTCTTACAGGCATTGAAAATGTGATAAAATCATTTGGATGATTGATTACATACTGCTCATCATATTGAAATACATATTCACCTTCGTTGGTTTCTGTAATGATTCCAGCCAAACAATCTTTGTATAATACTTTACCGCTTCTCATTTCCTCAATTCTTTACTATTCATTGGAACTAGTTCATGCCCAAACATACTAAGGACTAGATTTACCTTTTCCATATTCAGGTTAGTTTTACCTTGTTCGATTTTTCGCACAACAGTAAGTGCCACACCTGCTCGGTCAGCAAACTCTTCTTGCGTGAGATTCACTTCCTTTCTACGTTCTTTTACAAATTCTGCCAACTCTTTCATTATATGCTTTTAGATATAAAATTAATTAAAGATAGCAAATTATATGCAAATAGATATAGTTTGTGGGAAATAGTGAGAAATATATGTTTTTACGTATAGCTTATGAAATAGAATTAATTTAATTCTAACAAAATTCTATTTTTAAACAGCAAACTTTTATAAGAGCTATTTGTTCAAAAAGTAAAATATACTCAATACTCAATATTCATCACTTCAAAAACTCTTTCTCTATTAACGAGTTTTAAAATCGCTTTTTCACCTACTTTCTTATTGATTAATATTTTTGCGATAGGAGAGATGAAAGAAATTTTACCTTTGGAAATATCGGCTTCATCTACACCAACAATTTGATATTGCTGTATTTTTTTCGAGGTGCCTTCCCGTAGACTTACTGAAGCTCCAAAGCGTACTTCATCTTTCGGTTGATCGTTAAGGTTTATAATTTTTGCAGTGGATATTCTTTCCTGCAACAATTGTAATTTAGCATTGATATGATTGCTAGCAATACGCTTTTCTGTTTCACTAGTACTGTCTACGCTTTCTAATTCCTCCATCAATGTCTGCTTCTCCAGTAGAAGTTCATCCATACCTATTGGAGTCACATAGTTTATTATTCCGCTAGGTAAATCTGCTCTCGGTGGTACAATAGGAATCTCTTCTTGATCTTCTTCTTTTACAAATCCTCTGCTCATGTGACATTTTTTGAATTACAAATCTTAGAGTTTGTATTCAATATAATATTTTATAAGCTGAAATGTTGAGTTGACTTATTCTCAGGAACAAGTTCATACCAAAGCATACTCAGGACAAATTTTACTTTCTCAAAATTTAGGTTGTTTTAACCTTGTTCGATTTTTCGCACAATTGTAAGTGCTGCATTTGCTATTTGTACTATGGGGCCTCCTAATTATTTTGTGGATAATCACAAAATACTATGTTTCTTAAATCAAATTGATTTCTCTATTGAACTACAAAAAAACTATGTTTCTATTTGGTTAAAATTTTCACTTCACCTCAGTACCCAACTCCAAGCATATAGCGTAAAAGCTGAAATAGGAATGCCGTAATTTATTAATGCAGAAGAAAGCCTAGGTCGTAATCCATAATCTGAAGCAATAATAGAAGCAGTAATCATAGGAGGCATAGCGAGTTCTAAAAGAGTAACATCGTACAATAAACCATCTAGTCCTGCTAATTGGAAAATTCCCCAAAAGACTAAAGGTCCTAAAATTAACTTGAAAGCCATTCCTAGAGAGAACTGTTGGAAATTGACTTCTTTAAAGCTAAATGTAAACTGCATACCTATAGACAGAAAAGCCAAAGGATTGGTCCAGCTACCGATATAATTCAATACATTCAGGGCTTCTACCTCTCCCCATAATCTAATGTTGAAAAACTTTGCAGGTAATAATAATGCGATGAAAAAACAAGTAAAAGCTGGAAATTTAATCAATCTCCAAAGCATACTTTTGACTGTCAAATGACTACTACTTGCATAAGCCGCCAAGGCAATTCCTAAAGTAGATAAGCAAGCAAATGTTCCTGGTTGGTCGACGAAGATGGCATATTTCAAACCTTCTTCTCCAAATATCAATTTGGTGACAGGATATCCTACAAAAGAAGTATTTCCAAGTCCACAAACTAATGTGAGTGCTGCCCATGTTTTTTTGTCCCATTTTAGGAAATAGGCTAGCACGCCAAAAAACAATCCCGCTATTATGAATAAAAACCAAGCAGAAATAGTAGGAGCAAGGTACTCCAACTTCAATTCCATTTGGCTAATTTTCTCTAAAGTGATAGCAGGTATTGTAAAATACAAAATCAGCTGATTCACTTTTCTATAAGCATCGTCAGGAAGATGTCGCCAGTTTTTGAGAGCAATGCCAATACCCAGACAGACGAAAAGAAATGTAATAGATTGATGAATCATTCTCGAAGGATAATTGCTACTCTATATCCAAGTTGTTTTGTCTGCAATAGATGTATTTCTTTTTCCATCTAAAAAGTCATCGTTGGCTATTTTTCCTAAAAATATAAAACCCATCATCATGTCTTCTTCTTCTAATTTCAAGGCTTCTTTCATCGATGGATGATAACACATTCCACCTGTGCCCCAATATGAAGCTACATTATGTGAAGTCGCTACTAATAACATATTTTGTACGGCACAGGATACTGCAGAGATTTCTTCATTTAGAGGAATATTTTTTCTATCCGTTCTTTTAAGGTAGACTATCATTACATGAGAAGCTTTGTCTGCTCTGTGTAGGAGTTTGTCATATTTTTTTTGAAGGAATTGTTCTGGTTCAGTATTGTTTTTATATAAATCTGCATGAAATTGTCCGAACTCTGCTACTTTTTTATATTCATATACGATAAATCTCCAAGGCTCAGTTTGCCCATGATTAGGAGCCCAATTGGCAGCTTCTAATATTTCCTGCACAATTTGATGATCCACTTTTTTTCCATTAAAATCTTCTGGTGGAGTCGTTCTCCTTTTTTTAATGATTCCTCTAACTATAAGAGATAGATCCATAGCTTTGATTATTTTTAGATAAATTTAGTAAATGATTGTCATTACAGGTGCTGCTGGCTTTATAGGAAGTGCATTAGTTTCATTTTTTAACGAAAAGAAAATCTACGACGCTGTATTAGTAGATAATTTTGATACTCCGATAAGATATAGGAATCTTGCTTGGAAACTATATGCAACCACCATTTCTAGAGCTGAATTAAAACCATTTCTTGAAGATAATCAAGAAAAGATAAAAGCTATCATACAACTAGGTTCTAAATCTGGATATATGCATGACGAGTGGGAGCAGCAGAAAGTCGAAGCACTAGAATTGCATCAGTATTTATGGAAGTATTCTGTGAAAAATCAATCTACTTTTATTTATGCAAGTTCGGGGGCAATATACGGTGATGGAACATGGGGATACTCTGATGACGATGCAACCACTTTTCAATTAAAACCTGCTCATCCTTACGCTCAAATTCGATTAGAAATAGATCAATGGTCTTTGTCTCAAAAAGAAGCTCCACCATTTTGGGCAGGATTGAGAATCTCTAACGTTTTTGGTCCTAACGAATATCATAAAATGGCCAATGCGTCAATTATTTACAAAGCCTATAATGAAATTCTATCTTATAACAACATGCGCCTTTTTGCTTCTGACAAAAAGGAATATGAAGATGGAGGAATGAAAAGAGATTTTATTTATGTCAAAGATGTGTTGAAAGTGATTGATTACTTTTTAGAACATCCTAATAATTCTGGAATCTATAATGTGGGTTCGGGTAAAGCGGAGAGCTATAAATCTATAGTAGATCAAGTTTTTAAAGAGCTAGGAATTTCACCCAAATACGAATTTGAACCTATACCTGAAGTGCTCAAAGAAAACTTTCCTTATGAAGTAGAATTACCAATTAATCAATTAATTGCAGCAGGTTACGATCAAGGATTTACACCTTTAGAGATAGCTATTAAAGAATATCTAGTGAAATATTTGATGAAAGGAGAGTTTTATTAGCTTTGGCCTTAAAACCTTTGGGTTTTGCAAAATCTTTCGCTTGTTTTGCACAAATATTTAAAGATATTTTATTTACACTAAGAGTATTTCAAATAATTAAGAATGAAAAGTAATCCAATTTTTGATTTCTTCAATTTACATGAGGGAGAGCAGGAGCCTAAAAGAGTGATTGATGATGTTGTAAAAAACATTTCATTTAGAGGAGCTAATATTTGGATTTTAGCATGTGCGATATTGATTGCTTCTGTAGGTTTAAATGTGAACTCTACTGCGGTAGTCATTGGAGCGATGTTAATTTCTCCTTTGATGGGACCTATTGTAGGCGCCGGATTTGCATTAGCTACTTTTGATTTCGAATTATTAAAAAAATCCTTTAAAAACTTAATGATTGCGACAGCGGTGAGTTTGACGGTATCCACTTTGTACTTTTATTTAAGTCCTTTTAAAGAAGTTCAGTCGGAGTTATTGGCAAGAACTTCGCCGAATTTTTATGATGTACTGATTGCTTTTTTTGGTGGAGTAGTGGGTGCTGTTTCCGTCACTAGATTAGAAAAAGGTAATCCAATACCTGGAGTAGCGATTGCGACAGCGTTGATGCCTCCTTTATGTACAGCTGGTTTTGGATTGGCCACATTTAATTTCTCTTATTTTATTGGAGCATTCTATTTGTATTCTATCAATTGTTTTTTCATCTGTTTTTCTACATTTTTAGTTATTAAATTTCTGAAATATAGTCCTGTAACTTGGGTAGATAAATCTTATCAAAAGAGAATCCAATACAGTTTTACAATTTTGATTTTCATTATGGTATTGCCAAGTTTTTACTTTGCTTATGATTTATTGAAACAAAAAAGATTTTCACAAAGTGTAGAAGAATTTATTAATACAAAATTTATCAATAAAGGAAATACATTAGTATATAAAAAAGTGAGTTATAATTCAAATCCGAAAAAGATTGAATTAGCATTTTTGATAGAAAAGTTTGATAGCCTTGATATTGCAAGATTGAATGACGATTTATCTATGTTTAAGCTTTATAACACACAATTGGTGATTAAGCAAAATACAGATGATCTTAAAAAAGAGATTTTAAGTGAAATTAATGCTCAGAATAAAAGTGTTTCTGAAAAAGATTTACAAATTGGTAAGCTTCAGAACGAATTGAGCACATTTAAAGTTGGTTCGCCAAAATTAGTCGCAGAAATAAAAATACTTTTTCCAGATATCGAAAATATTGCCATTGGTAATGTTCAGAAATATGATGCAGAAAATGAAATGAAAATTGAAACGGTAGTGTTTTATGAATCCAAAACTATAATTGACGAAGCTAAGATGGAAAATTGGCTAGAGCAAAAATTAGATACTGATTTAAGAGTAATGAAACTTGGTGCTAAATCTAGTGCTAAAGTCAAATGATTATCCACTAGATAAGTAGCTTGATTTTTAATATTATTCATTGATATCTCTATCTTAGTGGAATGGATTTTTCTTTAATTGATGCTCTAATTGAACCTTCATGGAAAGAAGTACTTCAGAATGAGTTTCAGAAAAAATATTTCACAGATCTTCATTTGTTTTTAGGGCGCGAACGAAATTCTGGTAAAGAAATTTATCCGCCATCATCGTTAATTTTCAATGCTTTTAATACGACTCCTTTTGATGAAGTCAAAGTTGTCATTATTGGTCAAGATCCTTATCATGGATCCGGTCAAGCTCATGGTTTATCTTTCTCTGTGCCTGATGGAATATCACCGCCTCCATCACTTAAAAATATCTTTAAAGAATTACATACTGATATTGGTTGTTCTATTTCTACTCATGGTAATTTGACAAAATGGGCTCAACAAGGAGTTTTACTTCTAAATTCTATGTTGACAGTAGAAGCGCATCAACCGGCATCTCATCAAAAGAAAGGTTGGGAGCAATTTACAGATGCAGTTATTCAGAAAATTTCAGATAAGAAAACAGGAGTTATTTTTATACTGTGGGGAAAATACGCACAACAAAAAGGTCGCTTAATTGATCAACAAAAGCATTTTGTTTTACAATCAGCGCATCCTTCTCCATTTTCAGTAACTAAGTTTTACGGTTCAAAACATTTTTCACAAATCAATCAAATTCTTCTAAATCAAGGTCAATCTGCTATAGATTGGCAATTATAATTTTAATACAATGGCAAGATTTATTTTAACAGCAGCCTCTTTTTTAGGAGCAGTCGCAGTCATGTTAGGAGCTTTTGGAGCTCATGGTCTGAAAACAAGACTAGATAGTTACAGTTTAGATATTTTCCAAAAAGGAGTGGAGTATCAATATTATCACGTTTTTGCATTATTAGTAATTGGAATTTTAGCCACTAAATACTCAAGTAGTTTATTGCAATGGTCTGCTAATTTTATGATTGCAGGGATTTTAATATTTTCTGGTTCTCTTTATTTATTAGGGACAAAATCACTTTTAGGTATCGAATCTTGGTCGAAGTTTTTAGGCCCTATCACACCAATAGGTGGTTTATTCTTAATAGTAGGTTGGATGTTATTATGCATTTTTGCTTATAAAAACGTATAAGATGAGTTACGAAAAATATGTAGAACATTGTCAGAAGATTGCTGATGTACAATATTCAAATGCGCTTTTACAATGGGATCAAGAAGTCAATATGCCTGAGAAAGGTGCTGATGGAAGAAGCCGTCAAATAGCTACTTTGAGTGTAATTGCCCATGAGTGGAGTACTGATGATGAATATGGTCAGTTATTAGAAAGTTTGTCGAAAGATGAATCGCTTTCTTGGGAGCAAAAAAGAAATGTTGAAGTATCTCTAGAAGAATTCAAAAAGCATCAAAAGTATAACTCTGCATTTGTAAAGAAAATGAGTTCTACTATTTCAAAAGCTTTTAACGCATGGCAAGCTGCACGGAAAGCTAATGATTTCCAAGTATTTGTACCTGCTTTGGAAGAAATTATTGCTCTGAAAAGAGAAGAAGCTGCACTCTTAGGCTTTCAAGGTCATCCATACAATGCTTTATTGAATGAATACGAACCTGGAGCGACAGTAGCGATGATAGATGAGTTGTTTGTAGGAGTGAAGTCGTCTTTATTGAGTTTACTTGATAAAATTAATTCTAGCACTAAGCCTGTCAATTCTTTTGCAGGTAAAAAAATCAATGCCGATGGCCAATGGAAAGTGAGTATTGAGTTTTTGAAAAAAATGGGCTATGATTTTAAAGCAGGTCGTCAGGATTATGGTCAACATCCATTTTGTACTAATTTTAATTCTAACGATGTACGTGTAACGACTCGTGCGAATGAAGATGATATTTTCGATATGCTTTCTAGCTCGATTCACGAAGGTGGACACGCTTTATACGAACAAGGTTTATTATATGAAAACTATGGTTTGCCTGCAGGAGCGTATATTTCATTGGGCATTCACGAATCTCAATCTCGACTTTGGGAAAATAATGTAGGTAGAAGTAAGGCATTTTGGAAAGATAATTTCTCTATACTTGAAAAGTCATTTCCAGAAGAATGTATAGGATTGTCATCTGAAGAGGTGTTCTTATCTAATAATATTGTAGAGCCTACTTTTATAAGAGTTCAAGCGGACGAACTGACCTATCATTTTCATGTGATGATCAGATATGAATTGGAAAAAAGATTGATGGAAGGCTCCTTGGAAGTCAAAGATTTGAAAGATGAATGGAACAATATGTATCGTCAGTATTTAGGTATAGAAGTCACTTCAGATAATCAGGGTGTGCTTCAGGATGTACATTGGTCGCATGGCTTGATGGGATATTTTCCTACTTATTCTTTAGGAAGTTTTTATGCCGCTCAGTTCTACGATCAAGCGACCAAGGATATTCCAAATTTAGAAGACAAAATAGCTTCAGGTGATTTGTTGATATTGAAAGAATGGCTGAACAAAAATATCCATCAATACGGTAAGTTATATGGTGCTGAAGAAATCTGTAAGAAAGTAACTGGCGAAGGTTTGAATTTCGATTACTTCTATGAATATTTATCTGGTAAATTGGCTAAGGTCTATGGATGGGAGGATTAACTAAACGAGTAAAATAAATAGTATATAATGCTATTTTAAAGTCTTAGATTGTTTTCTATCATTTTGAGAAAATTGTCAGGAGTCATTACAGCAATTTTAGAATTTTTGTAATCTTTTATGTTTCGTGTAATGATTGCATCTATTCCTTCAATTGTCAATGCTGAAGAATATTGAATGGAATCTTCAAAATCTTTAAAATCATTTTGTAGAGCTAATAATATTTCCTTTTTTGTTGTTCCTATGATTTCAGTCAATTCTGTTAAAGTTTCAACTACTTCTAGAGTTTTGTGATGTCCTAAAAATCTTCTAACTATATAGTAAATATTGTTGATGCTTAAAGCTGAAATATACAAGACAACGTGACCTTTTTCTTTCAATTCGAAAAGTTCACTTGCAGAATTTACATGATGCTCTCTATCAGTAAAAAAATCAATGACTACATCTGAATCTATAAACAGTTTATATGCCATATTTCTTTGATAGCTCTTCAGTTAAAATTTCTTTGTAGTCGATATTTTCTTCGCTTTTTATAATTCCTCTAAGTCTTCTTACTTTGGGAGAAAGTTGATTTTTATTAAGGTTTCGTTTTTCAACTGTGACTAATTTGAAATAGTTTTCAACCATTTCTGAAAGGCTTTGCCCTTTTTCTTTAGCATATTCTTTAGCGGTTTCGATCACCTCTTTTTCTATAGTTAATGTCAATTTAGTATTCATAATGTTTTTTTGTATCTAATATACGTGCAAAATATCTAAAATATTACACGTGTTGATTCTTGAAAATTAATTTCGATTACTTCTACAAATATCTTTCAGAAAAATTATCCAAGGTTTATCAATGGTAATATGGATTAATTATGGGTAGGATCTTCAGGATAATTCGCTAAAATCTTGAATTTTCCACCCATTTTTTCTAAAACATCTTTCCACATATATTGAGCTCCTTTGAAAACATTGAGATATTTTGGGGCTACAACCCAAGTATTCTCTTTCATTTCATCTTCTAATTGTCCGATACCCCAACCACTATATCCCAAAAAGAATTTGATATTATGAGGTAGGATTTTTTCGTCAATTATTCCTTGTTTTAATGCATCGTAATCTCCGTTCCAGTATAAATGATCTATGATATGAATGCTTTTTGGTATTAAATCTGGATAAGAATGAATAAAATTGACACTGTCTAATCCAATTGGGCCACCTATATATACTTTAGCATCAAACTTAGGGAAGTCCGTTAAAACTTCTCTTAATTTAAAAATCGAAGGTTTGTTTAAAACTAAGCCTAATGTTCCTGTTTCATCATTCTCGGTTATAAGAATGACTGCCTTTTTAAAATTTGGATCATCCATAAATGGATCCGCAACTAACAAATTGCCCGCAACGATTTTTTGATTTTCCATAATTTAATTGTCTCTACTATTAAAACTTAAATGTCCTATAATCCTGTCGTACCTTTCGCCAAAAGCTCTATAATATATGAATATATCGTACTGATTTTCAGCATCATAATTACTCCCTTCTGTCAATAACACGGTTTTTTGTGTATTGTTTTCATTCATAAAGTAATACTGATAATCATAAAACCCCTGTTTCATGAATATGCTATTTTCATACATAGAAGTGTTAGGATTCCATTTCATTTGATTTTGAGGAGTAGCATCATAATTATTGAACATTCCTCCCACGTATAATTTCCCGTCGGTATATGGCGCAGACAGAGGGAGATTGAAATGTACATTAGTATAATCTGCTTCTACATTACGATTTCTGTATTCTAATACATCGATATAATATTGACCATTATAATCTGTCTCGATAAAGTATTTCTCTCTGCTTTTGAGTGGATCTAATAAAAGATAGGTATCGTCATTCTGCAAAGCTCTGACACCCATTCCTAAAAATCTCAAAGATCGAATATCAAATCTTCTAAATTCATTTCCTGCTTCAAAAACAATTCTTCCGTTATAGTCAAAATCTAATTGATTGTTTCTTACAAATCTTGGTTGTACGTTTTCGTATGCATTGTCCCATCTTTGGTTTTGTAGTACAGATGCATGAATTTCCATCAAGGGATTATTGATCGTAAAGCTTGTATTGATGATGTTGAAAGTAATTTCTTGGTAGGCTTGATAATTACTTTTAGTTCTTGGAAGCACTACATTTTTTTGAATAGCGACTATATTCTCCTTGACCATAAATCTTCTGATAATAGCAGGCTCTTTAGGATCGTCTTCATAAACTACTAAAGCATAATTTCCAGATTGAGTGATTCTCATATCTAGATTTGGAATATTTAAGTGATAATTGACATACGGATGAATCGTGTTATAGCTGTAATTATAATCATCTATAGTTACTCTCGTGAAGCCATCTATATACTCATTGCTTTCTTGTTCGCTAGGCTCCCAGTTTTGATCACAATGCACGATAGTGTAGTAGTAAGTTTTACTGTCTTCTACTAATTCATCAAAACGAAAAACGAGTTGTTCATCTGAGTTTAAATTCAATACAGGCATTGCAATCTCATTGGTAGAGGGATATAATCTGACCGTCTTGATTTGATCATTGAAAATCTGATTGTACATCTTTTGACCAAATACAGAAGTTTGTACAAAAAAGAGCAGTATAAAAAGTATTAAAAACCTGAATTGCATATATTTAAACTATCGATTTCCTTGCCAAAAAACAAATTGCTACTATGAAATTTTTCCTGAATGTCAATATACCAAAATATAATTTTCAATTCAATCATTCTCAAAAGGTATTTATGGCAGGCTCTTGTTTTAGCGAACATATCAGTGAGAAAATGTTACAAAATGGTTTTCATGTGACTTCTAATCCTTGGGGAATTTTATTCAATCCTTTGTCATTAGCCTTGATGACTCAGAAAATGCTCCAGCCTACTTATATAAATGATGCGGTCATTCCCTTGCAAAGAGATGGACTGTGGTATTCTTTGAATCATCACAGTCAAGTTAATGGAAATACTGAAGAAGAATTATTCGAACAAGTAAATCAATTGACTTTAAAAGCTTCTTTAGATTTCAACTCTTCTGATATTTATATTGTGACATTTGGCACTTCCTTCATCTATGAGTTTAAGGAAAGACAGCATGCTATTGTAGCCAATTGTCAAAAGTTACCTAATACTTCTTTTGCCAAAAGACTATTAGGAATTAGTGAAATAGTAGATGCTTGGTCTAATTTGATTCTTCATATACCTGATAAGAAGATAATTTTTACGGTTAGCCCGGTGCGACATAGTAAAGATGGATTAGTAGAAAATAATATTAGCAAGTCCATCTTAATTTTAGCTATTCAACAATTGATACAAAAGTTTCCTGAGCAATGTTTTTATTTTCCTTCTTATGAAATTGTTTTAGATGAATTAAGAGATTATAGATTCTATAAAGATGATTTAGTCCATCCAAATGAAATGGCAGTTAATTATGTGTGGGAGAGATGGTGTGAAACTTGGTATGATTCTACCACATTAGAAAAATCTAAAGCCTTTCACCAATTGTATCTTTTTGCACACCATCGACCCTTAAATGGAAATATAGTTGACCATTATTCAAAATTGAGAGAAAAGAGATTTTCGCTTAAAAAAAGATATAAAGACCTTAATTACTCTAGATTAAACTTATAATAACATCTTTTATTATGAAATGTGCAAATTGTCCACGTGAATATTTTTTGTTTATAACTTTTCTTTGTATATTGAAAGATATAAAATTAAGTATATGCCAATTATTGACAAACTAGACAATTTCAATTTGTTAAGAAAGAAAAGAAATCATTCAGATAGAGTGCATTCTGCACCATCAACACCAAGTTACAAGAAAAGAGGATGCATGCCTTCTTCTGAAAAGTTAAAAGAAGATTTTGCTGCCTCCGTCACTCATCTTAAGATTAAATAATCTTTTTCAGTTCTTAGAATGAGTGGCTCCTATAGGGAGCCATTTTTATTTGAGGTAGGAGATAGTTTAAATTTTATCTTCTTCTTCTTCCTTTTTATCTTCTGTAGAATTATCCTCTGCAATTTTTACTTTTTCAGGTACGACATCCACAGTTTTATTAGACATTAGACCTGTCATCATAATTAATGCTGATAAGATGATGATTTGGATGATAAGTGACTTGTTGATAATGTCCAGTGAATATTGTTCTGGTATACTAAGAAATAATAGGATAGTAATTAATCCTCTTGGAAAGATAAATGCAATCGGCATCCAGCTGATTCTTAAAATCAACAAGAATATGGAGCGCAGTACAAATAAAACCAAACAGATTCCTATTGCCCAAAGTACAGTTCTGTAATTCAACAATTCTCTTGTTTCTATCAAATAACCAAAAAGTAGAAAGAATACAGCTCTAATTAGAAAGGCAATTTCAGTCGTTAATTCTTTAAACTTCTGAACTTCTTTGGTGAGAATTTCTGGTCGCAGCTTTTTGATGTATTTATTATCTTTCATTTCGTCCAGGTTTCCTAAGAAGATTCCAAAGAGTAAAATGAATAATAAAGAGGGGAGATGATAATCCTTCGCTACTGTGTATATCAATACCGTCATTAAAATGATAGGAGCGTACTTGACATGGTGTTTTATCTTACTTAACAAATAAGCCAATCCTAAAGTCGTAATAAAAGTAACCAACAACATGATGATAATTTGGATGCCAAACCTTTGGTAAGTTTGAGCATTAATCACTTCATTAAGCGCTACGAAATTGAAAAAGACTACGCCAAATATGTCAGATAGGCTACTTTCGTAAGTAATGAACTCTTTGTTGTAAGACGTTAAATGATGTACACTAGGAATAGCAATTGAACTACTTATTATAGATAATGGAATAGCATTTACTAGCGCTATTTTGTAAGGGATATCTTGATAATGATTGAGATAATAAGCAAAACCAAAACTGAAAATAAAAAGAGGAATCAAGGACATGGCTGTTGTCTGTCCTATAAGTTTCATTTTTGAACGATTCACATCCAATTCTAATGAGCCTTCTAATACTATTAAAATCAAACCTACGGTACCTAATATCGGCAGTGTGTTATCAAGATTAGGAATATCTACTTCTAAGAAATTTGCAAATAATTTAGCTACATATCCTAATGTAAGTAATAATATGACTGAGGGTATCTTAGTTTTAGCTGCACTGATATCAAATATATATGCAAATAAAAGTAAAACACAAATTATGATGATAGTTGTAGTCATTGTTTAAGTGGTGTTTTTATTAAGAGATAAGGCTTAAAATGATAGAACAACTTATTTTTTAATTTATGCAAAGATAAAAATCTTATTTCTGTATTTTTTTAAATCTTTAAACACTACTGCACTAAAATAAAAAAGGCCACCATATCGGTGACCTTAATAGTTTGTGTTATAATTTATTTTCCTAATTTTTTCATTTCGTCAAACATTTCAAGTCTTGCGTAGACTTCTTTCAACGCTTTGATGACGTTTTCATCTTTAGGAGCTAATTGATATGCTTTTTCTAAAAGTGGGAGAGTTTTGTCTTTCAATAGAGCTTCTCTTTTAGTTTTTAATAATTCGTATTTTTTATTGTCATTTTCTTCATTCATTTTCTCTACAATTTCCATTGCTTTGTTGAAATAAAGAATTGCCTTATTATAATACGCTTCAAAATAGTCCGGTTTTACTTCGATAGCTTTGTCATACATCTGAAAAGCTTCTTCTTCTTTACCTTTTTTGTCATATACGTTAGCTAATGCTTGATATAGTGAAGGGTTTTTAGCATCTAATTGAATAGCTTCTTTCAACTTTTCTTCCAAGATGTCGATTTCGTCATTCTCAAGATATAAATTGATTTCTTTGAATAAAATTTCGATATTGTTAGGATACAATTTTCTTCCTTGAGCAATTGCTTTTTCGTATTTGTCTTTTTCTCCTGCTTGTTTGTAAGAGTCTATTAATACTGTATAAATGACTTCTCTATTATCATTTAAAGAAAGTAATTTTTCTCCTGCGCGAATTGCGTCATCATATTTTGTAAAGTTAAATGCTGATAACATTACAACGAAATATGCTTGAGTGTCAATTTTTTCAGTCATTTGATTATTAGTCATGAACTCACTGACTTCAAGCGTATTTATAAAATTATCATAAGCAACTTCCCAATTACTATTGGAAAAAGCAGCTATACCTTCATTATAGTAATAAGTACCTACTGCATCCAAGCCATCTTTAGCATCTTTCTTTTTCTTAGGATTAGCTTCAACTTCATAAGCTTTAAGGTAAGCTTCTTTAGCAATGTCTAAAGTATTAGGTGTTGAGCCGAAAAGAGCAGAGTTGATTTCTCTTTGTTCAAATATGGCTTTGTAGATATTACCTTTTACTAACCAGGCTTTTGGCCAAGTTTGCATAGCATCATCTTTCAATGCATCCTCAATGTTTTCTTTTGCTTTGGCTACGTCGCCTGAGCTAAGATTGAATTCTGCTGTATTAACTTTACCTTTTTGAGCAAATGTCAATGATATGCTCATGATTGAAAATGCGACGATTGATAAAATTTTTCTCATCTTAATTGTTTTGTTAGGTTTAGATTTCAAAAACTATTCCAAATTATGATTCTGTGGAATTTTCTTCTGTATCAGTGCTTTCTTCATCACCATTCTCAGAGTTTTCTTCTCCCTCAACTTCTGGATTTGCTTCTGGGTCGATTTCTAGATTTTCTAAGTCTTCTATTTCTTCATCTTCTGGAGATCTTTCTACTTTAGAAACTGCAGCGATAGTATCATTACCTTTCAAGTTAATCAATTTAACTCCTTGAGTATTTCTACCCATCACTCTCAGTTCTAATAAGCTTATTCTAATTGTAATTCCTGAACGATTGATAATCATCAAATCATCATCATCAGTAACTCCTGATATTGAAATTAATTTGCCAGTTTTATCTGTAGTATTTAAAGTGATAACGCCTTTACCTCCACGATTTGTAAGACGGTATATAGGTTCTCCTGTTTCAGGATCATCTAAGAAAGTACGTTTACCGTAACCTTTTTCAGAAACTACCATGATTTCAGGTTTGTTTTCACTCGTTCTGTCGACCACTACCATTCCTATCACTTTGTCATCTGCAGCTCTTAGAGTAATTCCTCTTACGCCCATACCGTTACGTCCGATAGGTCTTGCATCTTCTTCATTGAATCTTACTGCATAACCGTATGAAGATCCAACTATGACATCACAAAGTCCATTAGTCAATTCTGCAGCTAATAATTCATCACCTTCTCTTACACTAATAGCATTTACACCATTGGTTCTAGGTCTAGAATATTCTCTTACAGAAGTTTTCTTAACTGTTCCGCCAGTTGTCACCATTAATACGAAATGAGAATCCAAGAACTCTTCATCTTTCAAGTCTGTAATTTTGATATAAGCTTTCACTTTATCTGCTTGAGGTAGACTGAGTAGATTTTGAATTGGTCTTCCTTTAGAAGTTTTATTGCCTTCTGGAATTTCATAAACTTTTAACCAATAACATTTTCCTTGCTCCGTGAAGAGTAGAAGGTAATTATGCGTAGATGCTACAAATAAATGTTCTATGAAGTCTGTATCTCTGGTTTTTCCACCAAATGATCCTTTACCTCCACGACCTTGTACCTTATATTCTTCTAGGTTGGTTCTTTTGATATATCCTAAGTGAGAAATGGTTACAACAACTTCTTCGTTTGCAATCAAATCTTCCATAGAAATATTATCTCCAAAAGGAATGATGTCAGTACGACGTTTGTCGCCATATTTATTTTTTACTTCTAGAGTCTCATTTTTAATGATCTCCATACGAAGTGGTTCATTCTCAAGAATAGCGTTTAATCTATCTATTGTTGCTTTTACTTCTGCGTATTCGTCTCTAATTTTATCTCTTTCTAATCCGGTAAGACGTTGTAATCTCATTTCGAGAATCGCCTTTGCTTGAAGTTCAGATAAATTGAATGTACTCATCAATCCTTCTCTCGCAGCTTCGCCGTTCGGGGATTTTCTAATTAAGGCAATGACTTCATCTAGATGGTCTAGAGCAATCATTAAGCCTTCTAAGATATGAGCTCTTTTTTCTGCTTGCGCTAATTCAAACTTAGTTCTTCTTACAATCACTTCGTGTCTAAAATTGACGAAGTGCTTGATCATGTCTTTAAGGTTCAATACTTCCGGTCTTCCATTGACTAATGCAATGTTATTGATACCGTATGAAGTTTGAAGAGAAGTGAAATTATAAAGATTGTTCAATACTACGTTAGGAATAGCATCTCTTTTTAAATCATATACAATACGCATCCCATCTCTGTCCGACTCATCTCTGATATCAGCAATACCTTCCAATTTTTTATCATTGATAAGATCTGCAGTTTTAGAAATAAGATTGGCTTTATTGATTTGATAAGGAATTTCAGATACAATAATCTGTGTACGACCGTTTTTGTCTTCTTCAATAAGAGCTTTTGCTCTTACCTTGACTTTGCCACGACCTGTTCTGAATGCATCTTTAACACCTTCTAAGCCATATATAATACCGCCTGTTGGAAAGTCAGGAGCTAAAACAAACTCCATGAGCTCTTCGATAGTGATATCAGGATTATCTACATAAGCGATAATTCCATCTACTACCTCAGTAAGATTATGTGGCATCATGTTAGTCGCCATACCTACAGCAATACCTGAAGCTCCGTTGATTAGTAATTGTGGAATTTTGGAAGGTAATACAGTAGGTTCTTGAAGTGAATCATCAAAGTTAAATTGAAAGTCGACAGTATCTTTGTCTAAATCTTCCAACATATCTTCAGAGATTTTTCTCAATCTTGCTTCAGTATAACGCATAGCAGCAGGGCTATCACCGTCTACCGAACCAAAGTTACCTTGACCATCGACCAACATATATCTTAAAGACCAATGTTGAGCCATACGAACCATCGTGTCATATACAGAGGAGTCACCATGAGGGTGATACTTACCTAATACTTCCCCAACAATACGAGCAGATTTTTTATAAGGACGATTTGAATATACACCTAAATCTTGCATCCCATAAAGTACACGTCTATGAACGGGTTTTAATCCATCTCTAACATCAGGAAGTGCTCTTGAAACAATGACAGACATAGAATAATCTATGTAAGCGGTCTTCATTTCATCTTCTATATTGATAGGAATGATTCTTTGGGATAGACTTTCTTCTTCAGCCATAATTTAATGGAATTTACAACTTGTAAAAATAAGAATTTATTATCGTAGTACTTGGAAAGATTTCCACAAATGAACATTCGTGGATATGCTAAAATGCTTAGCATGAATTGAATGAGTGAATAGTTAGATGATTTCTTGAATTTTTGTTTGAATTAGTCTATCCGTTCTTGACTCAATATTTTGAAATGTATTTCACTGATAGGAATGACAGATAGTCTACTTTGTTTTAATAAACCGATTTCATGCAAATCTTCGTTTTCTTTTATTTGCTCCAAAGAGTAAAACTCTAATTTTTTTATTGGGGCAATATCTACACAAACCCATTTATCGGAATCAGAGGTGGGGTCTGGATATGCAGTTTTGACAACTTTTGCCATTCCTACAATTCCTCTTTGTTTGCCACTGTGATAAATTAAACAAATATCACCTAAGTTCATTTGTCTCATATTATTCCGTGCTTGATAGTTTCTCACGCCATCCCACATCTCGAAATCTTTTGACATCAAATCATCCATAGAGCATGTTTCAGGTTCTGTTTTTAATATCCAATATTGCATTTGTAAATAGATTTGTATGGAAAATTAATCTCTACTTAGTTTTGATATGATTTCTTCTCTTTCAGGAAATAATGTGATTAATTCCTTTTTGCTCTTTAATTCAAAATCTTCAAACTCAAATCCTGGAGCAACAGTACAACCCACTAATGAATAAGAATTAACGTCTATAGCTTCAGCTGCAAACCAAACTCCTCCAGGAACTACAAATTGTGGTACTTCTCCGTTCTGAATATCTCGACCAATCAGGTGAGTAGTATGATTTCCTGATTCAGTAATAATGTGTAAAAGTATAGGTGAACCATCATAAAAATGCCAGATTTCATCTTGCTTGATTCTATGAAAAGCGGAAAAACTTTCTGAAGTCAATAAGAAATAAATACAAGTGGAGTAGCTTCTTTTGCTTGGATATCTATCACCCAAACTGCTTAAGTCAATTTCTCCAGCACTTTTGTAGGTTTGTTTGTAATAACCACCTTCCGGATGTGGTAGTAATTCTAGCTTTTGGATGATGTTTTTTATGGTATATTTCATTAGTCTGCTAATTCTTAATCAACTAAATTAATAAATAACAATCAATACGATTATCCAAACTGCTCATTATCATATTAATCTAATTGCTCAAAAAGATGATTACGAAAACTATAAGGAAGTCTATTATCTTAAAAATTACAAAAAGACTTGCATAGATGTTGGGATAAATCTCCATTGTTTAAATCTCCATTTTATAGTTATCATTCCTGTTTAATGAGTTAGCCGATTTAAAGAAGAATTAGCAACCTTTGTTGGTAAAATATTGACGAGAATCGTTTATATTATTAAAGTTTTTATCTTTAACCAGTATATAATTAATGTACCCTATGTTCAAGTTTCGCTTAATAATAGCATTGTTTATTTTTGTTGGATTGAATTCATGTAAAAATGATCATCCAGAATTACCTATCGAAAAGAATCCTTTTTTAGTTGAAAAAGGTCAACGTCCTTTAGTAATTGCACACCGAGGAGGTACTTATTATTTTCCCGAAAATACCATGTTGGCTTTTGGATATAGCAAAGAGATAGGCGCGGATGTTTTGGAGTTGGATATACATCTGTCCGCAGATGGGAAGCTTGTTGTTTGTCATGATGATACTGTAGATAGAACCTCTGATCAATCAGGACCAATCAATAAATATACTTATGCCGAATTAGCAACTTACAATTTTGGTTACCAATTCAAAGGACCAAATGGTGATTATCCTTATAGAAGCAATCCAGTTAAAATACCGCTGCTTGAAGAAGTTTTTCAATCCTTTTCTGATAAGCTGATGATAGTAGAAATAAAATCTCAAGGTGAATTAGGCAAACAATGCGTCCCTGAATTACTTCGCCTAATTGAAAAGTATAACATGCAAAAAAAGGTTTCAGTATTCTCTTTTGAAAAGAATGTTATAGATCATTTTGTATCATTAAATAAAATTGATGCTTATACAGGTGGATCTGCAAATGATATTCTAGATTTCATTGTAAATGCTGCCAACGGAACTTCAGACAAACTCATAATAAAGTACGATATGCTAGTAACACCCACCACTGTATCAGACTTTAATTTGAATTTAGATCACCCTTCTATTATTAATACAGCTAAAAATAAAAAGGTTTCACTTTGCTACTGGACCGTCAATGATGAGCCTTTAATGCGAAGACTAATTGAGAGTGGCGCTGATGGAATTATTACTGATAGAGCTGAATTATTACAAGTTGTTTTAGAAGATATGGGGTTTTAATATTCTATTGATGGTAATCTGTTATTAATTACTATTTCATTGATTTTAAAATAGAATCAATAATACCATTTAATGCATTATTTGTCGATACTATTGAGTTTTAGCTAATGAATACTATTAAAAGTGCATTATAATACATTTCTGAAATAAAGGATTAATTGTTATAAATCTATGTGATGTAAAATTGCTCTCTTAATAACATTTTAGATTTTTGATTACAAAATAAATATTTACTATATTTATAATAAGCTATTTATGAAAACAATTTAACTTCTCAAATAATTTAAATAATGTTAGAAACCAACCATATCCAATTTGTTCAGGAAATAAAAACTCAAATAAAAAATGCACAATATCGTGCTTTGCAAAAAGTAAATAAAGAGCAAATTCATTTGTATTGGAATATCGGTAAGACAATTCTTGAAAAACAAAAGGAACATGGTTGGGGAAAAGGAATTGTAGAAATATTAGCTACTGAATTGCAAAAAGAATTTGTAGGAATAAATGGTTTTTCTGCTCGTAATCTATGGTATATGCGAAACTTATATGAGCAATACTACAATAGTAATCTAATTCTGCAACCATTGGTTGCAGAAATTCCTTGGACACACAACATTCTGATTTTAGAGAAATGTAAAGACGAGCACGAAAGGTTTTATTATATAAATATGACTAAAAAATTTCAATGGTCAAAAACTATGCTTGTTAATGCTATTGAAAATAAACATTACCAAAATACCCTATTGAGTCAAAATAATTTTGTTAATACTTTAGATAAAAATGTTGCAAAGGATGCGAATTTGATTGTTAAAGATGAATATACATTTGATTTTTTAAACTTATCCGAGCCATACTCTGAAGCGCAATTAGAGCAAGCTATCCTTTCGAATATTAGAAATTTTCTTGTAGAATTAGGAGGCGACTTCTCGTTTATTGGTAATCAATATCCTTTAAAATATGAAGATAAAACATTCGAAATAGATTTATTACTTTTTCACAGAGAACTACAATGCTTAGTTGCTATTGATTTAAAAATTGATGAATTCAATCCAGAAATGGCAGGTAAAATGAATTTTTATCTTTCGACTATCAATAAATTAGTCAAGAAAAAGCACGAAAACCCAAGTATTGGAGTGATTATTTGCAAGTCTAAAAATAGAACTACAGTTGAATTTGCGTTGCAAGATATTAACAAGCCTATAGGTATAGCAACCTATACATTAAGCAAAGAGCTACCAAAAAATATACGTGTTTTTTTTCCATCCAACCAAGAATTTGTTGATAAAGTAGAAAGCATTACCAACTATATAAAAACTCATAAAAAATAAATCCCCTAATTAATATGATATCCTTGACTACTCAATTCTAACGAACAAAAATACTGATAAGCTTGTGGGTCTAATGGATAGTCCCAACAACCAATACCATGAAATAATTCACCACCAAAACCGATTTTGAATTTATAAAGTCCATACATAGGATGAGAAGGGGTAGGATTAGGAGCTACGCCGAACATGTCATACTCTGTACAACCTTTGGATTTTGCTATTTGCATAGCTTCCCATTGTAAAGCGTAAGTAGCCATGAAGTTTCTATTTGTACTTGAAGAAGCTCCGTATAAATATGAAGCTCTATTCTTACTAATAATTAAAAACATCGCTGCCAAAGGCATAGCATCGACTTCTGCAATCATCAATAAAACTTCCGTAGTGTCGCTTTCATTAGTTAATTGAGCATTTAAGACAGCTTGGAAGTATTTGATATCGTTGATGTTTAAGTTATTCCTCATTGCAGTTTCTTGATACAGTTGGTACCACACGTCAATATTTTCGATGCCAATAGTTTTTACTTGTACACCCTTTCTCTCAGACAAACCTATATTATACCTTGTTTTAGGTTTCATATTTTGGAGCAATTGCTGATTGTCTTTTTGCAAATCGACATAGATGGTATTAGAAGGCAATAAATTACTCGGAGCTTTTCTGAAATTCCAATTTTGTGTGCTGAAATTAAATCGAAGTTCTTGCATACGATTTTCTGGTGGACCTTTCCATATGCCATTTTCATCGAAGTCTTCTTCATTTTTTGCCCAATAGGAGAGCCAGTTTAAATCATAACGAATCAAAATGCAATTTGAAGGAAGATAAGGACGGATACATTCCGACAATTCCTCTAAAAATTCTCCTTGTAATTCTTCTGAAGGTTCAAGCTCAGGACCATAAGGGATATAAGCAACTGTATGCTTGGAATCGATTTGTTGTAGGATGATTAGAATATCTGAATCGATAAAACCCTCACTGTCATTATTAAAAAGCTCAGACTTTTTGATTTTAAAATTGATAGCTATGCTTTTATAGCCCAATTGATTTTTTACTTGAGACCAAAAAGCAGTTTGCTGCATAATCGGAGTGTGGAATAATTCAAATGTTTCCTTTGGATGAATATCAGTAAGCATGAGATACGATTCTAACCACGATTCTAATGAATTTAGTCTTATATAATAAATTTTATACGTTAAGAATTAATAACTATCTGTAAAGGACTCAAAGTTTAATATCTATTCAACAAAACGATGAAGTTTTATTATTAGAATAGACAAGTAATGACCAAAAGAATCTAGTATTTGTATCTTTGCCGACATCTCCTTATATTTTTAAGAAAATACTTCTACAAATGTTTATAACTCGCTTTGAAACAAGATGTAGAGTTGATTAATTTTATCGGGACCAATAAATTATATGGAAGAATTGGACAATAACTCTTTAAATGAAGACTTGACAGGTCAGGAATCAATTATTTCTATTAGTGGAATGTACAAAAATTGGTTTCTGGATTATGCATCGTATGTAATATTAGAACGTGCAGTTCCAGCTGTATTAGATGGCTTCAAGCCTGTGCAGCGTAGGATATTGCATGCTATGAAGGAAATGGATGATGGCCGATTCAATAAGGTGGCAAACATCATCGGTAGCACTATGCAATATCATCCGCATGGTGATGCTTCTATTGGTGATGCTATTGTCAATATCGGACAAAAGGATTTATTGATAGACTGTCAAGGAAACTGGGGCGATATTCGTACCGGAGATAGAGCTGCAGCAGGTAGATATATTGAAGCAAGATTGTCCAAATTTGCTTTAGATGTAGCTTTTAATGCCGAAACCACAGAATGGCAAATGTCATATGACGGCAGAAAAAGAGAGCCTGTTCATCTTCCAGTAAAATTCCCATTATTATTAGCTCAAGGTGCTGAAGGAATTGCAGTAGGATTGTCTACTAAAATTATCCCGCACAACTTCATTGAACTTATAGATGCGTCTATAGCTCATTTAAGAAAAAAGCCATTTGAATTAATGCCAGATTTTCTCACAGGAGGAATGGCAGATTGCCGGAATTATAATGATGGCAGACGAGGCGGTAAAATAAGAGTAAGAGCTAAAATTGAAGTTAGAGATAAGAAGACTTTAGCGATTACTGAGATTCCATTTAGTACGACTACTTCTAGCTTGATTGATTCTATTATCAAAGCAAATGATAAAGGGAAAATCAAAATCAAAAAAGTTATTGATAACACGGCAAGAGATGTAGAAGTTCTTATAGAATTACATCCGAATGTTTCTACAAGTGTCACCGTAGATGCTTTATATGCATTTTCAGACTGTGAGGTTTCTGTTTCGCCCAATACTTGTGTGATTGTAGGCGACAAACCTATGTTTTTAGGAGCGTCAGATGTTTTGAGAATCTGTACAGATAGTACCGTTTATTTACTCAAGAGAGAATTAGAAATCAAACTAGGTCATCTTCAAGATAAATGGCATTTCTCTTCATTAGAAAAAATCTTCATTGAAAATAGAATTTATCGTGACATAGAAGAGTGTGAGACTTGGGAAGCTGTCATCGAAGCAATTGATTTAGGATTAGAACCATTTAAGAAATTATTTTTTAGAGAAATTACAACAGATGATATTGTAAGATTGACAGAAATTAAAATCAAAAGGATATCAAAATTTGACACTTTTAAAGCAGATGAATACATTCTCCAACTAGAGAAAGATATAGAAGAAGTCAAACATCATTTAGAGCATTTGGTAACATATGCGATTGATTATTACAAGCGACTTAGAGAAAAATACGGTAAAGGAAGAGAGCGAAAAACATTGTTGAGTAGTTTCGACCAAGTTGAAGTCAAACAAGTAGCTGCCAATAATGAGAAACTGTATGTAAATAGAACAGAAGGTTTCGTTGGTTATGGAAAAGATATGAGAAAAGAAGAGTTCGTCATGGACTGTTCAGATATAGATGATGTCATCGTATTTCTCAAAAGTGGTGGATATAAAGTAGTTTCTATAAGTGATAAAGTCTTTGTAGGGAAAGATATTCTGTATGTGAATATTTGGAACAAAGGAGATGAAAGAATGACTTATAACGCCATTTATTTAGATGGCAAATCAGGTACCACTTATGCTAAAAGATTCAATGTCACTGGTGTAACTAGAGATAAAGAATACAATATCACAAAGGAAACACCACGCTCTAAATTATTATACTTCTCAGCAAATCCTAACGGTGAAGCAGAGATTGTAAGCATACAATTATCTCAAGGTTGTTCAGCTAAAAAGAAAACTTTTGAATTCGGATTTTCAGATATTACCATAAAAGGAAAAAGCTCTCAAGGAAATCAAGTCACCAAATACCCTGTGAGAAAAGTGGAACAAAAATCTGTAGGGATTTCTACTTTGGGCGGTCTAGATATGTATATGGACGAAGAGGTAGGAAGATTGAATAAAGATAAAAGAGGTCGATTCCTAGGGAATTTTATCGGAGATGATAAGATACTCGTAGTTTTCAAAACTGGTGAATATATGTTGACCAATATTGAATTAACGAATAGATATGAATTGAAAGACATCTTAATTCTAGAGAAGTTTCAACCTAAAAAACCTCTATCTGTCATACATTATTACCCTTCTAAAAAGTGCTATTATGTCAAAAGATTTTTGATTGAAACCACTACTTTAGACCAGAAATATAGCTTTATAGCCGATGAGGCAGGAGCAGAGTTGACCTTTATAACTTTAGTGAAAAATCCAATAGTCAAATACACTTTAGACTTAGGCAAAAAACAAATTAGCGAAGAAGAAGTAGCTCTAGCTGAATTAATTGACGTGAAAGGTTGGAAAGCTATCGGTAATAAATTAGTAGCAGGAAAAATCAAAGAAGTCGTTCTGATTCCACCCGCTGAGGATGAAGAAGAGGACGATAGCGATGATGATTCTAATGACCCGGACGGTGGTTCTGATAATGAACCTAATAGTGGAGGTGACAATAATCCTGCGAATGAAGAGGAAGAGCAAGCGTCAAGCTATAATGTCGAATTAGAAATCACTAATTTTCAACAAGGAGAGCAAGGAAGTCTATTTTAAGCTATTTTTTTCAAATCATCCCGAAGGGATTAAATATTTATAGAAGTTGGTTGGTTAATTAAATGTTCGACCCTGAAAGGGTCGTATCCTTTATTTGTATTGGTTTATTATAAATATATGAACCACTTTGGGTTCAATTTTTTGTATTCCATAAAAACTTGATTTTTTTGATTTTTCTTTATGTTGGAATAATTTAATATCTTCTTGTTAATTTTAAGTTATAGCTAAGTAGTGTTAAAAATTTATGTTTATTAAGAATAGTTTTAAATAAGCTTTCGATTTTTATTTATTTTATTTATCTTAAGTCTATTATTTAACTAGACTATTAAAAAGCATATATTATGTCATTAAGATTAGGCGATATCGCACCGAATTTCCAAGCAGAAACTACTCAAGGAAACATTGATTTTTACGAGTTTATGGGTGATGGTTGGACAGTATTATTTTCTCATCCAGCAGATTACACACCAGTTTGTACTACAGAATTAGGTTTTACTGCAAAGTTGAAAAGTGAGTTTGACAAAAGAAATGCAAAAGCAATCGCTATCAGCGTAGACCCTTTAGATTCTCACATGGGTTGGATTAAAGACATTGAGGAAACTCAAAGTACTACCATGAATTTCCCAATTATAGCTGATCCAGAGAAGAAAGTTTCTGAGTTGTATGATATGATTCATCCTAATGCAAGTGCAAGCTTTACGGTTCGTTCTGTATTCATTATCGGCCCAGATAAAAAAATCAAATTGATGATTACTTATCCAGCTTCTACAGGTAGAAATTTCCACGAAATTCTTAGAGTAATTGATTCATTACAATTGACAGCAGATTACAGCGTAGCTACCCCTGCAAACTGGGAAGATGGTCAAGATGTAGTAATTGCACCACATATTTCTGATGAAGATGCTACAGTAAAATTTCCAAAAGGATATAATAAATTGAAATCTTACTTGAGATTAACTCCTCAACCGAATAAATAATTTCAAACTCAAATAGAAATTTACGAGGCTACTGATTTCAGTGGCCTTTTTTTATTGTAGATTTTTGGGCAGCATTTCCGGCTTTCGTTTCATCTTCCTTCTTTTTCCAAAAAAGAAGGTGATATTCCACTCTATCCGGGCTGCGCGATTCTACTTAAATTTCAGCTGATATTTTCATTTTAAATTGAACAATTTCTGCTTTTTTCTATTAATACTATGTTCAACATTCGACTAATTTTCCAAATAAAAATATATTTATGATAGCTACTAAAGCTTATGCCGCTCATCACTCCAAAGATGATTTAAAACCATTCCAACTAGATAGAAGAAACCTAAAAGAACAAGATGTTTTAATTGATATTGAATTTTGTGGTATTTGCCATTCAGATATCCATACAGTGAATAGTGATTGGGGACCAGCAAATTATCCTGTAGTTCCAGGCCATGAAATAGTAGGAAGAGTACTTGAGATTGGCAGTCAAGTTTCCAAATTTAAAGTTGGAGATTTCGTAGGAGTGGGGTGTTTAGTAGATTCTTGTCAAAAATGTGAATCTTGTTCTGATGGATTAGAGCAATATTGCACAGGCGGTTCGACTGCCACATATAATTCAAAAGATAGAGTCTCTGGAGGATTTACTTACGGAGGATATTCTGATAAGATTGTAGTTACTGAAAATTTTGTTGTAAAAGTTCCTGAGAATATTGACCCAGCAGGTGCAGCTCCTTTATTATGTGCAGGAATTACGACTTGGTCACCACTTCAAAAATGGAATGTAAAAGCAGGAGATAAAGTTGGAGTTATTGGTCTTGGAGGATTAGGACACATGGGAGTGAAATTTGCTCATGCTTTGGGTGCTTATGTGGTGATGATTACAACATCTCCCGATAAAGGAGCAGATGCAAAAAAGCTTGGAGCTGATGAAGTATTGATTTCTACAGATGAAGAAGCTATGGCTAAAAGTGCAATGAGTTTTGATTTTTTATTGAATACTATTCCTGTAAAACACAATGCAAATCCATACATCAATCTCTTAAAAAGAGATGCAACTATGGTTTTTGTTGGAGCTATTGAGCCTATCGAACCTATTCACATGGGTTTAATGGTTTTAAAAAGAAAAAACATTGCAGGTTCATTAATTGGTGGTATAAAAGAAACCCAGGAAATGATGGACTTTTGCGGAGAACATAATATCACTTCAGATGTGGAGGTGATTCCTATCCAAGAAGTCAATAATGCATATACTCGTGTTCTTAAGAATGACATTAAGTACAGATTTGTTATAGATATGAAGTCCTTAAAAGACGAAAAAGTGGAGGATTAATTATGAAATTATCAGAGATTCCTATTTCATTATTAGAATTAGCATTAGTAACAAAAGGTAGTGATTTTAGCGAAACATTTGAAAAAACAGTAGCAATTGCTCAAAAAGCTGATGAACTTAACTATAAGAGAATCTGGTTTGCTGAACATCACAATATGGCACATGTAGCTAGTAGTGCGACAGTCGTTTTGATTGGTCATGTTGCTGGCAAAACAAAAAATATTAGAGTAGGGTCAGGTGGTATTATGCTTCCTAATCATTCACCATTAGTAGTTGCAGAGCAGTTCGGAACATTAGAAGCTTTGTATCCTCATAGAATTGATTTGGGTTTAGGTAGAGCTCCCGGTACTGACCAATTGACAGCTCAGGCACTCAATAAAGATTTTTATCAAGCAGCACAAAGATTTCCAGAACATGTCACTCAGCTGCTTCAGTACTTTTCTTCAGATAACTCTAAGTCATCTGTAAGAGCTTATCCTGGAGAAAATGCAAATGTGCCTATTTGGATATTGGGAAGTAGCATGGACAGTGCAGTTTTAGCAGCACGTATGGGTTTACCTTATGCATTTGCAAGTCATTTTGCACCGACTTATTTAACAAGAGCTTTTGCATATTATCGAGAAAATTTTAAACCTTCTCCATATTTAGACCAGCCTAAAACTATGGCTTGTGTGAATGTCATAATTGATGATACCAATGAAGCCGCAGAATTTCAAGCTTCAAGTATGTACAAGATGTTCTTGAATATCATCCGTGGTACTAGAGAGCCGTTGAGTCCACCATTCGAAAATTTGAATTCTATTTGGAGTCCAGAAGAAGAGAGCTATGTAAGAAATATGTTGGCTTGTTCATTTGTTGGAGATGCATCTACAGTCGAAAGAAGGTTACTAGAATTTCAAAAACTCGTTAATATGGATGAATTAATTATTGCTATTCCTCAATACAATCATTCTGCCAAAATCAAAACCATAGAATTAGCTAGAAGTATTTTTAGTTAATTGTATTTAATGTGGCAATGAGATAATGCGGTAATGTGTTAATAAGATAATGATTGCTGGCATGTTCCTCGTTATTGTGGATTTAGTCGGCAATCTTCTAATACATTGCTTAAGAGATTCTGAAACGATTCTGAACTAAATTCAGAATGACAAGGTTCAGAATGACTGTGTAGTTAACCATAACCATAATGTCATTGCTGGCTTGACCCGCAATCTATAGTATTACTTATAGATTCTGAAACAAGTTCAGAATGACAAATCGGTAATAATTAAGAATCATGAAATCCCGTAGGGATGACATGTTTATAGAAGATGCATGTTTCTAGATGATATGTTTCTAGCAAAACGCCGCGAGAGGGATAGAATGGAGTATCACCCGAAATATCATGGAGGGAAGACGTAATGATAGCCCGACCCGAAGGGGCTCGCCCAAATTATGGTATTGGGAATAGATTCTGAAACAGAATGACTGCGTGTTTTGTTTTACAATTCGTGTAGAGATCCTTTCAGGATGACATAAGAATAGTTTGCTTCGTTCCTCGCAATGACGTATTACAATTCCGTCATTGCGGGCTTGAACCGTAATCTCTATCGTATTATTTATGGATTCTGAAACAAGTTCAGAATGACTGTGTAGTTAACCATAACCATAATGTCATTGCGGGCTTGACCCGTAATCTAATGCGTATTTCACAATAGATTCCCAACCAAGTTCAGAATGACAAGTTCAAAATGTTTGTTTCAGCTAATGAATATAAACGGTCAAACTCTTTTAGGATAAACTATTTTCTTTGGTCTGTCGTCTACTGTCTATTGTCTACCGTAAAAATCACGTAAGCCAATCCCAAGTGCTCTTCTCATTCTTCTTCATCTTCAAGACCATATATAAAATAGCGATTTGCATCAAACCGAAAAAGGTAGATTCCACTCCAGAGCCCATTAAATTACTGACATACATATTGACAATATTAGAAATCACTAAGCCATGAAAACCAATCTTCTTCCAATTAAGCAGAAGAATCACTGATATAGCATTCATCACACCTAAGCCCATGAGATAATAAGCGACTTCGTCACTGATTTCAATCTTCAATATTTTTTGAATCTCTTCTCTAAATATAGTATAAGCTAGTAAAGTCGAAAGACCATTCATTAGGATATACACTAACCAAAATGTTACAAATCCGTGTCTTTTTCTAACCGGCTCTTTCTTTTCTAGTTCTTGAATATCCATGTTGGTCTATACGTTAAATCTAAAATGCATCACATCGCCATCTTTCACGATGTATTCTTTTCCTTCTATTCGTAATCTGCCGCTATCTCTACAAGCAGATTCCGAACCGTAATGAGTAAAGTCTTCATAAGAAATTACTTCCGCTTTGATAAATCCTTTTTCAAAGTCTGTATGAATTACACTTGCTGCTTGAGGAGCTTTCCAACCATTCTGAATCGTCCAAGCTCTTACCTCTTGTACACCAGCTGTGAAATAAGTGATTAATTGTAATAATTTGTAAGTCGATTGAATCAATCTATTTAAACCAGGTTCAGTCAAACCATATTCATCTAAGAACATTTGCTTGTCTTCAGGGTCTTCCAGCTCAGTGATTTGAGCTTCGATAGAGTTGTTGAGAACGATTAATTGTGCACCTTCTGCTTCTACAGCTACTCTAAGAGCTTCAGAATATTTATTGCCAGTAGTAATAGATTGCTCATCCACATTGGCTACATATAAAATTGGCTTCTCAGTCAATAAAAATAAATCTGCAACAGCTACTTTTTCTTCTTTAGTCAATCCTAGTGATAAAACATTTTTACCTTCTAAAAGATGATTTTGAACTCTAGCTAAAATATCATATTCAGCTTTGATTTTAGTATCAGATTTAGATTGTTTCTCTGTCTTTTTCATTTTCTTCTCGACACTTTCCAAATCTTTAAACTGTAATTCAGTTTCTATGATTTCTTTGTCGCTGACAGGATTGATTTCACCTTCTTCACGCAAGATATTTTCATCTTCAAAGCATCTAATCACATGAATGATAGCATCTACCTCACGAATATTCCCTAGAAATTTATTCCCCAAACCTTCACCTTTACTTGCACCTTTTACAAGACCTGCGATATCTACTAATTCGATTTGAGTAGGAACAGTACGATTTGGGTTGACCAATTCAGCTAATTTGTCCATTCTCTCGTCCGGCACATCCACCAAACCTACGTTTGGCTCGATAGTACAAAAACGATAGTTCGAAGCTTGTGCCTTAGCACTATTGCTGACCGCATTGAACAAAGTGGATTTTCCTACATTGGGTAGCCCTACAATTCCCGCACGTAATGCCATATTCTTAGAGTTTATTTTGGGCGCAAAGATACAATTTTATAACCGCTATCCGATACGATATCAGTTATTTAAGATAGAATTGATATGAAAATTTATTTTTGAGCAGCCGGGCGGGTCTTCACTCATAGTCCTCGTTCCATCTCGAAAGGATTCGAGCTGTTACTGTGGGCTATCCGTTCACCCCCTGCTGCGGCGATTATCTCGAACTCAACTAGAACCTTTCTAGCATTTTACTTACAACTTTTTCTATTTCGAACTTTTCCATCCATCTACAAACTTTTTCATCCATCTACAAACTTTGGAAAAGTTAGACTCGTTTGTAAAGTTGAATTCTATTCTCATTCTACAAAAAAGATGGTATGCCGTCGCTGAGCTTGTCGAAGTGTGGTCTGTCGTATATAGTCTTTCTACAAATTCGACGGTCTATTCACTGTCGTCTTTCTACATATACAGTGGTCTATGGCCTGTCGACCGTCGTCTATCAATCGTGGACTTTCTACAAATTCGACTTCTATCGTCTATTGTCTTCGGTCTATCGTCTTCGGTCTGTCGTCTCCTTACATCTGCTTCGCTACAAAATCCCAGTTGATAATCTCAAACCAATTCTTGATATAATCACCTCTTCTGTTTTGATAATGAAGATAATATGCGTGTTCCCAGACATCTAATCCTAATAATGGTTTTCCCTTAAATTCAGAAACATTCATCAAAGGATTATCTTGGTTAGGAGTGGAGCCGATTTTTAGAGAGTTGCCATCTTTGACTAACCATGCCCATCCTGAACCAAATCTAGTAGCTGCAGCTTTGCTAAAGTTTTCTTTGAAAACTTCCATCGAACCAAAATTCGAAAGGATAGCATCTGAAACTTTAGAAGGCATCTCAGAACCTCCAGGAGTCATACAGTCCCAAAAGAAATTATGATTCCAAGCACCTCCAGCATTGTTTCGTACTTTTGTGCTGTATTTATCAATGTTATGCATTAATGAAAGTGCACTTTTTTCTTTTATATCTTCTGCGGCAATCGCTTCATTGACATTCTTTACATATGCAGCGTGATGCTTCGTATAATGAATGTTCATAGTTTCTTTATCTATCTGAGGCTCTAGTGCATCAAATGCATAAGGAAGCTTATTTTGCTCAAACTCAAAAGCTTTCTTGCATTCTGTAGAAGCAAATACTTCATTAGTTATAAATGGAACTGTTATCAGTGTGGCAGCGGATGCTTTTGTAGTATTAACGAGAAAGTTACGACGGTTCATTTAGATTGATTTTATGTGATTACACTAACTAGCTAAATTTATAAATTTTTCATGAGAATTGTCTTATTTCATAGAGTTTTTTATCAGCTCCAACATATAAATTGCATGCAAACGATTAAAGTTTCTATCTTTTTTGGGAAGTCTGAATTTCTGACTTTCTAATTTCATGTACAGTAATTCATAGAGCGAATTTAAATTACAAGGGTCTGCTTGACTAGACTTGCCAGTATATTTTTGAATTGTTTGGACTAATGCTTGAGGCAAGATTTTTTTCAAGATTTCCTTAGGAGTGATTTCTGCATGAACACTATCTCCTCCAGATTTCACAAAATCTATTTCCATCGGTTCGAAATAACTCTCAAAAATAACTGTCGTGTAGAATTTTTGATTGAATTTCTCTTGGGTTTCTAATTCGTAAAAAAGTTCAAGGAAGTCCCTGTGCCACATAGGCAACATCCATTTTCCCCCAAAATATTCATATACTCTTACGCTATTCACTATAAATTTACTCAGCCTGTTCTCTGTGAGCCATTGTTGGAATGAATCCCAAGGTTCAATATTGTCCACGAGATTTTTAGCATGGACTTGGTATTGGTCTTGAATATAATTTTCAGTATTGATTTCTATATTTTTCAAGTAGCTACCAGTAGGAATATCTCCACAAAATCCAGGAACTATCACAAAATCTTCTTGTAATACTCCTTGAGATTTTAAAGCTAGTAAAGCAAAAAAATCTTGTTCGTGTGGTAAAGATTGAAAATGATGATTACCCAAGGCGTATTGATTCCAAATATCAGAAAAGAAATACTGAAACGCCTGTTCATTATAGGGAATAAAATGCCAGTCTACTTCCAATTGCTTAGCTACTTTATGAGCATTGACTACTTCTACACTCAAACTTTTGCCATAAGTGTAGGCATGAAGATTTGGTGCTTTTTCTTTGACTAATGCGCTCAAAATTAATCTAGAATCATATCCTCCAGATAGCGGAATCCAAATCGGTCGTTGGTCAGCAAATTGAATAATCTGTTTAGCCCAATTTTCAATAATTTCTATCAAATTACTTTTAGTAGCAGTATCACTAGGTGCTTTATCCGTAACATAGTGATTAAAATATCTTTTAAGTATAATCTTAGAGTTGGCTATATCTACTTTTAATTGATGTCCAGCAGGAATACTTTTCCAATCTGTCAGTAGAGTATCTTGAAATTGAGTGCAAAATACTTTTTCATAATCTTTTACAGCAGCTTCATTTAGTGAATCATGAATATCAAAATGAGGCGTACTGCTAATTGTAATTTCATTTCTCTTAATCCTATAAAATAATGGAAAAGAAGCTATTGTGTCAGTTGTGATAAGTAATTGTTGATGGCTAAGTTGTATTATAGAAAACGCCCCATTCAATTCATTGATGATGTTCTGTACATCTACAGCGTCGAAATCTTGAGCATTTTGATATAGTTTTCTTTCATTATCAAAAGCATAACCAATGAAATATAAGTTTTCATTTTTAGACCATTGGAATTTTCCAGGATAGGAAAGGTTTAAATCAATTTTCATGTTGGACTTGCTGTCTAATAAAAAGTAAAAGATATAAATTGAATATTACACTCACTGTACTGAATAAAATCATTGTTAGCTTGAAGTCTCCCCACCATCCACCGATGATTAAAACGCCGATTCTGAAAAATGCAAAGATGAAATTATAACCTAATTCCCATTTTAAATGACCTTTTACATCTATTAACATGCTTAAAGGTGTAACAATTAGAGATGTTCCATACCATAAGGCTAAGTATCTTGCAATTTCCCCCGCGCCGCGCCATTCTGCACCAAATAAAAACTCAAAGATTTGTGGGCCGAATAAAAGAGCAATGCTCACTGGAAGTACTGCAATGATTGCTAAAATGCGTTCAATACTAAATGTAAGTTTTTTTAATTCGTAAGGACTTTCTGCTCTACTTGCATCTCTGAAATATACTTGTCCAATAGAACTAGTGACTAATCCTATCGGAGCCTGGACTAATCTATTAGTGAATGTATAGAGTCCAACTAAATATGGTGTAAAGAAAAAGTTGAGAATATAAATCACCGAATTTCTTGAAATAGTATTTAAAAGAGAAGAGAAAGTGCCGTACTTAGGGAATTTTATATAAGGTTCTATGCTTAGATGTTTACTTTTAACTTCTGTTTCTAGTAGCTTGTATATCAATGGTATAAGTAATATCAGACTTATAAGTTGACCTGCGACATAACCTTCGATTAAAAATATCTTTTTGGTGAAGATGATAAAGGGCATGCAGCTCACTAAACCCATTACTATAGCTTGAGCAATTCTGCTGGTATTGATTTTTTTATATAGTTGAGATCTATTGCAATAACTTAAAGTCGGTTGTATCCATCCTTGTAGAATAATACTCAATGGAATCCAAAGCAAACTAGAATATTCAGAATTATACGAAGAACTCCAATAATATAATCCAACACAAATGCTGACAATAAAGCTGATAATTGTAGCGCTATTTACTGCCTTTCTATAAATGAAGATACTTTCTTCTTCATTTTCAGGAATCATCAATGCTTGATCTAATCTCAGATTAATGATTTCAGATAAGATGAGTATAGTAGAAATGAAAATTCCAAAAATAGAAAAACTTTGAGGCGAATAGATTTTTGGAAGTAATAGTGCAAAAATTATATTGATGACTTGTACCAAGAATAAACCTGAAAATAACCAGGTCACTTTTTGCAAAAAACTATTTTTCTGTGGCACCAATGAATTTTGTTAAAGATGAAATTAAGCAATTTTTAATAGCTATAAATTATATTTCAGCTTATATGCAATTCATCAAAGTCTAATTTTGAGAATTTACTTGAACATTGAATTCAAATATTTTGTAAAAATAGAACTTAAGAGGAACGTTTTTTTTCAAAAGGTGTCGTTTACTTAGTATATATTTTATGCCAAACATCAGTATAGCCCATCATAACTACTCCTAAAGCATGAGCTTTGGAGAATAAGAAGGGTTGACTGGAGATTAATTCAGACATCACTTGCTGAATGATAGTATCTTGAATTCCTCTTGACTTGCATTGCTCTATAAATTGCATAGTATGTTTTTGAGGGTCATCCTCTAAAAGATATCTATACATCATATCTGCAAAGTCATAGCCTAAACCTGACATTTTTACAATAATTTCTAGAAACTGCTCTTTATATACGATATATCCATATGTGGATTCTAAAGGCTCGTATAGGCTTTCGTGTAGAAATCTCGCTTCTTTTTCCTTTAAATGTATGGATTTGATGCCATCTACATACTCCATTAGTGAAGGTCTGCTTAATGCATATGCTAGCGCTAAACTTTCTAAAGTATTGGTATCAAATTCAAACATGATTTCTCTCATATTATCCTTATGAAAAGGAAATATTTCGGAACTATTCTCTGATAGAATATATTCAAATACTTTAGGATCATCCCATGTTTCAGGATAAATCTGGACTTTGTTTTTAGAGTAGATGTCTTGAAGGTGATCTAATTGCTTTAAGCCAAAAATATCAAATTTGAAATACCCTAGACTCTGTAAATATTTCACAGGAAAGTCTACTACTAAATTGTCAGAATTGCACTCAATTTCTAAAGTAGGAGCAGTTGGTTCAAGTGCTTTGTCAGAAATAACTACACCACTTCCTGCTGGCGAAAAGTACATAGTAGCATCGGATGTATCGCTTTCGTCGTCATTACTTCCAGCTAAAACACCAATATGTGCTTCTCCAAATAAATCTTTAAGGTATTGAATCACTCGCTCTCTATTGTCAAATGAAACATCTAATGAGAAAGAAGGTAAAAATCCTGCTCTAGGATTGAAGAATCTCTGATATGGAAGCCCTCTTACTAAAGCATTCACTTGAGTAAGACCTAAACATTTTGCTACCAAGCTGGAGTTGATTACTCCTCTTCCTGGTCCTACGCAAATTTGATTGGATTTGCAAAAATCAATAATGGATTTCCACAGCAAAAAATAGTCTTTTAAACCAGATTTTTCAATGTGGTTCAATTCTTCATTAATTCTGTCTAAAATGGAATCGTCGATGTGACTGATGTGAATTTTTCCTCCTTCGTAAACCATGCTTTTGAATTCTGAGAATTCAATATTTGCATACTTATAGTCGATATCTGAAACTATAGAAGGCAATTCTGGAAAGTTGCTCATGGCTACAAAAGTATAGAAAATAATATTTGCATGGGTAAAATAATAGTTAAAAATATATTAATCAAGACAAAAACTGATAGTTATATAATGCGAAATAGTTGAATATTTAAAATATAAACACATCATTGTCATGTTTTTAAACGAAATGATGGAATCAATTATTCTTTATATTATATTCGAGAACCTAATAAAAAAAACATGTCATTTAAAGAAAAGTATGGCCAATGGGCACTGATAACTGGAGCCTCAAGTGGCTTAGGGGTTGAGTTTGCTGACCAATTAGCTAAAAAAGGTTTGAATCTTATATTAGTCGCAAGGAGAGAAGAGTTGATGAAAGAATTAGCTGAGAAGATTCAAAGTCAATATGCTGTAGAGGTTAAAATTTTAGCTATAGATTTGTCTAAAGAAGGATTTTATGCTGAATTGTCAGAGAAAACTGCTGATTTAGATATTGGATTGATTGTCAATAATGCAGGAATGAATAGCGAAGGACATTTCTATAGAGCTGATTTGGCTAGAAATATTCAAATGATTCGTTTAAATATGGAAGCTCCTTTTATAATTGCTTATGAAATGGGCAAGAAGTTTATAGAGAAAGGAAGAGGTGGTATAATTTTCACTGCATCCTCGAGCTCTTTTCAAGCAACTCCATATTTATCTCATTATGGCGCTACAAAAGCATATTTACTTTCATTGGCAGAGAGCATGAATTATGAATTTAAAGACAAAGGAGTAGATGTAATAGCATTATGTCCAGGCATGACTGAGTCTGAAATGACAAAATCTATGAAAGGCAGTCCATTAGTAATGAAAGCTGCTCCTGTGGTTAAATCAGCAATCGATAATCTAGGAAAACAAGCTTATATCGTTACAGGTCTTGGAAATAAAATTCAAGCTTTTATGACTCAAAGAGTTTTAGGGAGAGATTTGTCTAGAAATATTGCTGGTTCTTTAATGAAAAGAGTGCTTCCTGGAGCAAGAAAGAAGTAATCCAAAACAAAGTCCATTCAATTATTTAAGATTTCATGGAATTATTTAGATTAAACCTTACTTTTGTTAAATTATAAAAATAAAGTAGAGATGTTACAAAATATCATAGACAAAGTGGAGGCTGCCATCAATCAGCAAGTAAAAGATAAATTTGGTTTGACAGACGAGCAAACACAAAAGACTTCTCATGCTTTTAGAGAGGAAATACAAAACTTTTTCTCTAATGGTGGAATGAAGAATCCTCAGTTTATTCAATCAGCTATGAAAAACGTATCTTCTTTAGAGGATAATGAAGTAGTAGTTAAATTGAAACAGAATCTTGTCAATGCCTTACAAGACAAAGTAGGATTAAGTCCAGAAAAAGCTGCAGCGGTAAGAGATTTCTCTATCACTGAATTTTTCAAAACATTTTCTGAAGAACTTACAGACGAAAATGGAAATGTCAATATCCAAAAAATCCTTTCCAAATTCAATATGTCTGATTTTGAGCAAACAGCTAAAGACCTTTTGGGTAATTTTGGCGGATTGTTTGGTAAGAAATAATTTTATTTTAAATTTTAATATAAAGCATTCAAGGTGAAAATCTTGGATGCTTTTTTATTTAGTCGTATCGGATAGCTTTGAGTGGCGATATCCTGGAAATGATCATGGTGGGAATCAATAATACTGCTAAAGTTATAATTGTAGTTAATGCATTAATTCCTATAACTGCTGGCCAATCAAATATCACAGGCACTTGTTTGAAATAGTAGGAACTTTCGTCTAATTGTATAATACCAAATGTTTTTTGTAGCCAACAAATTCCTAAGCCTACAGCATTTCCAATCAATAGGCCATAACCCAAAATAATAAAAGCATTGTACAGAAATATTTTTCTTATTTGTGCATTTGTGGCCCCTAATGCTTTCAAAATACCTATCATTTTAGTACGATCCAGTATCAAAATCATTAAAGCAGTGGTCATGTTTAAAATGGCGACAATCAGCATAAGAATTAGTGCGAAAAATTCATTCTTTACTAATAAATCCAGCCAATCAAAGATATTATGTTGAGTTTCTTTAATGCTCTCTGCATTCAAGTCTGGTGGTAGATTTTGATATATTTCGTTTTTCGTTTCGTCTATCTTGTCTAGGTTTTTCAATTTAATTTCATAACCACTATACTGATTTGGTTCCCACTGATTAATGTTCTGTATGACTTGTATATCACCTAATGCAAATTTGGAATCATACTCTTCCAAACCTGTATGATACAAACCCGAAATTTGATATTTTCTTCCGATAGGACGACCTCCTTCTTTGGGTAAGAAATAAACAATCAAAGCGTCTCCAGTTTTTACACCGATTCTTTGTGAAGTCGTAGTAGATATTAAAATATCCCTAGAAGTGCTATCTTTTTGGATGAAAGGTATTTTTCCTTCTTTAAGATATTTTTGGATAAAATTCCAATCAAACCGCTCATCTACTCCTTTTAAAACAATTCCTTCAATGGCTGTTTTTGTTTTAATTATTCCGGCTTTATTGATAAAAGGTGCAATATTGTTGACTTCTTGAATAGAATAGATGGTTTCTATAAGTTTGGCATTTTCTGTGATAGGTGTTTCTTCGTAAGAATTATTATTTTGAAAATTCTGAATTTGAACATGACCCCAAAAGCCAAAAACTTTCTCTCGGATTTCTTTAGTAAAACCATTCACCATGCAAATAGCTACTACCATCACAGCAATACTCAAAGCATTCGCTCCAATAGCTATATTTACTATGAATCTGGAAAATGAATTTTTGTCGCCTCCAGAGATCTGTTTTGCTATTTGCCAAGAAGTATTCAAAAAATCCTATTTTTAAACGATAAAACCATCATAAATGCGCTGCAAGATAAATATTTTCATTCCTCTTTTTTGTTTGATTTTCGGACTACCTACACTTCATGCTAAAATCATGTGTGCAAATCATGTCGAAGAGCTTCAAGTGGGTGCTCAAAAGTTAGACGAGCTTTTGCCAAAATTGAAAAATAAACGAGTAGGATTGGTCATCAACCAAACTTCTACTGTGGAGCAAACTTTACTCATAGATACTTTAAAGCAATTAGGTGTAAATATTACCGCTGCATTTGCTCCTGAACATGGAGTAAGAGGAGAGGCGGATGCTGGAGCAAAAGTCAATAATGAAAGAGATGCTAAAACAGGTGTTTTAGTTTATTCTATTTATGGTAGTAATAAAAAACCTACAGCAGAGCAATTGAAAAATATAGATGTTATAATTTTTGACATTCAGGATGTGGGCGCAAGATTTTATACGTATATCTCCACCTTGCATTATGTGATGGAAGCCGCTGCAGAAAACAATAAAACTGTAATAGTCTTAGACCGTCCTAATCCAAATGGTCATTATGTAGATGGTCCAATTCTTGAAAAAGCTTATACTTCTTTTGTAGGAATGCATCCTATACCTACAGTGCATGGGATGACCGTGGGAGAATACGCAAAAATGATCAATGGCGAGAAATGGTTGAAAAATGGAGTGCAATGTAAATTAGAAGTGATTAAAGTGGATGAATATGATCATACATATTTTTATAATCTTCCCGTAGCTCCATCTCCTAATTTGCCCAATATACGTTCGATTTATTTATATCCTTCATTATGTTTCTTTGAAGGAACACCTTACAGCGTAGGAAGAGGAACTAGTCAGCAATTTCAAATTTGGGGACATCCCTTATCATCTATAAAAGACACGAGCTTTACACCAGAAAGTCGTCCGGGAGCAACATCTCCACCATTATTAGGAAAGAAATCATTTGGAAAGTCCTATTTATCATTAAGTAATAGTGAATTGAAAAACTTTGGCTTGTCTTTACAACCGATTCTCGAAGCTTACCATTCGTATAAGGGAGATAGTTTCTTCAATAATTTTTTTGTGAAATTGGCAGGAACTAAAGAATTAGAAGAGCAAATAAAAGCTGGTTTAACTGAGGAAGAGATTAAACAAACTTGGCAGGAAGGATTAATGAATTTTAAGAAAATTAGAAAGAAATATTTACTCTATAATGATTTTGAATAATTAGAAATGTCTCAAAAGAACATTGCAGTTATTGGTGGAGGATTGGTGGGTTTGGCTACAGCTTATCAAATTCATCAGAAATTTCCTGCTGCACATATTATTTTGATAGAGAAAGAGAAAACTCCTGCACAGCATCAGAGTAGTCATAATAGTGGAGTCATTCATTCTGGTATTTACTACTTACCCCATAGTTTGAAAGCTAAAAATTGTATAGCAGGTTATCGATATCTATTAGATTTTTGTAATGAAAATCAAGTTCCCTATAAAATCACGGGGAAATTAATTGTTGCAGTTCGACCAGAAGAAGAACAAGCTCTAAGAGTATTGGAAAAAAGAGCAATAGAGAACGGATTAGAAGGTGTACAATTTTTAAGTGGGAGTGAAGCTAATTTGATTGAACCAGCAATAAAAGTTCATAGTGCTCTATGGGTTCCACAAACAGGTATCATTGACTTTAAAGTTCTTGCTACTAAATTTGTAGAAATTCTATCTGCTAAGGGAGTTGAATTAAAATTTGGTCAAAAGGTTTCTGCTATTACTCAAAATGAAGGACAACTTATTATTCATACAAATCAAGAAAATGTAGAAGTAGATTTTGCCGTGAATTGCGCAGGGCTTTATTCTGATAAGATAGCACGAATGGCTGGAGCAGAAATTCAACATCAAATTATTCCATTTCGTGGAGAGTATTTTATGATCAATGAAAGAATTGCTCAGAAAATTAACGGACTAGTTTATCCTGTACCTCAACAAGGACTTCCTTTTTTAGGAGTACATCTCACTAGAATGATCAACGGTCAAGTAGAAGCCGGTCCAAATGCTATTTTAGCTTTTAGGCGAGAAGGATACCAAAGAGGTGCTTTTTCATTCAAAGACACTTGGGAGATTTTGAAATTTGTAGGATTTTGGAAAATGATTTTCAACTTTCGTCAAATAGGATTTACAGAGTGGAAGAAATCGATGTCTAAAAAAGCTTTTACTAAAACTGTCCAACAGCTACTACCTGAAATAAAAGAAGAAGATTTGACTCCTGCAACTTCTGGAGTAAGAGCTCAAGCAATTCATGAAAATGGTAGCTTAATAGATGACTTTTTATTAATCACTTCTCCAAAAATGATACATGTATGCAATGCACCTTCGCCAGCTGCAACGTCCTGCTTAGCTATCGGTGAAACAATTGCCAATGAATTGAAAGTTCAATTAAAATAAACGATTCTAAATTAAATTTTTGGGTGTACCATTCAAAAAACTTTTAATATTGTCAGCAGCCATGTTTAAAAGTCTTTGTCTAGTATCTTTAGCCGACCAAGCATTGTGTGGAGTGACAATGCATTTAGGATGATGTATCAGAGGATTGATTTCTTTGGGTGGCTCTGCAGATAAAACATCCAATCCTGCACCAGCAATCTGATGATTATCTAAGGCATTCAGCAATGCTTTTTCATCTATTAAATCTCCTCTAGAAGTATTAATTATGATAGAGTGTGAACGGAATAATTTTAAAGATTCTTGATTAATAAGATGTTTTGTGGCATCATTTAACGTACAATGCAAGCTTACAATATCGCATTGCTTAAAAATTTCATGAGGATTGCTGACGAAATTCATTCCTTCGATGTGTTTGTCGGTTCTACTGTGATAATAAACCTCCATTCCAAATGCTTTAGCGATATAAGCTGTTTGGAGACCGATATTTCCTAAGCCAATAATTCCTATTTTCTTATTGAACAGTTCAGCCATCGGTTGACTCCAAAAACAAAAGTCAGGAGATTGATTCCATTTACCTTCTTTGCAATCTTGATGATGACGGGCTACATGATTGGTCAATTCTAAAATCAAAGCAAATGTATGTTGCGCTACTGCATGAGATCCATAATTAGAAACGTTAGAAGCGAGAATATTTTTCTGATGTAAATATTCAATATCTAAATTATTATAGCCAGTTGCAGTCAGTGAAATATATTTTAGATGGGGTAGAGTGTCAATTAAATCTTGATCAAATACAACTTTGTTAACCACAGCAATATCTACATCTTTTAATCTTTCAACCACTTGGTCTTTAGAGCTTCTATCATAAACTGTCAATTCTCCTAATACTTGAAGTGGACTCAAGTCTAAGTCACCTGGATTTAGTGTATATCCATCTATTACAACAATATTCATTGATGAAAAGTAATAAATTATGATTGAAATCCTTAAAAAGTTACTTTTTTTAAATAAAATCGATACACTTGATATAACAATTTAAGTATTTTTTATAATGCTATAGTTTAGTAATCAATAGCTTATGTTATTTATATTTTTGATAACCTTTGTTTTACCATGTCACAAAATGTGTGAAAGTGATTTTTATGTTAGTTCAGTTTATCTTATTTTTGATGTATCAATAACAATTAAAACAAATCACTAACCCAAACCCTCTTTTAGATTTTCTACACACACACACACACACACACACACACAACCCAAACAAGTAAGCCTGCTACGAGGGGTGCAGGCTTGCTATTTTTTTTAATAATTTGTTGTGTTAATGTGGGTTAATTATGCTCCTGTATCGTCTGTGATAATAGGTTTAATGATTTTGCTAGTTGGAGATGATATCTTGTTGGATTCTTGATAGTTATTGTTGTCTGAGGAAAATAAACCTAAGAAAAGTGATAAGATTAATGCAAGAGTAGTCATAGTGGTGTGTTTAAGCTTTTATCCTAATTGAATAAGTAAAGTTATATTTTGAATTTATGGACACGAAATCGTTTTTGACTTTTTTGTGACATAGTTAATTGGTCATTTTTATAATGGGATTTTTTTGTATAATACTATTGAGATTGCTTATTGTTCCATTTAGTTTTTGTTATTTTAGCAAGTTCGTGATATGGAAAGCCTCAAGGAGATTATAAAATTATTAGTTAAAAAGCGATTAGACAAGATTGAATTGATCGATGAAAACTTAATTAGTAATAGCGATTCCCTTTTAACGAAATATTATTTAGGCTTAAAAAACGAAGAGATTTCTACTGATGATGAAGCTTTATTATACCTATATGGTGAAAATAATGCATTGAGTCAACAGAATTATAGAGCTTTAAAGTCTCGATTCAAAAATAGAATTTTTAATACTTTATATTTTCTAGATCTTAATCAGTCAAATATTCAGAATAGTTACCAAAAGGTTTTGTTTGAGCAAAATAAAGCCGTTCAAACTATTAATATTTTGAGAAGAAATGGTGCAGTAAAAAGTACAATTAGTATCATTAAAAATAATTTTAATATTGCTGTCATTTATCATTTATATGACATTGCTAAGATTTATGCTTTCGAGCTAGCCAAACATTATGCTATGGCTGGTAAGCATAATAAGTACAAATTATACAGAGAGCATTTTGATGATTTTGCCATTAAAGAAAATGCTATTCAGAATGCTACTCTAGCTTATTATCAAATTCAGTTTATTATTCATCATTCCCAAGGCAGAGCTAAAACAGTAAAACAGCAAGAGTCACTAGAGCAATTAATGTCTGAATTGAAAATCTATAGAGATCTAGTATACAGTTATGAAACAGAATATTTCTTTCTAAGATCAAAGCTTTTTCTATTTGAATATTCTGGATCATTGGATAATATTTTAGAGGTCTGTCAAGAGATTGAAAGGTTGAGCACTCAAGTTCAATTTCGTCAACCTGTTTGGCAGGGAGTAGCTGCGCTCTATAGGGCAAAAGCGCTTTTGTCTATGCAGAAATATCAAGAAGGAATCGAGTGTTTAAATGAGGATATTCATCTATTTAATGAAGGTGGGCTCAATTGGTTCACTGCTAAAGAGTATAAATTGAAATTATATATGCATCAATTAGATGTTTTAAATTCAGAAAGAATTATCCAAGAAATTACAAAGCACAAATCGTACAAACACCTACCTGAACATTATAAATATAGATTTTCGATTTATAAAATTTATGGACAATTATTGAAAGATGAATTATTGACGAAGGAGAATAAAAGGCTTAGGATTGCTAAACTTTTAAATAATGCACAAAGCAATGTCAATGATAAATATGGATTTTTATTGTCAATCAAAATAATAGAATTAGTAGAATCATTAAGAAATGAACGTTTTGATATTTTTTATGAGAAATGTATTTTACTCAAACGTTATTCTAGGCAGTACTTATCTAAAAGCAATACACAAAGAGAGCACATGCTCATCGAAATGCTTTCTAAAACACATCAGTATAAAAACAAAAAAGAGCTTGTGATAGAAGTTAATAAAGAAATCTTTCAGAGTTTAAATTCTAACAGCGATTTACTTTTATTGAATGATTACGAGATTTTGCCTTATCAATTCATCTGGCAAATTATTTTAAAATACTTGCAAGATTAGTGTATTTTAGACTTCAAAATTTCTGAGTTGAAAAAGATATTTTCTGTTTTATTGATATTGACAATAGCATTCTGTGGTATACTTTATCTATTGGTAATTCCTAGTGCAGTAAAAGGAGATAAAGAGGTGCTGATTAAAATTAGAAATACAGATCAGTGGGAACAAGTTCAAGAGCAATTATCTCAAAATGAAGATATTCGATATCCCGTATTATTAATTTATTTAGCTAAAATATTAGATTACGATCAGAATGTACGACCTGGTAGATATGTGATTGATCAGAAACGTTCAATTTTAGATGTTGTAAGAAAATTAAGAAACGGACAGCAAGATCCTGTGAATTTTGTCATTAATAATATTACATATCCAGAACACTTAGCGAGCAGAGTCGCGCAGAAATTAGATATTGATTCTTCAGCATTTATGAATTATATCTCTCAAACTGAAAATGCAGAGAAGTACGGTTTAGATACCAATAATTTTATTGGAATGTTTCTGTGTAATACCTATCAAATTTATTGGAACATCAGTCTAGAAAGTTTTGTAGATAAGATGCATCAAGAATATCAGAGATTTTGGAATGATGAAAGAATGCAAAAAGCTGCTCAAATTGGATTAAAGCCAGAAGAAGTGATTGTTTTAGCATCTATTGTTCAGAAAGAAACTAATTATCAACCTGAATTTGGAACTGTCGCTGCTGTTTATCTTAATCGGATTCGAATTGGAATGCCATTGCAAGCAGACCCTACTGTGAAATATGCATTAAAGGACATGTCGATTAAAAGAATACTGAATAAAGATTTGCAAACTGACTCTCCTTATAACACTTATAAAAACACAGGATTACCTCCTGGACCTATTGGTCTGCCGGAGTCTAATGTGATAAATGGAGTTTTAACTGCTCCTCTAAATAATTATCTCTACTTTTGTGCAGTCTTCGGTAGTGGCAAGCATGTTTTTTCTACTTCATATTCCGAACACTTAAATAATGCACGAGCATATCAGAAAGCACTGAATGAAGAAAAAATTTACAGATAAAGCAAAATCAATTCAGTTAAGCATTCTGAATAAAACTTACCCAGGATTTGAAGGAGTTTCCTTAAAAGTGGCATTATTAGGAGTAAGAGAAGAATTAAGAAACGATAATTTGATCATTAGAGCTTCGTCGATGTCTTTCTTTTTCTTTTTAGCGATTTTTCCAGCTATCATCTTCTTTTTCTCGCTGATACCATACTTGCCAGTGGAGAATTATAACATAGTGCTGATGGGCTATTTGAGGGATGTTCTTCCAAGTGGCATCTTCGGAATGCTCAGAACGACTATCTCAGATATTCTAAGTATACAAAGGGGCGGAGTGACCTCTTTGAACTTTACGATGGCTTTGATATTTTCTAGTAATGGAGTCACGTCTATGTTGACTGCTTTTGACAAAACTCATGATAACTATCTTAAACGAAAGTTTCTGCAAAAACAATTAGCGTCATTCAAATTGGTGATTTTAGTAAGTTTTATGTTTTTGGTCTCTATTACCTTGATTATACTAGGAGAGCGGACCATCAAGAATATTTTAATCTATTTTGATTTCTATAATTTTTGGACATATGCAGTGATTGTATTTCTTAAATATGTAATTGTATTCTTTGCTTTTTTCAATGTGGTGGCTTCAATTTATTATTATGGTCCATCTGTGAAAGAGAAGTTCAAATACTATTCTGTGGGAGCGATTTTTACTACATTTTCTCTTGTTGTGCTATCTACCTTGCTGAAGTTCTATTTCAAGCTGTTTTCTAACTTTAATCAGCTCTATGGTTCTCTTGGAATCATCATTGTGTCCATGTTGTTTGTTTATTTAAACAGTTGTATTCTACTGATTGGCTACGAAATCAACAACAGTATTGCCAATAACAAGGTAAAAGAATAATTTTTAAAATTTATTTCGCCAGACTATTGTTTTTATAGTTTAGTTTTTACTACCTTTGCCCCCGGAGAAATGGCAGAGCGGTTTAATGCGGCAGTCTTGAAAACTGTTGACTGTTACAGGTCCGGGGGTTCGAATCCCTCTTTCTCCGCCAAAAAGTCCCTAGACATTAACGTTTAGGGACTTTTTTTATTTAGAATACTATTCAGATTTTTTCATTAATAAAAGATTAATTCATATTATAAGTTATAAATTAGCTAACATGAATGAAAATTATATATTTTCAGTTTCAGAAGTCGTAACGAATTAACTATACAATGAATTTCAACGAAGACTCCCGAGTTAAAATACCATCTATATTACATTTGATTCAGTTAGGGTATACCTATCTTTCTTTGAAGGATATTATTTGGGATGAAAATACTAATATTTTCTCTTCGATTTTTAAGGAACAACTCCAAAAAATTAATATAGGTTTATCTGATAAGGATATTCAAAACACATATGATGATATTTCAATCTCATTAGAGAACGAAGATCTAGGTAGAGCATTTTATAAAAAGTTGATAGATCAATCTGGAGTAAAATTAATTGACTTTGAGAATTTTGATAACAACTCTTTTCATGTGGTTACAGAGCTGCCATATAAAAAAGATGATGAAAGTTTCAGACCAGATATTATTCTGTTAATCAACGGAATGCCATTAGTTTTTATTGAAGTCAAAAAACCTAATAATAGAAATGGTGTAAGAGATGAGCATACTAGAATGCAAAGACGTTTTCAGAACAAGAAGTTTCGAAAGTTCATCAACTTGACCCAGCTCATGGTGTTTTCTAATAACATGGAGTATAGTGAAGAAGATACTCAAATGTTAGAAGGAGCATTTTATAGTACTACAAACTACAAAAAACCAATATTCAACTATTTCAGAGAGGAAGAAAACTTTGACCTTTCAAAGATTTTAAAGCCAATTTCAGAAGAGGAAGAAAATTTTGTATTACAAGACACCAATCTCTTAAGTATTAAAAATTCTCAAGAGTATTTATCAAATAAAAATCCAACTAAAGCTACAAATTCGATTTCTACATCTTTATTTCAGAGAGACCGCTTAAAATTCATTTTACGTTACGCTTTTGCATATGTGGAGGAAGAGCAAGGTTTGGAAAAGCATGTCATGCGATATCCTCAGATATTTGCAACGAAGGCAATAGAAACTAAATTAGAAAGTGGAATCAAAAAAGGTATTATTTGGCATACTCAAGGTTCTGGAAAAACTGCTTTAGCTTATTTTAATGTAAAACATCTCACGCATTACTATCAGAGAAAAAATATTATCCCAAAATTTTACTTTATAGTAGATCGCTTGGATTTATTAATTCAAGCTGCTAAGGAGTTTACAGCTCGAGGATTGTTAGTTCACAAAATAGATTCTAGGGAAGACTTTAGTAGAGATATTAAGTCCACTCAAGTGATTCATAATGATTCCGGTCTAGCTGAAATAACGGTGGTAAATATTCAAAAGTTTAAAGATGATCCTGATGTAATAAAAAACAACGATTACAACTTAAGTGTTCAGCGTGTATTTTTTCTAGATGAAGTACATAGAAGTTATAATCCTAAAGGAAGTTTTTTAGCTAATTTAGAATTGGCAGATAAGAATTCTATAAAAATTGGCTTAACAGGTACTCCGTTACTGGGGTCAGAATATAATTCTAAAACAATTTTTGGTGATTATATCCATAAATATTACTACAATCTTTCTATTAAAGATGGTTATACTTTAAGACTTATTAGAGAAGAAATTGAAACTAATTACAAGTTAGCATTACAAGAAGCTCTTGAAAATATTAAAGTTTTACAAGGGAATATTGATAAAAAGAAACTCTATGCTGATGACCGTTTTGTAGAGCCTATGCTAGATTATATTGTAAAAGATATGGAGCAAGCTAGAATCTCGATGAATGATAATACTATTGGAGGAATGGTAGTTTGTGATTCGTCGGAACAAGCAAAAATGATGTTTGAAATTTTCAAAGATAATTATGCAATTCAATCTATGCCTTATTATGCTCAAGCAGCTGAAGAACAAGCAAGCTATGGCGAAAAGAAAAGAGGATCTAGTAAAGTAAAGACAGCACAGGTAATCTTACACGACGTAGGTACTCCGAAAGAAAGAAAAGATTGGGTGTCTGACTTTAAAGCTGGAAATATTGATTTGCTATTTGTATATAATATGTTGTTAACTGGTTTTGATGCCAAGCGATTGAAAAAACTGTATATCGGTAGGCAAATTAAAGCTCATAATTTATTACAAACGCTTACTCGTGTAAATCGAACTTATAACTCACACAGATATGGTTATGTAGTCGATTTTGCTGATATTCAAAAGGAATTTGACAGAACCAATCAAGATTATTTTAACGAATTGCAAAGTGAGCTAGGAGATGAGATAGAACACTATTCTAAATTATTTAAATCTCCAGAAGAAATACAAGAAGAGATTGAAGAAATAAAGGACATTCTTTTTAGATACAATACTAAAAATGCGACAGTCTTTGGAGATCAAATTTCAGAAATAAACGACCTGAAAGAAATACGACTAATCGCAAAAGCTTTAAACAACTCTAAAGAACTGTATAACCTCATTCGTCTGTCTGGTAATTTTGAATTATTAGAGAAATTAGATTTTAGAAAACTATCTATTCTATCTAGATTAACTAATGACAGACTTGCACTTATTAATACTAGAATTGCATTAGAAAATAATGTAAATACAGATAGTATTTTAAATACAGCTTTAGAAGATGTGATTTTTGCTTTCACAAAAGTGAAAGAAGAAGAAATGGTTTTGGCGGATGAGCTAAAAGATGTTTTGGGTAAAACTCGTGAAATATTAGCAGGCAATTTTGACCAAAGAGATCCAATATTCATTTCGCTTAAAGAAGAATTAGAACGCTTATTTAAAAAGAAGAATCTAACCGAAGTGACTAAGGAAGAAATGGAAGCTAATATTAAAGCTTTAGATGCCATTTACGATAAAGCAAAAAAACTTGAACGGGAAAACGAATTGCTGAAAGCTAAATACGATTATGACGCCAAATATGCACGAATTCATAAGCGATTAATGGAAAAAAATCCATTGACAGAAAGTGAACGCAAGCTATTTGAAGCTTTAAAAGGTTTGAAAACTGCAGTAGATAAAGAAATCATGCAAAACTCGAAGTTGTTAGAAAATGAGAGTTATGTAGAAAAAATGATGATGAGATTAGTTGTGAATCAATTTAAAAATGAACAAAAAATTGACATCAATACTACTGATGTAAGACGTATTAATAGTTTGATAGTAAAAGAATATATGAACGAATACAATGGCTATGTTGCTTAATGGGAACTGATAAAGCAACTATCACAAAACAACAGAAGTTATAAAGTAAAATGAAAGAACAAAACCAAATTGAAATATATAAATCTGATGATGGAGTAACCCAGCTAAAGGTTAATCTTCAAGATGAAACTGTTTGGTTAAATAGAAATCAACTTGCAGAATTATTTGATAGAGATGTAAAAACTATAGGTAAACATTTAACTAATGTTTTTAAAGAAGGCGAATTAAGAAAAGAAGCAACTGTCGCAAAATATGCGACAGTTCAAAAAGAAGGAGATAGAGAAGTTACTAGAGATGTAGATCATTATAATTTAGACGCTATTATATCAGTAGGTTATAGAGTTAAATCTCAAAGAGGAACACAATTTAGAATATGGGCAAATAAAGTATTAAAAGACTATTTAGTACAAGGTTATGCTATCAACCAAAAACGTTTAGAGCAAAAAGAACAAGAAGTAAAAATATTAAAAAGTGGTATTCAAATTTTAAGTAGAGCCATTGAAGAAAAAACTCAGGACAATCAATGGTTAGAAGTTTTTGCTAAAGGCTTAAGTTTGTTAGATGATTATGACCATGAGAGATTAGATGCAAAAGGTTTAACTACAAGAAAGGTCTATTATCCTAGTTTAGAAGATTATCAAGAATTAATAAATCAAATGTTGATTGAGTTCGATTCTGAAATTTTCGGAAAAGAAAAAGATAAAAGTTTTCAAAGTTCTATTGCTCAAATTGAAAAAGGATTTGATGAAAAGGATTTTTACCCAACTTTAGAAGAAAAAGCAACTATGCTTTTATATTTTGTGGTGAAAAACCATTCGTTTGTAGATGGAAATAAAAGAATAGCAGCAGCTTGTTTCCTTAAGTTTTTACAACAAAACAACATGCTTTTTAATAGTCTACAAGAACCAATAATTAGTAACGATACATTAGCAAGTTTGACGCTTTTTATAGCCTCAAGCAAACCAGAAGAAATGCAAACCGTAACGCGATTAGTAATTAGCGTATTAAACAGAAACAACAAAAATTAATGTAAAGGAATTCTAAATAATGACAAGTACAGCACAATTTGAAACTCAAACCAAAGCACTGATAGACGATCTCAAAAGTGTCTGTGCTAATTACGGCTTGGGAAATGACGGGAACGAGTTTAAGATAATCACTCAAGTATTTTTATATAAATTCCTAAATGATAAATACGTTTATGAATTAAAACAACTAGAACCAGATTTAGCAAAAGCAGAAAATTTTGATGAAGCACTTCTGAGCTATTCCGACGACGATTTGGAAATGCTAACCATGCAAATCAGTGAAAACACCGCTTATATTGCTCCCAAAAACTTACTATCTCGTTTATTCGAGCAACAAAACAAATCTAATTTTGCAGATATTTTTGATGAAACCTTAGTCAGTGTAGCCAAAGACAATATCGATATTTTCTCTGTGCTCACGCAAGGAGGCGAAAAAGTTGTTTTATTTGAAAACCTAAGCAAATACGTCACCGATAATAAAGATGCATTTTGTAAAGCTTTAGTGAATAAGCTCGTAGGTTTTAGCTTTGAGCAAATATTTACACAGAAGTTTGATTTTTTTGCCACCATTTTTGAATATTTAATCAAAGATTATAATACCAACTCAGGCGGTAAATATGCAGAGTATTTTACACCTCACGCCGTAGCTAAAATTATGGCTGCTTGTTTGGTAACGAGTGATGATGTGAATAATGTAACCTGCTATGATCCAAGTGCGGGATCCGGAACTTTATTGATGAACCTTGCACATGCTATCGGAGAAGATAAGTGTACGATTTACTCACAAGATATTTCTCAAAAATCTTCTTCTTTATTGCGTTTAAACCTGATTTTAAACAATCTCGTACATTCTATACAAAACATCATACAAGGCAATACTATCTTAAATCCATATCACAAACAAGAAGATGGACAGCTAGAAAAGTTTGATTATATCGTATCAAATCCACCGTTTAAGCTAGATTTTTCTGATTACAGTGCAGATTTAGATTCTAAGGCGAATAAAGACCGCTTTTTTGCAGGAATACCTAATGTGCCGAAAGCCAAGAAAGATTCCATGGCGATTTACTTGCTGTTTATTCAGCATATCATGTTCAGCTTGACAGACAAGGGGAAAGCGGCTATCGTAGTGCCTACAGGATTTATCACCGCACAATCGGGTATCGATAAATCTATTAGAGAGAAATTAGTAGAACATAAAATGCTTGCAGGCGTAGTCAGTATGCCTTCTAATATATTTGCTACTACAGGAACGAATGTCAGCATTTTGTTTTTGGATAAAACCAATAAGAAAGACGTGGTCTTGGTAGATGCTTCTAATTTGGGCACCAAAGTAAAAGACGGTAAAAATCAAAAAACGGTATTGAGTGCAGATGAAGAACAACAAATAATTGATGTCTTCAATGCTAAAACAGCCCAAGAGGATTTCTCTGTGGTGGTGACTTATGAGGAACTCAAAGCGAAAAATTACAGCCTAAGTGCAGGACAGTATTTTGACGTAAAAATCGAATATGTAGATATTACACCTGAAGAGTTTACAGAGAAAATGAAAGCTTTTGAAAGTAATTTAGAAAATCTTTTTGCAGAGTCTAAGAGTTTAGAAAATGAAATTCAAGAAAATTTGAAAAGTTTGAGGTATGTCTGAATTCATTAATATTGAAATTGGTGACTTAGGTCTTACCATAACTGGAAAAACACCTTCATCAAAGTTTCCTCAAGATTTTGGTAAAAAATATATGTTTATAACGCCAAGTGATGATTTTGATAATAAAACGATATTTCAAACGAACAGATATTTATCTGAAATAGGTCTTAAAAAATTAAAAAACAAAATACTCCCCTCGAAAAGTGTTCTTGTTTCATGTATAGGCTCAGCAATGGGAAAAATTACAATGAATAATAGCACAGCTATTACAAATCAACAGATAAATTCGATTGTTGTTAATTCTGAATATTATGATGCAGATTATATTTATTATCAATTAAAAAATAATTATAAATTATTAAGGACAGCTGCATTAGGAAGTACTGCGTTGCCAATGTTAAATAAAACTGAATTTGATAGATTAAAATTAACCATACACAAAAACCTTCAAACCCAAAAACAAATCGCCAAAGTTCTTTCTGATTTAGATGCTAAAATAGAAGTCAATAATAAAATCAACCAAGAGCTAGAATCGATGGCAAAAACGTTGTATGATTATTGGTTTGTGCAGTTTGATTTACCCTTCGATTTTGTTCAAAATAAACCAGATATCAATGGTCAACCTTATAAATCCTCTGGCGGTAAAATGGTTTATAATGAGGAATTGAAACGAGAGATTCCTGAGGGTTGGAATTGCGGAACAATATTAGATTGCGCAGATCTATTTGGAGGAGGAACTCCAAAAAAAGAAATAAATGCATATTGGAATGGTAAAATACCATTTTTTACTCCAACAGATATAGAAAATAACGTTTTCTGTCTTGAGACAATTCTATATACTAATAAATTAGGAATAAGTAAGAGATAAAGGAACTATTTTAATAACAGCAAGAGGAACCGTTGGTAAAATTAATATTACAGGAAAGCCAATGGCTATGAACCAATCTTGTTATGCATTAAAACCAAAGAATGAATTTAGTTCAGAGTTTATATACTTTCATACAGATCAAATTGTAAAATTTTTAAAAGCTAAATCTAGTGGTTCTATATTTAAAGCAATAGTTACAAATGATTTTAAATTTACTCCAACTGTTATTCCTTATGTTCAAATAGTAAAGTTATATACTCAAAACACTTTTGCAAATTTTGAAAAAATTTTAAATAATAAGAATCAAAACCAAAAACTCGTTGAACTCCGCGATTGGTTATTGCCGATGTTAATGAATGGTCAAGTAACTATCAAAGAAGCAGAAGAGCAAATCAGAATCGCAGCTGAGCCGAGAGCATCTTATGGATAATAATGTGAAGTGTTAAATTGATAAATTGAGTAATTTGTCATTTTGACGAAGTGAAGAATCTCTGATAATGATGAAATCGCAGTATCAAAAGCATTGTAATTAAGAGATCCTTTAATCCACTAACGTTACTTTCAGGATGACAACAGTGCTTAGCTTAACGTCATTAGTCATTGAGCCTGTGGTCGAAGTGTAGAGTTTCTGAATTAAATTCTCCAAAAACCATTTTTAACAATACTCAGGAGTTCTAATCCCCAAATATGCATCTTTTCAGGGATTGTAATCCCCAAAAATAGAATTTCAATGCTTTGTTAAAAGAATAATTGAGCGTATAATGATCTCTTACTCCTCACTATCATTACCTCTTTTGAAGAAACCTTTGATTTTTCCTAAAGTATTAGAGTCTGCTTTCGTAGTATCTTGAATATCTTCTTTATTGACTAAAGATCCATTTTCATAAGTTTCAACAGTTTGCAGTTTACCAGATTCATTGTAATAGTTCCAAAAACCTTCACGCATGCTGCACAGTCCTCTTAATCTCAAATTAGAATAGTCATTACTTGGATTGGATTTGAAATTGCCTTCGACTTTGATTTTACCATCAGAATAATATTCTTTGAAAGGTCCTAAAAGACAGCCTTCATATTGAACGACGACATGCTTGAGTTGCTCGTTTGCATTATAGGTATATACTTCACACGGTTGACAGTTTTGAGCTTTCTTCCAGCTTTCTTTATAGAAGTCATGTTTGTCTTTAGAGATAGCTTGACCATTCGCTAAATATACTTTCCCTGTTGTCGTCATATAATCAGAAAGATTGACATCATATGTGGATACGGTATCCATCTGTTGAGCTTTGGCAATCCATACAAATAGCAATAAGGCGAAAGTAGTAAAGAGTTTTCTCATGATTAAATATAAATTTTTATTGTGTTTTGATTCAAAATTATTGTCCACTCTTGTTGAAAAAGTGAAATGTGCAGCACTGATGAACTCAAAGATTGTTCCAAGTCAGAGTAGAAGAAGCTATAAATAAAAAATAGGATACTAAAAAGCATCCTATTCCTGTATATAATATGATAAAGGTTAAATTCTTATAGCTTACCAGCCGCCACTTGCGCCGCCGCCGCCGAATCCGCCGCCTCCGAATCCACCAAATCCACCTCCACCACTGCTTCCTCCGCCGAATCCACCTCCTCCTCCAAGACCTCCACCAAATCCACCGCCCCAAATCGGAGGGATATTTCTTTGATGTCCAGTACTTGTGTAGGTGGAGTTGCCGTCATTTTTATTAGAAAACATTAATATGAAGAAGATAATCATTACTATAATAATGACGATTGCTCCTAAAGGTAAACTATCTGACTCTGCATCAGGTAAAAATCCTCCATTGAGTAATAGAATCATTTTGTCAGTAGCCTCATCAAGACCAGCATAATAGTTGCCATCTTTGAAATTAGGCGTGACGATTTCTCTAAGAATTCTATTGGCATCAATATCAGAAACATATTGACCCACTCTATAGCCGGTTTCAATATCAAATTTGCGTTCGTCTTTGGCGATTAGAATAAGTATTCCATTATCTTTTTCTTTATTTCCAATACCCCATTTTCTAGCTAATCGAATACCATATTCTTCCACTGGGTAGTTCCCTATTGTAGTCACTGTGACTATTGCTATCTGAGTAGATGTAGTATCGTTATAGTTATTGAGTTTTGTTTCCAATAAACTCACTTCCTGTTCAGAAAGCATACCTGCAAAGTCATTGACTAATCTAGGAACTTTTGGAACTGATACGATATCATCATCTCTGAATTTCGCTTGTCCATAGCTGAATTGATACGTGACCAGCGTTAATATAAGAAGAAGTAGATATTTTTTAAATTGATTAACCATAAGAGATATCATCATTTAAATCGTTATTGTCTGTTGTAGAATCAAATGGGAAATAATCTTGAAGCTTTCTGCCTATTTCTAAAACAGCTGTTATAACTCCTTCGTCATAAAAACCATTTTTGAAGGATTCTGATAAATGAAAGACGGTTTCGTTCCAAAATTCTAATCCAGTTTTCAAGTCAATATTCTTATCTCCAAGAATACAGATTTTCTTATCCTCTACCGAGAGGTAAATCAATACTCCATTCTGATAAGGCAATTGATCCATTTTTAAAGAATGAAATACACCTTTCGCTTGTTCCATGACCTCTTTTGGGCAATGCGCTTCTATATGTACTTTAATTTCACCAGAAGTTTTCAGCTCAGCTTTTTTAATAGCTTGAACGATGGCATCTGGATTTTTAAAGAAATCTTTGACTTTGGACATATTAGAATTGTACTTTAGGTGCTTTTTCTGCTCCTGCTTCTGACTTAAATCCTTCTTTTTCATTAAATCCGAAAATTCTTGCAGTTACTACCGCTGGGAATGTTCTGATAGAAGTATTATAAGTTTTGATAGTAGCATTAAAATCTCTTCTTGAAATATTGATTTTTTGCTCTAGTCTAGCTAATTGAGCTTGAAGATCCATGAAGTTAGCATTTGCTTTTAAGTCAGGATATCTCTCTACAGTAACTAATAATCTGCTTAAAGATCCACTCAATGCAGCTTGTGCTTGTTCGAATTTCTCAATGTTTGCTGGAGTGATTTCGTCCGCTTTGATAGTGACGCCTGATGCATTAGCACGCGCCTGTATGACTTCTGTCAATGTGCCTCTTTCGAATTCAGCATATCCTTTTACGGTAGATACTAAATTGTCTACTAAATCAAACCTTTCTTGATATGCAGCTTCTACATTCGCCCATGATTCTTTGACATTTTCATCATTACTGACAATTTTGTTGTAAGAACAACTTGAAAATAGGGTAGCTGCAGAGAATGCTACAAAAGCTAATAAGAAGAATCTTTTCATTTTAAATAATTTATAAGTGTTATAACGTGGGTTAATTTATAAAAAGTTCCACTAAAAATGAGATACCTAAAGTTTTTTTAATCTAATTACAATATAAATAGATGATTTAACCTCTAACTTTACCGTACAATGGAATACCAAACTTTAGTTCATCAGACTAGACTTAAAATTAATCAATATAAAGAAGAAGGTAAAACTTTATTTGCCAGCTCTTCTTTTCAGACGCATTCTATTCCGATGTTGCATATTATCTCTCAAATAGATCCAAGTATACCAATTGTATTTTTGAATACTGGATTTTTATTTCCTGAAACGCTCAGTTATAAAGATTTAATCTGTGATTTATACGGTCTGACTTCTATAGATGTATCTTCTGAAACACCTAGAAGTATGCAGAAGGATCCAAGCGGAAGATTTTTATTTGCTAGCGATCCTGATTATTGTTGTCATTTGAATAAAGTAGTTCCTATGGAACCTATCTTGCATCGATATGATATTTGGATCAATGGGGTACGTGCAGATCAAAATGCCAATAGAAGAAATATGAAGGAAGAACAAATGACTCCTCAAGGTGCGATGAGATATCATCCTATGCTTCATTGGACCAATAAAATGATTTGGGCGTATATCAAAGAATTTGATATTCCGAGACAGCCTTTAGAAAGTCAAGGTTATTCATCTAGTATAGGTTGTGAACCATGTACTCGTAAGGTAGATCCTACAGCATATTCTGATGATAGAATGGCGAGATGGTTTGGTATGAACAAAACCGAATGCGGACTTCATACAGAATTGATCAAATAATTTTAAGAAACATACCCCTCTATTAATTTAGTAGCAAATAATATGAAAATTCTCATCACCGGTGGAGCCGGATATATTGGAACTGAACTTGTAAAAAAGTTAGTCGATCATCCTGAAGTTGAAGAAATTATCATCTATGATAATCTGACAAGAGGTTCTTATAGTTTTTTCTTGACACATGGAATCGGAGGAGATCATATTAGATTTGTTCAAGCGGATTTACTCAACACTAGAAAAATTAAAAAAATCGTTCAAGAAGTAGATGTCGTCTATCATCTTGCAGCGAGAATTCAAACTCCTTTTGCTGAAACAGACCCACATCTATTTGAGCAAGTGAATCATTGGGGAACTGCAGAATTGTCCTATGCATTAGAAGAAGCGACTAATATCAAAGCTTTTATACACATCAGCAGTATTTCAGTGTATGGAGCGTCAACTAAAGGGAAGTTTTTAAATGACCAATCTAAAGTCAATCCAAGAACGAATTACGGTATTAGTAAGATGCGTGGAGAAGGATTTGTCGAAAGATTAATGAAGCTCAATAAATTTCCAGTCTATTTATTAAGAGTGGGGAATGTATACGGCCATAGTAATAGTATGAGATTTGATGCAGTGATCAATAAATTTGCATTTGAAGCTAATTTTTTAAATAGAATCAATATCCATGGCGATGGTCAGCAAACTAGAGCTTTCATTCATGTGAATCAATTGTCTAGCAATTTAGCCCAAATTCCATTTAAGAATATCCCATCAGGAACATACAATATGATCGACAATAATCATTCTATTATGGATATTGCGATGCTTTTGAAAGATTTAATACCAGACTTAGAAATGTTATTCATCAATCAGCATTTGAAATTAAAAGATATGTTGGTCGATGAAAATTGTGAAATCTATAAATATTTAGAAAAAGAACCGAGTAGTTTAAAATTGGATATGATAGAAATGATCAACCAATTTGCATTTCACCCAAATTTCTAAAAAACTGAATAAATCTATTTTTTATAATTAGATTGTAATCAAATAGTTTTTATTGATTAATTTTATAGAGATAGTATACCAATGAAATATATTAAATTACTTTTTTTATTGACCATTTTAGTCATTGTTTCTTGTAAAAAAGATTCTAATGATGTTGATGTGGATTTCGGTTATGAATATATAGCTGATCAAAAAGGGGCTTATGTCATCTATCATGTTGACTCTACGATATATAATGACTTTACTCAAGAAGTGACTCGTACTTCGTTGGAAATTAAAGAATTCATCGTTGAAGACTTTACAGATAATTTAGGTAGAAGCGCCCAAAGAGTCGAAAGATATAAAAGAGCAATTGGAGATACTGAATGGGAACTTTTTCGTACTTATTATATAGTAAAAGGTAAAAGAAATGCAGAGAGAATAGACGAAAATTTAAGATATGTCAATTTTGTTTTTCCTCCTAAAGAAAATATTACTTGGAAAGGAAATAGATTTATCGATGCAAAAGACAATAATAAGTTTTTGGATAAATGGGAATATAGATTTACCTCAGTAGATGTACCTCAAACTATCAAAGGAATAGATTATCCAGAAACTGCAACTATTCTCTTGAGAGATAATGAAACGGTTATTGAAAAAGTTTTTGCTAAAGAAACTTATGCAAAGGGTATAGGAATGGTCTACAAAGAATGGTGGCATCTCGAAACTCAGAAAAATTTTGATAAGCCTTGGGAAGAGAAAGCTGAAAAAGGTTTTATCTTAAAAATGTATGCCATTGAACATGGTATGGAATAAGAACTTCTTAGTATTTACACTTTTATTTTGTTTTGCTTTTCTATCTTATGCTAATGATAGTCAGTATGTTATTGTTAGTTTTAAGGATAAAGATTTAAGTAAGATTGTTTGGGAAGATTACTATTCTTCAAAATCTTTAGAAAGAAGATTAAGACAAGGTCTAGATTTTAATTATCACGATTATCCCATCCAAACTTCCTACATCACTAGTTTAATAAATGCTGGATATCAAGTTGTAGATTCTTCGAGATGGCTGAACGCTGCATTAGTTCTTTTGTCTTCTCCACATGATAGTTGTTTTGATTCGCTCTCCGATTTTAGCTTTGTAAATAGCGTAGAGTATTTGGGAGGAAGAATGAAACAAGAGCAATATCATCTTTCTCAAGATTCAACTTATAATGAAGAAGAAGGAATTTTAAGCTCCGTTGCCATAAAATCTATCGGTTTAGATACTTTACATCAAGAAGGATATTTAGGAAAAGATATTACAATTGCTATAATTGACGCAGGATTCAAAGAGCTTCAACATCTTCAAAGATTCCAACATTTATATGAAGATCAAATTTTAGGCGAAAGAAATTTTATTGATTCTTCATTTTCAGTGTATTCAGAAACAATGCACGGTACTAAAATCATGAGTCTTTTTTCTTGTAAGAATGGACAAGAATTGATTGGAGGTTCACCAAAAGCTAATTTTTGGTTATTAGTTTCTGAAGCAGCATATGATGAATACCCTTTAGAGGAATTCTATTATGTAAAAGCTTTAGAGTTTTGTGATAGTGTAGGAGTGGATATTGTCAATGCTTCTATTGGTTACAATAGATTTGATTCCGTTGAGGATAGTTATCAAATTCATGATTTGTACACCAAACGATCTATTTCAAGTCGTGCATCTTCGATAGCTGCAAGCAAAGGAATACTCTTAGTCACGAGTGCCGGGAATGAAGGCACTTCATCTTGGAAAGAAGTCACCATACCAGCAGATGCAGATAGTATTATAGCTGTTGGTGCGACTAACTTTAAAGGAGAACCAGCTTATTTCGCTTCTTATGGAAGAGAAGGCGCGCAACTTGTCAGACCTAATCTGTCCGCCCCAGGAGATAAGGTTTATACATTGAATGAAAACGGAAGATTTACATTATCCTACGGATCGTCGTATGCTGCTCCATTAATAAGTGCTGCAATTGCTTGCTTATGGGAAAAATACCCAAGCATCAAAGCTTATGATATGATTCAATATTTAGAACAAACAGCTACTCATCACTCAAACCCAGAATTGCAAACAGGTTACGGATTTCCAGATTTGAAGAAACTATTGAGATTCTTGGATACGATTGATCAAAGTCGTTAAGTTAAAACGTTTGTCATCCTGAAAGTAACGTTAGTGGATTGAAGGGTCTCTTAATTACAATGTTTTTGATACTTCGAGTGCAGTTCGACATTTCGGCAGGCTCAATGACCTCATGATCACTGTAAGCCTCAATATCCGAGATTCTTCACTTCGACATTTCGACACTTCGACAGGCTCAGTGACCTCAGGCTCAATGACCACGTTGCTCAGTGACCACCTTCGTCAGACTGACATCTACCACTAACTTAAAAACATTTTACGGTTGAACTTGAAAAGAAATAGCTTTTACGAAGCTCTCATTTTTGAAGGCCAGCTTTTCGTGATTCCAAATTGTTTCAGTAAAACTTTAAAGAAGGAGAATAATGGCATTTCATTAGGTTGTGGACTTTTGCCCTGACCAATTCTTTTGAGTTGTCCAGTATAAAATGACACTTCCATTATAGCCATTTTATCTATCATAGGAATTCCTGTTTTGATTGGTCTTATTGGGAATTGTGCTTCTTGACCATTCAAAAATTTATTAGGTAAATCAGGTTCCACTGCTAATGATCGTGCTATCCCTGCAAAATCTGTTGCATTTGAACGGATAGCATCGGCAATACCTACTGCAGATTTAAAACCACCTGTTACTGCTAAAGGTACAGAGCTGATCTTTCTAGCTTTATCAGCAAAATCTAAGAAATAGGCTTCTCTCACTTTAGTGCTTTCTTTCATTTTTACGCCAGTCATAGCCGGAGCTTCGTATGTACCGCCCGAGATTTCTATCAAATCAATTCCTGCATTAGATAATTCACGGATCGTATCTAATGATTCTTCTTCTGTAAATCCTCCTTTTTGAAAATCAGCAGAGTTGAGTTTTATGCTAATAGGGAAGTCTGGGGAAGTGTTTTTTCTCATGGCTTTGTAAACCTCTAAGACAAATCTTCTTCTGTTTTCTGGAGAACCGCCCCATTGGTCTGTTCTGATATTATGATGTGGTGATAAAAATTGACTCACCAAATATCCATGTGCCCCATGTATTTGTACTCCTGTAAAACCTGCTTCTTGAACAATAGCTGCTGATTTACCAAATCTTTCGATAATGTCCCAGATTTCATCTTCTGTCAATGCTCTTGGCGTAGCAAAGAATGTTTGCATTTCTGATCTAAAAGGAACTGCCGAAGGAGAGACATTTTCTTTATTCAGTCCTTTTGGGGATTGTTTGCCAGGGTGATTCAGTTGAACCCAACAATGGGTATTATTTTGCGTTGCAGCTTTTGCCCAAGATTTTAAAGCACTTATATTGCTCTTGTCTTCGATGACGACATTACCCGGTTCGCCTAATGCTCTTTTGTCTATCATGACATTGCCAGTGATGCAGATGCCTATGCCTCCATTTGCCCAAGTTTGATAAAGCGTTTTTAATTCTTCAGTGGGTGCGTGATTTCTGTCACCTAAAGCTTCACTCATGGCAGATTTTAATAATCTATTTTTTACTATAACGCCATTATTGAATGTAAATGATTGATTGATAATGTCTTTGGCTTTCAATTGCTTAGTTTTTATATGGTATATATGGAGTGAATATAAATCAATTAAAGTGAAATAATTCTTAATTAATTTAATCTTCAACGAAAGCTCAAGTAGAATTGTTTAGTTTTATTGAATAATAATTAAACAAAAATAATTAAGGTGATGTTTGTCAATATTATTTTAATTAGAACATTTTGTATAGTGAATTTGCTTCTCAATTTAATTCATCATTTTTGTAATAACTCTTTGCTTTTATGAAATTTAAACATCTTTTACTTTTTGGAATCATTAGTTGGATTTCTGTGCTACATACTTTTGCTCAAAATTCAAAATATACCATAAGTGGATATATCACCGATGAACAAAATGGCGAATCGCTTATAGGTGCAAGTGTTTTTGTGGAATTAAAAGATGGAAGAAAAGTAGGAGCAACTGCGAATGTTTATGGGTTTTATTCTTTAGAGCTACCAGAAGGGAAATATAAAATCAATTACGCTTATGTAGGTTTTGGGACAATTGTCAAGGAAATTAATCTTGAATCCAGTACTAAAATCAATATTTCTTTGACAGAAGGTCAGCAGCTTGCAGAAATTGTGGTGACTTCTGAACGTAAGAATGAGAATGTTCAAAGCACCGACATGGGCAGAGTAGAGCTAGGTATCGAAGCCATCAAATCAATTCCGGCTCTTATGGGAGAAGTAGATGTAATCAAAGCAATACAATTATTGCCAGGAGTACAGGCAGCAGGAGAGGGCAATTCGGGAATTTATGTAAGAGGTGGAGGTCCAGATCAAAACTTAGTGCTATTAGATGATGCGATAGTTTATAATCCTGGCCACTTATTTGGATTTTTCTCAGTATTCAATCCTGATGCAGTCAAAGGAGCTACTTTGATAAAAGGTGGGATGCCATCTTCCTACGGTGGTAGAATTTCATCTGTGATAGATGTGAGCATGAAAGAAGGGAATAATAAGAGATTTCAAATGGATGGCGGTATAGGTTTGATCAGTTCTCGTCTGACTTTGCAAGGGCCTATCCAAAAAAACAAAAGTTCTTTCTTGATTGGTGCGCGTAGAACATATGCTTTTGACGTTGCTCAACCAATATTGAATAAATCAGACTTTAAAGGAACGAATTATAATTTTTATGATTTAAATCTAAAAGCTAATTATATATTTTCGGATAAAGACAGGTTGTTTTTAAGTGGATATTTTGGTCGTGATGTATTTGTTTATAATAATAAAGAGAATCAATCCAATGTAAGAATGCCGTGGGGAAATGCGACTGCAACACTGAGATGGAACCATTTATTCTCTAATAAATTATTCATGAATACTACTTTAGTATTCAATGATTACAAATTTGCTTTCAATTTTAAACAAAGAGATTTTTCCATAGGAGCTCAATCAGGAGTAAGAGATTACAATGCTAAAATTGACTTGGATCATTATGTCTCTAATAGAAATAAATTAAAATACGGTTTCAATTATACCTATCATATTTTCACTCCTAACTCGGGAACCGCTGTAACTGGCGACGTGGAATTTAAAACTACAGAAGGCAAGAAGTACGCGCATGAGCTAGCTTGGTATGTACAAGATGATTGGGATATTAGTGATAGATTCAAATTGACGACAGGTTTTAGATTGAGCATGTTTCAGCAAACTGGACCTTATACTTATTTGCCTAATGGTGTCTATGCTGGAGATACCGTTTTGTACAAAAAAGGTGAAGCAGTTAAAACTTGGTGGGGACCAGAGCCTAGAGTGGCTATGAGATATGCTATCGATGGAGAGCAATCTATTAAAGCTGGATTTTCAATGAATTATCAATATGTACATCTAGTATCTAGTTCGAATAGTACATTACCTACGGATTTGTGGGTGCCAAGCTCTAAACTAGTAGAGCCTCAATGGGGCCTGCAATATTCTCTAGGATACTTTAGAAACTTCAAAGATAATGCTTACGAGTTTTCTGCTGAGATTTACTACAAAGACATGAGAAATCAAATCGAGTTTTCAGAAGACTTTATACAAGAATTGAATCAGGAAATTGAGACAGGATACGTTTTCGGAAAAGGAAATTCTTATGGATTGGAACTTTTTGCAAAAAAATCTAAAGGAAAATTAAATGGTTGGCTAGGATATACCTTATCCTATACTTGGAGAAAATTTGAAGAGTTGAATAATGGAAACAAATTTCCTGCTAGATATGATAGAAGACATGATATTTCTGTCAATTTAGTTTATGAAATCAATGATAAACTGAGCTTAGGCGCAACTTGGGTGTATGCCACAGGAAATGCTTTTACTTTACCAATAGAGAAATATATTATTAATTTTATTCCTATTACAGGATATGGAGATAGGAATGCGTATAGAATTCCAGCATTCCACAGAATGGACTTCTCGATGACTTACGCACCTAATAGAAAGCCTGAAAAACGCTTTAAATCCGAGTACAATCTTTCCATCTATAATGTCTATAATAGAAAAAACACCTATTTCATTTATTACAAAACAGAAGGAGATTTGATTGCAGGAAACTTGAAGACTAAAGCAGTAAGTGTGTCCCTTTTTCCAATCATTCCATCTATTACTTGGAATTTTAAATTTTAGATTATGTTTCGTAAATTCTTATTAATCTTATTCATATTCACAGTTATTATTTCTTGCGAAAAAGAAATTTCAGTGGATCTGCCTTTGCCCAAAGACCAAATAGTAGTTGAAGGCTTTATAGAAAACGATGTTCCTCCATATGTATTTTTGACTAAAAACTCTCCATATTTTGGAGAAGTTGATATCAATGATTTAGACCAGTATTTTGTAAAAGGAGCAAAGATTATAGTGAGTACAGGTACTGATTCTGTAGAATTGATGGAGTACTCTGCTGATATTATTAATCTATTACCAGAAGAAGAAAAACAAATGCTTTCCGAAGTGTTTGGAGTACCATTAGATACGAGCATGAATTTTCCTAATATTTCTATTTATACTGTTCCTTTAGGAGTAGATTTCGTAGGAGTAATAGGCAAAACTTATGATTTAAGAATAGAAGCAGAAGGTAAATTATTGACTGCCACTACATATATTCCTCATGGAATTGCATTTTCAAAACTTTGGGTGGAGCCACATCCAAATCCTATTTATGATACTTTAGTACAGTTAAGAGGCATATTGAAAGATCCTGATACCTTAGGTAATTTCTATAGATATTTTACGAAAAAAAATAGTCAACCTTATACCTTAATTAATCAATCCGTTTTTGACGACTTAATTTATAATGGAAAAGAATTTCCTATAGATATTCCCTACGGATTTGAAAGGAATTCTGATGTAGATTTTGACTTCAAAACTTTTGGATATTGGAATATAAAAGACACGTGTTATATTAAATTATGCATGATCGATAGAGCGCATTATAATTTTTGGAGAACACTCGAAAATGAATTAGCCAATCAAGGGAGTCCTTTCGGTTCATTTACTAGAATACGTTCTAATATTAATGGAGGAATCGGGATTTGGGGTGGATATTCTAGTTCAATGGGTATTTATTATCCTGAGGAATAAAGCTTTAAAATCACCTCCAATCAACAAAAGTATTCTACTATTAGTGTTATGATAATATTATGATGTGATACTAATTTTGAAAAAAGTGGGCAAATGACCTATTAATTATGAATTTATTATTAGTATATGCTAAATCTAAGTTATATCGAAACTGTTTTTTCCATAGACTGTTTTTTTTAATGTAACTTTGTAGCAAATTAATTTATTTAGTGATAGAAACCATGGAAGGGTTTAAAGCACTGGGCTTATCAGAGGAAACGCTCGCTGCTTTAGAAAAAAAAGGCTTTACAAAGCCATCGCCTATACAGGAACTGACCATTCCTCTTTTACTCAACGGAGAAAAAGACATAGTAGGACACGCGCAAACGGGATCTGGTAAAACAGCTGCTTTCGGAATTCCGATTATCGAGAAGTTTAATAGTAATGTTAGAGGTATTCAAGCATTAGTTTTGACACCAACAAGAGAATTAGCGTTACAAGTTACAGACGAGTTATTAAGTTACAAAGGGAACCGTAGAATGTGGTTCACTACAGTCTATGGAGGAGCTCCAATAGGTCGCCAAATCAGCGATTTAGAGAAAGGCACAAGCGTAGTAGTAGGTACTCCTGGTAGAGTAATTGACTTGCTGAACAGAGGGAAATTAAAACTTGACGAAGTCAAATTTGTAGTTTTAGACGAAGCTGACGAAATGCTTAATATGGGCTTTTTGGAAGATGTAGAAACTATTCTTGCAAAATGTAATGTGGACAGAAGAATGCTTTTGTTCTCTGCAACAATGCCTGATAGAATCTTATCTCTTGCGAAAAGGTATATGGGTAATTTTGATTTAATATCTGTCAAAAGTAAAGAGTTGACAACTGAATCTATTGCACAATCTTATTTTGAGGTGCCAGCAAGAAATCGGTTTGACGCTTTATGTAGAGTATTAGATATTGAAGAAGATTTCTACGGAATTATTTTCTGTAATACAAAAGCAGAAGTCATCGAAATCACGAACCACTTGAACGAAAAAGGATATACAGCTGATTCATTACATGGAGATATAGCTCAAAACCTTAGAGAGAAAGTTGTTAGACAGTTTAAATCTAATAAATACGGTTTGCTAGTCGCTACTGATGTGGCTGCTAGAGGTATCGACATTCAAGATTTGACACACGTTGTAAACTACGGTTTACCTCAAGACCCAGAATCTTATGTGCACAGAATTGGTAGAACAGGAAGAGCTGGTAAAACAGGGAAAGCCATTGCAATTATCGATTCTAACGAACGTAGAAAATTACAATTTATCCAAAGAATTACTAAAGCAGTAGTAGAGAAAGGTAAATTACCTGATGCTTCAGAAATGGTCGCTATTAAAAAGCGTCGTTTGAAAGAGCAGGTTGAAGCTGCAATCGCTACTGAACAAATACATCCATTCGTAGAGTATACTCAAGAACTAGTTGCTGAAAACGAACCTGAAGTTGTAATTGCTGCATTATTGAAAATTTTCCAAGGAGATGATTTAGATATTCAAGCATACAAAGTCATTAAGGACGCTATCGAAAGACCTTACTCTCGTGATGATCGTGGATCAGACCGTGGAAGAGATAGAGATCGAGGAGACCGTGGAAGAGACAGGGATCGTGGAGACCGTGGAGGAAGAGATAGAGATCGTGGATCTGATCGCGGAGACCGTGGAAGAGATAGAGATCGTGGAGACCGTGGTGGACGTGAAAGAAATTCTAGAGATGCAGGTTCTACAATGAGATTATTTGTTGCTAAAGGAAGACATGATAGTGTTTCTCCACAAGAAATTTTGAAAATCATTGCTGATGAGACCAATATCCCAGGAAGAAAAATTGACGACATTAAGATTTTAGATGCATTCTCATTCTTTACTACTAATAATGAAGACGGTGAATATATCTTAGATACGTTCAAGAAAATAGCAAGAAAAAATGATGAAAAACCTTTGATCGAAAGAGCAAGAGTTAGAGACTAATTCATCTTCATATTAAATAGGAAAAGGTCTTTGTTTCAAAGGCCTTTTTCTGTTATAAGCGGTTCATATCAGATAAATTTATATTTTGAAATTATATTGAGCCGTTTTTGAGATAAATGATGCTAAAAATCAATAGAATAGATAATTTAATGCTTGCAACTCCAATACTTTATATAACTTTGCACCCATTCTTATGAATCAGATTAAAATTACATTTCCTGATGGTGCAGTGCGTGAATATGCACAAGGGGTAACTGCAATTGAAATTGCAAAATCCATCAGTAATTCATTAGCAAAGAAAGTATTGTCTGCTAAGGTGAATGAAGAAGTTTGGGATGCCAATAGACCTATTAATAACCATAGCGCAGTACAATTACTGACGTGGGATAATACGGAAGGCAAATCGACTTTTTGGCACTCATCAGCACACTTACTTGCAGAAGCATTAGAAGCTACTTTTGAAGGAGTGAAGTTGGGCATTGGTCCACCGATTGAAAATGGTTTTTACTATGATGTAGATTTTGGTGATACTGTTTTCTCTTCTAAAGACTTCGAAGCATTAGAGAAGAAAATGCAACAATTAGCTGATAAAAAAAGCGAATTTGTAAGAGAAGAAGTCTCTAAGGCAGATGCTATCACTTATTTTAGAGAAAAAGGCGATCAGTATAAATTAGAATTGATAGGCGGATTAGAAGACGGTCAAATTACTTTTTACAAACAAGGTAATTTTACAGACTTATGTAGAGGTCCACATATTCCCAATACAGGTTTTATCAAAGCCATCAAGCTGACGAAAGTTGCTGGTGCGTATTGGAGAGGAGATGAGACTCGTCCACAATTGACAAGAATCTACGGTATCACTTTTCCTAAGCAAGAAGAACTTGAAGCCTATAATAAACTTATAGAAGAAGCTTTAAAAAGAGATCATAGAAAATTAGGTAGAGAGCTAGAATTGTTTGCTTTCTCTGACAAAGTCGGTATGGGATTACCATTATGGTTGCCTAATGGTACTATTGTAAGAGAGAAATTAGTAGATTTCTTAAAGAACGAACAAATCAAAAGAGGCTATCAACCAGTGGTAACTCCGCATATAGGTAAAAAAGATTTGTACGTGACTTCTGGTCATTATGAGAAATATGGTAAAGATGCATTTCAACCTATTTTGACACCAGAGGAAAATGAAGAGTTCTACCTCAAACCGATGAACTGCCCTCATCATTGTGAAATCTATAAATTTGTTCCTAAGTCATATAAAGAACTGCCTTATAGAATAGCAGAGTTTGGAACAGTATATCGTTATGAGCAAAGTGGTGAATTACATGGATTGACAAGAGTAAGAGGATTTACTCAAGACGATGCACATATTTTTTGTACTGCAGATCAATTAAAAAACGAGTTTAAAGAAGTGATTTCACTCACCAAATTTGTATTCAATAAATTAGGTTTTGAAAACTATACAGCTCAAATATCTTTAAGAGATCCAGAGAATAAAGCCAAGTATATTGGTTCTGATGAGAATTGGGAAAAAGCAGAGTCTGCTATTATAGAAGCTACAGAAGAGATGGGTTTAGAAACCGTCACTGAATATGGAGAAGCTGCATTTTATGGTCCGAAATTGGACTTTATGGTGAAAGATGCCATTGGACGTTCTTGGCAGCTAGGAACTATCCAAGTAGATTATAATTTACCCGAAAGATTCGAATTAGAATATATCGGTTCTGACAATGAAAAGCATAGGCCAATTATGATTCATAGAGCGCCATTTGGTTCTTTAGAACGTTTTATGGCTATCTTAATAGAGCATTGTGCAGGAAATTTCCCTGTGTGGCTAGCTCCTAAACAAGTTAACATTTTACCTATAAGTGATAAATTCTTGCCATATTGTGAAGAGATCTTGAAAGATTTACAAGCATTAGACATTAGAGCAAGTATTGATACAAGAACAGAAAAAATTGGAAGAAAAATTCGAGATGCGGAAGTTTCTAAAACTCCTTATATGTTGATTATTGGCGAAAAAGAAGTAGAGCAAAATGTACTTTCAGTTCGTCGTCACGGTCAAGGTGACAAAGGTCAATTAAGTAAGGAAGAATTTAAGAAACTGCTATTAGATGAAATCTCTCAATAATTTATTATTTTTGCAAAAAAACTAGATATAATTTGATCCCAAGAAGAAGAATGGCTCCACCAGCCAAAAAAGTAAACGAACACCGACTTAACAGAGAAATTACTGCTCCTGAAATTAGATTAGTAGGGGATAACGTTGAGCCAGTGGTCATGAATACCATGGCAGCTATAGCTATGGCTGAAGAACAAGAGTTAGACTTAGTAGAAATATCTCCTAAAGCTGTTCCTCCTGTTTGTAAAATCATGGACTATAAAAAATTCCTTTACGAAAAGAAAAGAAAAGAAAAGGAATTAAAAGCGAAAGCTCATAAAACTGAAATTAAAGAAATTAGATTTTCACCTAATACGGATGATCATGATTTAGATTTCAAGAAAAAACATGCTATTAAATTTTTGGGCGAAGGTGCTAAAGTAAAAATTTATGTGCAGTTCAAAGGTCGTGCAATCATGTTTAAAGACAGAGGTGAATTGTTACTTTTACAATTTGCTCAAAGTTTAGATGAATATGGTTCATTAGAAAGCATGCCTAACTTGGAAGGAAAAAGAATGATTGCATTTATTGCTCCTAAGAAGAAATAGATATTTCATATCTGTAATAATAGAAAGTTAATTGGGTCTTTGGATTCAATTAACTTTTTTGTTTAGAGCATTCAGTTATAATTCTATTGGAAAATAAAGAATATCCAAAGCAATCCTTTAAACTCGCCTACAAGTGGACCGATAATTATCGAACTCCAAAACCCATGAGTTTGTGCCCATTCCCACCAAAAGTATAAGGTCATGAATTGACTGATGATGAGATAGATATATGCTAATATCACAAGAATTCCTGTTCCATTATTATTACTCATACAGCTTTATTTTAGAAATTAGATTTGCTTGAAATTATATCTTTAAATGTAGAAATAAATAATCTTAAAATAGTTTGTATTAATGAATATTACTGAGAAAATAATTATGAAATAAGAGGATGATATATTGATGAAGAGTTTTATTATGTTAATTTACTACTGTCTGGATTTTTACGATTAGAAAAGAATGAAAGAATTTCAATAAAACCTTCTTTTTCTCTATAATATAAAGAGTTGTACTTTTTAATTACTATTCTTCTAATTCCGTTAGTTTCGGAAAAGGGAAATAGTTTTGGGTTTCTAGAAATAATTTTTAAAATATTATCAATTTCAGAAGAAAGTTTCCGGAGTTCTTTAGATGTAAAGTTGTCTTCAAGATATTTATAGGTTTCTTCTAGTTCAACAAGTGCATAGTCAGTCCAATATATTTTATAGCCACTTTCCATATATTTTTTGAGCTTCTGAGTTTGATTTTATTTTTCCTTCATTAGCATCAGAAATTCCTTTTTCTATAGATTGCTTTTCTGTATCAGATATTTTATTCCACCAATCGTCTGTTTCGTTTTTCTTTAAGTCAAGAATTTTTTGAATAAGAGTTGTGTCTTCCAAAGTGGTTAACCATTGAATTAATTCCATTTTCTTATTTTGAATATCAATTTCCATATCCTCTAATTAATCTTCTCTAATTAATCTGTCCATTATATTAATAGCTTATTTAAAATTACTAATAATAAACTAAATATTCGATCTGTGGTTTTGACTCATTTTAATAATCTTCGTACAAATATCTTCAGCTATTGCTCTTTTTTGATACATGTTATGATTTTCATTTTCATAAATATGTCTTTTGATGTCCATTTTTAGAAACCAATCTTCATCAGGTTGGTAGGTGTCATTTGCTCCATAAAACAATTCTATTATTCCTAAAGGTTGATTTGTTTCAATTCTCAATCGGGTAGAGGATATAGCGAAGATACTTTTGGTTTTCAAACCAGAAATTGCTGCTTTCCAAGCAATAGTTCCACCTATGCTAAATCCTAAAACATGAACTTTCTCTTGCTCTTTTTGAAGAATATTTTCTACTGCTTTTTGTATTCCAATAGTGATGAACTGCTGATGTAGCTGCTTTTCAGAATATTCGCTTTTGTCAATATTTCCTAAGTCACAACAATCATAATAATGAATGTCAAAATGATTTTCTAAAAGTGAAGTATAGTATGAAATCCATTCAGATTTTTCTTTACCCCATAAATCTGAAAGAATAATGAGTCTTTCTTTTTTTAATTGGTTATTCATGGGGAGCTTTTGGTATATACTTATGCTTCGGTTGTAAGGTCTAGTTTCTTATTTGATAATCCTATGAAGCCTCTAAGAACACCAAGAATAAGTGCAATAGGAAGTATTAGAATGCCGCCGATGATCATGCTCAACTCATAAAATATTGAACTTTCTTTAAACACTATACCTTTACGTCTAGAGCTAAATGCGCTATATGGAATTCCATAAATATTTCCTGTAAGCATCACTTGACATGCAGAAAAAATAATCTCTGCTTGCTCTTCACCATATTCATTAATAATCGAGTCAAAAGCATATTTTTTAGGAAAGCCTCTAGCATCTGCAAAATGTTGAGCGAAAATTATTGCTTTTGCTTCTTCAGGACGAATAAAATCATCACCACCACTTAAAAAGCTACTGATTTCTTCATTGCTCATGCCCATTTGTAATGCCATTTTAGTATGCTGATACGAGCAAGCAGGACAACCGTTCACCTCAGTAATTGCCAATTGTAAACGTTCTATAAATTTTTTGTCTACTAAGTTGCTTTTTTTATTCGATATTAATTTTGACATTGCTCTTGGTGTATACATTAGAGCACGATACAGTTCACCAAAACTAAATTTGCGTTTATATTCTGTTCTAGAAATAATTGGATCCGATAATATTATTTGCTTTTCCATTTTAATATTTATGTATTCATTTATCAATCTGAACACATCTCTATCTATTATGTTTTATTGTGAAGCCACACTTGTCCCTTTCATAACATTGGTTTTGGGCACATCGTAGAATTATCGCAAATCCAAATCCTTAATTTCAATACCTAATGCTTGAGCAACACCTTCTCCGTAGGCAGCATCTGCCTTGTAGCAATTGGTAATATGTCTTTCTTGAATAAATCTTTCAGCTCCACCAACTTCGCAAGCAGTGTTTTCAAACAAGATTTGTTGTTGCTTCTTATTCATTAACCTAAATAAGTTGCCCGGTTGGGTATAGTAATCTTCATCTTCTCTATGGTCATAATGAAAAGCAGCACCTTGAAGTTCTAAGGCAGGTTCAGCAAACTCTTTTTGTTCTTGCCACTGTCCATAGCTATTTGGCTCATAGTGGATTGTAGCGCCTTCGTTGCCATCTACACGCATTGCGCCGTCACGATGTGGATTGTGAAAAGGACACTTAGGTTTGTTTACAGGAATTTGATAGTGATTGACACCTAATCTATATCGCTGTGCATCGCCATAAGAAAATAGACGCCCTTGTAGCATTCTGTCTGGAGAAAATCCTATTCCTGGGACTACATTTGCAGGATTAAAAGCAGCTTGCTCTACATCTGCAAAATAATTTTCAGGATTTCTATTGAGTTCCATAATTCCTACATCTATCAAAGGATAATCTGCATGTGGCCAAACTTTTGTCAAGTCAAATGGATCAAAGCGGTAGGTGTGTGCGTCTGCTTCAGGCATAATTTGAACTTTTAGTTTCCATTGAGGGAAATCGCCTTTTTCAATAGCCGTAAATAAGTCTCTTTGATTACTTTCTCTATCATGACTTATAATTGCTGCTGCTTCGTCATTGGTTAAGTTTTGAATTCCTTGTTGACATACAAAATGAAATTTCACCCAATGTCTTTCATTATTAGCATTGATAAAACTAAAAGTATGACTGCCAAAGCCGTGCATATGTCGATAAGATTTTGGAATACCTCTGTCGCTCATGACGATAGTCACTTGATGAAGAGCTTCGGGTAAAAGTGTCCAAAAGTCCCAGTTATTATTTGCACTTCGAAGATTGGTTTGTGGATCGCGTTTAACGGCTTTATTGAGATCTGGAAATTTATACGGATCTTTTAAAAAGAAAACAGGAGTATTGTTACCTGCTAAGTCCCAATTACCTTCTTCTGTATAAAATTTGAGAGCAAAACCTCGGATATCTCTTTCGGCATCTGCTGCACCTCTTTCTCCGGCTACTGTGGAGAAACGAGCAAACATTTCAGTTTTCTTCCCAATTTGAGAAAATATTTTTGCTTTTGTGTACTGTGAAATATCGTGCGTCACTGTAAATGTTCCAAATGCTCCCGAACCTTTGGCGTGCATTCTTCTTTCAGGAATGACTTCTCTGTCAAAGTGTGCTAGTTTTTCTAGAAACCAAAAGTCTTCTAAAAGCATTGGACCTCTTATTCCGGCAGTTTTTACATTTTGATTTTCAGCAATCGGTCTTCCAGAAACCGAATTTAGTTTTTTCTTTTCTTCAGACATTTTATATCGTTTTATGTATTTAGATGGATTTTAGCAATGCAGTAAATGAGCATATATTCAATTTACGCATATAAAATCACACTTAATAACTTTGTAACAACGAATTTACATAAAATGTAAATATTTTAGAATCACATCAACAGATTATAAAGGAAATTCACTGTTGCTGAACACTAAATGTTGGATATCTAAGAGTGCAAAAAGCTATAGTTTTCTATTTGAAATCAATTTTTTGATTAGAAATAAAATGTTTTATGTTCTATTTCTAATTTTAGATTTCAATATCATTATTCTCTAAAAGTTCAATGATCCTTCTTAAATCTTGATTCATATTTCTGATGATTTTATTTTCTTCATCACAATCGAAAATAGAATAAGAAATTTCAATGAGCTGCTTTCCATTTTTTGGCAGAACAATTCTCTTACGTTCGTCATAGATTTTACGCTGTTCATATCTATTGACTCCACTTACAGTTTTCACAAATTGGTTACTAGAAAAGTGCTGAGCTGAATTTTGTTGTGATTCTTTGTATTCAATCACTAAATTCAAATCTTCATAATAGGCATCTACTGGTAATTCTGTGGTCGTTTTTCCATCTTTATGTAAATCTCCAACTAGGAAATCAAATCTATATTGACGTTGAGCTGTTCGGTTAAGCAAGTTATCACACAAGTCAATAACATAAGATTCATCACTTAACTGTCTAACTTTTTTAGCTTCTATCTTTTTACTTGAAACTTCTTCTTGTTTATAAGAAGTGCTAGGTTTTTCTGCATTTTCGGGAATAAAATACCAATAAATATCTTTCTCCTTTCGATCAGCATGTATGTATGGGATTAAACCTAATTGGTTGTTTTTATCTAAAGCTCTTAAAATATCTCTAATTGGCTTACCATTTTTGTTGTCTTTCATAAAAACACCGGCTTTGATAAGTGCTGGCATTAAATCTTTTGCAGGTATAATTTTGATGCTCGGATTTTCTGTAAAAAACGCTTCGATGACGCTATTGATAGTATTGATTTGTGAGTTCATAATTTTTAAATTTGTTTTATCAAAAAACGGATTTTAATCGTCCAAGATTTTTGATAAAAAGAGTGGAAGGTTTGTTAATCTTATGAAGTCATTTCAAGAATTCTGCTCCTGAAAAGATACTATCATTTGATACACTCAAAAATATGAAAAACAAAGGTATTTAACTGTTTTATTCGTACAACTGTACTGAATTATAATACAGTTTGGGTGATAATAAAGAAAAATGCCTCATTCTTAAATAATAAAAGAAATGAAGCCTAATTATTTAATCATAGGTTATTTAATGCTTACGGCAGCAGCCATCCAATTTAGCAACTGATTCTGCAGGAGCTTTCATATCATCAGCATCGTAACCTGCATTGTTTATTGTTTTTCTGATAGCATCAGGATGAATTTTATTGGCATCATAATCCACTGTAATAGTGTTCGCTTTAGCATCAATTTTCACTTTTTTTATTCCTTTGTTGGATCTCACATTGATATTAATATTGTTTCCACAACTACCGCATTGAAGACAATGGTCACAATAAATTTGTGTTTCTATTACAATAGTTTGAATGTTTGAGTTTTTTGCAAACACGCTACTAGAAAGTGCAGTTAATAATAAAGTGAATATGATTTTTTTCATAGTTTGTTATTGTTAATTATTTAGATTTTGAATCCAAAAGCCAAAATACTTTTGTTCTTAAAATTTTGAAATTATATGGACATTTCTTGAAATTTCTTTCTGAATTCTAGTGGGCTTTTAATGTTAGGAAATACTTCTTTTGTTCCACCTGAACCTACAATACTTAGAGATCCGTAGCCAAGAATTCTACCTAAAATACTTTGATCTACATTAACGCTTTCAATTTTTGAATGGTTCATTTCAAATGTTTTCCTGCTAATTAATCCAGTTTTAATGATCACTCGTTTATTAGTGACTGCAAATTCGTCTGTATATCTAGCAATTAATGGTATTGTGAATAACGAAAAAATGGCTTTAAAGCTACAGAAGATGATCCAATGATAGGAGGTTTCTAACTCTACGTGTTCGTTTTTAACTAGATTGCTATTGATGTAATGGCCCATTTTTTAAGATATAATTCCTTGAATTTACGATGTAATATTGTTTTATTCTATTTTAATTTATTGATGAGCTTTTACTTTTCACAAATAGAGCAATTGGATTCTCCAGTTAAATGTCCATTTTTATCAAATTCATATTTACAACATTCGTTGAATCTTTTCTTTAAAATTTCTTTTACTCTTCTAATTCTTACTTTTACATTTTCAAGACTGATGTCTAATGTGGCTGCTACCTCTTTTTGTTTTAGGCCTTTTATATAAACTAGTTCAATCACTTCTTTGTAAATCTCGGGCAGTTCATTGATGAATTTATCAAAACAGCAGATATGTTGATATTGTTGAAGAGCGATCTCTTGATTGCTGTCTATTTCGTCTGTATATACAGTTTCATTATTGAAATAATTGATGATTTCATTTCTTGCAATTTGAAAACCCAAGCTCTCACTTTTTCTTCATTTTTAAGACTAGAAAGATTTAAATGAATTTTCAAAAAAGTATTTTGGAAAACATCATTTGCAGCATTTTTACTCTTTACCTTTTTAAGGATAAAAAAGTAAAGTTCTTGATTGTAATTATTCCAAATCGTTTGCGTTTCCATCTTCAAAAATAAATAAAGCTTAGCCCTCAGACTAAGCTTTTAGAAATTATCAACATTCACATTTTGTACATTCGCATTTATCACAAGGACATTCGCTTTCTTTACAATTTTTGCAATTACATTTTGTGCAATCACAATCGGTACATTTACATTTTCCCATAACAGTAGTTTTTTATTGTTCATTAAGGAGACAGTAGAAGACTAGAAAAGATACATTATTTTTGATTTTGTCTTGCTTTCATCCAAAATATAATTTGGATGGTCGTTATGCTTATAAACAGTTTGCTCCTACGGAGCTAGTTTGATGATGATTCTTTTTGGTTTACAAACGGTTGGGCTTCTACGGAGCTAGATTGGTGGTGTTTTTCGTTTGCAAAAAAGTATGGTTCCTACGGAGCAGAATTGAGTTTTCACTTTTAAAAGGCTTTGTTTAAGTTTTTTTATTACTCTGTAGGAGCTAACTGTTTGTTCTGCTTTATTCAATCCATTCAAAGAGATATTTTTCATTGTATTCAATTTCATATCTTTCTAACATGTCAATATATTCTTTCTTGAATGTTTTGGCTTTATGGTGTTCTTCTTGATTCAATATATACTTGACCACATAATCTATTTGGCTTTTAGCATATGAAAAAGCGCCATAACCTTCTTGCCAATTGAATTTACCCATTATCCAATTATTGTCATTAATGTATTTGGAGGAGCCTGCCTTAATATCTCTTACTAAATTAGAAATTGAAATGTCTGGTTTCATACCCAACAAAATATGAACGTGGTCAGGCATTGCAAAAATTGCTAACATTTTCTGATCTCTATTTTGGACTATACCTGTAATGTATTTATGTAATTCTTCTCTCTTGTTTTTTGAAATAAAATTTTGTCTTCCTTTTACGGCAAATACAATTTGGATATAGATTTGGGTGTAGGTGTTAGGCATATTTGTTGATTTTAATAGGTCGCTCCTCCGGAGCTAGATTGGTGGTGGATGCTTTTTGGTTACAAACCGTATGCTCCTACGGAGCATAATCGAATTGATAATTTTAAATGTGCAAATCTTATAATTCTAATTTACAAACAAAATTTCATTTTTATCAATAAACGGCATCAGACATACGGGGCTGAATTGATTGTATTTTTTGTTTTTATGTATTGTTTGAATAGGTGTTCTTCATTATTGCTCCGTAGGAGCACACCGTTTGTAGCTCCGTAGGAGCGATCCAAATTCAAAGACATTTTATCCCAATCCAAATTTATTTATGAATCTGATGATATCATTAAATGCAACAATTATTTTTGTTGACGTTTGATTTCTTTACCTAATCTTACGAATTGCCAAAAACCCTTTGCATCTTCTGGATAAGGGATTCCAATAGAATCTATATTTTTAAATTCTTTGTTTTGCTCTCCGTAAATACGAGCGTGCAAAACGGCAGAGATATAATCTAATAAATCAATTGATGTAAAGATGAGTTTGAAATCATCTTGTAGCTCGTCATTATTTGTAGCAAAACAAAGATTTCCATGTTTGTTAGCAGGCACAAATGTTAAACCTGTTTTTTGAACGATTTGGTTGATGGTAGTTCTATCGAGATTGATTAATGTCTCTATATCATTTCTATCAATAAAATCCGATTGGCAGATGTACTTGGTTTCAGTAATCTGCTTGAATAGATCTTGTGTGATTAGAAATTCTTGGTTCATTAAAGAATTTGAAAAATGATTTATGATAGAATTAAATTCTTAAAATTTTTCTTTCCCATTTGTAATAAGTGTATATCCTTTATGATTATGAATACGATGTTCAAATACATGCTGCTCTTCACATTCAAAGCTTAAAATAACTTCAAGTCTGTTTTCCTTATTTAAATTGGTTTTGACTTCTTTCAAATGAGTATATTCAAAATTACATATTGGACAATGTAATTGTAACTCATTGGTACCTTTAACATATTCCGTTTCTTTTAAATTCATATTTATATTTTTAAAATTTGTTTTGTAATCTTGTTTGTAAGATATTTCTAAGGTTTTTTAGTTTTATCTAAACCTTCTTCTTCCTATTTTTAAACTTTCTACCACCAATAATTATCAATAATAGCAATACAATCAATCCTGTGATTGTCCAAACTTTTAATGGAATACCTTCTTCTTTGGTGATACGTTTTTGAGTTTCTTTGTAGATAGTAGGCATTTGTTTTAATTCTTGAGCATACATAGATAATGCTTGCCACACTTTAAATTCTTTGCCATCCTCTTGATGAACTACGCATTCATCTAAAGTCTTTTTGTTGCGATTTTTATCTTTAAAAGAGATTTCCAATTTCGGCAAAACTTCTCCCACCATCGGAAGGAATTTTGCTAAGTAATAATCAGTAACTACGTGGAAGAGTCGGTCGCCATCTCTTTGTAGTTTTATATAATTTTCAGAATCATCTTGCAAACCATTTCCTGTGTATAGAAATACAGATTTTACAGCCATAGTCGCTGGAATAGGTGTGCCGAGAAAAGGTATTTTTCCCCATAAAGATTTCCCTGGGTCGTAAGTATATTTTAATCCTGAAACTTGCAGGAAGAAATTGTCTCCATAAACTTGTGACATCATCGCAGTCACTTCTAGCACATTGAAGATTTCTTTTTCAGTCAAATAGCAAGACACCATTGGATAGCCTGCGGATTGGTCAGGACCTGCACCTAAACCAGTTAATGTCAACATGTCAAATAAAGAAAACTTACCTTTTGTGCTGTCTAATTTACCCGTGAGGATATCTCCTCTAATGACTCCATTTCCTTGTATCGCTATATCTATTCTATCTCCAATAATTTTAGAACCTTCTAATCTCATAGCATCCGCAACGAAATTACCGATAGTAGTTTCTTTATACTCTTCTTCTTTGACCACATCAAAATTAGATTCGATAACAGTAGAATCTATGAAGTTAAATCGACCATTGGTATAAGTAGTTAAGAATGCATTTAATTCATCGGTAGCTGTTTGAATGATGGCCGCAATAGTTGAATCTTCTGGAATATCTGAATTTAATGGTTGTAATGCTTCTGTGCCATTGCGCTCATTGATGAGTTGTGTTTTTTTAGTTTCTGTATTGTAAGCAAATTCTAATTGACCGAAATGTCTTAAATAATAGTCAGGATGAAAGATGATAGTATTATTGACTTTTAATGGTTGAGGAGTATTGATATGATCGTGACCGCCCAAAATGATATCTATACCTTTTATTTTTTTAGCCATAATTTTGTCTTCATCAATACCTGAGTGGGACAACATTACAATGACATCTGCACCTTGCTTTTTAAGTGCTTCTACTGTTTTATTTCCAATTTCATATTGATCAAAAATAGTCACATCTCCAGCAGCAGGTGCTAAACTAAAAGCTGATTTTCCTTGAATTCCAAATATGCCAATTTTAACTCCATTACCAAGAGTATAGATTTTTGAAGGAAGTAAATTGATTTTTTTAAGTGCTAATGTATCTGGAATATTTAAGTTGGAAATGATAATCGACAACTCGGGTTGACCATCTGCATAACCTGCACGTGCAAGATATTCTGCCAAGATATTAGGTCCATAATCAAATTCATGGTTTCCAATAGTCATCGCTTGATAACCAATCTTTTGCATGATTTCTATTTCGTGAGATTTCTTCTCTAAAATCAACCATGCAAATGGTGAACCGCCCATGATATCACCTGAGGAAAGTAGCAAAACAGGTTCGTCACCTTTTTGAGCTCTGATTTCTTTCACTTTGGTCGCCCATCTCGCAAAACCTCCTAAAGTAGAATTGCTTTGATCTTTTTTATAATCCGTCAAAGGGATAGGAGATAGGGTAGAATGTTCATCACTAGTATGTAAAATGGTGAACTTCTTCTCTTCTCCAAAAACTATAGAATATACAAAAAAGAAGAGCAGAAATGGAAGGGAAAGTTTTCTCATGAGACGTGTTTTGCAAAATTGAAGTGTCTACCACTACAATTCATTTATTAAAAGTAGTGGTAAGATCAATGTAAATATAAAAATTAGTTGAACGTATTGTTATAGTCTGCCTTCAATGATTTCATCAACTACTGTCGGATCCAATAAAGTAGAAGTATCTCCTAAACTGCTCAATTCATTTTCTGCAATTTTTCTTAATATTCTTCGCATGATTTTACCTGATCTAGTTTTAGGTAATCCACTGACAATCTGTATTTTATCTGGTTTAGCGATTCTGCCTATTTCTGCGACTATAGTTTCTACAATTTTAGCTCTTACATAATCTTCAGCTTCGTTTTTTGCATCGTCTAATAATATGACAAATGCATAAATTCCTTGACCTTTGATGTCATGAGGATATCCTACAACTGCTGATTCTACAACTTTTGGATTTTGATTGATTGCATTTTCTATTTCTGCTGTTCCAAATCTATGTCCTGAAACATTGATGACATCATCCACTCGACCTATGATTCTGTACAGTCCATTTTCATCTCTGCGTGCACCATCTCCTGTGAAATAATATCCTTTATAATTAGAGAAATAGGTTTGTTTACATCGCTCATGATCTCCATAAGTAGTTCTTAAAATACTTGGCCATGGAAATTTCATACATAAATATCCTTCGACATTATTTCCCTCTAAAACATTTCCTTCATTATCCAAAAGTACCGGTTGAATTCCTGGAATTGGATATGCTGCAAATGTAGGTTTTGTAGGTGTGACTCCAGCTAAAGATGAAATCATAATTCCACCAGTCTCTGTTTGCCACCAAGTATCAATTAATGGACATTTTTCTTTACCTACGTGTAAATTATACCAATGCCACGCTTCTTCATTAATAGGTTCGCCCACTGAGCCAATCACTTTTAATGAATCTAAACTGTATGATAATACATGATCTTCGCCTGAAGCCATCAAAGCTCTAATAGCGGTAGGTGCAGTATAGAAATGTGTAATTCCAAATTTATCTACAACTTGCCAAAATCTTCCTGGATCTGGAAAGGTTGGAACTCCTTCAAAAATAGTCGTGGTAGCACCTGACATCAGCGGTCCATAAACCGAATAGCTATGTCCTGTTACCCAACCAATATCAGCAGTACACCAATAGATATCACTTTCGTCCATTTGGAAGACGTTCCTAAAAGTATAATCTACAAACACCGCATAACCACCTACAGTATGCACGACTCCTTTAGGTTTGCCTGTCGAGCCAGAAGTGTAAAGAATAAATAAAGTATCTTCTGCATCCATTTGTTCGGCAGGACAATCTTTATCTACCTGTGTTAATTCATCATGCAAATAGACATCTCTACCTTCTTTCATGTCTACAGCCCAGCCTAATCGATCGACCACTATGACTCTTTCCACCGTTGGGCAATGAGAAATAGCTTCATCAACTACTCTTTTTACTGGAATTTGTTTGGTACCTCTATTGAGTCCATCACTTGTCAAAATAACTTTTGCTTCTGCATCATTGATTCTATCTGCTAAAGCTGAAGAGGAGAATCCTGCAAATATGATGGAATGTATTGCTCCAACTCTTGCGCATGCCAATATTGAAATTGCCAACTCAGGAATCATAGGCATATAAATGCACACTCTATCTCCTTTTTTAACGCCGTTTCTTTTCAAGACATTCGCCATTAGACACACTCTTTCGTGTAATTCTTTATAAGTCAATCTTAAAAACCGCTCCTTTGGATCATTCGGCTCCCAAATCAAAGCGATTTTATTTCCTCTTTTAGCTAAATGTCTATCTAGACAATTCTCAGTAATATTCATTTTACCACCTGCAAACCATTCAATTTTAGGTTCTTCAAAATTCCAGTCTAAAACTTTGTCCCATTTTTTACTCCAAACTAGTTTCTCAGCTTGTTCTTCCCAAAACTTTTCAGGTTGATCTACAGAATATTGATAGGCTTTTTGGTACTCTTCGAAGGATTGTATGTCGGATAATTTCATAATAATTGAATTATAGAATAGATGTTTAAAGAATAACTTCAATTTTAACAAATTGTTATCGAAGTGAAAAATAAAAAACCATCAAAATTTAAAAAAAATAAATGCAGACTTTTGTAACTCCATGAAAAAAGAGCGAATTGAGTTTCCAGATACAGTATTATGGAGCTCTAAAAGAGTGATCGAAGCGGAAGATATTAATATAGCTCAACATATGGGCAATGAACGGATATTAGTTTGGGCAGATCAGATTCGTCAACAATTTCTGAATGATATCGGTTGGAGTGAAGAGTCTACTTTGACTGAATTTGGTTTAATAGTTGCAAATCATACCATCATTTATCAATCAGAAGGATTTTTAGGCGACCCCATCCACATAGATGTTGCGGTCAATGAGTTGACAGAGTTCTCTTTTGACATTTTAATTAGATGTAAAAAGGAAAATGCTACAAGAAATTTGGTAGTGATGCGTACAGGTATGGTTTGCTTTAATTATTTAAAAAGAGAAATCACACCAATACCTAGCCAATTTTTAGATAAATTAGAAGCTTAAATAATTTCTTTCATGTCGAAAAATGAAAAACCTACAGTCTGTGTGATTGGAGGAGGAGCTGCAGGATTTTTTGCTGCAATTACATGTGCTGAAAATCATCCTGATGTACAAGTTGTTATTATTGAGCAAAATCAGACAGTTCTAAACAAAGTCAAAATTTCAGGTGGAGGAAGATGCAATGTCACTCACGCTTGTTTTGAACCGAAGGAATTAGTGACTTATTACCCAAGAGGACAGAAAGAGTTATTAGGTCCATTTCATAAATTTCAACCGGGAGATACCTTTGACTGGTTTGAAAGAAGAGGAGTAGAATTGAAAATCGAAAAAGATAATAGAGTTTTTCCTATTACTGATCAATCTTCTACCATTATAGATTGCTTAATTGAAAGTGCGAATTCTGCAAATGTAAAAATCTGGAATAGTACTAAAATTGTAAATTTCACACAAAATAATTCTGGAAAATGGACATTGAAAACTTCTAGTGGTCAAAATATTTTTGCAGATATTTTGATATTAGCTTCAGGAAGTAGTCCTGCTGCTTGGGAAATGTTGAGTGGATATCATGGGATTATCGACGCCGTTCCTTCTTTATTTACATTCAATATTCAGCATTTTCTATTTGAAGAATTACAAGGAGTTTCTTTACCGAATGTAGAAATCCAAGTTGAAGGCCACAAACTTTCCACTAACGGACCTTTTTTAGTTACACATTGGGGCATAAGTGGACCTGCAGTTTTAAAAATGTCTGCATGGGGAGCAAGACTATTTCATGCGATGCAATATAGATTTGGTATTTCTATTAATTTCACCAGACTTAGTGAGCGAGAGGTAGAAACAATACTTAAAAGTCAAGTTTTTAACCATCCCAAAAAGCAAATCATCAATTCTAATCTTTTTGATATTCCTACGAGATTTTGGAAAAGATTGATGGAGTATATCAAACTAGAAGATGCTCAAAATTGGTCGGATATGGATGATGTACTCTTGCAGAAAATCGTAAAAGTCTTGTGCAAATGCAATCTGAAAGTCAATGGTAAAAGTACTTTTAAAGAAGAGTTTGTCACTGCTGGTGGAATCGCTTTAGAAGAAGTCGATTTCAGAACAATGGCAAGCAAGAAGATGAAAAATCTATATTTTGCTGGTGAAGTTTTAGATATCGATGCATTGACTGGAGGATTTAATTTTCAAGCAGCTTGGACCACAGGATATCTTGCAGGGATTGCAGTAGCTAGATTGTTGGAGGAGAGTAATTAAATTGCCAATTTAATTTTTCTATTAACTCCATAATTATTGTGGGTTTGTAATTTATCTTTTGGAAATTTTATTTTGAGTAATACTTCTTTGTCGAGAGCATTTAAAGCGATTAATTTCTTCACTTCTTTTTAAAAGGTGTTTTTTACTAATACCGCTGTTGACTCTTTTTCTCCAAAGTTTGAAGGAACTCAGCTTTAATTCACTTCGCATCAATTGAATGACTTCAGCTTCCGTAAGGTCAAATTGGAACTTAATAGCTTCAAAAGGAGTACGATCCTCCCATGCCATTTCAATTACTCTATCGATATCAGATACTGTCATAATTTTAAAGAAGTTGTAACGTTATTCGTTTATACAATGTTTAGCGATTAGTTAAATCAGTTCAATAAAACTATGGAGACTGTAAAATGTTTTCAAAAGGATGTTTTTATATCCAAGATAATAATTGCTAGGATTGTCCTAAATTTAAATTCAAAACCAAAATATGAAATCATTGATTCGATACTTATTTATAGCTCTTTTGTCGGTGGCCACTTTGAATATGCAGGAGACTTATGCAAAAAAGCCCAAAGTTGAAGTCGTTCTATCTGATAAGCTAGAAGCTAAAATCAATTCTAAAGTGAATGAATTGACTAATAAAATGAGCAAGGATTTAAGTTTATCTGCCAAACAAGCCAAAAAAGTACATTCTATAAAGCTAACAGAAGTAAGAGCCATCGAGATGGAGAGGAATAATGATTTGAAGTCTCAACAAGAAATTAAAAATGAAATCATATTGATATCTACAGCATCAGATAAGAAGGTCTACAAAGTCCTCAAGAAAAATCAAGACATTTTATTTGAAGTTAAGAAATCAGATTATAGATACAATCCAGGATTAATGGAGAACCTTAAAGATGTCTATAAAGACACTAAAGAAAATATCAAGGAAAAGTTAGGTATTAAATAATGACTTGTTAAAAATTGCTTAATTGTAAACTTTTGTAGACTTGCTATCGTGTATATAGGCAAATACAAAATTATGAAAGCAATTATCAAAACAATTACACTTGGAGCATTTTTAATAGGCTCAACAGCAACAATAAACGTTCAGGCTACATCTATCGAAGCTCTAGAAATGCATGATCACCAACTAGATACTAAAACCGTTCAAAAAGTAAATTCTACAGTGACAGGAATGGCTAAAGATTTAGGTTTGAACCAAAAACAAGCGAATAAAATTCAGGATATCAAATTGCATGAAGCTGAAGAAATCGAATCAGTAAGAATGGATGAAAATAAATCACAAAATGAAGTGAATAATAAAATCATCTTTATCAAAAACTCTACTCACTCTAAAGTGGAAAAAGTATTAGATAAAAATCAACAAGCTAAGTATCAAGAAAACAAATCTAACTATGAGTATAATCCTGGTTTGATTGAAAATATTAAAGATAAATTCAACGAGAAAAAAGAAAACATCCAAGAAAGAAGAGAAGAGAAAAACGAGAAATAGGTTTTGAATCTCAACCATATTGGTTTTATTTATAAATGTAGGCTGTCCATAGGACGGCCTTTTTTATTGGCATGTTTTTTATGCTTCATACAAAGCTTATATTTGTCGATATGTTTGGTGTTATAGTGAAGTCTTTTCAAAAAAGTTTGTTGGGTGTATTTTTTCTTTTAGGTGTATTATCTCTTAAAGCAGAAGATTTGCCTTTTGAAGGGATGTGGAAAGGGCTACTTTCTCAAAAGGATAAAACTTTGATGTATGAAGTGATTTTTAAATTGTATTACGAATCAGACTCTACTTTATTTGGAACTTCAAAAATAATTTCTCGTACAGGTGATTTTGCAGAGTATTATTTAGAAGGGAGTTTTGATGGACAAAATTTGAATTTTACTGATGTCACATTGATGAAATCATCTGGAAATAATGATAAGCATCCATGGTGTATCAAAAATTATTTGGCTACCATAGATACCCTAAAAGATAGTTGGGTCATGAAAGGAGAGTGGGGAAGTCCAATTGGTGCTTATGTAGATGGAGTTTTCGTTCAAGACTCTTCTGTTTGTTCATCAGGAAAATTTAACCTAAGAAAAATAAGAGGATACGCTAATGAATCTGAATCTGATGGAGATAAAATAAGATATTTTCAAGGAAGATTAGTAGAAATACAAGATATCGTAGAAGTGCAATCTGATACAATTTATCTAAATATCATCGATAATAATCAAGTGGACAATGATACGGTGACTGTTTTTTACAATAAGCAATTATTAGTCAAGCAACATCGTTTATCTCATGAAAGCTTAGTACTGCCTATAGTGGTGACTAATGAGAAAAATCTTTTAGTGATTTATGCGAACAATACCGGAGACATTCCCCCCAATACAGCTGCAATTTATTTTACAGAAAATGGTGTCAGGAAAGAAATCTCTATTCGTTCAGATACTAATAAAAATGCAGGCATCATTTTTAAAAGAAAGCACGATTCTGATTAATTTTCATAATACTTCTATTTACCAAAGCGTTTTTAAGATATTTACGATTCAATAAATTTGAGTACGTTGTTAAAATCGCTGAGCTTCTTTTGCTTTTTTTGTTGCTGGGTTCTTACAGAGTCCTTTGCACAAAGCATTGGTATGCAATGGGAACAACTGAATAATGTAAGAGAAGATCAATTTATTGCAGATACTAATTTCATACAACTAGATTCTAATGGAGTTATTCCTAGTACTTTAATTCTGAAAATTGCGGATAGCGACGAAGTTTTAAGTACAGCATCTTATTTTTTAGAACCTTTCTCAGGTAAACTAAAAATCAACGATAGCTTACTCTATGGTCAAAAACTGAAGATATATTATAGAGCATTTCCATTAGCTATTCAATCGGTCTACAAAAAGAAAAATTTTCACGGATATACTTGGCGGGACAGTACTTATTTAGACCCATATTTTTATGATCCTTATTATGGCATCAATGAAAACCCTATAGATTTTGGAGGTCTGAACTATAATGGAGCTTTTGCAAGAGGAATCTCATTTGGAAATAATCAAGATTTAGTAGTCAATTCAACTTTGGATTTACAACTTTCAGGAAAAATTGGAGATTTAGAAATTTTAGCTGCTCTGACAGATAATACGATTCCTATCCAACCTGATGGTACTACTCAGCAAATTCAGGATTTTGATAAAGTTTATATTCAAGTCAAAAAAGGAAAGAATCAATTTGTTGCAGGAGATTATGGCTTGCAAAGTCAAGGAAGTTATTTCGTAAAATTTGACAAACAATTACAAGGAGCGAGTTTTAAAACAGGATTAGATTTCAAAAAAGGTTGGCAAACTCAACATTCAGCTTCTTTTGCTATTGCAAAGGGGAAGTTTGCTAGAAATGTATTTAATGGAAAAGAAGGCAACCAAGGCCCTTATAAATTAATTGGGAATAATGGAGAGACCTATATCATCATTTTAGCGGGTTCGGAAAAGGTATATTCTGACGGTAAATTACTATTGCGCGGTGAAGACAATGCCTATATCATGGATTATAATACGGGTGAAATTGTATTTACGCCGAATTTCTTAGTGACTAAAGATGTCCGATTAGTAGTAGAGTTTGAATATTCTGACAAGAATTACTTTAGAACTTTATTCCATACTGCTCATGAAGCCAATTATAAAAACTTGACATTATACGCTCAATTCTACACAGAACAAGATTCCAAAAACAAACCCATACTTGCTAATATTGACAGTACAACAAAAAATATATTGAGAAATGTAGGAAATGATATTTCTAGGGCATTTGTTCCAGGAGTACGTCCTGCAGAGTATTCTGCTAATTCTATTCAATATCAAATGAAAGATTCTATTGTCAATGGAATTTTGTACGATAGTGTTTTTGCATATACCAATAGCTCAGAGGTGGACTTGTATAATTTGAGTTTTAGCTACGTAGGTTCTAGAATGGGAAATTATATGCCGGACAAAAATTCATTAAATCAAAGAGTGTACAAATGGATAGCTCCCGTTGATGGTATACCTCAAGGCGACTACGAGCCTATAGAATTGATTATCACGCCTAAAAAGGATATGTACGCTGTAATAGGTGCAAGATATCATTTCAATCCCAAGACTTCTCTTTATTCAGAATGGTCATTTTCAAATAGAGACCTCAATACCTTTTCTGATATTGATAAAAAAGAAAATAAAGGTTGGGCTTTGATGAATAAAGTGGAAAGAAGAGATACGCTCGGTCAACAAAAATGGTTGCTTTCTACTAAGGCGATGTATGAATTAAAAAGTGAGAATTTTCAAGCGCCAGAACAATACAGATCGGTAGAGTTTTCAAGAGATTGGAACATCAACTCTAACATAAACACTCAAGAGCATTTTGTCACGACTGCGATAGATTTGAGAAATGAAGAGAAAGGTTTTAATGTCGGTGGATCTTGGAATTATTTTAATAGAAAAAATATTCTTAACGGTATTCAGCAACTTTATAATTTGAATTATAACAAAGACAATTGGGACTTAAGAGCTGAATTAAGTTGGCTGAAAACTACAGATCCAAATTTTCATTCTACATTTTTAAGACCAAATATTAGAGTAAGCAAGAAATTCCCTCAACTTAAATATTTAGAAATTTCTACGGGAGCTTTTACAGAATACAACGCCATTAGAAATAACGATACAGACTCTTTGCTCTCTTCTGCATATTTTAATAATAACGTTTTTGCTTCCATCAAAACTTCAGATTCGGCATTTATTTCAGGGGAAATTACTTACAAGTTTAGAAATGATTTAACTCCGAATCAACATGAGTTTTCTTCACTCAGTACGAGTAATGATATCGAATTAACGGCAAAAGCTAATCGTCTAAAAAATCAAAACTTAAGCATCGGTTTTACTTTTAGAGATTTGGTAGTGAATGACTCGACAACTTCAGGAAATCTATCCGACAAGAACTTCTTAGGAAGAGCTGAATATGGGTTTTTAATCAAAAGAGGTGCTGTTCGTTTCAATACGATTTATGAATTGGGAAGTGGACAAGAAAGGGTGAGAGAGTTCACTTATTTGGAAGTCAGTTCAGGACAGGGTTTATACAGATGGATAGATCAAAATGGAGATGGGGTTCAGCAATTAGACGAATTTGTTGTCGCTCAATATGCAGACAGTGCTAATTATATCAGAGTATTGACCAATGTCAATGAATACATTCAAGCGAGAATTGTGACTTTTAATCAAGTGATACAATTGAACCCAAAAGCAGTTTGGTTTGATGAAACAGGGATTAAGAAATTGATTGCAAGATTCAATTTGAACTCTTCGATGATGATCACTCGTAAGACTTTTAAAGGAGCTTCTGTATCTCCATTTAATCCATTTCTACTCAATACTAATGATGAAAATGTTTTGAGTCTCAACTCAGCTTTTAGAAATACGGTCTATTTTAATCAAGGAAATCCTAAGTTTTATGCCAATTATACTTGGTTTTATAATCAGAATAAAACGATACTCGTCAATGGATTTGACACTAGAAAAAGACAAGAGCAAACTTTAGAATCTAATTTTAATTTGCCGAAAGGCTTCTCTTTGAATTTGAAATTATTGAAAGGTCGAAATTTTGCAGATGCTGAATATTCTGCTACAAATAATTACGATATCGCCCAATACAATATCAATCCTTCGATGTCTTGGATTTTGAAAACCATTTTACGGACTTCTTTAGGTTATGAATACAATCGAAAACGCAATATTCCTGAGCTCGGAAATGAATTAGCGAAAGGCAATAAATTGAATTTTGACATTCGATATACTATCGTTTCCAAACAAAGTATAGAAGCAAAATTCTCCTTTGTGTTATTTGATTATAATGGACAAAATGGAACTACTAAATCTTATCAAATCTTAGACGGTTTACAACCGGGCAAGAATTATATCTGGAATGGATCCTACAATCGTACACTTTCCAACAACTTACAGTTAAATATCTCTTACGAAGGTCGTAAAGCTGGCAATAACAATCGAATTGTGCATACTGGAAGCGCATCTTTAAGAGCATTATTTTAATGTGCTAATGTGTTTAATGTGAAATTAATAGTAAAACTTTTAGAATATTTCATTTTGAATTCAGCATTTTGCAAAGTCAAATACGATAAAAATCAGTGCATTTATATATAAAATCTTAATTTCTTAATGGTTTATTTTCCTAGAACGTCATACTGAAAGCATCTCTTTAAAATCACGTCTACCTAACTAATCTATTTTATTTTTTGTTGACTACTCCGTATTTACTTATTTTTGTCGCTTATGAAGATTGTAGAAGGTCAAAAACTCATCTTGGGTTCAGGTTCTCCGAGAAGAAAAGAAATATTATCTCTAGCAGGGTTTGAATTTGATGTTTTGGTTTCAGATGTGGAAGAAAATTATCCTGACGATTTGCCCTTGAGAAATGTACCGGAATTTTTAGCAATCAAAAAAGCAAAAGCTATCCAAGAACAGTTTAAAATCCAAAATAGGGCGATTATCACTGCGGACACTATTGTTTTGATCAATAATGAAATATTAGGAAAACCTATAGATAGAAATGACGCAATTCAAATTTTACAAAAACTTTCTGGTGCTACACATGAAGTATTGAGTGGAGTTTGTTATCTATTCAATGGTCAAGTACAATCTTTAACAGATATCACAAAAGTGACTTTCAATAAAATGAATTTAAAAGACATCGAATATTATGTAGATGAATTCAAGCCTTATGATAAAGCAGGTGCGTATGCTATTCAAGAATGGATAGGAGTGAGAAATATTCATAAAATTGACGGTTGCTATTATAACGTGATGGGATTGCCTATGAGAAAAATCATTCAAGAATTATTTTAAAGATTCAAGTTTATCTTTCTTATTTTTGGACAAATTTTAAATTCCCATGCAAGTGCAAGAAATTGAAAACTTCTTTGATCAAAAAAAAATTAAAGAATACAAAAAGCTAGTGTTGAATCCTTTAGCGTTTAAAGCTGGATTGATTAAAGATTTGCCTTTGGCTTCTTTGATAGGTGTAAGTTTGACAAAGTTGGATGATAATAATTGCGAATTAACAGTTCCATACCGATTCTTAAATAAAAACCCTTTCAATACTACATATTGGGCAGTTTTGGGAATGGTTGCAGAAATGGGTAGCGGTGCATTATTATTGATGTACACCAATAAATTAAAACCTTCTGTATCTACATTTGTCATAGGATGTGAAGCTAAATTTATCAAAACAGCGGTGGGTTTGACTACTTTTAAGTGCAATCAAGGGTATGAAATCGCTTCAAAAGTTATGAAAACTTGTCAAACTTTTGAAGCTCAAGAAATTGTCTGCCAAACAAATGCTTATAACGAAAAAGGTGAAGTAGTTGCAGAGTTTACATTCACTTGGGGCATTAAAGCTAGAAAGCCTAAAGTATAGATTTCTATGACTGCAAAGTCTTATTTTTCTTCCAAATTTGAAAAGACCTTTCCTCATCTCATCATGAGAGAAAGTCGACGAAATGGAGGAATAAGTCAATTTCCATATGAGAGTTTGAACTTAGGATTGAACACTCAGGATGATATTCAAAGTGTCCTCAAAAACCGTCAAATCTTTTTCGATTTACTGGAGATTTCTTCCAATCAAATAGTTGGAAGTCTTCAAGTTCATGACGATATAATTTTGGAAGCAACTGAGTCAGGATATTTTTCTGGTTATGATGCATTTGTTACGAATCAAAGAGACTTGTTTTTAACTATAGGAATTGCAGATTGTACGCCGATTTTAATTTTTGACCCAATCACTTCCTCCATCGGAGCTGCACATGCAGGTTGGAAAGGAACAGCTAAAAGTATTGCATCAAAAACCTTACAGAAGATGCAAGAGTTTTACGGTACAAATCCTAAAGATTGTTTTGCATTTATCGGAACATGTATTGATACTGCAAATTTTGAAGTAGGAGAAGAGGTTGCTGAAAAGTTTGACAAACAATTTGTGCATTATTTCCAAAATTCTAACCGTCCACATATTGACCTAAAAGCTGCCAATCTTCAACAGCTTTTAGATATAGGAATTCCTATCGAAAATATAGAAATTTCTGAGTTTTCTACTGTTTTAGACAATGAACATTATTTCTCTTATCGAAAAGAAAATGGACAGACAGGAAGAATGTTAGCAGTGATTGGAATCAGAGCTTAAAAATATTTTACTGTATATTTACTACAAATTTTACATCAATATCTGTAGAACCTGAAGTAGATAAGCCATCTTTTTTATCAGAATAATGTTTCAAAACTATACGTAATTTTCCTTCTTGAGCAGAGTTCGAAGTAGTCATACTCGTTTGAATCCCTATAGGGAAATCTCTATCATCTTTATCTTCATAAGTTACAGATAATAAGCTACTTGGATCAGATGTGTAAAACACTTGATGAGCATCGCTATCTTCTATAATTTCATCCGTAATATTGATTTCGTTTTGGTTTTTATCCAAGTTGTAGAAGGAAACTAAAACTGCATATTCCTGATTTCTTGTCAATTGAATAGTATCTGATTTTCCATCTTTCCAAGTATAAGTTTCTTGGGTAGAACTGTCTGTAAATTCGATTTTTACAACTTGAATCAATTCGTTTTCATCTTCATAAATTGGATCGTCTTTTTTGCAAGCACTGAATAAAATGAAAGTCGATAATAATAAAATAGTGGTTTTGGCAATGTAATTCATAGCTGGAATTTTAAAAAGTGAAGAACCATTTAATGATAAAATTTATACCTGTCAGATCAGAAAAATATCTAAATCTATCTAAGTAATCTCTGTAAGAAGTATTGGTGATATTGTTGACTTGGAAGCCTACGCCCATAGTATTGGATTTTATATTCCATTCCAAATTACTATCAAATGAAAGCAAGTGATAAGCTGAAGGCGGTGCTAAAAAATCACCCTTTGGATTGACATGAAATTGTTCTCCTACATACTTCCACTCCAAACCTGCATATACATTCAACAGCTTTCCCCAATGAGATCTTTCTAATGCGGCGGTCAGTTTCAATTGGTTAGGTGGAGTTCCTATCAGGTCATATCTGCTTTTGAATTCTATCATTCTGATAAAACTGTATTGTCCTTGTATCTTCACAAAATTGGGAATAGGGTAATAGGTAATATCTGCATCGATTCCACCTAGATTAATCATACCCAATTGCTGATATTTGAACACTGGAAATGCTCCTCTGATAGTGACTTCGTAATCTTTTTGAGGATTCAGATATATGAAATCCTTGATGATATTAATATAAGGAGTAAAAGTTAATTGAGCCTTATCTGTCCATTTTAAATCAAACTTATTTGTCCATTTAAAAGAAAGCTCCGACTTCATTTGATCATCGCCATATTCAATAGCTGCTGCTGATTGGTGGACACCTTGACTATACAATTCATTGATACTAGGAGCTCTGCTTGATAACGATAATCCACTGGTCCAGTTAAGAATAGAACTGATATTATAAGAAGAAGTCGTAGCTAAAGCAAAATTGTAAAAAGTATGACTTGGTTGGATCAATTCTTTTTGATCATTAAAAGTGGATACATTATACTTATTGAATTCGTATCTCCATCCAGCATCTAATTCAAATTTGTTGAATTTCATTTGATAATGCATCCAAGCACCCATATTTTGATGAGAGTAGTTGGGAATAATTGGACGAATACCAGTTCCTGGAGTATTGAGATTGTCTTTTAAGTAAAGTTCAAGCCCTGCCTTTAATTTATTTTGATGTATAGGTTTGATCAATTTTGCTGAAAGATGATGAGTCAATAAATTAATATCCATTACAGGAATATCTGATCTGTTATTTCTTCGTAAATCAAATTCTTCTCTTTGATCTATTTGTGCATCATATTGCAGAAAATATTTTGCCCAAGAGGTATTGAATTGAAATTGTTGCTTTACGGTATGATGTACAGTTTGTTGGTAAGGGTAAGATATCTTATAAGTCCAAGGAAGAATGATAGTAGGTTTGTTGTTTTGAATAGCATTTTCTAAGTCTTCGATATTTCCAATATGAGAAGCTGCTAAAATTCCATTCTTGCGTAAATAGTAATTATAATAGGATTGTGATTCTAATTGAAAGTTTTTGAACATTTTTTGAAATCCTAAAGCTGCATACCCATTGCTTTCTAACATTCCTGAGTTAGAAATTACATATTTCGGTGCTCGTGCATCTCCAAACCTTTTGAAAGTTCCACCAAATTGAAGATAGACTTTAGCGTTTTTCTTTGATTCCCAACCTTTAGCTATTCTTGCATGAGTTGCTGTTCCTAATTGATTGGAATTGAAAGAGGTATTGATTTTACCAGACCAAATGGTATCAAAATTCGAAGAAGCTTGTTCGATATTCACCACGCCACCCATCGCATCTGTTCCAAATTCTACACTTGCAGATCCTTTGATGACATCTATGGATTGTGATGAAGCAGCATCGATTTCAGGCGCATGTTCTGCTCCCCAAGATTGTCCTGAAAGTTTGACTTCATTTTGGAGAATGACAATTCTATCGGAATGTAGACCATGAATAATAGGTTTGAAAATATTGGTACCCGTTTGTAATTGATTGACGCCAGTAATATTGCTCAAAATTTCACCTAAATCTTTAGAAGGATCTTTAAGGTCAATGGCTTGAATATTTTCCTGAAAAAAAACTTTTTCTTTTAAAGTAGGATGAGCATATACCTCTGTCAGTTTCAATTCTAAAACATGATGTTCTAAATTCAATAGAAGAGAAGTGTTCTTATTGATTTGAATGGTAGTATCTCTAGTTTCACATCCTACATGAGATAAACGAAATGTATAAGTGCCTGGACAAAAACCTTTCTCTTCAAAAATACCATTGCTATCCGTACTCCAACCTCTTTGAAGTTCTAAAATATATACTCCTGCATAGTCCAAAACAGAAGAATCGTGCTCATCTATAACCTGACCTTTTATGATAATATTGCAGTTTTTCTCAGAAGATCTTAGTGAAGAATCTTGTGCAAAAGCGGAAAAGATAAAACTTGAAAATGTAATAAATATTAGGAGTCGATACATTGCAATACAAAAATAAATAATAATCGCGTAAATGCAACAGTGTTGCAAGAATAAAATTAACTTTTTGTGAAAATTGTTTTCAATGACGTCGTGCAATTTCGTCATTGCGGATTTATTCCGCAATCTCAATGAATTACTTATAGATTCTCAAACGAGTTCAGAATGACAGTGTAGTTGAAGAATGACAGAATAGTTGATTGTCATTCCGACGCAGGAGGAATCTCATGAAGCAATATTACTTATAGATTCTGAACCAAGTTCAGAATGACAGAATAGTTGATTGTCATTTCGACGCAGGAGGAATCTCATGAAGCAATATTATTTATAGATTCTGAACCAAGTTCAGAATGACAGTGCACTTCAGAATGACAGAATAATTGATTGTCATTCCGACGCAGGAGGAATCTCATGATGCAATATTATTTATAGATTCTGTACCAAGTTCAGAATGACAGTGTAGTTGAAGAATGGCAAATTGAAAAACTAACTTTTCTGCGATGCAATCTGCTTCTCTACATTAGCCAATTCTGCTTTGGGTGCAGACCACCAAGTATATGGCCAAATCTTATAATTAGATATTGCATAATTCTTAAGAATGCTTTCCTTGTACATCATTTGTTTATAATGAACTTGAGGATGATAAGAAAACTGTTCGGATTGGAAATACAGCGGTTTTTTTAAATCTTTTTGTATAATACCTTCTAATTGAAAACCACCGAGCTTGACTTGTTTTTGTAGGGGTAATGAAAGGTGTTTTTCCATTAAACTTTCTACAAATTTGGGAAGTTGATCTCTATGGTCTTTAGATGATTGGGTATTGATATCAGAATGTTTGTCCAATAACTGTAGAATATAATTCTTTTGATTCAAGTTGCTCTCAGAAACAGCTTTTACATAAGCGATATAAGTATAAAATAAACCCTTTCCAGTATTGCCATTTTTAGTGATTTCTTCTTCGAAATTTCTATAATAATTTTCAGGAATGGAGGTGAAAAGATGTACAGCAGTTTTCGCTCTTGTAATCAATACATTCAGTAATTGATAACCTTGCTGTCTATTGATTGGACCAAAATTTTGTCTGAAACCTTGTTTGCTGTCCATTCCAAATGTAGTTCCGATAAGTATAATATCTCTTTCGTCTCCTTGTATATTCTCCAAGTTTTTGATGAACAATCCACTTTGATTCATTAAGTCTAATAACTGACCTTTTTTAGGATCCAAATAAGCTTGTTCCCAAATCAAATCTTGAATAGTATCTCTTTGTTGAATATTGAGCGTACCAATACCAATACTTGGCATGTCGTCTTCTTTTTCGGTAGCTAATTGAAATAAATAACTAACAATAGCTTGAGCTTCTTCAATATTTACACTGTCTTGGTATGTACCATTTACTGCATGAAAAGACATGCATTGATAAGATTTCTTGACGGGCATCGGTATCAATCTCGATTTGTAAATTCCAGCGTTGGAGAAGGCAATTAAATCTGGATGTTGTGAACGGTAGTGAAAATCTAAATAGCTAGGATAATATCCTGCGTCAGATGAAAACTCTAATAAAGAAGAGCTTTGGGCTAAAAAGATATCTTTTTCTTCTTCTATGTTTTCTGTTTCGTCATTTAAAGAAATATCTGCAGAAAAGTAGGAGCTAGGAGGCATTTGATGTTCGTCTCCTGAAATTACGTGAGTTTTGGCTCGATATAATACGGAATAGACATCTTCTATTCTTAACTGACTTGCTTCGTCTAAAATGATAATATCATACAAATCTTTCTCTAAAGGTAAAATGGAGCTTGCCGTTACAGGATTGAGCATCATAATAGGAAAGATAGAACTGAAAAATTCGAAGTCATTCTGTAAAATAGATCTTAAGCTATTTCGCGAATTGTATTGCTTGTTTTTTCTCAGATTATACAACATTTTTTTTGTGCTTAAATCCGATTGTTTAATTTGGATTTGAGCGTGCTGTGACCAAATTTCATCAATTTTTTCACCTAAAAATTGCTGGATAGCAGAATGATACTGGTTCAAATTTTGGTATAGCTCATCACCGTCCCAATCGATTTGATGTTCTTGAGCATAGACTTGTAGGAAGTATCTTAAAAACCATTCTTCAAATCTTTCTACTCGTTCTTTTTCATCAAATTCACACAGTTTCTCCCATAACTTTCCTTGTTGAGTTGGGATTTTATTGGTGTAATTGATCCATTTAATAATAATAGGAAGCTGATCGATAGCTTGGTCAACGATAGTAGATGAAACTAAAGACTCTTCAATATATTTTGATAGTTCTTTAAAATCCTCCATCAGAAGTGGCTGTTCAACTTCTTTATTTTTCCAATGGATTTTAGTGGACAAAAGATGATACTGCTGATATAGCTCTAGAGTTTTGAATCTTGCAGAACGGATTAATTTTTGTTGCGATGAAAAAACTTGCAAAGCAAAACTCTTGAATCTTTTACCGGTACTATTGATGGTAAACTCTTCGCCAAACATGTTTGTAGAAGCTTCGATATGGTTTTGAAGTTCTAAAGAGATTTTTTGAAATTCATGAAAAGTTGAAATGTCATTTTCATTGCGTTGAAGCCACCATTCTTTTTCTTTGATATAAAGTGCTTTTAGTGAAGGTTGGATTTTTGTGAGCAGTGGATTTTCATTTTCCAATTCTGTTTTCCATTCTTTGAATTGAATATAATACTGTTCCGTATCAGTAAGAGGGATTAAATTCTCAAAAGATAAAGATGCGTATTTGGAAAGCAGTTCATGATGTCGTTGTGCAATTTCTATCCAATTGTCATCTCCGAATGATTTCTTAAATAAAGCAGAAACTCTATGATTACTGACAGTTCTAAGTTGAAGATATTTAGATTTAATCTCTTCGTATTGATGATGTTTGAAGGAGCTTTCTGTATAATTAGGTCGGTCTAATTGCTGTCTTATAGATTGAACAATAAGATTTCTGTCTTTATATACATCTTCTATTAGAGCAATGTATTTCTCCAGCCCTAAAGGTTTTAGATTGTTTTTGATGACTTCTAAAGCTGTTCTTTTTTCACAAACCACTAATACCTTTTTCTTTTCTAGTAAAGCATTGGTAATGATAGCGGTCAAAGTTTGACTTTTGCCTGTCCCGGGAGGTCCTTGTATTATCACTTTGCCATGTTCATGGATAGCGTGCAATACAGCTTCTTGCGAAGGATCTAAAACGATAGGCGTCAAAAAATCATTAGAATTGATTTGGTGTGCTTTTTGATTTTCCTCTTCAGTAAGTTCAGGATTTTTATTCAGAAGATGAGTCAAATCTTGGATGATAGGCTGCTTTTGAGATTTATACATTCCCAAAACTCCTGCAGGAATTATTGTTGCTTGATGAGCGGCTAGTTTTTCAATAGCTATTTTGTCAGAACAATCCACTAAATTTTGTGCTTGAATTTTAGGAGAGTTAATTTGAAGCGTTTCTGCAATCATATTACAAACCTGCTGGATTGCGTCAAGGTCAATAGCATCTGATTGAAGTGAAGTGAAAGGGTCGGCCCATTTCTCTCCACCATGTTGTTCCATATAAGATTTTAAAATCTGATTGAAATACACTTCATGATCATCTGTTTTGCGTATAGTCCATGTATTACTTTGTGCTGTAGTTTTTACAATATCTAATTTCCAAATGATTAAAGGAGCTTTCAATGTTTTTGCTGAATTGCTTGGATCTTTAATGATTAGTAAAGGAAAACCCCAGCCTAAAGACATGGTGCCATACTCTGCATATTCATCTTGCTCTTGATAGTAGAGGGTATTCAGTCTTTTAGAAATTTTCTGAATGCTTTTTCTTTCTTCCGTAGGCAATAGAGAGTACTTGCTTGGATCGATTTTAATTTGAAAGTTAAAATTTTGTCCTGTCAATATCTTTTTAAGAAAATCCATAGAGAGTTCAGCTTCAATTTTATTGAAATCCTCTATATCTAATCTCGCATATCTTCCGGGAATGGCATCTAAGTGAATAGATCTCGTATCACCACTTTTTAATTTTTGTATTAATTTTTCAATCAACAATAATCTATCGTTCATAGCTCCTAAAACATCAAATTTAATCAATTCAGTCAAGCTAAATTATATTGGTGTTTTACATTTAGTATAATTAAGTATTATTTAAACCCAATAAACACTAGAATGCATTGTAGGCAAGCATCTTATAATTTGTGTGATAAAATTCACACCTCACTAATTAAGAACTGTTCTAAATCACAGATATCATATCTGTTTGACAATGCAATGACAAAAGATTACTAGTATAATTAGATTTTTGTGACACTTAATAATTCGGATACTAAGCTGTGCAACGTTATAAGATTCTAACCATTTCTCACAAGACTGCCCACCTTCATACATTGAAGGATTACTTGATTATTGATCAAGCATCCGAAAGTGATTTTCCTGCTCAAACATTACAAAGAATTAAAGAAGAACTGAATATTCAAGAGATCATGTACTTGAATACTTGTAACCGAGTGACTTTTTTCTTCACTTCTGATTTTTCTTTAGAGAAAGAATTTCTTTTGCATTTTTTCAAACAAGTTAATCCTCATTTTAATGAAGAGTTATTAGAAAAACATGCTTCAAAAGTGATGATTTATGAAGGAGAAGAGGCGATCAGACATTTGTTTGGTGTGTCAGCTTCTCTAGATTCATTAGTAGTAGGCGAGCGAGAAATATTAGGTCAATTGAAACAAGCTTATGCTTTAGCTAAGTCACATGAATTGTGTGGTGACGCTGTCCGTTTAGCATTAGATAATTGTATCCTTTTTGCGAAAAAGATTTATTCTGAAACTCGTATAGGAGAGAAGCCCGTTTCTGTAGTTTCTTTAGCTTTTAGAGAATTGCTCAATAGAGGAATATGTCCAGATGCAAAGCTTTATATGATAGGAGCTGGTCAGACGAATCATCTAATGGCTAATCTCTTAGTGAAGTACGGTTTTAAAAATGTAAAAGTTTTTAATCGTTCTTTAGAAAAAGCCAACGAATTAGCTCATAGATTTCCAGGTGGACAAGGGTATACTTTGGAAGCAATGGAAACATGTGAAGCTCCAGATTTCTTAGTGACTTGTACAGGTTCTGCTGAGTACATTCTTAATAAGAAGCATTTCGACAATTGGAATATTCATCCAAAAACTCCTTTTACCATTATAGATTTAGCTATCCCTTCAGACGTGGATCCTGCTATTCTAAATAATTATAGCATAGATTATATCTGTGTTCCTTCATTGAAAAAGTTGGCAGATCAAAATATGGAGTTTAGAAAAACTGAAATGATTAAAGCATATGAAATTTTAGAAACTTTCATTTCAGAGTATCAAATTAAATTTAAAGAACGTCAGCTAGAATTAGCATTTAGTTATATTCCTCAACAAGTCAAAGAACTCAAACGTTTTGCTATTGAAGAGGTCTTCTCCAAAGATTTAGCTAGTGTAGATCAAGAATCTAGAGATATTTTAGATAAGATCATTAATTATATGGAGAAGAAATATATCTCTATTCCTATGAAAGGCGCGAAGGTTGCTTTTATGGGAGAGGATGTTACCAAATAAAACGACTTTTCACCTATGAAATCGATTGTGATTGGGACTCGAGGAAGTCAGCTAGCACTATGGCAAGCTAATTTTACCAAAGATATTCTTGAAAAAAATGGATATCAAGTCCGAATAAATATAATAAGTACTAAAGGAGACAGAACACAAGAGTGGAATCTCTCTTTTGACAAAATAGAAGGCAAAGGATTTTTTACTAAAGAACTTGAAGAATGTCTTATAGATGGCTCTGCTGACTTAGCGGTCCACTCTTGTAAAGATATGCCTACAGAAAATGCACCGGGATTAGCAATCAAAGCTTATTCTTATAGAGCAAATCCTGTAGATGTTTTGTTGATTAGAAAATCTTCTTTTGATCCTGCACAGTTTATTTCTGTAAAATTAAATGCTGTCATTGGTACATCTAGTGCAAGAAGAAAGTCTCAATTTATGTCTCATCGACCAGATGTCACATTATTAGATTTGCGTGGGAATGTCCCTACAAGAATTGATAAGTTGCGTTCAGGTCAATATGATGCCATAATATTAGCTGCAGCCGGAATAGAGCGTTTAGAATTAGATATTTCTGATATTGAAGTATTCTCTTTAGCAGCACCTTTATATATACCAGCACCAGCGCAGGGAGTTTTGGCTTATCAAATCAGAGAGAATGATCCTGAAATGGATGAAGTTTGTAAGATTTTACATGATGAAGAAGCTTATAAAGCGATTAAGCTAGAAAGAGATGTTTTAAGAGATTTTCATGGTGGATGTCAAGTTCCGTTGGGCGTGTATGCTCAGTGTATAGGAGACAAAACAGAATTGTGGATTTCTAAAGCTGTGGCTTGGGATGCTCCATTATTTCGTGCTCATTACCAATTTGAAGGTGAATTGCCTGCATCTATAGATATTGTGAATCAATTCTCTGCTATTCAACCTAAAAAAGTGTTCATCAGTAGAGAGGTTACCGAAAGTGATTATTTCTATTCAATCTTGACAAAAGCTGGCTTTGAAGTAGAGAGTGAAAATCTATTAAATATTCATGGAGTAGATTTTCAAACAGACGGTCAGGCAGATTGGTTATTCTTTACTAGTAGAAATGGTGTAAAGCATTATTTCAATCAAGTAAAATACGATAAAGAGAATTGTCCAAAAATCGGAGCCGTTAATGCTGGAACAGAAAGTTCTATCAAATCTTTAGGTTATAATGTAGATTATGTAGGAACATCAGCTTACACGAATAATACTGCAGAAGAATTTGGTCAATTAGCTAGTGGCAAAGTCATTTTACCTCAGGCGGTTCATGCTAGAGGTGTGATGGAGAAATCTTTGGGACATTGTGAAGTGGTTTCATTGCCAGTATATAATAATACCATATTGGAAGAGGTGGAATCTACGGATGCTGATATCTTAGTATTTACTAGTCCTTTGAATGCTGAATCTTATTTCAAAAAACATGCTTTGAAAGAAAATCAACAAGTAGTTTCTATAGGGCCTTCTACTCAAACAGCTATCGAATCTTTAGGTATTCATGCGACTATGGCTTACGGGCCTATGCCATGGGACTTAGTGGATATAGTTATGGCATTATCTTCTAAATAATACCTTTTTGCATAAGTTGTCATTCTGACGACGGAAGAATCTCGGATATAATAGGCTTCGGTGAGTATTAGATATGATTTTTTTTCTTTCTATTCATACCTTTTTTAGTAAAATGTATGCATATTTCGACAGACTCCATATCCAAAATCGCGCTGGATTTTTCGGCGAACCACTTTCTGTTTAAAGTCTACATCTTCAAACTTTTCCATACTTGGTGATGTACTGACGTGCGGTCACTGAACTTGTCGAAGTGCAAACAGGCCTTTTTCTCAGAGTGGGTGCCCGTCTACAAAATCTAGGCTCAGGGGAGTCGTACAACTATTGAATTAGATATCTATCGAGATGCTTTTTTAACTTTAGTATTTTCCGGCATTTACGTAGATATATATAGAAGATTCTTCACTTCGGCATTGCGACAAGCTCAGTGATTTTCGTGTGGTCTGTTAACAAAACACTAAAATTATGAATGATGGCTTCTAAACAATCGTCTAACCGTATAATTCATTATATTTGCAAATACAAAACATTAATCTAACGTTTCTTTTAGTATGACTCTCGAAACACCTACAGAATCAAGAGAAAAAATAGCCTCACCAACACCTGTGATAGTTAGTGGATCAGAAGCAGTCATTCGTTGTCTGTTAGAAGAGGAAATTGAAGTAATATATGGCTACCCTGGTGGCGCTATTATGCCAATCTATGATGCTCTATTTCATTTTACCGATAAAATCAAACATATTTTAGTTCGCCACGAACAAGGAGCTACGCATGCTGCTGAGGGATGGGCAAGAATTAGAAATAAAGCTACCGTTTGTTTTGCAACTTCTGGACCAGGTGCTACCAATTTAATTACTGGTATCGCTGATGCTATTATGGATTCAAGTCCTATGGTGTGTATCACGGGTCAAGTTCCAAGACATCTTTTAGGTACGGATGCATTTCAAGAAACAGATGTTATTGGTATCACAATGCCTATTACTAAATGGAACTATCAGGTGACAAGAGCTTCTGAAATTCCTGCGGTACTAGCAAAAGCTTTTTATATAGCGAATTCTGGAAAACCAGGACCTGTATTAATCGATATTACAAAGAATGCACAAGTCGAAATGATGGAATGGACAGGTTATGAAGCCTGTACTTCCGTAAGAGGTTATAATCCATTACCTCAAGTAGATTTGACAGCTGTACAAAAAGCTGCAGATATTATCAATCAGTGCAAAAGACCAATGATTCTTTCGGGTCATGGAGTATTGATTGCAGGAGCTGAAGAAGCTTTAAAAGCAGTAGCAGAAAAAGCAGGAATCCCTGTAAGTACAACTTTTCAAGGTTTAGGTTCATTCAATCCTAAACACGAATTATATGTAGGAATTCCTGGAATGCATGGCAATTACGGACCAAATTTGTTGTCTGACGAATGCGATGTAGTCTTTGCTGTAGGAATGAGGTTTGACGACCGTGTGACTGGAGACGTGACAAGGTATATCCAAAATGCAAAAGTTATTCATTTAGAAATTGATCCTTCTGAAATCAATAAAGTAGTTAAAACTGATGTAGGTATTTTAGCAGATGCTAAAGCCGGATTAGAAGCACTTCTACCTTATTTAGAGGAGAATCAACATGCTGAGTGGTTGCAAAAATTTAAAGATTGCGACAAAATAGAATACGATACTGTCATTAAAGATGAATTGTATCCTTCCAATGGTAGCCATCCTAGAATGGGAGAGTTGATGAGAATCATCAATGAGAAAACCAAAGGAGAAGCGATCATAGTTCCAGACGTAGGTCAGCATCAAATGTTTGCTATGAGATACTATGATTACATGGTTCCAAATAGCTGGGTTTCAAGTGGAGGTTTAGGTACAATGGGTTTTGCATTGCCTGCTGCAATTGGAGCACAAATGGCTGCGCCAGATAGGACAGTGGTTACTGTAATTGGCGATGGTTGCTTTCAAATGACTATCCAAGAATTAGGTACCATTTGGCAACATCATATTCCAGTCAAAATTGTAATATTCAATAATAATTACTTAGGCATGGTTCGTCAATGGCAACAGTTGTTCTTTGACAGAAGATATTCTCAAGTAGATTTAATCAATCCAAACTTTGTAGAGATTACTAAAGGTTTTGGAATACCTGCTGAAAAAGTGACGGAAAGAGAAGATTTAGATGCTGCATTCGATAGAATGTTTGCGCATGAAGGTCCATATTTATTAGAAGTTGTAGTAGAGAAAGAAGCTAACGTTTTCCCTATGGTTCCTAGTGGAGCTGCAGCTCATGAAATTATTCTTGAACGTCAATCTTAATCAATATTTTCATGAAACCATATTCAATAAAAATACTTTCTCAGAATAGTCCAGTTTTAATTGGAAAATTCATGTTGATTTTTTCAAGAAGAAAGATCGAAGTCACTGATTTCTCCTACTCCAAAGTAAATGAAGAAGATGGAAGTTTTAACATCGAATTTATGGCAGATGAGTGGATGGCAGAAAACATTGAAAAACAATTGAATCGTCAAATAGACGTTTACGAAACCGCATTGATTTTAAATTAATAGTTAATTACATAAACCAAATAGTCAACAATGGCAATTTTAAATTTTGGTGGAGTTGAAGAGCAGGTCATTACCCGCGAAGAATTTCCACTATCCAAAGCAAGAGAAATACTTAAAGAGGAAACTATCGCAGTAATTGGTTACGGTGTACAAGGTCCTGGTCAAGCTCAAAACTTAAGAGATAACGGTTTTAACGTTATCGTTGGACAAAGAAAACCAGGTAATTCTTGGGACAAAGCGGTAGCTGATGGATGGGTTCCTGGCGAAACTTTATTCGAATTAGAAGAAGCTTTAGAGAAAGGTACTATCATCATGTACTTATTATCTGATGCTGCTCAAATCGAACTTTGGCCTACAGTGAACAAGCATTTAACTGCTGGTAAAGCATTGTACTTCTCTCACGGATTTGGTATTACTTACAAAGAGCGTACAGGTATTTTTCCTGCTGCTGATGTGGATGTATTCTTAGCTGCACCTAAAGGTTCAGGTACTTCATTGAGAAGATTATTCTTAGAAGGTAAAGGTTTGAACTCTTCTTATGCAGTATTCCAAGATGCTACAGGTCGTGCTACTGAAAGATGTATCGCTATCGGTATCGGTATTGGTTCTGGATATTTATTCGAAACTAACTTCAAAAAAGAAGTGTTCTCTGACTTAACAGGTGAGCGTGGTGTTTTGATGGGAGCTCTTGCAGGTATGATGGAAGCACAGTACAGCGTATTGCGTGAAAACGGTCACTCTCCTTCAGAAGCATTCAACGAAACTGTTGAAGAATTAACTGAAAGTTTGATCAAATTAGTAGGAGAAAACGGAATGGATTGGATGTATGCTAACTGTTCTACTACAGCTCAAAGAGGTGCATTAGATTGGAAAGGTCCATTCAGAGAAGCAGTTTTACCTGTATTCAAAGACTTGTATGCAAAAGTTGCATCTGGAGAAGAAGCTCAAAGATCTATCGATACGAACTCACAACCAGATTATAGAGTAAAATTAGATGCTGAATTAGCTGAAATTCACAACAGTGAAATGTGGCAAGCAGGTAAAGTGGTTAGAAGCTTACGTCCTGGAAAATAATTCCTAGTATTTTAAGAATATAGAAGGGTTTGTCAGAAATGGCAAGCCCTTTTTTTTATTGGGGGAGATATAATTGATAAAACTGTAAACTTTTTTAGGTTGAGTCAAACTTACTACGATAATCAAATCTTTATTTAAACTATTTACACGAAATCAAATTATCAAAACTTGTAAAACTTGCAAGAGTTGACAATCTAAGGAGGAAATAATTTATTAAATTTAATTAATCAGTTTTATTAACTTGGATAATGATAACTTTAAAGTTAACTTCGTATGGTGGATTCTCAAAGACATATTATATTTCACGAACATTATTTCACTGAATTCTATTTGGAACAGACTGAAAAAGTTCAAGAAAAAATTGAGTATGTTTTTAAGATTTTGAAATCTGTCCAAAATGTTCCAAGAAAATTTCTTGATCACATTACAGGAACAGATGGGCTTTACGAAATAAGAGTTGAATTTGAGAGTAATATTTACAGAATATTTTGCTGTTTTGATAAAGGTAATTTAGTGGTTCTGTTTAATGGATTTCAAAAGAAAACTCAAAAAACTCCAAAAAGAGAAATAGATATGGCTTTGAAATTAAAAGATGAATATTTTAACTCAAAAATGAATAACTAATGAATGATAATATTAAAAATGCTAAAAGCTTTGACGAGTTATTAGACATTAAATACGGGAAGGTTGGTTGTGAAAATCGTGATGATTTTGAAGAGAAAGCTCAATATTTTGTCATCAGCGAAATGTTGAAAGAGGCAAGAAAAGAAGCCAACATGACCCAAGAACAACTCGCTGAAAAAGTAGGTACTAAAAAAAGCTATATCTCACGACTTGAAAATGGAAAATGTGATATTCAACTATCTACTCTTTATAGGATTTTTGAATTTGGACTTGGCAAAAAAGTAAGTTTAGTATTTGGATAAAAATCACAAGTTGGTATTGAATGTAACATTCAAGTTGCATATAATTGTGTATTGCAGTCCCGGTAGTTCCTCTCCCAGATATTAGATGCTGGTGATGAATCCGGGTTTTTTTTGCTCTGTTCTTATCCTTTATGTTTATCTTTTTAAATATTCTAATTAAAAATAATTATTTATTTTTTATAAACCAATGTAGAGATGTCGTAATTGTAAATTCTCTCTAAACATTCCCAGCAACCAATTAAAAATATTCAAATGTTTTATTCCACTTGGGTCTTGTGTAAATGATTTATTCTTGTCAATTATATACGCTTTTTTCATCTTACTTCTAAAGATTAAACTTCTCCATAAAATCGCATTTTTCTTTCTTCTAGCTCCACTTCCAAAGGTGTATATCCAATAAACTCTCCATCCATATCTATAGGACATGGTATTCCTTTTGAAGCAACTTTGCATCCGCTTACTGCGGTATAAATGACTTCTGGGTGTGCGATTTTAATCCCCTTTTTGACTTTGCTTAGATTTTTCAAATAATCTAATATGCTGATATCTCCAAATATTGCCAATTGCAATTGATCGTCGGAAATATCCGCATCGGGAGCAACACACATTCCACTACCAAAGTATTTTCCATTTGCCATACACAAACTCATCACATCACCTTCCCATTCGAATGAATCGCTGATAAGTTGTACAGGTTGTTTTTTAAATTTCAAAAATGAAGAAACAATCGCTTTGATATAGGTAATATTTGGTCCCAATAATTTAGAGCTATTGCAGGCACTTTGAGCGACATGACCTCCTAAACCAATGTCAGCAATATTAATATAGTATCTACTGCTTGCATTTTGATTGCGATCTATAAACTTCATTTTAAAAATCGAAACACCCATTGTTTTCTTTCGATTGATGAGTGATTTTAATTCTTTAATACTGTTTTTTACACCCAGAGATTTAGCAAAATCATTTCCTGTACCCATAGGTAAAACGCCCCAAGTTATTGGAAGAGAACTTTTAGTAGACAAATATTCATTAACTGCTTCATTTATACTTCCATCTCCACCACAAATAATAATGATATCAGACTTTTCTACTATAGCAGCTTTGACGCTGTTTTTTGAGCCTGATGATTTGTCAGTGGTTTTATATTGTACAGTATAATCTTTTGAAAATGAAGCTTCAATTTCTGCTTTGAGCGATGAAACTGATTTTATTTTATAATAGAGTACAAATGTGATTATAGGTTTTGCCATATCTATGCAGCTAGAGCGTATTTTTCAATATTAATTCAATATTTTCTTTAAGCTTGTTGTAATACTTTTTATGTTGAAGTCCATAATCAAAAGAGAATCTTCGAAGCATAATGTCTTCTATTTTTTTAGCGTGTAAATATTTTATAGCAAAAATAATTTCTCCTTTAATGACTTTTAATTCGTCAATGATTTGTTCTTTATTTTGACTGTCTTCGTTTAAAATTTCTAATATTTTCTCTTGTGCAATTAAGCTATAATCTTCTTTTATATGTTTTGGTAGAGTTGAAATACGTGAATTAGGTTTTGAGAATGGATGGGTAGGAAGAGTAGTATGTAAATGTTTCTTTGAAATTATTTTATCTATCGCAGCTTTCCCCATTGCTCTAAAAGTGGTCAGTTTTCCTCCTGAAAGCGATACAATATCCTCTGAACTCCACCATATTTTAAAATCACGTGTTTTATCTTTACTTTCTCCTTTTTCATTGAATAAAGGTCTTAATCCTACAAATGAATAGAGGATGTCATTTGCTGTGAAATGTGCATGAGGAGCGAATAAGTTGAGTCCGTGAAGTAAATATTGTATATCTATTTTGTTTGAAGATAAATGATCAAAATCACCATCAAAAGTGGTATCTGTTGGACCAAGAATTACGGTATCATTTTCCCAAGGTAAAGCATATAGCATTCGTCCATCATTAGCTCCTGAAGGAAATGCGAATGCAGCTTTGATAGGAAGTTTTTCTAGCGGCAATCCCAAATGAACTCCTTTACTTGGTTCCATAATGTGGCTCGATTGTGGTTGATATCTAGCCAAAGTGTTATCAGCCCAAGGTCCAGTACAATTTACTGCTACTTTTGATTTGTAAATAATTGTTTCTTCAGTGATTGTATTTTTACAATGGACATAACAAACATTATCTTTGTCCTCTATTTTTATGGCTTCGATATAATTTATAGCTTTAATATCGGCGTATTGTTCTGCTTCAAAAATAATCTCCGACACTAGTTTAGCGTCATTCGTTATTCCATCATAATATGAAAAACTGCCTTTTAAATTTTTTGTATTGATCTCTGCGAATTTATCTATAGTTTGTTTTTTATTATAGAATTTGTATTTAGGCAGGGTTTTATGTTTTCCCAACATTTGATACAATATCATGGCTATCCGATATTTCAAACTTGTTCCATAAAAAGGCATCACAAACTCAATGGGCTTAACCAAATGCGGATGAGATTCTAGTAGCCAATTCCGTTCCACTAAGCTTTCCCTCACTATTTTGAATTGCAGATGTTGTAAGTACCTTAATCCTCCATGAATCAATTTTGCAGACTTGGAAGATGTGCCTGAAGAAAAATCATTTTTTTCGATGAGCAATGATTTTAGTCCTTTGTTTGCTGCTTCTCTAAGAACACTTGCTCCAGATATTCCTCCACCAATTATTATTAAATCATATGTCTCATATTCGTTTGCCATCAAAGAGTTTTCCTGGGTTAAGTATATTATTTGGATCTAATTCTTTTTTGATAGCAAGCAATAGTTTTTGTGCATTTGGAGACAGTTTTTGTATATACCATTTTTGATGATCTTCTCCCACGCCATGATGATGACTGATTGCACCGCCTAATGAGGTAATCGCATCTGAAACAATGTTTTTATAAGATTGCCACTGTTCTAATTCGTGATTTTTTTCTTGTCTGATCAGCATACTGAAATAAAGTGATGCGCCTGTTTCGTATGCATGAGATATATGGCAAAATAGCAAACCATTTTTATCAAAATAATCAGATTTTTCAGCTAATGCTTGATGTACACCTTTATAGAGTGGATTTAAATTATCCCAATAGGTAACAGTTTCAAAGGTGTCGATTAGAATACGATGTTCAACCATGGTATCTCTGAGATAGGGGAGTGCAAATCGATTTTCTTCCCAAGTGGTAGAAACGTTAGAAGGAAGTAAATTTCCTCCGTTATTCTTACAAATTTTTGTTGCAGTAATTATTTGTGATGAATCGTTATCGTTTTTGATAGCAAATCGCATCATTAGGATACAGGGTTTAGTATAGCCTTTTCTTTTCAGATGAAATTTTACTAGTTTTTCTACTTGAGTTTTTATAAATGACTTTTTGGAATGACTCATCAAGGAGAGCATTTTGGTTTCATCCGCATCAGACAATCTTGTGATACTTGCATGAATTCCACTTTGCACCATTTCTTGAATGGCATTACTTCCGCTTTGAAAATCTTTAAATATAGACACAACCCATTCGTATGATTTTGGCAACTTCGCTATTTTCATTTTGGCAGCAGTAATTACACCCAATGTTCCTTCAGAGCCTATAAATAATGAGTGGAAATCAATTCCTGATGCGTGTTTTGGAAAATCTTTATGCTCTATTGTTCCACTGGGGCAAATAACTTTAAGTCCGAGTACTAAATCTTCAATTTTGCCATAGAGTCCAGATTCTTGACCTGCTGATCGAGTGGCAATCCATCCTCCTAAAGTGGAGAACTCAAATGATTGGGGAAAATGTCCTAAAGTATATCCTTTTTTATTAAGAATTTGCTCTAATTCTGGACCAAATATACCTGTCTGAAAAGTTGCTGTGTGTGATTTCTCATCGATATTCAACAATGATTTCATTCTTGTCATATTCAAAACGGCTACTTTACTGTAGTGTTCGTCTCTTTGAGTAGCTCCAGTTACATTGCTACCACCGCTATAGGTGATGAGTTTGATGTCTTTGGTGTTGCATACCTTTAATATATATTGGACGTCTTCTTCCGACTCAGGAAAAAGTATGAAGTCGGGATAGTTTTCTATAACATCTTTGAAGACTTTGATGATATCGTGATAACTTCTTGCGATTGCATATTTCAGTCGATCTTCTTCTGAATTTGAAAATTGATTTTCTTTAAGATTTGAAAATGTAGAGAAGAAATCATCTTTAGAAAATTGAGAGTTTGGTACATTGAAGCTTGTAGGTATTTGAAAATCCTTATTTAATTTTACTTTCCATAAGTCTTCCAAAAAAACTATCAATTTGGGATAATCCTTTAAATTTTGAGCTTCTTCTGGGTTTCCCCATCTCCACCAATTTTCGTTTTTCATGATTATTTAAGATATGTTATAAGACCTTCCAAGAATGAAAGTTTATTTAATTTAAATGTAGAGTTTATTAGTTTTTTAAAATGTGAAAAAACTCACATAAAAATTCTTTATTACCACCACTATTTATGAAAATGCTAATAAAAACTAATACATAATAGCGTATCATATTGATTCCAAAACGAGAGATTTTGAAAAGATTGTGAAACGAGTTCAGAATGACGGTATAGTTATTAATGACGATGGTTTTATTCTAAGATTCTTTCATTTATGCTGAGCGAAGTCGAAGTAGGATGACATTTTACAAATGTTTACTTTTATCCTTATTGTCAATGGATTTTGTCCGCATAGTCATTGCAGGCTTGACCCGTAATCTATAAAGATTCTGAAACGAGTTCAGAATGACGGTATAGTTATTAATGACGATTGTTTTATTCTAAGATTCTTTCATTTATGCTGAGCGAAGTCGATCTAGGATGACATTTTACAAATGTTTACTTTTATTCATATTGTCAATGGATTTTGTCCGCATAGTCATTGCGGGCTTGACCCGTAATCTATAAAGATTCTGAAACAATTTCAGAATGGCAGTATAGTTAATAATGAAGATAGTTTCTTAGATAGAATCTTTCATTTATGCTGAGCGAAGTCGAAGTAGGATGACATTTTACAAACTTGATTTTAAAATCAATCTTCCAAAAGATTACATTTTTCTTTCTTTCACGCTATCATAGCTGACTTCTACTAAGTTGTAGACGGCATCAACTAGAGTCTTAGTTTCTAGTAATATGCTGAAATAAAGCCGAGCGTTTTTAGGACTTTCGTCTTCGTTGCGCGTACGATCTACTTGTGCATTAATCTTATAATCTATTGATTTTAAAGTCTCCTTTTTAGTTCTGTAAATATCTTTAAGGCTAGGGAAATCTTGAGCTTTAAATGCATTTTTTACTTTGATTAATAAGTCTGAAAGAATCGCTTCTAACTCGTTCAATTCTTTGATTTGCTCTTCCTTAAGTCTTGCATGCTTATTATTAATGTGCTTGTAAGAACTTTTAGTAATGTCATCTAAAGATTGTTTGATGTCTTCTAGATAGCTTAGAATATTAATGTATAAATTACTTGCACGTAAAGTGGTTTCGTCCATATTTTTTATAAAATAGAATAGATTATCTTGTAACTCTTCGATTTCATCGCCCAGTTTATCAATACCTTTTCTGTTTTTTTCTAATCTTTTGACATCATGATTTTCAAGACCTTCTATTGTAATTTTGAAAATCTTAGAAGTTCTGTTAAATACTGATTTGATATTGTTCGAACTCTCTTCTAAAACTCCTTGTATAGATTTTTTCTCTGATTGTATTAAAACGTCTTCAGCAATGATATCTAGGTTGTTTTTCCTTTTAGTGATAAAATCTTTCAATAAAAATATGATAGTGAAAAATATTAGAATTGCTATCATCAAACTTCCGCCTAAATAAATTAGATAGGCGATGGTCATTGAAAATATAAATGCACCAAGCGCTGTCATGAACCAAGAGCCGATGACATTAAATACTCCTGCAACTCTATATACTGCGCTATCTGCACCCCAAGCTCTATCGGCTAATGATGTCCCCATTGCAACCATAAAAGTGACGTAAGTTGTAGAAAGAGGAAGTTTGTAGGAGGTAGCAATCGATATTAGTATTCCCGCCATCATTAAGTTGGTAGAAGCTCTTACCATATCAAATGATGGAAGCTCTTGACTTTTATCTTTAGAAGGAATAATTGATGGTCTGATAAAGCTGTGACTTACTTTTTCTTGTATAAAAGAAGGAGTGATTTGATTTAAACCTCTACTCATTGCTTGAGCTAATCTGACAGTTGCTCTAGATAAGAAATTTGCATTAAATCTCTCTTTAGTAGCTTCTTGAGAGGTCAATTTCAACTCTGTCTCCATTACAAAACGAGCTCTTTTATTGAACCAAATCGTTAATGCCATTATTGTCCCTGATAAAATTAAGAGGATGTGATTTGCCGGAACATTTCCTGCTAATCCACTCATGTTAAAGCTATCCGCTGCCTGTCCAGAAGCTTTCCAAAGTTCATAAGATTGGTAGCCGGCCATCGGTACGCCTATGAAGTTGACTAAGTCATTACCCGCAAAAGCAAGTGCTAAAGCGAATGTGCCTACTCCAATAATGAGTTTAAATATATTGAGTTTTAATACCTGAGTATAAATAAATGAAAAGCTGAAAAATAAGATAATGCATATCACAATAATTGCGAAACTATAATGACTGATGTATTCATTGATATTTCTCCCACCTAAAAATTCATAATGAATTTGAGCAAAGGAAGTTGATTTTATTCCTTTTAATAAGATGAAATAAAGGATAGAAGATAGAGCAATTCCTCCAAAAATACTTTTCATCCAAGTAGGTCTAGAAGTATAATCAAATGTGAAAAATAAACGAGTAATGAACTGAACTAATAGTCCAAAACCAAATGCAATAACTACTGAGGAGATAATTCCCATGATGATTTCACCACATTTGGCAAAGTTGATATACTTACTCAGACTTGCAAATGTTTCACCATCGGTTCCACTGATTTTAATTAAAGCAATACAAAAAGAAGCTCCCACTAAGTTGAATACAATAGATACGGTAGTAGAAGTAGGCATTCCCAAAATATTGAAGAATTCTAATAGTAGAATATCTGCTAGGATTACGGCAATAAATATGATCATTACCTCAGCAAATACAAACTCACCGGGATTGAAGATTCCTTTTCGGGCGACTTCCATCATTCCATCAGAAAATACAGCTCCAAACATTAATCCTACACTGGCTATAATTAGAATAGTTCTGAATGTCAGTGCTTTGGATCCAACGGCAGAGTTTAGAAAATTAACTGCATCATTACTTACTCCTACAACTAAATCAGCTATTGCCAAAAACACAAGAGCTATAATCATTAATAGATAAATATCATCCATGCTTAGATTGATTTGTCAATTTGTGAAAACAATAAGGCTTTGTTTCTTATGGTGTTTGATATCTTGGATAATCCTTTAAATGTTATTTTCATTGTTCTTTTATTGTAATCCGAAATTTAGTATTTGATTCATTTTCAAGATAATACCAATCGCAGATTCTATAATCGGTCAAAATTAGCGATAAGTATTTGATTTCTTTTTTGAAGTTTGATTATTCACTTTCATTCCTAACTATGTTAACCATCAATTGATATTGGGAATTTCTTTATTACAATAATAAGTGGTTGCTTTTTCGTTTTAACCTAATGGTCATTGCGGATAGGTTCAGTATTGTCATTGCTGACTCGATACGTGTCATTGCGAACTCGATCCGTAATCTCAAAAACATTGGTTATAGATTCTGAAACAAGTTCAGAATGACGAGTTCCTCACGCGAAAGTATTCGCGCGGTAGCGGAGATTCTGAATCAAGTTCAGAATGACGGGTTCTCCACGCGAAAGGATTCGCGCGGTAGCGGAGATTCTGAAACAAGTTCAGAATGACGAGTTCCCCACGCGAAAGTATTCATGATATAACGAAAAAACCCACGGTTGTGCCGTGGGTGATATGTTTGAACAATTGTGCTCAGAAATTATAAACTACTGTTTACTGTTCTGGACCTTTGTTGTTTTGGTTAGGATTAGGTTTTCTGCGTTTGAAATTAGATTTCTTTTTAGGTGCAGGAGCTTCTGGATTAGCACTTGGAGTCGGTTCTGTAGAAGCTTTTGGTGCAGGTCCTTTTTTTACTGCTGTATCTTTAGAAACTGGAGTTTCTTTTGTAGCAACATTGGTAGGATTACTGGCTTTTTTCTTCTTCTTGGTTCTCTTTTCAGTTTTTTCCAAACTTTTTAAAGATACTTGACCTACTAAATCTACATATTCAATAGTATCTGGTTTTTCTTGTACTTGAGCCACTTCCAATAAATCATTAGGTTTCTTGCCTAATTTATTCATTTCTAAAATCTCTTTGACTTTATCAATTGGAATAGGATAGAAGGTTCCACTTTTTGGATATACGTAAATCATTAATCCTTTTAAGATATCTGTCTTAATGAGTTTTGCATTTCCAGCTTCTGTCTCTAAGTAGTCTGCTTTTTCAGGGAAGTCTTTTAAAGCGTCTAAATAAGTATCTAATTCATAATTTAAACAACATTTCAAACGACCACATTGTCCAGAAAGTTTAGTTTGGTTGATGGATAGATTTTGGTATCTAGCTGCAGATGTATTGACTGATTTGAAATTTGTCAACCAAGTAGAACAACAAAGCTCTCTTCCACACGATCCAATTCCACCAACTCTTCCTGCTTCCTGCCTAGCACCAATTTGGCGCATTTCGATTTTGACTTTGAACTCTTTTGCAAGTTCTTTAATCAATTCTCTAAAGTCCACGCGGTGGTTAGCAGTATAGTAAAAAGTCGCTTTCTTGCAATCTGCTTGAAATTCAACATCTCCTAATTTCATATCCAAGCCCAAACTTCTAGCCATAATTCTGGCTTTAAGCATGGTTTCTTTTTCACGAGAACGGGCTTCATCTATCAGCTCTAATTCTCTATCATTAGCGATTCTAAGAATTCTCAGATATTCATCTGTCTCTTTGACTTTTCTCTTTTTCATCTGAACTTTGACAAGTTCACCACTTAAAGAAACAATACCGATATCATAACCGATAGTAGCTTCTACGACGACACGGTCGCCTGTATAGATGTCTATGTTTTCCGTATTGATGAAGAATCCTTTTCTAGCTCCGTTTTTGAAGCTCACTTCGTATATGTTGAAAGCGTCGAGTGGTGCTATTGCTATGTCTGATAACCAATCATAAACATGCATCATTGAACATCCACCAGAACTACATGTTCCTTTGTTTTGACAACCGCTAGGAGTGGTGCCACATGAGGTACAACCCATTATTTATATAATTTATATAGAAACTCAAACCACTAAAGTTTAAGTTGATTGTTTGAAAATAAAGTTTAAATCTACAACTTTTTATTAACGTGCTATAATGAACTTGCTATATGTAGCTCGATCATTCTCGGTAATGAACAAGAAGTAGGTGCCATTTTCTATATTGGCTACGGAAATTCTAGGTTGATTGAAAATACCATTCATCACAGTCTTTCCGCTAATGTCTGTAATATAGTATTTTTGATCTTTTGCAGCGTAATCTCCTAAAGATATTTCATTTTGAGCAGGGTTCGGATATAAGATTACCTTGCTTTGTTCGTAATTTTTAACATTTACAGGGGTGCAATCATCTGTTTTCCAGATATAATCTACAAACTGCGGATAATCTACAAACGGATTTCTATTGCCTTGTTTAATTTCAATTTTTGTATTTCTATCTCTTTCTTTTTGAGAAGGCGGATCTTGCTCATGCCATTGTAATAATACATTGAGATAAGTTTCTCTATAGCCCTGTAATGGGTCTGTTCCTTTAACTCTTATAAAATCTGTGCCAGTCCAAGTACGAAATTCATCTTCATATCTCACAGACATGTATAAAAGGATTCTCGCAATATCTCCTTTGAATTCATCTATAGGTTCGAAAAAATCTCCCGCTATATTCGAAATATCACTTTTGCCTACTTTACTGCCGTTTTTACTGGTATATGAAGGTGTAATAACATTCGCAACGGGAAGACTTCCTTTTCTATTGTTCACGTAAGCATCAGTTGGTAAAAGATTGACGAGGTCTGTATACATTGGAGTACCTGTGTTAAACCAAGAAGAAGGAAATACATGTTCTCTATTCCAACAAAAATTTTCTGAACTTCCTCCATTACCACTTCCGCATTTTTGACCGGGCTTGTAGGTGTAATATTGTGCGCCATTAGGATTATAAGAGTAAATATCCCAGATGTAAGTGTTTCCGTCAATATTCACTAAATCGTAATCAGACATGAAATTATAGACATTGTCATAAGAAATTTCAATGGCATCTTTTTTCAAGTATTGATATAATTCTGTTTTGAGTTCTTGACATCTTCTGTTACTGTCAAGGTCTTTATAATAGTCGATTTGAGCGAAGGCAAACGTACTATATAAAAATATGCTGAGTGTGAGTAAAGTATTTTTCATTATCATAAAATTATGAAAATTGAATGATTATGAAGTATGATATTGATAAAATTAAAATGAACGTAATTTATTTAGTAAAAACACCTAAGTTTTTAGCTTCGTCAACCATCTCTTCGATAGCTAATTGTTCGTTGTCAATATGAGCGTAAGTGCCACCGCCAATTTCAGAAAGCATTCTTAAGTTGGATTTTGTTCTTTCTACAAGATTACCAAAAGAGAAAACAGTTAATGCGATTTTTTTAGATCTCATTTTTTTAATCAATTTTTCCATGGAGCTGTATTGCTTACTTTCAGTACTCGTAAATTGTCCATCGGTGACTAAAATGACCTTATTGTTGGCATCTTTAATATAATTCTTCTTGGCTACTGAAAATGCTAAATCCAAACCAAGGCCACCCATTGTAATTCCGTAACATTTTAAATCGTCAATTGCAGTGTTGATTTTCTCTAAATTATCTCCAGGAGTCGTCTTCATGTATACATTCGCTACGGTAGAGTAGGTGACAATACTTACTTTGTCAGAGTTTCTTAATAGAGAAGCCAGTTTTTTCAATGCGATTTTAAGCATATCGATTTTGCCATCTTGATTCATAGACTTAGATACATCTATTAAAAAGACCAAATTACTAGTAGGCATAGGGACATCAGCTTCTTCAAGAGGAATATCAATAATGGAAGAACTGCTAGGGATTTGTTTGATATAGAAATCTCGAATTGCACCGTTTTTTACTAATACAATTCCATTGACAGTATAGTAAAATTCATTTTGAATTCTCATGTTATACTCACCTTCTATCCAAGTATCCGGTAAGTCAATAATATACTTTCCTAAACTGTCAGATTGCGCTTTAACGTGGGTATTGACTCCTTTCACAAAGATGAACATCTCTGCATTCGGAATAGGCTTTTTCGTGTCCATATCATAAATATGACCGTTGAAAGAAATTGCGAAGATATTTAATGTAAACAGACAGAAAATAAAAGATAAGAACGATTTCATTTGATAAAATTTAAAAATGTCTGATAGTCAACTTTTAATGTTGTAAAGTAAATACATAAATGTCTATTTTTGAAACATGAGAAAGAATCTTTTTGTTTTACTGGTTTTTTGCTTGAGTACATTTTCGGCACAAATTCATGCTCAATCTCCAACATACGAATATAAATACAAACTTGGAGTAGATATCCCAATAGCTACTATAACTATTGGTGCTGGAGTGACCTCTTTAGTTAAACAAAAAAAGAATCAACCTTTCACAGAAGCTCAAGTTCAGAGTTTAGTTTATAATGCAAATAAATTTGATCATTCTTCTATCAATAGAAATTTTAATAAAAAAATCCATCTAGCGAGTGATATTGGAATGGTTGCCACTATAGCTACGCCTTTATTATTACTCATAGATAAAAAGGTAAGAAGTGATTTCAAGCATATAGGACCTATGTGGGTAGAGACCTTCGCATTAACATTTGCTTTGACGGGTATGACCAAAGAATTAGTTAGACGTACAAGACCTTATGTTTATTATGACGATGTGCCTTTATCTCAAAAAATGAAAAAAGATGCAAGAGCTTCCTTTTTTTCAGGACATACTTCTATGACTGCATCTAGCGCATTTTTTACAGCAAAAATTTATGCAGATATGAATCCTAATAGCAAATGGAAACCACTAGTTTGGACGAGTGCAGCTGTACTTCCTGCAGGAATTGGCTTCTTAAGATATTCGGGGGGCAAACATTTTTGGACAGATATCATCACAGGATATATTGTCGGAGCTGCAGTAGGTATTTTAGTGCCTCATTTACATAGAACTAAAGTTACCGCTATGCCTACAAATATTGATTTAGGAGTTCAATAAATCAATTATTTATCCTCTTCAATTTATCTATTTATAGTATAAAAAATCTCCTAAAACTTAACGATAATGCTAAGTTTCAGGAGATGATTTTCAATACTTTATTTGTTTACAGTATGCTCCCAACTTGCACCACTTATATCTGTAATCTCTACTGTATATTGACCTGAAGGAAGATCTTGTAATATGGAATCGTATAAATTTATTTGAGCTTTTGCTCCTAAAGGAATAATCAAACTGTGTTTTCCCGGTTTAATTTTAGCTACATAATAGTTTTGAATATTTTGATCATTCAATTGCGCTAAATCTTCTTGAGTATAATTTAATACTTGATTATTTTGTTGATCTTTCAATTGTATATTAATCATCCAAGCTCCGTAAACATCGACACCTTCGGTTCTGTAAACGTCAAAAGATAATTTTTCTTGATCGAATTTACCTTCTGTGATTTCTAATTTAGGCTTAACAGATTTATTATGCAATGTTCCCCAAACTCCTCCGTGAAAAATCTGATTAGTAGCTAAAGTCAATCCGAAAATAAGTAAACCGACTACTAAAACTATTTTAGGTAAGATATTCTCTTTGATAGGAAGTGTTCCAGATGCTAACCATACAAACCATTTGTTTTGAGTGATTTTGTGATTGTTCTTCATGAAGTAATTATCCAAAGAATATTGTCCGCTACCAGTTAAGAATAACATCCATCCTGTAGATACGCCTAAGACTCCGATTTGCCATTCATCTAGACAAGTAGTTCCAATCCATCCTGAGCCGAGTAAAATCCCCATGGCTAAACCAAATACGCCCAAGCTCATCAGTCTTGTAAAAAAACCTAGCATAAGTAAAAGACCTACGATACCTTCTATGATAGTAAATACGACCATGGCTACCCATAAAGAATCTGGATTTTCAACTAAGTGCAAAATGATGGGTTTGATTCCTAGTGCATTTGGCAAAAAGTGATTGAATTTTTCACCAATGTATCCGGCAGCTTCAGTATCTAGTTTATTTTCTAAAATAGTTCTTCTGAAAAATGCAGAAAAGTAGGTCCATCCAATCACTAACCTTAATGAAAGTGCTAAAAGCCCAGCGTGATTATTTATAGATTTGTTCATTATATTTTGTTTAAAGTCAATTTAAGTATTGTTATAACAATCAACGAGTTGTCAAACTGTTATGAATAATTTATAGTGTAAAAGAGATTTTGTAAAAGATTTTTGATGCGAAAACCTTAGAGGAATGAATAGAATCCTTGAAAATGAAAACTAATGCTTAGAAAGCAATTTTATAGATTCCATTATAAATTGTAGATACCAAATAATAAATGACAAGTTGTTAAACTATTGCCATTCAAATACTTAGAATCGATTACTTCAGGTAAACTTTGAAGTTTTTGTATAAAATGTAATAAGGGATTTCACTTTTGGAAGAACAGATTTTATTTGAAAGAACTTCAAATTTCTGTACAGTGATCTTAAAGTCAATTAAAAAAGCATGTACCTCCAACTTTAGAATTGGAATCAGATGCTTCTTAATTTTTGAAATTGTATTCTGAAAACTGATATCTTCAAAACTACTACAATGAGTAGAACTTAGACTTGTTTTGCTTTTATTAGATACTTCTGTAATCGGAATATGAAGTGCAGACTGTATCGTATTTCTGATGCTACAAGAAGAGAATATCAATAGAATCACCAAGCCCAAAATTGATATTGGAGTTAGTAAATGATTTTTATTGAATTTTTTCAGCACCATGCAAAACTAAGTATTGTTTATATTATTAAAGTTTAAGAATCGTTATTATTCTCTAATAAAGACTAAGTTCTATCGGAGCGTCATTTGTAGAATATGTTTATCACTGCTAAACTTCTTAAAGAATGTTTTTTTAATCCTAAATATTCCTTTTCTCCAACTTTTCTTTAATAGTATCTACTGCATAATAGACAACTGGCACTAAGAATACTGTCAAAATTAATGAAGAGAGTAGTCCCCCGATTATGACCCAAGCCAAACCATTTTTCCACTCAGCAGCTGTCCCTGTAGCCATCGCAATAGGTAACATCCCAAACACCATAGATAGAGTTGTCATTAATATTGGTCGCATTCTTTCTTTACCAGCGATGACTAAGGCTTCTTTGAAATAAGTGCCTTCAGCTTTTAATTGGTTGGTAAAATCTACAATCAGAATTGCATTTTTTACCACTAATCCCATCAGCATAATTAAGCCTAAAAGTGCAAATAAACTCAAATTGCTCAAAGATAAATTCAAAGCTAGAAATGCTCCAATAATGGCTACTGGAATTGAAAATAATACTACAAATGGATAGATAAAGCTGTCGTAAAGCGCCACCATTATGAGATAAATCAATAAAAACGAAATCATTAATACAGAACCTAATGCTCCAAAACTATCATTTTGTCTTTTGATATCACTGCCCCAAGTCATTTGTATGCCAGCAGGAAGTGGATTTTCTTTAAGATAAGCCACTACATCATCTGCAACAGTTCCAGATGGTCTACCTAATGCATCAGCAGTAAGAGTAACTGCCGCTTGACGATCTTTTCTTTCTAATAATGAAGGTGAATTATCTTGTTCGACAGTAGCAAATTGGGCAACTTCGATAGGTATTCCCATTGGATTGATAATATAGAGTTGCTGAACATCTTCTAAGTTTTTTCGACTAAATTCATCTAACCAAATTCTAACTGGGTATTCTGTTCCATTTTCAGTGAGAGTAGCATCGTCATTTCCTGTAAATGCTGTTCTGAGATTCATTCCTACATAAGCTGTATTCAGTCCTAGTCGTTGCATTTTATCTTTATCAGGAATAATTTTGTATTCAGGACTGCCTTCTTCTACCGATAAGCGGACATTATCTGAACCGGGAATTTTTTCTACAATAGTTTTTAAATCATTGCCACTTTGCATGACTTGACTCAAATTACTTCCACTTAAAGTGATTTCGATGGGTGCGGAGCGAGGGATTAAACCCAAAGCAGCCATGGAATAATTAATACTTGGAAATTGAGATCTTAAATCTTCTCTAAGTTGCTTCATAAAAGTCTCAGTAGATAAATTATCCAGTTCTTTCTTAGATTTTAATTGAATCGTAAATTCTGTTTTGTTAGGAGAACCTACGCCTAAGCTACCAATTCCAGTACTTGGTCCACCTATATTACTAAATACAGTCAGTACTTCGGGTTGAGCAATAATATAAGTTTCAATATTTTGTGCAATCAGATTATTTTGCTGGATAGAAGTAGATTTGTCAAATTCTAATGCCATTTTAAATTTCCCCTGATCTCCAGTCGATATCAATTCTTTTCCTATAATACCTTGTTTCATCATGGCAGCTGTCCCTACAAAAAGAAGCAAAACGAATCCGATAAAAATTAATTTATGGCTCAATACCCAAGTTAAAAGTCGTCCATACCAATTAGTGAAAGTTTCTAATTGCTTTTCAAACCATAATAAGAAGCGATTGAAGAAATTAGTCGGTTGTAAATCTTCTTTTTTCCCAATTCTAGAAGCCAACCAAGGTGTCAATGTAAATCCAACTAATAAGCTTGTGAGTGTAGAAGTTACAACCACTACTGAAAATTGCTTGAGCATATCTGCCACAAATACTTGCAAGAAAAGTATCGGTAAGAATACTACGACATCCACTAAAGTAATAGACAAAGCTGCAAAACCAATTTCCATTCGTCCATCCATTGCAGCGATTCGCTTTTCTTTTCCTCGGTCTAAATGTTTTTGAATATTCTCTAAAACTACTACTGCGTCATCGACTAAAATACCTATGATTAAAGACATTGCAAGCAAAGTCATCAAGTTGAGCGTATAGCCTAGAAGCCACATTACTGCAAAAGCTGTTACTAGAGAAGTGGGAATGGCTACGATTACAATCAAGGAGTTTTTGAAACTTCTTAAGAATAAAAGCATCACTAATGAAACTAAAATTACAGCTAAGATTAAGTCAATCACGACAGAGTTCACTGCTGCAATTGTATTGTCAGTGCTATCGTCAGCGATTACAAAATGTAAGTTAGCGTTTGCATTTTGTTGTTCAATCGATAGAAATTTTTCACGTACTAATTTTGAAACGTCTACAGCATTGGCGTCTCCTTGTTTTTTTAATAAAAGACCAATGCCATTTTTTCCATTATAACGGCTGATAGAAGTAGTTTCTTTAATTCCATCTTTCACAATTGCCAAATCTCTTACATATACAGGACTTCCTGGAAGAGGCATCGCTACTTGTACATTTTCGATATCTTTTATAGTGTTAAATTTTCCAGTCAGTCGTACTGAATTATTTTCTTGGTCAGTTTGTACTTTTCCAGCGGGTAAGTCTAAGCCAGAGCGATTAATGGCTTCTACTACTTGGAATAAAGAGATTTTATATAATTTGAGTTTGTTCTGATTTACTTTTACTTGAATTTCTCTTTCTTCACCACCCAAAATTGTAATTTCAGCAACTCCTTTTATCTGTTGAATTTGTGGTAAATAATCATCTTTCAGTTGTTGATAAAACTCTGTCGCTTGAAGGTCGCTTGTAGCACTTATAGACATAATAGGCAAGTCATTAGGCGATACTTTACTCATGACAGGACTTAAAATATCTTGCGGTAAATCTTTACGGATATTGTCAATATAACGTTGAGCATCTTGCATGGATTTATCTAAATCTGTTCCATATTTCAGATTAGCGATAATGACAGAAGCATTAGGTAATGACTTCGTCAGCAAGTAGTCTACGCCTTCCAAATTGGATAAAGCATCTTCTATCTTCCGAGAAACAGAAGTTTCTACTTCATTCGGTTCAGCACCTGGATAAACGGTTTTAATTACGATAACCGGCTGATTGAAATCCGGCATTAATTCGTAGCTCAAATTTATAAACCCAATTACTCCCAATAATGCAAATACACTGAAAAGCACTATAATGAGCGATGGTCGTTTTATGGATATTTCTGTAATGTTCATCTCGTTCAATTAAAAGTTACATTCGCATTTTCAAATAGATTGATAAAACCACTAGTAATCATGATATCTCCATCTTTCAAACCACTAGAAATGATGGCTTTATTCTGAATTTTATTAGAAATAACGATGTCTTGCAGGACGGCTTTTCCTGCTTTAATCAAATAAACCTGTGGCTGTTGAGTAGTGCCTACAATAGCAGAAGTCAAAATAATAACACCTTTTTCTTGTTGGTCGGTTTTCAAATTTACCTTACCAAACATGCCTGCTTTAATTTTTAAGTCATTGGTATTGTTTACAGAAAATTGTATCGGATAACTACTACCCATATTAGCTTTGCTGCCAATCATAGACACTTTTCCAATTAATGATATCTCGGTATAAGCATCAGCACTGATGGAATAGTTTTGATTGGTTCTGAAGAGTTTTAAATCATTTTCAGGAATATTTACTGTAAACCTTAAGTTTCTAATATCTGTAATTTGAATCAAGGGAACACCTGGAGCTGCAAATGCACCTTCTTCGCTTAGTTTTGCAGTGACAATACCATTAAAAGGAGCTCTTACTGTGGTTTTGTTAATTTGCTCAAGTATTGTTGCTTTTTGAACTTTTGCAGACTTCAAGCCTAATGCTGTCTTTTCTAATTGTACCCCTTGTATAGCATCTGCATCGCTTAAAATTGTATAGCGTTTTATATCTGATTCTAAACCTTCTATTTGAACTTCTATAGTTTGTAACTGTAATTTCAATAATGAATTATCCAAAATAATTAAAGTCTGTCCTTTACTGACTACACTTCCGACATCTACTAAAACAGCATTAATTTTCCCTTGTGTTTCTGCACTTATTTTAGTTTCTCGATAAGGTTCGAATGTTCCTGTATACTCTATTTCAGCATTAATGTCTTCAAGATGTATGGTATCTGCTTGAACAGGAATAGCTTGTTCTTTATCAAAATGGTAAACATTGCTATCTGTAATTTCTTTATTGCTTTTTAATTTTATTACCACAATAGCAATTATCACCAATGGAATAAGTACATATAAAATCCTTTTTATAATATTTGATTTCTTCATGATTTCTAATTATTTATTGTAAATGGTAATAAAGTTTCCTGTCAATTTTTTAAGCTCTAAATCTGCTTTCATATATTCAATTACAGATGAGAGATAGTTTTGCTGTGCTTCTCTTAATGTATTATCTGCGATTAATATATCAGTCAACATTGCTAGTCCTTGTCGATGTTGCAAAATGATTTGGTCGTATATTTTTTCAGACAGCTGAATTTGTTCTAATGTAGTTGCTATAGATTTTTGAGTCACGATTCTTTGAAGAGTAGCATTTTCAATCTGCATATGATTTTGCTCGTTGACTAAATTGGATTGTAAATTATTATTGAGTAATTCTATTTTCTTTTGATTGATTTTTCTTAGAGTGACTGTACCGTTGAATAAAGGGTAGGAGAGTTGAATCGCAGCAAAACCAATGGAGTAAAAATTTAGAAACTCATTAGGCTTCTTGTTATATCCGTAACCTGTAGTGCCATATGTCGCTAAAAAGTGAAGTGAGGGCAAGAATCTTGATTTATTTAAGATGTTGAGTTCAGTAGATAATAATTGATTTTTAGTCTTTAAAATACGAACATCTAAAGTTGTTTTAGAAGAGTATTCTTCAGAGTTTAGATATTCAATATTTGGATTAATTTCTACATGTTCTTCTATAGAAATACCCATTGCAAATTTTAATGCATTTAAAACTTGCAAATATTTACTATTGATATTTTCTTTTTGAGTCTGTAATTGTGATACTTGTAATTGTACTTTATTGACATCGGTACCTTTTGCAAGTAATTGTTCTTTAAGCAATTGTATGTTTTTTAAAAGCTTTTCAGCATTGATTAAATTGCTATCAATAAATTTCAATTGATGATGCAGAATCTGAGTATTATAATACAAATTGGAGATGTCGAAAAAGATTTGCTCCTCAGTTTTCCTGTATTGTAATTCAGTTAGTTCCGATGCAAGCTTAGTCATTTGGATGGCTCCATAAACTTGTGGGTTATACAAAGGCATCATCAATTGAAGATTTGCATTAATGTTATGTGGTACACCAAATTGCGCTTCTTTATATTGACCATCCGGGCCACCAAAGACCGATAATGGCAATAATTGATAAGGTAAATTGGTGAAATACTTATAATCAGCATTTGCCGTAACTTTTGGTATAAGTTGGGCTTTAGCTTCTTTAGATTTCTCCTCACTCAACAATATGTTATTCCTGCTCATCTGCAGATTTTTATTCTGAAACTGTGCGGTGTCGATACATTGCTGCAAAGACCATACTTCCGCTGTACTGCTGTTCCAAATGGAAAGCAATAGGATTAAAGCAAAGAGTTGTTTGTGAGTGTTTACTAACATTATATGACAAATTTTTTTATGGTTTAACTAATTTCACAAGTTAAATTCACTTGAGTTTTGATGGAATTAGAAATTAAACATGCAGCTTCTGATTTCTGTAAAACACGTTCAGCTTTGCTTGCTTTAGAAATGTCGTTGATTTTCAATTTTGCAGTAAGGTTGATTTCTGTCATTTGAAATTTGCCATCTACTTTATCCAAAATACCTTCTGCATTACAATCGAATGTTTCAAAATCCAACTTCGAAAACTCTGAAATCGCTAAAAAGGTGGTCATAAAACAACTTAAAACCGAAGCTGTAAATAAATGTTCTGGTGACCAAATTCCAGGAACTCCTTTGTCAAATTCTGGCGGTGTCGCCACTTCAATTTTTGTAGGCAATACCTCTGAAGACATTGTGCCGATTCTTCCTTCTTTCCAATTTAAGGAAACTTGATAACTGTGCTTGTCCATAATTAATATATTTAAATATTGTTTAAAACTCTCATTAACTTATTTTGTACTTCATTTGCTGCTTCTTCTAATTTGCTATTGCCTACAGCGCCCATCGCAGCAGACGGGTCAATTATAGCCACCTCTACATTACCATTTCCTAATTCACGTATAGTCACATTGCAAGGCAACATCGTGCTGATAGTAGGTTCTAAGCTCAAAACTTTGTCTGCATATTCTGGATTGCACGCCCCTAAAATGACATGTGGCAAATAGTCTTTATTCAGCTTGTTTTTCATTGTAGCTTTTAAGTCAATTTCAGTCAGCACACCAAAATCTTCTTTCTTTAATTCTTCTACTACTTTAGGACGCATTTCGGCCAATGTAGTATTCGTGATGATTTTTGAGTTATAATATTTCATATCTATAGTTTTTTATCCATTTTAATTACAAATATCCCTCTCAATTCGTTGATGTCATACCCAGTAGCTAAATCATTTGGATATAGTTTTTTGATTTTTGCCAGTGTAGCAGTATTAATATCTTTTCCAGCAGCACCGTGACATTGCAAGCACATTGCATTAGTGGTAATCGGATAGTAGCCTATCATTTTTTGATCGACTTCTGTAATCATTGGTGGGAGGTCTGTACCATTTGCATGAGCTTCTTTCCATTTTGTGATATAAGCTAATTCAACTTCGTTGGCTTGATTATCTGAATTTCTTGGTTGGTCGCTTACGCGTTTGATTTCTGCACCCAATAATAAAGACATACTATCTGTAATAGGAATAGCTTGAATATTACAAAATTCTACAGCTCCATCAGAACCTCTTTCAGTAATTGCTACTGCTAAATTTTTTCCTAAATTAGATTTAGTAGCTAATGCTAGTTCTTTACCTACTTCTAGATAATTGATTTCATTTTCAACAGTACTTTCAGTAAGCATTTCATTTTTTGCTTCTTCTTGTTGGCTATTGCAACTACTTAATATCAGGACTCCTGCAGTCATCAATAAGGTTCTTAAATTGAATTTTCTCATTTGAAATAAGTATTAAAGGTGATGAATGAAGTTTTTATTTTTTCAAAATTTGTTGTGAATTCTTCTATTGTTTGACTTGCGGAAAACTCTTCAGATAAATCTAAAAAAGGAAGTAACCATTTGTGCAACTCGTCGTGCGCTTGACCTTTCATAGTACAATTACCGGTCAATAAATCCAAATGATTATCTATACTTTTAGCTAAATTATTATAATCGTTTTCATTCTGAGAGTCAAAAGAATTGATTTCAATTTCCATATTTTGGATATGAATCATCATATTATCGTCTACTTTCCATTTCTCACCATTATCTAAAACGATAGGTCCATCATTGTGGTGATGTTCTTCTTTATCAGTAGATTTATAAGTATTATCAATGACTGTATTATTACAGCCAAAAATAAATAGACTCATCAAAAAGATAGCAATAGCTGGTTTTATCATGATAATTGTTTATTTTTTTTGATTATAAAATAGGAAATAAGAGTAAATATTAAAGTGACTGAAGTTCTAAAAACCATCGCACCAATAGTTTTGGTTTCGTAAATTCCTCCAGAGTTGATGTGAAAGAATAAACCTATAAAAGCGACAATTAAAATAAGGGTGGCAATGCCTAATAATGGAGTGCTCCATGTTTTATTTTTCAATAAACCGTAAGCTGCTATCAGGTAAATAATGCTACAAATAAAATTAGCGTAAACTACCATTAAAACATAGTTGCCTTCTTTTTCTCTTATATTAAATAGGTCAAATATTATTGAAGTGCTTAGAAATAAAGTCAATAATCCAAATGCAAATAAGACATAAGCTGTAATTTTGGGACTGTATTTTTTCATTTCTCTAACATTTTTAGAAGTCCATTCAATACATTGGTTCCATCTTTTACCAAATTGGAAGTATTTCCTGATAATTTCCATTTCAAAACCACCATTCGCATGCTTCCCATAATGATAGTTGTGATTGCATCCTTTCCTAATAATTCAGCATAAATTCCTTGCTCTTGACCTTTATAGACTAATGAACTAATATTGATTTGCATCAATTCCATCATTTCGGAGACCTTATCGAGTAGTTCTTTATTGAATTGGAAAATACCTTCTGAAAAAATCACACTAACGATAGCTGGTTTTTTTACAAAAGTATTCAGTTGTGAAGTAAATAATTGTTTTAAAGTATCAGAAGGATGCTGATTACTAGACATAATTGTTGAAATTCTATCTTTCATTTCTAAGATAAAGTAAGTCAAAAGCCCTAATAGAATATCATTTTTACTTTTGAAATGACGGTATAGTGCAGCTTCAGATAATTTTAAATCTGCAGCTAAGTTTTTTATTGTCAATTCTTGTATTCCAAATTGATCAATACGAAGCGTAGCGGCTTCCATGATTTCTATTTGTCTATCAGTAAATCTATTTTCCATCGTTCAATTTTATTTTCATAAACGCAATACCTAACCAAATGACTGAAACAGTCATTGTCAATGCACCTATTAATACAAGTATTGGAGATATACCCAGATATATTTCAGCCAAAATTCCAAGCGGCATTATTAAACCGATAAGTGCCAACCATGAAATAGCTTTTACATTTTTTAGTTCGTTTCTGAATTGAATCAAAAGATATCCAATCACGATATTTAAGAATGCAAACAAGTTTCCGTGTACGTGTGCCAATCTACTTTCGAAATGCTTTCCTAAACCATATGATTCTATCCAAGCTTCCTTGCCCGGAGCAAAATCAAGTAGATAAATCAGTAAAAATCCATAAGCCATGAAAAGACCCATAGTTAAGAAGCCGATTGCTATGTTATTTTTACCGTTCATAATCAATGGTCTTTAGTTGAAGTAAGCGTTCACTAACAAAGTTAAGGCTTTATTTAATATATTCATATTTTTTCTTTGAAATTCTATGCTTAATTAATAAAAAATGAAATTGTGGTAGGAGATATGAGCTTTTAAGCTCTGTTAGTATTCAGTAAAACCATTTAAAAGCGCTTCAAATTCGCTGATATGATTTTTGAAAATAGATTCTCCAGTATAGGATATTAGTTGAATAGTACCTTTTGGGCTAGAATAATAATATCCCAAATATGTGAATTTGATTCCTTGAATTGATCCTGACATTTGCAGCATCAAAACTTTTAAACCGTTAACAGTTCTATATTCTTGATCAATCAACTTAATATCTGGCGAAACGCTTCTAGCATTCTCTAGTGCAATTTCCTTTAAAACTTCAAGAGGAATTTCTACTTTTTCGGTAATGAGCATGGAATATAAATCATCTTCTTTATTGATAAATCTAAACTCAAAAGCATCTCCACTTTCACCTTTTGAAAAGTTCCACTTTTTGGGGTTGATCCATACTCCAACATTCACCTTCTTGCTTTTTACTAAAAAAGTAGATTGCTCATTTTTGGTGAACTTTTTATTATTTGTAGGAATTTTTATATGCTCTGCACTCTTTTTATCATTTAAATATTTCCAAGTGCCATTATTATATAAAATCACTTCATCGCCCGTTTCAGTAAGGGCGTTGAGCTGTGCGTGTGCCCACTGTGTAGACATTATTATTAATACTGTAAAAAATAATTTTCTCATGGGTTCTATTTGTGTTTTTTATAAATAATATTCTTGTTGAAAGTCTGCTCACAAGTTCTATTTCAACTTTCTCTCATGTAAAAGAGTTTCTAACTCTTTATTTCTTGCTTTATTTTTAGTAGCGTAGGTAAATATATCAATGGAAGAAAAGTTAGAAAACCAAAGCCGTTTTTAATGGAACTATAAGCTGCTATTCCAATTAATATACCTAAGATAGCCGCATCGTAAATATTTGCAGTTTTAGATTTTTTTATTTTTGCTAGCAATTCTTCATTGCTCAGCTCTGAGAGGTCTTTTGATGACATATTTTACATTGAATAACTGATTCTTCTCTTTGAAATGAAGTAAAGCATAAAAGAACGAAATAAAATGTCACATATATTAATTTGTAGTTGTAAAATTTCTACAAATGCTAATTGTAAGAATTGTAAATCTATTTCTGCTTGAAAATCTTAGCAATACTTTTACGTATTTCGTCTAGTTTTTCTAATGGTTCTATGAAAGTTGGATTGATTAAATCAATTTGAGAAGTATCTGTAACACCTGATTGCATTGGATAAATCAAGATATAGCTTGTGTTTTCAAAATATTTATTGAGATAATCTGGAATTTTACTCATGCTCTCGTGATAGGAAGGTTTGTCTTTTCTACTCAATACAATAATAAGATTATCGTTTTGTTGGAAATTTCGTGCTAATATCAAAAAGTCGTTCCATTCATTAAATTCATTCAACTCGCATTCTACAGGATGTTTAGATTGGATTTCATTGATCAATAAAAGAGTATCGCTATTGGCATAAAAGACGAGTTTTGCGCCAGAGTTTCTTGCGATATTCCATACTTTAATCAACCAAAATGGAAATCCGATTTCTTTTTCAGCATGTTCAGGTACGATAATAATATGCTTCTTAATGGTAGATAATGGTTGTGAGGGTTTATAGATTAAAGTGGTAGCATTATATTTCGTCAATATGCCTTCTGTAAGATTTCCTAAAAATGAATCTGAAATTCCTTTTTTGATATGAAGGCCTAAAATCAAATCTGTGATTTTATGTTCCTGTGCTACACTTGTAATTCCGTTCACGATATTAAGATCATAACGCAGCAATTCATGTATAAAATTATCAGTAGCTGCTGCTGCTACGGTAGCTTTACTTAAAATAGATTTGGCTTTTTTATCGGCAGAACCATCTATTTTATTATTGTCAATGATATTTAGCGCATAGATATCATTCTTATTTTTTTTCGATTTAATAGTGATTGCTAAATTGACGAGTTCGTCAGTGGTCTCGAAGTAATTAATGGGAATTAAGATTTTCTCTTCGTTGTCTTCATCATCTGTACCCGAATCGATACTGTCCAAAAGAGCAATGTTTTGTGCTCCCTTTTGTGCTACAAATGAAGCAATAGTACAAGTGAAAAGGATCATTAAAATGGTTCCATTCAGTATACTTTCATTCAATAATCTAATAGGTTCACCAGCTGAAGTGTGTCCTATGATAATATTATAACCTACTAAAACAGCTGCTAAAGTTGCGGCAGCTTGAGCATTACTTAGGCCAAATATCAATCTCCGTTCGTCCAATGAAAAGTTGTAAATTTTTTGTGTTGCTAAAGCAGCTAAAAACTTTGCCATTGTAGCTACAATGATCATAACGATGGCGACTTTGATAGTTTCACTGTCTTTAAAAAAGACTCGGTAGTCGATCAGCATTCCTACACCTATCAGAAAGAATGGGATGAAAATTGCATTGCCTACAAATTCAATTCTATTCATTAAAGGAGAATGATTTGGGATAAGTCTGTTTAAAGCTAAACCTGCTAAAAATGCTCCGATGATAGCTTCTATTCCTGCCATTTCTGCCATTGCAGCTCCAAGGTAAACCATCACCAAAACAAATACATATTGGGATACATTATCGTTGAATCGCTTGAAAAACCATCTTCCGATAATTGGAAAAAGAAACATGACAATGAATCCAAAAATGAGAATAGAAATGGTCAATTGAATCCAAAATTTGGTATTGACTTCGCCAGTAGTCATCCCTACAATCACTGCCAGTACTAATAAAGCTAAGGTGTCAGTAATAATAGTTCCGCCTACGGTGATATTGACGGCTTTATTTTTAGCTACGCCCAATTTGCTAATCAATGGATAAGCAATTAAGGTGTGCGATGCAAACATACTCGCCAGCAATATTGATGTCGGAATAGAAAATCCTAAAATGTATATTCCAGAAATAATCCCAAGTATCATAGGTATGGAAAACGTCAATAGTCCAAAAACTAAACTTTTTTTACTGTTCTTTTTGAAATCTCCTAAGTCAATCTCTAGTCCTGCGAGAAACATGATATATAAAAGTCCAGCAGTACCGGATAATATGATGCTACTATCTCTTTCCATAAGATTGATGCCCTTAGGACCAATGATCGCGCCTGCTATAATTAATCCGAGAAGGTGAGGGATTTTTATCTTATTGAGTAGGATAGGAGCGAAGAGAATGATTACTAATATGGATAGAAACTTCAAGACTGGATCAGTCAAAGGCATAGTCGCATCAAGTATATTGAGAAAAATCATTCTTTTAGTGGAGTGCTTTTAAGGATATGTAAGTGAAAATGAATTCTAAGTGACTCGTCGTTGCAATTATTTATCCTGATATTATACCTGATATTTTTGCAAAAATACATATTTGGAATTGATTTACATTGTCATGAATAGAATCTAAAATTTATCCTGATTGATGTCGAATGATTTTTAAGTAGTGTAATACATTGAAAGACGGTAATGTCATTCCGACAAGGTAGGAATTTCTGGAAAGTTCAGGGTTCAGAATAAGTAGTTGCTTCTTTTTTGATTCGTAAAGAGATCCTTCCAAGATGACATTATAGATTCTGAAACGATCATTTGTAAAGAGATCCTTACAGAATGACAAATTGGTTAAACATTATAAATAATGAAATCTCGTAGGAATGAAATGTTACTAGAGCGGTCATAGATATAATGTAATAAACCCCATAGGGGTGACATTTTAGTGAAGAGAGTTTTGTAAAAGATTGCTTTGTTTTACCGTTATGTCATTGCTGAGTAAGTCCGTGTAGTCATTGCAGATTCAGTCCGCAATCTCAAGAGTATTATTCATAGATTCTAAAACGATTCTGAACTAAATTCAGAATGACAAGGTTCAGAATGACGGTTTTGGAATAAGTAGTTGCTTCGTTTTTGTAATTCGTAAAGAGATCCTTTTATTTATGCTGAGTGATTTCAAAGTAGCAGGACTATAATGTATAATTGTAAGACATTAAGCTTGTCTTTTCTTAATAATTGAACCTTGTTTCTTGGCTTTTTTAGGAGTTTAATTATCTTTGCACAGATTGTTAATAATTATTCAATTTATTTTTGTTGAATTAATTGGTGATTACTCAAATTTACGTATCTTTGCAGACTCAAAAATATAGGTAGCAATGCCAAAGCAAAAAACAAACTCAAGCGCTAAGAAAAGATTTACACTTACCGGTACAGGTAAGGTTAAAAGAGCGAAAGCGTTCAAACGCCATATTCTTACAAAGAAGACGACTAAACAAAAAAGACGTCTTGGTCAATCTGCAATTGTTCGTTCTACAGAGATGAGCAACGTTCGTAAATTGCTTGTATTAAGTTAATTAAAAGAAAGTAAAATTTAAACGTCATGCCTAGATCAGTCAACTCTGTAGCAGCAAAAGCGAGAAAGAAAAGAGCACTAAAGAGTGCAAAAGGTTATTTCGGTCGTCGTAAAAACGTTTGGACGGTAGCAAAGAACGCTATTGAAAAAGGTTTAACATACGCTTATATAGGCCGTAAACTTAAGAAAAGAGATTATAGAAGCATGTGGATCGTGCGTATTAATGCAGCTGTACGTGAGCACGGCTTGACATACTCTGTTTTCATGAACAAATTAAAAGAAGCTGAAATCGATTTGAATCGTAAGGCTTTAGCTGATTTGGCTCTTAACAGTCCAGAAGCTTTCGCAGCTATCGTAGAGAAAGTAAAATAGTTTACACTAAATATTATAGTGAATAGGTTATCATTTTTGGTAACCTATTTCTATTTTTACCCTATGAGATATTTTTTGATTCTATGTGGGTGTATAATTATTTCTTCTTTTCAGCTTTCCGCCCAGACTTTGAGAGGGTTTAATACCAATGCTTTTCTATATAACTTCTCAGGTCAAGAATTTTCAAAGGCTTATTCAGATACTTTAAGTCGATTAAATCCAGATGTTCTAAGATTTCCTGGAGGCACGATAGCCAATAAGTATCACTTTTCTAAACCGGGTTACGGTCAAGATTCTAATTTCGACAAAAAAACTGCTCAGAATAATATTGTGGAGTTCGTAAGGCTTGTCAAGTCTATGGAGCATCCTCCAAAAGTTTTATTCGTCATCAATATGTTTGAGCATTTCTACAAACCGACCATTTCGGATTGGGATCTAATAGTAGAAAATCTTGCAGCTATTCTTTATCTCCAAAAATCAGGAGTGGAGATTGCAGGAATTGAATTGGGAAATGAATTTTACATTTATCCAGTCATAAGAGGTTGGGACATCAAATTGCCTAAGAGCATGTCTAAAAAACTTCAAGCCGTCGATGGAGATTATTGGTGGCCAGATACTTATAAAAAATATAATCGCTTAGCACAATTATATCACAAAGCGATTAAGAAAATAGACCCTAACTTGAAAACAGGAATTCCAATGGGTTCTTCTATGAATAAAAATCATAAAAGATGGAATGCCTTTGCTTTTAAAATGGACTTTTCAGATGCTTATATTCAGCATTGGTACGGACAATTAAGTGAAGCTAAAACTGATGAACAAGCCTTGGAGAAATATGACAAATTCGCTTTAAGAGTTAAGGATAATATTTTAGACTTGCAGAAAACAGGTAAAGAGATTTGGATCACCGAGTGGAATGGAATTGATTTCGGTTTTGATAATAAAAGAAATTACCATTGGAGACAAACGCCTTTACACAGTCAGTTGAATATCAAAACTCAGGAAATGATGAATGAGTTAGGAGTCGACATGACTATTTATCATCGCATCTCTTCGGGACCCGAAGGAGATACTTATAATTTGATGAATGTAGATAGAAATCAAATTACCGTTAACAATACCTATTGGGACTTTTTAAAGCCTCCTTTTATTAACAATTCAAAGTAAGAGGCGTTACCTCTATATATTAATTACGTATCATGAAGGATTTTAAATACTGGTGGAACCAAGCGATGACTTGGGAGGAGTACAAAGCATTTAGTGAGCAACTTATACAAGAAGGCAAAACAACTGGCGCAGATCAATCCGAAGAGATGGTAGCATATACCAAATTGAATGGGCATAGGATGAAAAGAGTGGAGAAAACATTCAAAATCAATATTGCATTGAATGATGCTCTTGTCGACTCGAATACAAAACCTTTCAATTTATTGGTAATTTCTGAACCTTGGTGTGGTGACGCTTCTCAGTCTGTACCTGCAATTGCTGAAATAGCTAGATTATATCCAGAGAAAATAGATTTAAAAATAATTCTAAGAGATACAAACACAGAACTCATCGATCAATTTTTAACCAATAAAGGAAGAGCTATTCCAATATTTTTATTCTTAGATCAAACCTTTAATTTGTTGGGTCAATGGGGACCAAGACCGGTGGAAGCTCAAGCTAAGGTCATGGAACTAAAAGCTCAAGAGGTTTCTCATGAAGAGATGGTGGAGAAACTGATGGTTTGGTATGCAAAAGATAAATCACAGTCTATCCAAAATGAATTAGCGGAGACTATCAAGAACTTTCTTTAAGTTTTTTTGATAAATATTTTATTAATAAATGACTTAGTTTTTCCTTGAACCTATTTTTTTTAAATGATAATTTATATTGCCTTTGCCTTTTTTAAATTGTCATTGAAACGATCAATATCGCTAATTAGTTTTGGTAAATCGTTGTCTAACCAGGTAAGAAACGTCAGCATTTCATTGTACTTACTTTCTAAATCATTTAGGTTTCCAACAACCGGTTCATATTGATAAATTCTGTTGCGTAAAGATCGGATGCGATATAATGCGTCTGCGATTGTATCTCTTTGTCTTAAATGTTTTGGTGTGTTTCTAAAAATCAGACGTAGAGGTTTCCAAAGTAAAGCTGTGTAATGTCGATTGAATAACTTGTTCCAAAATCCAAAATTAAGTTCTGCAATTATTCTGTCTGCTGTAATAGATTTATTTTGTACTGTAAGCTTTTTTATTGCATCTGAAACAAATGGTAAAAAATCAACAGGTAAATGGTTTTTAAACCAACAGTCATCTTTGAAATGCAGTTTTAAGTTTTCATTAATAGCATTTCGCAAACTGATTTCAAGGACAGATAGAAGAGGATAAAATGCTACCGAAAGTTCAATGTTTACCTTGTAAAGCTCATAAGCTTTATCAAAGTCATTATTAGTTTTGGCAAGATAAACGTGGAATCTTGGTGTTGAAATAAAGTATATTAATTGTTGTTCGGTCATATATCATTGCAAATTTGCGATAATATTTGTACCTATCCGAATAAATACGTATATTTGTTCTGTGATGCTGCTTCCTCCTCTCCCAAACTCGTGTTGGTGATGAAAGCAGCTTTAGTTTTTTAAAGCTGTTTTTTTTAGAATAATTAATCTAAATTGCCAAGAACTTTCAGTTATAAACATTGTGGCATTAGTGATATAACAAATTAGTATTTGAAAATTTAAATTCATAGCTGAATCATATAACCTCCTGATAAGTTTTAAAATTATCGTACACTGTCACGACAATTACTTTTGTCTTATTTTGAAATTGTAATATCGCTCAATTTAAAAGTAAATAGATTACTATAAAGACATTGTTAGAAGACAAAAAAGACATTTCAACTAATTTAATAAACCCAATCACACTTAATTTACAAGTTAAAGTTATCAAGAACTTTCTTTAAGTTTTCTTGATAGATAATATTTTCTGTCATTCCTGCATGACCTAAATTTTCAATGCTAATTAAAGTATCTGATTTCTTGAATTCAGATTGAAGTTTTAGAGCATTTAAATAAGATATCGTTTTATCTTCTAGACCGTGGAAGATGACTACGGGCATATCAGCTTTCTTTAAATATTCTGAAGTATTGATATTGTATTTTAAAATGAAAGATGGAATAAATGGAAGTCTTTCATTCATGACGAACTCGATACTATAATATGGAGCTTGTAAAATCAATAATTGAGGTTGGTTCTCAGAGGCTAACTTGGATGCTAATCCGCTACCTAAAGAATAACCTAAAAGTGTAATTTTATTTTCTCCGTAATGTTCTTTTAGAATGTTATAGATGAATTGATTGTCTTCAAAAAGCTGTTCTAGACTTTTGATTTTTCCTGTGCTTTTACCATAGCCTCTATAATCAATCATTAATACATCATAACCTAAATTAGTATAAGTCTCCGCAAACTCTCCCCATCCGCTCAGAGCACCGCCATTGCCATGCAGGTAATAGATGATTCCTTTGGAAGAATCGGCTTTAAATAATAATGCATTGATGGAGTTTTTATCCTTGGTTTCAAAGTTGATTTCTTCGTAATTACCTGAAAAAGAGAAGGAGTAGGAGGAGGGCAGCTGATAAGGAAGAAAAAGGATTTTTTCTTGAAAACTATACAATAGCAAAAATCCTAAACCAATTATTAAGGCAATAGATATCAATATTTTTTTCATTCTCTTAAAGAGTCCTTTCTTTTTGTAAAAGTGATTGGTAAAAGTTGAGTTCTTTTAGGCTTTCTTAAACTCTACTTGATTTATGTTGATGGTTTTTTTCTATTTTATTGGCTCTCATGTACAAAAACATAGGGAACGTAAATGCAAGTGCAATTCCAAAAGTGAGAGGAATTAAAATCCACCAATATTTGATTTTATGTTTTATGCTTTCTGATATCATAAATACAAAAAATGTTATGCTCACCACCATTAAATCTGCACCAAAAGATTTACCTGCAAAATTCACTTGAGCATCCACAAAGAATTGTAAAAACGAAGGGTTTTCTGCCGTTTGAAACCATTGGATATTATAATACCAAGTGTAACAGATTCCAATGATGGATAGTGCTAAATATAAATGTTTAAGTTTCATAGTCAGTTTTATTTTAGTAATCTACTTATATTTTGACAATATGACCAACTGAAGGATCAACATTTCCATCCAACATTTTTATATACAAATCACTCAAAGCTTCTGTAGTAGTTGTTTCTTTGATGGTCATCCAATTTTCAGCATTTTGGGTAAAACTTATCCAAGCTTTTGATAATTTCTCTTGAAATACTTTTGGTCCCCAATCTTTCATCCTTTTGTTGGCTTGAGTAGGAGCGAAGAAGAATATTCCATTGGCGGCTGCTTTTCCTCGATTCTGCCAATCTACCATACCTACTAAACAATTATACAATAAATGATCTCCCAACTTTTCTTGTAATTCAGATTGCGTTTGATTGTTACCAGAAAAATCAACAATTGAACTCTTTTCTAACTCAATTTTATCCAAACTATCATAAGTATATACTTCATCATAAAACCCTAATTTCGTAACGAATTCTTTGTGTTCACTAGAAGTTAGACCTATAATATTAATGTCGTGTTCTGCTTTTCTTTGATTCAATAAAAAAGCTAAACCTGTAGCTGTTTTACTAGAAGCAGAGGTTAAAATTATATTTTTGCTGCCGAAAAAATTGTTATCAAAAAATAAATCTTCAATTAAGAAAGAAGTCGTAAATAATGGACGAAAAATACTTTGGAAAGCTTCGCCTTCAACAGAATATCCAGGATCTGATTTTGTATTGACATAATGATTATAAATCGGTGGCAATGATGTTCTATGTGAACTGCCATCTGTGAAATTTCCATTTTTAATTTCAGTAGGCAAAAGGACTACATGAGAAGCCATGGGATAATAACCATAGAAGCGTTCACCAACAATAATCTCTTCCGATTTAGATTCCACCACATCTGCAAATCCCCAAACAGGAATAATTCCTTCTTCTTCTGAAACAGGAAAAAAGTTCCAATAACCTACTTTTTCTCCTACAGCAGCATAGGTAATATTATTCGAGGTAAAAGCAAATTGGTTAATTTTTAGTAATATTTGTCCATCTTCTATAGATTTCGGTGTTGTTTTAGATATTCTAAAATCATGAAAATCTTTTCTGTTGACTATGAGTTGATACATATGGTTTAGATTTCTTTCAATTTATATTAAAAAGTGGAAGATTGCGGGAAGATAAGATATGTTTTTAACAAAATACAAATTAAAGAAAACGATCCATTAGGGTTATATCTCAACGCTAATCCCGAAGGGATTTAATATTTATAGAATGATTTGTATTTGTCAATGTTCGACCCCGATGGGGTCGTATTGTTTTGATGACATTTTTCTTTATAAACATTTGAATCCTACGGATTCGTTGGGTTGATGTTTATTTTTCTATAAATATATGAATCCTTCGGATTCTTATTGTTGTTCTATAAAGATTTGAATCCTACGGATTCGTTGGGTTGTTGTTATTTCATTTTTCATTGTCATTCTATAGATATATGAATCCTACGGAATCGTTTTGTTATTGGTAATTTGTTATAAATATTTGAATCCTACCGATTCTTTGGGTTATTGTTGTTTTAAATGCTAATCCCGAAGGGATTTAATATTTATAGAATGATTTGTATTTGTCAATGTTCGACCCCGATGGGGTCGTATTGTTTTGATGACATTTTTCTTTATAAACATTTGAATCCTTTGGATTCGTTGATTTGTTGTAATATTCAAATCCTACAGAATTGTTTTTAAAACTCTTAATTTTCTATCCAATCAAATAAATATTCGTCTTTATAATCAACTTGAAATTTTATTAAAAAATCTTTGTATTCCTCTTTAAATGATTTGATTTTGTGGTGTTCTTTCTGACTATTAACATAAGCAATTACTTTATCTAATGCTGAGTGAGCGTATGAAAAAGCACCATATCCTTCTTGCCATTCAAATTTATATTTTGAAAATCCTTTTTCTTTAATAAATGAGTTTGAACTCTTTTTAACTTCTCTTACTAAATCAGACAGGCAACAAGAAGGTTTCATGCCTATAAAAAAATGAATATGGTCAGGCATGCCGTTAATAGCCAACATTTTTTGTCCTTTATTTTGAACGATTCCTGTTATGTATTTGTGCAATTCCTCTTCCCATTCTTTTTTTATCAAGCTATCTCTGCCTTTAACTGCAAAAATGATGTGTATGTATATTTGTGAAAAAGTTCCTGCTCCCATTAAGCTCCTGTTTTATATAATTCTGTTTCCTATTCTTTAATTGCTTCTATATATTGTGGTTTACCTCCAATGCTTTTACTATTTCAATAGATGTCCCCAATTTATTTAAAGAATCTAATTTCAATACTTCTGAAACAGGAAAAAAGTTCCAATACCCCACTTTTTCTCCTACAGCTGCATAAGTAATATTATTAGAAGTAAAAGCAAATTGGTTAATTTTTACTAGTATTTGCCCATCTTCTAAAGATTCAGGTGTCGTTTTAGAAATTCTAAAATCATGAAAATCTTTTCTGTTGACTATGAGTTGATACATATGGTTTAGTTTTCTTTCAGTTTATATTAAAAAGTGAAGGATTGCGGGAAGATAAGAGATGTTTTTAACAAAATGCAAATTAAAGAATACGATCTATTAGGGCTATATCTCAACGCTAATCCCGAAGAGATTTAATATTTATAGAATCATTTGTATTTGTCAATGTTCGACCCCGATGGGGTCGTATTGTTTTGATGACATTTTTCTTTATAAACATTTGAATCCTGCGGATTCGTTGGGTTGATGTTTATTTTTCTATAAATATATGA
>DATJBS010000032.1:0-1817 GCA_035515235.1 Chitinophagales bacterium
CCCGGCCGACCGCATACAGCCGGGCGTTAGCTTGCATTAGAAAAAATTAGTAACCCACAAATAATCAAAATTATGAGAAAATTATTTTTATTAATCGGAGTTGCAATGATGTTATTCATTTCTTGCACTCAAAATGAACAAAAAAATGTAGTGTTAATTAAAGGAAATGTTCCCAAAGAGACAGAATTACTAAAGTTTGAATGGATTAAGGAACATTTTGCCGATATTAAACCCAAAGCCTATATACCTCAAATTGACAGTTTGGGAAATTTTGAAATAGAAATCCCATTGCAAAATCTAAGCACTGGGGTTATGAGTATAAATGACAAACGATATGATGTAGTATTTGAACCAAACGACCGAATTGAAATTAGAATTGAAAAAGACACTATAATTTATTCAGGGAAAGGGGCAGAGAAAAATAGCTTTTTATATCTACTTTCTAAGAAGGACAAATGTTCTCGTATGAGTATTATGATGTCATGGTATATGGAAGCACATGAGTTTAAAGACTTTTTTATGATGATTGATGATTATATTGGCGAAAGAAAATCAGAATTTGAGAAATTTAGCAAATCACACACATTTAGTAAGGAATATGTCAATTATTTTGAGATTGAAAATAAACTTGAATACATTGATTTATATCAACAAGCAGTGATGGCTTATTCTCGAAAAAACAACTTACCAATGGATTCAATTAATGTTCCAAAGGAATATGAGAAACATTTTAGTATGAAGAATTTGCAGAGTGACAAAAATTTAATCTATGCAAATTATTTAATGCTTTTGAATGATATGATTCGTTCAAATACAGAAAAAATCTTGTCTTCAAATACCTCATTAAACCAAGACTCTGTAAAACTTTCAATAATTATGGATTCTTTATCGGGCTTAACTAGAGAACACTATTTGGTGCAGAGCATATATTACGACTTATCAATCTATGATAAATATGATTCTGCCTTAATGGCATCATTTAATAAAATCAAATCAGATAAGAACTGCATTTTTGTTATCAATTATGAATTAGAAAAGTTCAACAAAAAGCAAGACATGATTGGTGCAAATTTTAATAATGAAATTCTTCAAACCGAGTTAAGAGATACCGCAAATAATAGGCTAACAATAGCCGATATTTTAAAAAAATATGAAGGGAAAGTGATTTATCTTGATATATGGAGTTTAGGCTGTGGACCTTGTAGAATAGCAATGCCATTATCAAAAAATCTGAAGGAGAAGCTAAAAGGCTATCCAATTGAATTCGTTTATATTACCGTAGATAATTTCAATGATAATTTATGGAGTGAGGTTTTTAAAGTATCATTAGGAAAAGAGAATCATTATAGATTTGAAAAAGGTTTTGACGCAAAACTTCTCGAAGAATTGAGTATAATGGCTGTTCCAACCTACCTAATGATTGACAAAAATGGAAAATTAATAAGTTATAAAGCTGAACGACCATATAACAATATGATGCAAGAAAATCCAGAATTGGAAAAGAAATTAATAGAACATTCAGGAAGATTATAAATAACGCAAGCTAACATCGCATATACCTAATGGCGGTTTTACTGCACTTTGCAAGGCTTTTCGCCCGCTCAAATTTCACCACGGTTTGACAGTTGAATCGTCCGCAATCCGCCACTAGGCATATGCGTAACGTTGGGCACCATAAAAAAACAAACATCCTGCAACATGACAAAATATTTAAAAACAGATTGGGATTATAATGCAGAAAGGCTTGTTGAAGTGTATGACGAATTACCTCTATGGGCTGCACCTTTTGGATTAAAACTACTCGAAGGAATTAAATA
>DATJBS010000033.1:0-164310 GCA_035515235.1 Chitinophagales bacterium
CTTTTGGACGAGGAGGCAATTTCGGAAATATTTCCATTCAGAGGAGGGAGGTCAATCCTCTCTCTTTTGAAAAATATTACTCATTTTGCATTCTCGCTAAAGTTGCATTTACAACTTGAATCTTAGTAGAAATAATAAAACACATTTAATTACAGCTTTAGCATACTTCCATAATAAGTTTCTAAATGAGATACATCCATTTGCAGATGGTAACGGAAGAGTCTGTCGATTAATTATGGGAACTATTTTAATGAAAAATAATTGTCCACCAGTATTTGTAGAAATCACTTCCGAAAAGAATAGATTAGAATACGTAAAAAAAATTATTGAGTGTGAAGATAAAAAATCTGATGAACCTCTAATTGAATATCTTGCAAATGGAATGTCAGATTATCTAGAGAATCGACTTTTAAAAGAATAAATCTGTATTAATAATAACTACCATGTCTCTAATTTAATCAACAAACGTTTCTCTAATTATTTCTTTACATTTTAAAATTTCAGAATTAGTCAATCGTTTAAACTTTTTTACTATTCTAGACTTGTCAATAGTACGTATTTGGTCGATAACCACCATTCCTTTTTTATTATTATGCTCTACCTCAAAACGAGTGGGATAATTTTTCAAATTGCTCGTCAATGGTGCGACAATAATAGTATTTAAATGTCGATTCATTTCATTAGGAGATATTATAACGCTAAGCCGAGTTTTATTTACTTCACTTCCAATTGTTGGATCGAGATTTACAAGAATGATGGAATATTGAATTAGCTCCATTCTTTAAAGTTTTCTTCTTCAAAAACATCATTAATTAACAAGGAATCTTCTTTGTTTTCATGCATTTCTTTAAATGCGTTTTCCCATTTTTTTCTTGGAGATGGTATAGGTTTCAAAACAATTCAACCTTCTTCCAAAATTAATTCAACCTTGTCTTTGATATTATATTTTTCCAAGATAGTTTTACTTAAACGCAATCCTTTTGAATTTTCAATTTTAATAATAGGTATTTCCATAGCTACAAAATGAACATACAAATTCATTCAATTTTATTGATTATGCAATTTTTAGTTTTTCAAGCTCTTTGATTAATACTGGCCGAAATTATAAGAAACACCCCCTTCTATCCATCCTCTAGCACCGATATTTGCTTGAACATATGGCGAAAATTTATACTTCAATCTCATGCCAATTGGAGAAATATTAAAAACTGGTATTATTTTATTATACTGTCCAATCTGCTGATTAAGCTCATTATCGAAGGCTTTAGCACTATAAAATAAAAGACCCAATTCTACTCCAAAATACAATTGAATAGTTTTATTCTGTAGATAATGAAAATAAAGATTTGGTGTTAAAGTATATATCTGAGTTATTTGTTTTCTAGGAGAATAAATTTCATTTTCTTTCAAATCATAATTCAATTTATAAAAACCAGAAGTAAATGATGCTCCCCAAGTTCCTCTTTCTTTGAATGGACGACTATATGATAGATTGAAAGATGAAACATTGCGTTCTTTAAAATTGATTTCACTTCTGTTTTCACCACTATAGATATTATCAGCATTTTCTGTTAATATCCAAAGTCCAGAATAAATTTTATTAAATGTATTGTAACCTATCCCTAACTGAATTTGATTATTATAAACTGCAGAAGTCTCTTCTGAATGTAAATCAGAAGATACAACAACAACAAAATAAAGGAGCAGAATACTTAATTTGTACATATTTAGATATTAATTTTCATCAAATATAACATCCTTTTAAAAACAATTATTGATTTTGCTTTATCAAAACAATCGATTAGGATGGAGACTAAGTGTTATGCTTTGTTACAAAACACCTACTCTTCCGTTGATAAGAGTAAAGTAAATTTATGTCTAGTTCTTTTTCTAATTTCAAAAGCATTATTAAACTCCTTAAATCAGTTGATTTACAACACCTGAAGGACCTTACAGAAGATGTAGATATCTCAGCCTTGATGGATCAATTATCTAAGATGGATCCTCAACAAGTGAAAGGTTTGCTAAAAATGATGTCTGGTGAAAACAAGAAAAAGAAACTCCCAGATATTAATGCTGATTTTTATGAATTGAGTGACAAATTATCTGATGAACATCGGGTTATTCAATTACAACTTCGTTCTATGATGGAAGAGGAAATCCAACCTCTCATTAATGAACATTGGCTGCACGACGAATTCCCTTTTGAAATCATCGATAAATTTAGAAAGCTAAATCTCTGTGGTGTAACGTATGAAGGTTATGGATGCCCCAATCTTCCTTTCTTAATGGAAGGTATCATTGCTATGGAAATGGCGAGAGTTGATGCTTCAGTGGCCACTTTTTTTGGAGTACAATCTGGCTTAGCTATGGGTTCCATCTATCTATGTGGATCTGATGCACAAAAAGAAGAATGGTTGCCACAAATGCAACAATTGAACATCATTGGAGCCTTTGGTTTGACAGAACCTGATGTAGGATCAGGAGCAGCGGGTGGATTGACAACTACATGTGAAAAGACAGATGATGGTTGGGTCATCAATGGTCAGAAAAAATGGATTGGCAATGCTACATTTTCAGATATTACTATCATTTGGGCGAGAGATCTAGGAGACAATCAAGTCAAAGGATTTATTGTAAAAAAAGATAATCCAGGTTTTCAAGTGGAAAAAATTAAGGATAAAATGTCTTTAAGAATCGTCCAAAATGGATTAATTACCATGAAAAACTGTGTAGTACCAGAAAGTGATAAATTAGAGCATGCGAATTCATTTAGAGATACTGCGAAAGTCTTAAAAATGACTCGAGCCGGCGTCGCTTGGATGGCAGTAGGTTGTGCTAGAGGTGCTTATGAAAATGCATTAGATTATACTAGAAAAAGAAAACAATTCGGAAGGCCTATTGCTTCATTTCAAATGATACAAGGACACTTAGTAGAAATGCTCTCTAATTTGACAGCTATGCAAACAATGGTTTATCGCCTTTCAGAAATGCAAGATCAAGATATGCTGAAAGATGAACATGCATCGTTAGCTAAGGTATTTTGCACTCTGAGAACTAGAGATATTGTCAGCAGGGCAAGAGAAGTCATGGGAGGAAATGGTATATTATTGGAGCATAATGTAGCACGATTCGTTGCAGATGCTGAAGCTCTATATTCTTACGAAGGCACTAAAGAAATTAATTCTTTGATAGTAGGAAGAGCAATTACTGGCTTCAGCGCTTTTGTATAAAAAAAGAAAGGTTGCAAACCAAAGCAACCTTTCCAAATCATCACTACCAAAACAAAAAATTTATTTATTGGCTAAATCATGTTGTTGTATATGATCTAACTGCTCTTCTTCATATAATTGATTAGATAAGTCTTTCAACATATCATACCATTTTAATCCACCTTTATTTTCACCTAATCTCACAATCACAACTCCAGACGTATTATTGACCATCATGATTTGACCTCTGAATCCAGCGGCGAAATATACATCACTCTCTTCATCCCAAGTGTTGTACCACCATCCATTACAATATTTCCCTTCTTCATTTCTACATTCACTGTCTTTACAGAATGTATTATTGTAAGGGTTTAAAACTTGTTCGTTTTTAAGCACTCCTTTATTCAACACTAAATTTCCAAACTTAGCTAAGTCTCTAGCAGAGATATTCAATCCTCCATAATATTTTGGTTGACCGCTTTCTTTACTATCTATACTCCACGCAACAGGATCTTGAAATGAAAGCTTAGAAAACAATTTTTCATTTACATATTCTAAAAATGGTTGACCGACGGCGCGCTCAATACATTCTCCTAAAATCTGAGTGTCTATAGATTTATACTTAAATACAGTACCTGGCTCATTTTTTACTTTTATGTTATCGATAGCACTGAAAGAATTTTTTCTGTTGTAAAACTTTAATGTTTGAAGTAAGTTTTTGTATTCATCATAATTCAATCCGGATTGCATTTGGACTAAATGAAATAGAGTTATTTTACTTAAATCACCTTCTTTAAATTCTGGTATAAAATCGCTGACAGGCTGATCTATATTTTTAATTTTTCCTTCTTGAATAGCTATTCCTAATAAAGAAGTGGTAATAGTCTTGGTCACAGAAAATATTTGTGTGCGATCTCCTTGCTCTATCCCGTTGAAATAATTTTCATACAATAGCTTACCGTTTTTCATGACTAAAAAAGAAGTAGTATTGGTCTTTTCTAACATTTCTTCTAAAGAGCTATATTTCTTTAAGGCTTTAGCTTCTGCCCAATTTTCAAAACCTACCATACAGTCCTGAGAATAAGCAAAGCACTTTTGTGAAGAATTTATTTTTAGATTTTTCACACCATATTTCTCTCCGTCATAAATCGTAGGGATTTTTACAGAAGAACATGATTGAACAATACTTAATAAAACAGTAATTAATAAAGTAGAGATATATTTCATTGGAATCTAATAGTTATTACTTAATACCATACTAAAAAGTAGGTAACTATAAAACTACGAAAAACCAATCAATAACTAACTGTTTATGGTGATATTATAATGTTAAAAGATTGTTGAGATGTACAAATACTTTCACAACTACAATAAAATAAGGGCTCCTGAGTGTGCAGGCATAGAAATAAATGATTGAATTTCTGGTGATTGAGTGAAAGATGCTGCTAATAATTGACCTTTAATGTCAACAATTTGAACGGAATCTGAAAAATTAACCAATACCGCTATTCTTTCTTGTTCAAAAGATCTTTCAAAATGCAACAGGTTTTTATCAGAAGTTTTCATGGTGAATTTCCCCTGATGTAAAGCTGAGTGCTTTTTTCTCAGTGCAATAATTAATTTGTACCAATTCAAAAGAGATTCAGGATCGCTTTTCATTTGAGTTACATTTCTTTTATCTGATTCAGCTGTTATTGACAACCAAGGTTTAGTATCAGAAAAGCCACAGAACTGTGAATTATCCCATTGCATTGGAGTTCTACACACATCTCGATTGATACTTACTGGTGAAAATTTCAGCAAGAAATCAGGAAGCCAATGAAAGACAGCAGCCATAGGATCTTTAGCTTCATTTCTAGGAATTATGGCATTGATTATTCCTATTTCATCTCCAAAATAAATAGTGGGAACTGCTCTTACAGTCAGTTGAATCAGAGCTATTAACTTAGCTTTGGTGAGGTCGTTTTGAACTCTTCGGATGTATCTATAAATATCGTGATTGCCTAAAACCCATGTAGGAATTAAAGGTGCAGGAAATTCATTCTCTAATTCTTGTATGGTATTCTTGAACCATTTGGCTTTAAATTTAAAATACATGGTTTCAAACAAAAAGATTAAATGTAAGCCATCTTGATTGCCTAAATACTTTCTAACAGTAGATTTATCGCCAAATACTTCACCTAATAAAAAGCGGTTATTTGGTCCATATTCATCGACTACATTTCTAAGTTTTTGTGCAAACTCAAAATTATCATCTTGATTAAGTGAATATTTTCTGATTTGAAAATTACCACCCGGCCATTCTACAGAAGGAATTGGATTAGGTGTCCATGGATTATCTCTCCATTGTTCATCTTTTAAAATGCAATTGAAAATATCTAGTCTAAACCCATCTATGCCTTTGTCCAACCAATACCTAACTGTATCAAACATTTCTTGTTGAACTTCAGGATTTCTGTAATTTAAATCCGGTTGAAATGGTAAAAAAGAAGAGTAATACCACTGTTTTCTTTTAGGATGATAATGCCAACCTTTGCCCCAAACAATACTTTTCCAGTTATTTGGAGGACGATTCCCTTTGCCATCTCTCCACATATACCAATCAGATTTGGGATTGTCTTTAGACTGACAAGATTCTTTAAACCATTCATGCTGATCAGAAGTATGATTCATTACCATATCTAGCATGATTTTCATTCCTCTTTGATGAATTTGTGCAATGAGTTGATCTACATCTTCTAAAGTTCCATATTCTGGAGCTATTGTTCTATAATTGCTAATATCGTAACCAAAATCTTGCTGAGGGCTTTGAAAAAATGGAGAGAACCATATCGTTTCTACTCCAAGCTCTTGGAGATAATCCAGTCTCTGAATGATTCCTTTAATATCGCCAATTCCATCGTGATTGCTATCTTGAAAAGAACGTGGATATATATGATATATGACAGTTTTTTTCCACCATGGAAGTTCCTGAGAAAGCATATTTCTGAATATTTATTAAAAAAATGAAAAATTATTTAGAACATTAAAAGTCCCAAATATTGACTTTTTCTTGTCTGATCGTATCTCCAGATTTTTCTTGAATGTAGATATATCCCGAGCCAGCTAATTGTACAGCATTAGTTCTTTGTTCTTCATCAGAAATCAATTGATGATAGTCTACAGAAAACTTTTTAAGCACAGACCATTCTCCTCTTTTGAAAGTATAAATCCTCATTTTACCTCCACTTCCGTCATTAAACAATGCACTAAATTCATCATTTCCGTCACCATCTAAATCACCTTCATTCAGTAGCTGAACAGCTTTTGTGCCTCTAATATCTAGGGGTGGCAGTAATTCATTAGAGAAGAAAAGACTGGTTGCACAATCTGAACAACTCAGATTTTCTGGAGGAAATACAAAAATAGTTTCGTTGTCCTTACCAGAGAAATTACCTTTTATCTCAGTCATAGAAGGAGAATACATCGCTTTGAATACCAACATCGAATCTTTGAATTCTTGATGTTTGACATCTGTTTCAGGGTCACTCTCTGCGACAATTTGCCATTGATTTTCTTCGACTTTTTTAAATATTAAATATGCAGGAACTGGAGCTGTTATACTTCCTACTTTGATATATTTTGTAAAGTCACATCTATATTCATCTGAACTGACTTTTGAAACTTTAATTCCTCCAATAATTCTCTGAAAATAATCCGGATATTTTTGAAAAACTTTCCTTTTTACATTTAAAGCTTCATAACTATTTTTGTCTTCTCCATAAAAGAACAATCGAGTAGCATAAATATCTTGTAAATTATCTATGAATTTTGAATTGTGGTATCCATTCCACACTCTCACCATATGCGCTACTTGCATGGTATCATGCATTTCTTCAAATGTTAGAGTCGCTCCCAATTTCTCCTGAATGACTTCTTCTTCAGTCTTTTGAGGTTCGGAATTATCTTCATCATTTGAATTACAATTTTGAAAAACAATCAAGATTGCACTCCATAATAGTATATAAGTAAAATATTTTGCCACTTTCATTCAAACAAATATAATTAGCATCTTTGAATTGTTTACTATTTCATTTTGAATGAAAATTATAATAAGCAATCTTTCAACTGATAAAGGATAAAATCATTGATAGTGTAAAGGTATTCAATCCACTTCATTATACTTTGAGAAGCCTTGTACGACACAGTTTCAAAGAATTATAAACTGTAATTCACCAGTCCCATTTTAACAGAAATAAAATAATATTCCACATTCATTTTACATGGTGAATAACTTTATTGGACGGTGTTGGCAATCTATTTATATTTTTATTGTGGCTTAATGTATCTTATAGAGTTATATCGTAGAATATTTAAAGAAGTAAAGTATGGGAATTTGGGATGTGCTCAAAAAGAAATTAGTAAACGATGGCGAAAGACATCATACTGGACTAGACGAGCAAACAGGAAAAAATGTATATGAAATAGCTTCTTTTGACATGAATAGCGCTTCGCTAACTGAAAAAATAAATTATTTTTTGAATAATAGAAGTCAAGGTGAACAAATACAATTAGCAGACAAACTTCTTAGAGAAGGACCGTTTGAGGCAAGTATTGAAATGTACCAAGCTTTGATTCAAAAATATCCAGAAGAAAGAGATAGATATGAAAATGGAATTGGCGCGGCTTACTTAAAATTAAATGAGTACGACAAGGCCATCGAATTCTACAAAACTTCTAGAAGTCACGGCATGCATCCAGATATTACGGATAAAAACATTTGGGACGCTTGCTTGAAACAATATAGAACCAACAACGACATTATTTATATCGAAAGATATTTTGACCATACAGAAAATGGCAAATATGCTTATTTAGCGAATGATTTACTTAGAAATGCAGGCAAAGATATTTCTAATGCTTTTCCTTCTGAACCACCTGTAGAAATCATCGAACAAAATCCTATCTCTAATCAAGATTCTAATCCATCTGAACCTGTTGAAATTATAGCAACTGAAATTATCGACTCATCCAATGTCGAAGAAACCTTAAATAACGAAGACGTGGCAAAAAAAGATAAACAGTCCGCTGAAAACCAATTCTCTCTATTTGGTTTTGGAGATAATAAAGATTCTAACGACAACCCTGAACCATCCAATACGCCTGAACCTTCTTTGGAACAAGTAGATGATGAAGAAGAAATACCCGAAGAGTTATTAGAAAACGAACCTGTAGAAGAAGAGCCTATAGTAACTAACGAAAATATACCAGTAGAAGAGCCTCCTACAATGTTAAGAGCTTTGGATTATCATATCGACCAGTTTTTCGCTAATGAAGATGTCGTAGTGTGGACAGACAAAAGAAATGACAACTTAAGAATAGACATTTATCATATCCGTCCTAATGAAGAACGCAATTATAATTTGTTGCTCACTTTTGGAATGAGTCGCACTCCTATGAATGTACCTGATGGTGCAGAGCAATTCAGCTACGGAGAACTTGCTATCATTTTACCTGCAGATTGGGATTTATCTGAAGAGGGTTTAAAAGACCCTAATAATTATTGGCCGGTACTTTGGTTGAAAAATCTTGCAAGAATTCCTCAGCAACACAATACTTGGTTATGCTATGGACATAGTATTCCTAACCAAGACCCTTCTAAACCTATCGCAGACACGGAGTTTGAAGGAGTAGTCATCATGGATAGCAGTACTTTACCTGAGGACTTCCAAGAGATGAATTTGGGCGAAGTTTCTTTATATATCTACACTGTTATTCCAGTATATCCTGAAGAAATGGAGTATAAAGTCAAAAACAATATTGACCACTTAAGAAATGCATTCATTGAAGCAAGAATTCCTGATATAGTTTGGACAGACCGACCTACATCAGTACAGGAAAATATGCTTTAGTCGCAGTTAGTTTCTGTTTTTTCCATTTCATTTTTCACTTCAACTTGTTGAGGTGTTAATTCCATTTCATTAGTGACTATCAACATACTATAGTCGTTAGGTATTATTTTCCTCCCAAACTTATTGGTATAAACGATAGTAAACTCTGCTCCAAAGTATAAAATAAGAGCTGAGTAGTACACCCATGTCATCAGCAATGCTACGGAAGCTGCTGCTCCATAGAATGACCCAACTTCTGTTCTCTCTAAGTAAAAGCCTATTAGAGTTTTGCCTAGCATAAATAATACTGAAGTAAAAACTGCTCCTACAAATGCATCTCTAAATCGAATATTAGCATCAGGAAGCGTTTTGAAAATTATTGTAAATAGGGTACAAATCACTAAAAACACAATAGAACTATTCAGTAACATGACGAGATTAATTTGCTCTATATCCAGAAAAGCAAATAACCTATTACTGAGCAATTTCAAGAGACTATTCAGCATCAAACTGACCATCAGAATAAATCCTAAACTTGCAATCATAGAGAAAGAAACTAATCTATTCATCACAAATCTGATGATTCCTTTGTTAGGTTTAGTGCGCAATCCCCATATAAAATTAATAGAGCTTTGTATTTCTGCAAAAACAGTAGATGCACTAAAGACCAGCACTGCTATACCAATGATAGCTGCAATATTACCTTTTTGGCTAATTTGAATATTGCTCAAAGTCTTTTGAATAAATAGAGCAGAGGACTCTCCTACTAAATCTTCTATTTGATGCACGAGCTGTCCTCTGATAGCATCTTCGCCAAAGAAAATACCTCCTAGAGATATGATAATAATCAATAATGGTGGTAGAGAGAACAAAGTATAGTATGACAATGAAGCTCCCAACTTAATAGCATTATCATCTATGAACTTATTGAAAGTATCTACCAATAAATGGGGTAATGATTTTATAACTTCTTTTAACTTTATAATCGTTCGCATGGTTCAAATATAAAATAAGCCGTACACACTTGCACGGCTTAAAAATATTTTCCTTGTAAAACTTATATTTTAGGTTTGTAAAACTCCTACATTGAACTTTTCTACAGGAGCATGATTCGCAGCTTCAATTCCCATAGACACCCACTTTCTAGTTTCTAAAGGATCAATTACAGCATCCACCCACAATCTTGCAGTAGCATAATAAGGAGAAATAGTTTGACTATATTTTTCATTGATTTTATCCAATAGCGCTTTTTTCTCTTCGTCAGTGATTTGCTGACCTTTCGATTCCATAGAAGCTACTTGTATTTGCAGTAAAACTTTTGCTGCTTGCTCACCACCCATTACAGCGATTTTTGCTGTCGGCCAAGCTACAATCAATCTTGGATCATATGCTTTACCACACATGGCGTAATTACCAGCACCGTAAGAATTTCCTACAACTATAGTAAATTTAGGAACAGTACTATTAGAGACAGCATTGACCATTTTAGCACCATCTTTAATGATACCGCCATGCTCAGAGCGACTTCCTACCATAAATCCTGTCACATCTTGTAAGAATACCAAAGGAATTTTCTTTTGATTACATAACATGATGAATCTTGCAGACTTATCAGCAGAGTCGGAATAAATCACTCCACCAAATTGCATCTCTCCTTTTGCACTTTTTACTACGCTTCTTTGATTGGCTACAATACCTACAGCCCATCCATCGATACGAGCATATGCACAGATAATCGTTTGCCCGTAACCTGCTTTATATTCTGTAAACTCTGAATTGTCTACTAATCTTTTAATAATTTCTCTAGTGTCGTAAGGCTTATTTGTTGCCCCTGTATAGATGCCATAGATTTCTTCTTCTTTCAAACTTGGCAATACAGATTCAATTCTATCAAATCCGGCTCTATAAGATTCTCCGAATTGAGCAACTAATTTTTTGATGGTATCTAAACAAGTTTTTTCATCCGGCATATTATAATCACAAACTCCACTAATATTCGTTTGAGTCTGAGCACCACCTAATGTTTCACTATCTACAGATTCTCCAATAGCGGCTTTCACTAAATATGGACCTGCGAGGAAGATAGAGCCTTGCTTGTCGACGATAAGAGATTCATCTGACATGATAGGCAAGTAAGCTCCTCCTGCCACACAACTGCCCATAATGGCAGAAATCTGTGGAATGCCTTCTGAAGACATTTTTGCATTATTTCTAAAAACTCTACCGAAATTTTCTTTATCTGCGAAAATCTCATCTTGCATCGGCAAAAACACTCCTGCGCTATCTACTAAATAGATCACAGGCAATTTATTTTCCATTGCAATTTCTTGAGCTCTCAAGTTTTTCTTTCCTGTAATTGGAAACCAAGCTCCTGCTTTAACGGTAGCATCATTTGCCACTATCATGCACATTCTACCAGAAACATAACCGATCCCCGTCACTACTCCACCAGAAGGACAACCACCATACTCTTTGTACATGTCCATTCCTACTAAAGCACCTATTTCTAAAAAGTCTGTAGAGTCATCTATTAAATAGTCGATGCGCTCTCTAGCAGTCATTTTACCTTTTTTGTGCTCGGATGCTATTTTTTTCTCACCGCCTCCTAAGTATACATTTTTGAGTTTTGACTTCAATTCATAAATAGCCAATTTCATGGCATCTTCATTCTTATTATATTCCAGTTCGTTCATGAATAAAATTTCTAATTGAGAATCCCAAATGTAATAAGAATTTCATTATTGAATGGAGTTTCTCATGATTTATGGTGAGGAGATTTTTGAACAGTAAAATTTAATTCCTCTTAAAAAAATTAAAAACTTTCATCAATACTTGGAAATAGAATAAATAGACCTACCTTTGTGCCGGGCAAGTCTTATACGACCAGCTCCTGATGAATCTCCCAGGGTCGGAAGGCAGCAAGAGTAATTGGTTGAGCGGTGCGATGTAAGTAACTTGCCTACTTTTTTTTAGGCAAATTCCTTCTTTTTATTTTTTTGCCATATCTCCAGAAATAATACTAGAAAACTTACTCTTCATTTTCAATAATGGCTCTTCTAAATAATGGAAAGTCAAGGTCGAAATAATTGTCACAAATCCTGTAGACAAAATAATTACAAATACGCTCACTAATTGATGCGGCCATCCTTCAAAAAAACCTTTAAATAATTTGAAGATGACGAAAATGCTCAAAATGTGAAACATGTATATTCCGTAAGAAATTTTACCCATATAGTTGAAGAACTTATTCTCCATATTGACAAAGGATTTGGGATTAGAGGAAAGATTTAAAATCATCACTGAAAACAAAACAGAATAAATTTCAGAGTGAAAAAGAGGAAATCTTACACCTAAAACCACTAGACCGAAAAAGACCAAATAGGATAATTTATCTACTAATGGATGCATGATTTTTTGAAGAATCTGTTCTTTATTTTTATACTTCAACCAAGCAAACAAACCGCCAATTGCCATAGAAGAAATACAAAAATTCTCCCATACAGAACGTGCTATTTGAATAGACTCTCCTCCAATATTTTGTTTGATTAAAAGATAGAAAACTAATAACATCACATTATAAACTATGATCACTCCCCATAGAGAAGTTAGAATGTTCTTACTTTTTTTAACCAACCACGGCCACATGAAATAAAATTGTTCTTCTACACCGATAGACCAACTGGGTCCTAATAAAGGTACAGGGCTAGGTTGAAATATTTTTACTGCAATATTAGGAAGGATTAATAAATACAAGGCTGCCATGTACCAAAAATTGACATCACTCATCGGAGCTTGACCTGGCACTTCAAAAAATGGAATAAGCGGCCAAACAAATAAACCTAAAAGAATAGTGAAGAAATATAAAGGCCAAATTCTCAATATTCTTCTCATGTAAAAGTTCTTAATACTGATATCACCTTTTTTAGCTTTTTCTATCATCAATAAATAAGTGATGAGATAGCCACTTAAAACAAAAAAACTAATTACAGCCAAATGCCCAAATCTCTTTAGACCTTCTGTATAATAGTTCTCCATACCATAGACCCATTTGATCATTTCTGTATGGGTCACTATTACCACCATACAAGCCAAGAACCTCAGTCCATTCAAATTTGGCAAATAAACTCTTACTGATTTTTGTGTCATTTCACGATAAAGATAATAGATTGCTTTTGCTCATTTTTCACCTTTTAAAATTTATTTCTCTTTATACCCACAATTCTCTTATTTTTAGGCTTAAAATCAACCGAATGAAATTTTTTGTAGATACAGCGAACCTCGATCAGATTAAAGAAGCTTATGATTTAGGTGTTTTAGATGGCGTCACCACTAATCCATCATTGATGGCTAAAGAAGGTATTATAGGCCAACAAAACATATTAGATCATTATGTAAAAATCTGCGAAATCGCTGGTGATGGTGATGTTAGTGCAGAAGTAATTTCTACTGATTATGAAGGAATCATCCGTGAAGGAGATATCCTTGCAGAACTTCACGATAATATTGTAGTGAAAGTTCCAATGATTAAAGAAGGTGTAAAAGCAATTAAATATTTCTCTACTAAAGGAATTCGCACCAACTGCACTTTAATTTTCTCTCCAGGACAAGCTATTCTTGCTGCAAAAGCTGGAGCATCTTATATCAGTCCGTTTATAGGAAGATTAGATGATATTCATTTGGATGGTATTCAATTGATAGAACAATTGGTGAAAATATACAGCAACTATATGTTTGATACAGAAATATTAGCTGCAAGCATTAGAAATCCATTGCATATTATCAAATGTGCTGAAGCAGGAGCAGATGTTGTGACATGTCCACTTTCTTCTATTACTGGATTATTGAAACATCCATTAACTGATGCTGGATTAGCACAATTTCTTGCAGATCACAAAAAAGCAAACGGATAGTTTTTATCCTAAATTATATCACTAAGCTCTCAATTATTGGGAGCTTTTTTTATTAAATATAGAGTCTCTAACCAAAACGTCACTCTGAACCAAAACGTCACTCTGAAAGCCCACGATTAAAATCGTGGGCTAAAACAACATTTCGATATGTCATTCCACCTACGTCAGAATGACATTTTCTACTAACTTAACGACATTTCACTCGCACCAACATAGAGGGATTTTGTGTTATTTTTTACTTCTTTAAATACGATGGACAGTCGACTGAAAACTGTGGACTAAGAAATCCTCTACAAATGTATCGCTTCTCCGTAAGCAGCTGCTGTAGCTTCCATAATAGCTTCTGACATGGTAGGATGAGGATGTATCGAATATAAAATATCTTTCCCTGTGGTTTCTAAATTTCTAGCCACGACTATTTCTGCTATCAATTCAGTGACATTCGCTCCTATCATGTGTGCTCCTAATAGCTCGCCATATTTTTTATCATAAATCATTTTCACAAATCCATCAGTTTGACCAGCTGTTTGAGCTTTGCCCGAAGCTGTGAATGGAAATCTCCCTACTAGAATATCGTAACCTGCTTCTTTAGCTTTAGCTTCTGTCCAACCTACAGATGCTATTTCTGGCTGAGTATAAGTACATGCTGGAATATTATCGTAACGAATGATTGGAGGATTTAAGCCTGCTATTTTTTCTACACATAGTATTCCTTCAGCAGAAGCTACATGCGCTAATGCTGGACCTTTTGTTACATCACCGATTGCATAAAATCCATCAATATTCGTCCTATAGAAATCGTCTGTCTTGATTTTTCCATTATCTAAAATTATACCTGAGTATTCTAAACCTATATTATCAATATTAGCTACAATACCCGCAGCCGATAAAACAGCTTCAGACTTCAACTCTACTTCACCATCGGGAGTAGAAACAATTAGTATCGCTTTATTATCTTGAATTTTACTCGTCATCACTCTACTCGTTGTGAGAATTTTCATCCCCATTTTAGTAAATGATTTTTGTAAAGATTGAGAGATTTCCTCATCTTCATTAGGAACAATTCTATTAAAAAATTCTATCAAAGTCACTTTCACTCCCATAGATTGATAAAAATATGCAAACTCACATCCTATAGCTCCTGCACCTACTATAATCATAGATTGAGGCAATTCTTTTAAAGTCATTGCTTTTTTATAATCAAAAACGACCTGATTATCTTGAGTCAATGCTCCTAATGTTTTAGCACGACCACCTGTGGCTATGATGATATGTAATGCTTTGTATTCTTTGATTTCTCCTTTAATATCAGTGACTTCTATTGTTTTTCCAGGTTTGACTTTTCCATATCCTTCTATGACTGAGATCTTATTTTTTTTCATTAAAAACTTGACGCCTTTACTCATCGTTTCGGCTACATTTCGACTCCGTTGAATAATGGATTCAAAATTTATATCGACTTTTTTAGTTTTTAGGCCAAAGCTTTCAGCATCTAACAAATAATGATACACTTGAGCACTTTTCAATAATGCTTTTGTAGGAATACATCCCCAATTCAAACAGATACCTCCTAAAGCTTCTTTTTCAATAATAGCGACTTTCATCCCTAATTGAGCTGCTCTAATCGCCGCAACATAACCTCCAGGACCTGACCCCAAAATGATGATATCAAATATACTCATAGGTTTAAATTAACACGAATTGCTGATAAAATACTTAAAATCAGAAAGAATTTTCTCTTCAGTAATATTTACAGATTTAATTAAAAATCAAATCTCTCCATTATTCACATCAGCACATTCACTGATTAACACATTATTGAAAACTACGAAGCAGTCATTAATCTTTCACTATCCAATTTCACTGCAATAGCTAACATCACAGAAAAAGACAGAAGAGATGAACCTCCATAACTGATGAAAGGCAAGGGAATTCCAATGACTGGCAATAAGCCAATCGTCATTCCGATATTGATCAAAAAGTGCATGAAAATAATGGAAGCTACTGAAAAGATATAAACTCTAGCATAAGTCGTCCGCTGTCGATTCGCAATAGAAACTAGTCTTTGCAATAGAATGACAAACAAACCAATTAATACAAACGAACCTAAAAATCCCCATTCTTCACCGATAGAACAAAAAATAAAGTCTGTAGTCATTTCTGGCACAAAATCGTATCTAGTTTGTGTACCGTGTAGCCAACCTTTACCAAATGGACCACCTGATCCGATAGCAATTTTGGATTGCTCTAAATTATAACCTACTCCTTTTTTATCTTCTAATTTCCCTAAAATTACGTTGATACGATCCTGCTGATGCTGTTTTAATATCGTATGAAAAGCGGTATCAATAGCAACAATATAACCTATAGATACCAACATCAATCCAACGATTACAGCTACTACTGTTCGCTCTCTTGGAAGTACAACATAGATATAAGTCAATACTGCAGAGAATAAAATAACTACTGCACCGATGAGAATGAACTTATCAAAAGACAATGCTAATAACGATATTGCTACAACATATAAGCCTAAATAGATGAACCAATTACTCAAACCTTCTCTATTAAATACCATAATAAAACTCAAGAAAACTAAGGAAGAACCCGCGTCACCTTGCATCAATACGATAAAGAGCGGAACAGCAACTATAGCAGAAGCAATCATTCTCTGCTTTAGATTATTAAACCTTACTTGTGGTGTATCTAAATACCTTGCAAGCGCCATGGCTGTTCCTAATTTGGCAAACTCGGAAGGCTGTAATTTAAAGAAACCTAAATCAATCCAGTTAAGATTCCCTTTTGTGGCTGCACCAATGACAAATACAGATAGCAGAAGCGCCATAATAGCTCCATAAATCAAGTAGGATAGATTCATCAGCAATAGTCTATCGAAACCTAAAATGATAAAGAAAAGCAATCCTGAAACACCCATCCAAAGTAATTGCTTTCCATGGTTTGTACTCATGTCCAACAAATCAAATGAACCGTCATATTGAGTAGCGAAAATAGCAGTCCAGCCAATCGCCATCAATATTAGATAGACAATGATTACTGTAGAATCATATTGGTTTTGGCCGTACTGTCCTTTTGCCATATTAGATTAGATTTTAACATTTTCTCTTCCAAGTGCAAACGCTTAGAAGAAATCGTATCGTTTAAATATTTTTCAATCATTAAAGAAGCGATAGGTCCAGCATAAGTAGCTCCAAATCCTGAATTTTCTACCACTACTGCAATAGCAATCACGGGATTCTCTAATGGAGCATATGCTACAAATAAAGAGTGGTCTTTGCCATGTGGATTTTGTGCTGTACCTGTTTTTGCAGCGAAGTCAAAATCTGCTGATTTTAATCGTGCTGCTGTACCACTTCTTACGGTTTCTGCTAAAGCTTCTTTGATAGAAGGGAAAAAATATGCAGGAATTCCTACCTCGTGTTTTTCTGTAGAAGGTTTATATAAAGATTTATCTTTTACAAAATACTTCAATAGTCTAGGCGTATAATAATAACCACTATTAGCTATTGAAGCCATCATATTGGATAATTGGATAGGTGTAGATAATACTTCTCCTTGACCAATGGCTAAAGAAATAATCGTATTCGCTTTCCATCTGTTTTTACCATACATTCTGTTGAAGTAATCTGCTGAAGGTATATTTCCTTTCTTCTCGCCTGATAAATCCACTCCAGTAATATCTCCAAATCCGAAAGCCATAATGCCGCTTCTCCAACGATTATAAGCTTCTTCTGGAGTTCCTAAGATAGAATCCATGACCATATCTCTAAATATAGTACAAGAGTAAGCGTTACAAGACTGCTTCAATGCAGAGACTACATCAGGCAAAAAATGTCTTCCATGACAGCGTACTCTTACTCCTCCACCATAATAAGCTCCTACACAATTATAACTCCATTCAGGAGTATGTACTCCATTATTGAAGACCACTAATGTAGCAGGAATTTTAAAGGTAGACCCTGGAGGATAAGTAGCAGAAATAGGACGATTGATTAAAGGCTTTGTTTTGTCTCTATTCAATTCCATATAATTATGTCCACGATAACGACCTGCTAAGAGGTTAGGGTCATAACCGGGACTACTTACATAGGCCAAAATCTCTCCTGTAGCGGGTTCAATAGCAACTACAGAACCTGATTTATTCTGCATCAATAGTTCGCCATAAGTTTGTAGTAGAATGTCTAAAGAGGTCACCATATCATAACCAGATATAGGTTTAATATCATCTTCTCCATCTTTATATACTCCTTGAAAACGACCTCTTACGTCCATGATTTGATAAGTAAAACCTTTTTTTCCTCTCAAATAATCTTCATAATAAGACTCCAAACCAGTATTTCCCATATAATCTCCCATTTCATAATAGCCTTGGGAATTATCTATTTGGTTTTTATTAGCTTCTGCTAAATAGCCTAATACGTGAGCTGCACCTTTATATGGATATCTTCGAATCGTTCTAGTATGGTAGCTGACTGCTGGAAACTGGTATAAATATTCTTGAAATCGTGCAAAAGTAGATTGCTCCACCATTTTCACTATAGGCGTAGGTTTATTGGGAGAAGAGTATTTTATCTCTTCCAATCTTCTACTGACAAATTCGGGAGTCGTTTTTAATAACTCACAAAAAAGTAGAGTATCTAACGGAAAGTTTTTCAACTGATTGTACTGAATATTAATATCGTACACTGCGTCATTAGAAACAATAACTCTTCCTTTCCTATCTAAAATCAAACCTCTAGATGGGTAAATTGTCATTTTTTTAACGACATTATTCCGAGCTTGTAATTTGTAAGTAGGATTTGCAATTTGGATAGCAAATAATTTTATCAAGAAAATAATTGCCACAGCATAAATACCTAAACTTAGTAAGCCCGGTCCATTCTCTGATTTACTCATGGCTATATTTTTCGTTTATCATCTCTAGCTAAAAATAACAAAGTCAAAAGTGCTATAGTTGCAGATGATAATATTGTTCCAGTAGCTATTCTTCTAATTGTAAATATAAAATTATGGAAGGAGAATCTCTCTATAGAATAATATAATAGTTGATGGATAAATACCATTATCAAAACGAGCAGAAGAAATTTACCAATGCCCATTTCTTGTACAGGAGAAATTAAGTTTTTGTCATATCCTGAACTCGGTGATATTGCATCTAAAACAAATCCTCTAGAAAAAGCCATGAAAGTCATTGCTGCTGTATGCAAACCACCTGTTCCTAAAAGAAAATCTATCAAATAACCGATAGCAAAACCTACGATCATGCCTAAAAATCGAGGTGTATAAATAGGAAGCAAAAGAAGTATTAATGGATAGACGACAATTTTTCCAAAACCTGTGATATGTATCAAATCAAATAAAAACACTTGACTCAACACAAGAAAGATGAATAAAACTACTATTTGTATGTAAGAAGTAAAAGTCATCTTTATTGAGTAATTATAGGTAAAGAATTTCTTAAAGAGTCTATTTGCGGCTTATCCTTACTTTTTACAATATACACGTAATCCAACTTGTCGATTTCTATGGACAATTTCACATCTATATATAAAAAGCTTGTAGAGGGATCTTGCTTGACTTCTGAAACAATTGCAGCGGGAATATTCGGTGGAAAAAAGTTACTATATCCTGCAGTCACAAAAGTATCTCCTACAGCAACTGTATTAGTTTTACTCACATTATCAATACTCAATCTCCAAGGATTCGTACCGTCCCAAGTCAAATTACCAAAAGCTCCAGAATTTTTATGCTTGACGCTAATTCTAGATTTTGTACTGACTACTGACATTGCTAATGCATAATCAGGAGAAGTATTAGTAATAATTCCTACTACGCCTAAACCTGTAATCAATCCTTGACCTTTTTCTATCCCATCATTGATTCCTTTATTGATCATGATATAATTCACAGACTGAGTGATATTATTATCAATCACTTTTGCCACTGAATAATCAAAAACTATAGAATCTGACTGAGAAGGAAGCGTACTATCTAAAGGATAAATTAATGGATAACTTATTTGAGATAAATAATGAGCATTCTCTTCGGCTAATCTTTCATTTTCGAGTTTTAAACCGAAATATTCAGAAATATCAGTGCGAACAGTATATATTTTTCCAGAAACAGCTTTTGATGCATTTCCTAGTACAGAATCTTGATAAAGGTTAGTTTTTCTTACAAACATCAAAGCAAATCCTTCTAAAATCAACAGAAGAATCAACAGATGAAACCGTTCTATCAGATAGAATAGATTTCGCATGTAATTAGCTCAATAAGAAGGTGTATTTATGACGGTTTTTCAAGGCAAGACCGGTACCTCTTACTACTGCACGTAGTGGATCTTCAGCAACTTGAACTGGCAACTTAGTTTTCAAGCTGATTCTTTTTGCTAATCCTCTTAATAATGCACCACCACCTGTCAAATACAGTCCTTTCTGATAAATATCTGAAGCTAATTCTGGCGGAGTACTTTCCAAGGCTTTCATGATACCTTCTTCAATTTTAGAAATAGACTTATCTAAAGCTGCAGCAATTTCGGAGTAAGTTACAATCACCTGTTTTGGAATACCCGTCAATAAGTCACGACCATGTACAGGGAAATCTTCTGGTGGATCATCTAAATCTTGAATTGCAGCACCTACGTGAATTTTAATTTGTTCAGCAGTACGTTCACCAATTAAGATATTGTGTTGTCTTTTGACGTGCTCGATAATATCATAAGTAAAATCATCTCCAGCCACACGGATAGACTGATCAGTAACGATACCTGATAATGCTATTACAGCAATTTCTGTCGTACCACCACCAATATCAATAATCATATGACCTTCAGGCTGTTCTACATCCAATCCAATACCCAAAGCTGCTGCCATAGGCTCTTGAACTAAATATCTCTCCCGAGCATTTGCACGCTCTGCTGATTCGATGACAGCTCTTCTTTCTACTTGAGTACATCCTGATGGCACACAAATCACCATGGTTAAAGATGGTTTGAACCAACGATTATTCTCATTAATCATGGAAATAAAACCACGAATCATTGCTTCTGCTGCTTTAAAATCAGCTATAACACCGTCTTTTAACGGACGAATCGTAACTATATCAGCATGTGTTTTCTCATGCATCATCATAGCTCTTTTACCTACTGCGATAACATTTTCAGTCCTTCTATCTATAGCTACAATAGAAGGTTCGTCTACGACTACTTGATCTTTATAGATGATTAGAGTATTTGCGGTACCTAAATCTATAGCTATTTCTTTATTGAGAAAACTAAACAGACCCATTTATATATTATTATATTACTTTATTTTTTAAAAGAAATTGGAGAGATTAAAGATAGATTAAAATCTAAACTTCTCTATTATTTCTAATGTTTAAAATGTCTAACTCCAGTAAATACCATGGACACATTGTTTTCATTACAATAATCAATCGATAACTGATCTTTGATAGAACCACCTGGCTGTACAACTGCAACAATTCCAGCAAGTTGCGCAATTTCCACACAATCAGGGAATGGAAAAAATGCATCTGATGCCATTACAGCTCCATTCAAATCGAAACCGAATGCTTTTGCTTTTGCTATAGCTTGATTTAATGCATCTACTCTAGAGGTTTGACCTGTTCCGCTAGCTAGCAATTGATTCTCTTTCGCCAAAACAATCGTATTAGATTTAGTATGCTTACATACTTTTAAGGCAAATTCTAGAGATTGTAATTCTTGATCTGTTGGAGTTTTTGTTGTTACAGTTTTCATTTGGTCAGCAGTCTCGATGACAGCATCTTTATCTTGAACTATAACACCGTTTAAAATGGTTTTAAACATTTCTTTAGGCAAATCGACAGATTTTCTTTTCAATAAAATTCTGTTTTTTCTGCTTTTCAATATTTCTAATGCATCCTCATCGTAAGATGGAGCAATTAAAATTTCCATGAATAATTTATTCAATTCTTCAGCAACTGCTTTATCTACATTTTGATTGGTGATGACCACTCCACCAAATGCAGAAACTGGATCACAAGACAATGCATTCAAATAAGCATCTTTTGCTGTATCGGCAGTAGCGATACCACACGCATTGGTATGTTTGATGATTGCATAAGTAGAAAGTGAATTGTTGAACTCATCTATCAAACCGATACAAGCATCTACGTCTACTAAATTATTATACGATAATTCTTTGCCGTGTAACTTTTCAAACATTGCATCTAAGTCACCATAATATGAAGCTGATTGATGTGGATTTTCTCCGTATCTCAAAGTCTTACTAGGTAATCCTTCAAAATTTCTCACTGAAAGATCTTCCTTATTCAAAAACCATTGGTGAATTGCTGTATCGTAATGTGAAGTGATACCAAATGCATTCGAAGCAAATTGTTTTCTATCTTCTAATTGAGTGGCACAATTATTTTTAGTCAATACTTCCAAAGCAGATTCATACTGATCTCTACTTGAAACAATCAAAGTATCTTTAAAATTTTTAGCAGCAGCTCTAATTAAAGAAATACCACCGATGTCAATTTTCTCAATAATGTCTTGTTCGCTAGCACCTGATGCCACTGTAGCCTCAAACGGATACAAGTCCACAATAATCATATCTAAAGCTGGGATATTAAATTCAGCAGCTTGATCTACATCTTCTTGCAAATCTCTTCTATACAAAATACCACCAAAAACTGCTGGATGTAAAGTTTTCACTCTCCCGCCAAAAATAGATGGAAAACCAGTCAATTCCTCAACAGGAACAACAGGAATACCTAAGTTTTCGATAAAAGATTGAGTACCACCAGTAGAATAAATTTTTACATTATTAGCATGTAAAAGTTTCACAATGGAGTCCAATCCGTCTTTATAATAGACGGAAATTAAAGCAGATTGAATGGTTTTCAAGATAAAATAATTTGACTGAGTAAAGAACAATGCGAATTTACATATTTCATGACTTAAGAAAAGAAAAGAACCAATTTTTACTATTAATATTTGATTAATAAGCTAGCATTTTTACACATTTTGTTAATGTTTAAAAAAAATAACTCAAGAAGACTTCTATTTTCTCACTTCTTCATCAATATCTACTTCTTTATCTTTCAGCACATCAGTGATTTCGTCAAGTCTTTGAATTTTATGCTGAAAATCACCTGCTAATTTATTTCGTATTTGAGAAAGCTTACTTAAAATTCCGTCAATACTATCAGGAAGATTTTCTTCTAATAGTTCACGAAATCTTTTTGCAAACGTGGGCGACTTGCCATTGGTAGAAATAGCCACTTTCAAATCTCCTTTTGTGACAATACTTCCTAAATAAAAATCACACAATTCTGGTGTATCTGCAACATTAATCAAAATCCCATGACTTTGACTTGCATGATATACTTCCATATTCACTGCATGATCAGCAGTCGCGGCAATAACTAAACTTTTCCCTATAACATCTTGAGCTTCAAAAGCTTTATATTCTAATTTGATTTGCGGAAAATCTTTTGCTAATGATATAATCTGTTCAGAAATCTCTATTGCTACCAAGTGAATTTTTGCATTTGGACTACTTTTTAGAATAAAATGTAACTTCTCCTCTCCCACATAACCTCCACCGACTATCAAAGTAGTGAAGTGATTCATTTTTAGAAATATTGGATATAGTTGATTTTGACCCATGAATTAAAAATACGAAGTTATAAGTACGAAGTTAAAAATACAAAATGAAGTACAAAGGTAAAAGTACGATGTACGAAATAGTTGACTGTTATCCTAAAAGGATCTCTGTAAGAATTTAAAGTACAAAGTTAAAAGTACGATGTACGAAAGAGTTCACTGTCATCCGGAAATGATCTATGTACGAATTACTCTGAGATGCTTTCAGCATGACATTATAATAATTTTAAAACATAAAGAAATTAAGAAAATACTTTTATAAACAAACTGTCATCCTGAAAAGGATCTCTGCAAGAATTATCTTTAGACTCTGAAAGAGCTCTTAAATTAACTCAACGACACATTAATAATAAAATTTTTTAGATAGAATTTTATAACTTTAAACTAAAGAGAAAAATCATCTTGTTGAATATCAATTAAAAATTCAGCTATGCAAACACTAGATCTAATTAAAGTAATTAAACGCTTACCACTTTCTAAAAAAAAATATTTAGTTGAAGAAACCATCAAATCTATTAAAAAAGATGAAGCAAATCATCAATTAGAATTAGCAGCTAATGAACTGTATGATGATTATAAAAATGATTCAGAACTCACTGTTTTCACTTCCTTAGATTTTGAGAATTTCTATGAAACAAAGTGAAATTTGGTTAATAGATCTTGACCCTACAAAAGGTGCAGAAATTCAAAAGAAAAGACCTGCTATTATTATCAATGATGATAGGATGGGAAAATTGCCTTTGAAAATAATTATACCTATTACTGATTGGAAAGACCGTTATGAAATTGCGCCTTGGATGGTAAAAATAGAATCAAGTCTTGAAAATGGTCTCTCAAAAACTTCTGCTGCTGATTGTTTTCAAATTCGTTCTTTATCTCAAGAACGTTTAATTAAAAAACTTGGTCATATTGACTCCGCTACATTGAATAAGATAAAAGAAGGAATTAGGGTCGTAATGGATTTGTAGAGATTGCTTCGCTACATTGCATTACTTTCACAATGACGAAATACACTTCAGATTGAATGAGCATCTTTCTTTGAAGGGGAAAGCAGTCTTTTATGCAACATTAGCACATTATCACATCAGCACATCCTCTCATCATCTAATCTCCTAATCAACTACTCTTAAACAGCAACTCCAAATAATCTGAATAAGATTTAGAGTGTGCTACAACTTCGCCCAAAACGATAATTGCAGGAGTTGAAAGTTGACCTTGAAGGACTCTCTCTTCTATATTTTTGAGATTGCCAAAAACTTTTTTCTCTTTGGGTGTAGAACCTGATTGTATGACTGCAATAGGTAAGTCTTCGTAACGATAATTCTTGAAAATCTGTACGATTTGTGACAATTTACTCATGCCCATCAATATCACCACAGTAGCTGAAGACTGAGCTGCTAAAGCAATGTCAGCAGATAGGTGACCTAATGATGTGGTACCTGTTGTGACCCAAAAACTTTCATTGTCTCCTCTATTTGTCAAAGGTATTCCTGCTAATCCTGGGACGGCAATCGCACTACTAATACCAGGAATATATGTCGTAGGAATATGAAACTCTGCTGCAAAAGCTAATTCTTCATATCCTCTTCCAAAAATAAAGGGATCTCCTCCTTTCAATCTGACGACATGACCATATTTCAATGCCACTTCTACGATCAATCGATTGATTTCCAATTGAGTCATATTATGGTCTCCTGCCCGCTTTCCTACATATATATGTTCGACATGGGGAGCATGCTGCAAAAGGTTTTTATCCACCAGAGCATCATATAAAACAACATCAGCATTTTGTAAAACTTTGACTGCTTTATAGGTAATCAAATCAGGATCACCCGGGCCCGCTCCTACCAATGAGAGGCGAGCTTTCGGATGGTTTTCATTGGATGGTTTCCAATCCATATCAAAAATTTATTATGCTTTATAAGCAGCTTCCACTACAACTTTATCAGATTCTAGTGCTGTCTTTCTGTAAGAAATTACCTTAGACAAAAAGCCCTCAAAACTAGATACATATTGGTTAGCAAAGTCTAAAGATGGTTCGTGGTTTTGTAATTCTAATACTGTAGCTTCGAAAGAATCATTTTCAAAAACAAACTCACCTTTACCAACCATATGCTCATCGAAATCTTTCATGATTTTGATTTGCGTATTACATTCTATATCGTTGGATAATAAAATAGCTTTTGCACCAATGATGAATCCTCCATATGCGTGATAAATTGCTTCTGGAAACTTTCCTTCATCAATCAATTTGTAAGCAAGGTTCTTTTTATCTTCTGCATCTTTCAGAATAAGTCCAACCATATCATACATAACGCCTGCACATTCTCCTACTCCGATCTCAGGAACAAAATGTTCTTCTTGACCATAATCAAAGAAATCATCATCAACATATAATTTACTATCTGCTAGAGGTTTCAATAATGTATAGAAGTAAGGCTTGCCTTGTCTTTTATAGTAATCATTGAAGTATTCTCCTTCATTAGACAATTCTTCATAATCGTCCAACAACATCCTTACAGCTGTAGCGATTCTTTTCGTCGGCAATTTGACGATTTTATCACCAATCGCTCCTACTCCATTTTCATCTACTCCACCACCTAATACGACTTGCATCGCTGGAGCTACAAGTTGACCTACTTTGATAGAGCTACCATGAAATCCTATTTGCGCAGCCATATGTTGACCACAAGAGTTCATACAACCACTCATTTTGATTTTAATTTCACTATCAAAAATCAAATGGCGGTATTCGTTTTGAATGACATCTTCTAATATTTTAGCAAGTGTCATGCTATTGGTTACTCCCAAATTACAAGTATCTGTTCCAGGGCAAGTAGTCACATCCGCAATAGAGTCAAAGCCAGGATTTGCAAAACCCATATCATTCAATTCTGAATAGATATAAGGCAAATATTCAGGACGTACAAATTTGATCAACAAACCTTGGTTCATTGTACATCTCATATCATGAGAAGCATACTTCTCAACCATTGCAGCAATACGGATAGCTTCTGGAACTTTTATATCTCCATTGGTGACTTTAAAGTACACTCCAAAGAATCCTTCTTGCTTTTGTTCGAAAACATTCGTTCTCACCCAATCTTGATAATCTTTTTCATTCTCAATCAACACTTGAGGTGCATCCACTTTTTCGGGAGCATCACCAGCAGTTATAAGTGTTCTATCTACTTTGAAAGATTTTGCTTTAAGTGTTTTTCTTTCTTGGTCGATAAGTTCCATGAATTTCTCTAAGCCAATATCTTTGATTAGGTATTTCATTCTCGCTTTATTACGACGAGTTCTTTCTCCATATCTATCAAACACTCTCAAGCCAGCTTCTACAAAAGGAATCATTTGATCTTCATGTAAAAACTCATATGCAGTCTGAGCCAAAATCGCTTGTGCACCCAAACCTCCACCTACAACTACTTTAAATCCTCTTTCTCCATCTACAATTTTAGGAATAAATCCAAAATCATGTAAAAATGTGAAAGCAGTATCTTTTTCAGAAGAAGAGTATGCTAGTTTTATTTTCCTGCCCATATCCTGACAGATGGGATTTCTTAATAAGAATCTATACGCTTCGTATGCGTAACAAGAGACATCAAAAATTTCGTCTTTATCAACACCGGCAGTTGCAGATGCCGTGATATTTCTAACTGTATTACCACAAGCTTCTCTAGAATTCACTCCTACATCAGTCAATTTAGCCCAGATTTCAGGTGCATCAGTCACTTTTACATAATGCAATTGAATGTCTTGACGAGTAGTCACATGCAAGTTCGCACTTCCGTAATCCCTTGCAATTTCTGCAATTCTAAGAAACTGTTGAGGACTCACTCTACCTGCTGGTAACTTGATTCTGAACATTTGCACTCCCAACTGACGTTGACCGTAAATACCTCTCGTCAATCTAAAATGCTTGAATTTATCTTCAGGCATTTCTCCATTGATAAAAGATTGGATTTTATCCTGTAATTCGTAGATGTCTTTTTCGTTTTCTGGAGAGACGTTTGCAGAAATTTTAATAGCCATTTTAAGTGTGTATTTTCAAATTTGATGATAAAAAAAAGACCTGTACGATAGAATCAGACAGGTCTTGTTTATATTATGACATACAAAAGCTCTATCCAATTAGATTGGTTTTGCTACAACAGCAAATGATAGATTTTTTATACGCTTTTTTCATGAGAAACAAATATATTATAAAAAGTGGCATTCCTCCTATTTATAGAAGCAATATTTAAGAATTTAAAGTTAAAGATACATTAGACTTAATTTCATGAACTTTTTAAGCACTTTTTGGATTTTTATCAGAAACTTCTTGTGTAAACTTTTGAATCAATTTCATATCTCCTACTATCCATAAGATATCTCCTTCTTCTAAAATCTTTCCTGAAGAAGGATTCAAATCTTTTTCTCCATTTCTCTCTAATCCTAACACCATACCATGAGTCTCTTCTCTAATATGACTGGCGTGAATCGTCATTCCAACGATTTTATCTCCAGTATGCACTACTAATTTCCCAAGTTCAATTTTTTCATGAGACTCTGATTTTAAATCTTCAGTTAATTTTTCAAATAAATTCTTAACTGTTTCTAAGTGTTCATCATCTCCAATTAGAGTGAGAACATCCCCAGGAAGAATGACCACATCTTTAGTAGGAACATATATTTTTTGAATTTGTCGATCTATTATGGCAACGTTTACATTGTACTTTTCTCGTAATTGTATTTCTTGTAAAGTTTTCCCTACAAACTCACTTGCAACAGAAACTTGAATGTCTGCAAAGTGTGTATCCCAAGGCAATAATCCTTTTAATCTATCCGAACGTTCTTTGATGGCTAATTCTTTATGATTAAAATTGGAATAAAATGCACTTTCAATTTTATGGTAATAACTGCTGATTTTATTAGAAAAAATGGTAATTCCAATCAAAAGTATTACCAATGCAGTACCTATAGCGAGTCCTGTAGAGATGACATGGCTAATTAAATAAGCCAGCACTAAAATAGAAACGATAACTCGCGCAAATTTCAAAGACAATAGAGGTCCTCTATTGATAGAATTCTCTTCCCACATCTTTTGATATAAATCTTCTAAAACCTTCTTCTTCAGTAATCCCCATAAAAAAGGAAGAATACTTAATAATACAACGATGAAGAAAACGCTTTCGTAAAACTTCGAGGAATTATCCACCAATGGCCATAATACTCTATAGCCTAAAGTGATTACACCAATTGCCATCACAGCATTCATTACAATTATTGTAAAGTAAGATTTTACCAGCTTTTTCCAATCACTCTCATCTTGTACTTGTTGGCTAGATTGAGAGTAATTGTCTAGAATAGTTAACCATTTTGGAGGTAGTGTTCTTTCTAAAAACAAATAAAAGGGTTCAGAATATCGAATGAAATAAGGAGAAATAAATGTTGTAATAACAGAAACTCCTACAGCTACAGGATATAAAAATTCACTGATCACTCCAAGGGATAATCCAAGAGTAGCAATGATAAAAGAGAACTCTCCAATCTGACTCATACTCATTCCCGAGAGCACAGATGCTTTTAATGGCTGACCAGAAATCAACATTCCTGTAGAGATAAAAATAGTTTTACCCAATAAAACAACAAGCGTCAAAACCAATACTGCGGTGATATTTTCCCATAACAAAACAGGATTAATCATCATCCCAACAGAGACAAAAAACACCGCTCCAAATAAATTTTTTAAGGATTTGAGTTGATGTTCAATTCTTTCTACAAAGGTAGTTTCAGCTAAGATTGATCCCATTAAGAATGCACCCAAAGCGGAAGAAAAACCTACTTGATTAGCCATGACGACCATTGCAAAACAAAGTCCTACTGCTACTACTAAAATAGTTTCGTTGTCTAAATATTTTTTTAGTTTATTGAGTAAAGTTGGAATCAATAATATTCCTACCACAAACCATAATATGAGAAAAAATGCCAATCGAAGCATGCTAAATACCAAGTCCGACCCTTCAAAATTTTGACTAACAGCAATAGTAGATAATAAAACCAATAATAAAACTCCTACGATATCTTCTATTATGAGTACGCCCATCACCAATCCTGTGAATTTCTTGGTCTTCAAGTTCAGCTCATCGAATGCTCTAATAATAATGGCTGTGGAAGAAATTGCTAACATTCCTCCTAAAAACATCCTATCCATCTGCGACCAACCTAGCCATCCACCTACTAAATAGCCCGTGGCAATCATCATCACAATTTCAAAAACACCCGTAGGTGCTGCTACTGGAGCAACATTTGCCAGCTTTTTGACACTGAATTCTAAACCCAAATTGAATAATAGAAATATAATTCCTATCTCCGCCCAAACAGAAATAGAGTTAGTATCCTGCACATTAGGTAGTAGTGAAAATTGCGGAACGACTAAGAATCCAGCTAAAATATACCCTAAAACAACAGGCTGCTTAAGCTTCTTAAATATGATAGTAGTGATTCCTGCGATGACAAGAATTAGTGCGAGATCTGTTATGATTGAGGGCAAATGAGACATAGGTTTTTAAAATTAATCATTCGACAACGAAAAAACTTCACTTTCTTTTTAAGATATCTTTAACCTCATATATTACTGTATTGAATCATAGCCTAATTCATCAGCTCTTTTTGGATATTTTCACTATCCTCATTTAGATTCCTATTTTTACAAAAAATAAAAACTTCATGAAAGCCATTGATATAGTTGCTCAATATTACCAAGCATTTAATGACAAAAATTGGTCGAAAATGATTGCTCTTGCAGATGAGAATATTCAACATGATTCTAATGAAGGAGCAACTACTTTAGGTATTGAAGCATTCAAGAAATTTGTAGACAAAATGGAAGTGGCTTATGATGAAAAGCTGATAGATATCGTTTTACTTTCAGAACCAACTAATGCAAGAGTAGCTGCAGAATTTATCGTAAATGGAACTTATCTCCACACAGAAGAAGGCTTACCTATTGCAAAAGGTCAAAAATATGTTTTACCTGCAGGAGCATTTCTAGAAGTAAAAAATGATAAAATTACAAGAGTGACGACTTATTATAATTTAGAACATTGGATTCAACTCGTCAATCAGTAATGTCTTTACGATTTGTCAAAAAAATCGGCTCAGAAATGAGTGCGCATTTTGAAGATTTAGCAAAATTGAGAATGACTGTCTTCAAAGAATATCCTTATTTATACGAAGGTTCGCTAGAGTATGAAATGGAATATTTACAAACTTATGCTCAATCAGAAAAAGCTTTGCTATTTGCAATCTATGATGGTCCACAAATGATTGGAGCGACCACGGCGATTCCTTTATCGGATGAAACTGAGGAGTTAAGAAAATCTTTGGATGCATCTTCTTTAGATGTACATCGTATTTTCTATTTCGGTGAAAGTATTTTACTAAAACCCTACAGAGGTTTAGGTTTAGGCCATCGATTTATGGATGAAAGAGAAGCTCACGCAAAATCTTTTAACTCATATACTCATACAGCATTTTGTTCAGTTGTAAGACCAGAGAATCATCTATTACGTCCTGATAATTATCGACCTAATGACCAATTTTGGAAGAAAAGAAATTATATCCGTCAAGATAATTGGAGTACTCAAATGGAATGGATCGATATCAACGAAAATCTTTCCACTTTCAAACCAATGGTTTTTTGGATGAAAGCCATCAACAATAATTCATAATAATTCAATTTTTCAAACCAGCAAGAATACATTTCAAATGAAAGTAGCTACTGCCCAATACCCTATCACATTTCATCAAGACCTCAAAGCATGGGAAGAATATTTTGAAAAATGGGTGCTAGAAGCTGTAAAGCAAAAAGCACAATTACTTCTATTCCCTGAATATGGAAGCATGGAATTAGTCAGTATATTTCCAGAAGAAATCCGCACAGATCTTCAACTTCAAGTGAAGACAATTCATACTTTAGACCTTCATATAGAAAGATTTTTAAGTCAATTAGCTATTGAACATGAAATCATTCTTGTCGCACCTAGTTTTCCATATCTTTTAGAAGATAAAATCATCAATAGAACGAAAGTTTATGGACCTCAAGGTTATGTAGGTTTTCAAGATAAATTATTCATGACAAGATTTGAAAATGAGGATTGGCTGGTAAGTTCTGGTGAAGAATTATTGACCGTATTTGAATCTCCTTGGGGTAATTTTGGAATACAAGTTTGTTATGACATTGAATTCCCAATTGGCTCCAAATTATTAGCAGAAGCTGGAGCAGATATCATACTAGTACCTAGCTGCTGTGAAACACTGAAAGGAGCTACACGAGTACATATTGGTGCAAGAGCTAGAGCATTAGAATATCAAGTCTATACAGTCGTCGCTCAAACTATTGGAGATTGCGAATGGTCCGAAGCTGTAGATTTCAACTATGGCTATACAGCTGTTTATAGCACTCCAGACGCAGGTTTTCCCGATGATGGAATCATTGCAACGACTCCTCATCAAACTGAAGGTTGGTTATTTGAAGAATTAGATCTTGAAAAAATTAAATTTGTCAGAGATTATGGAAATGTTTTCAACTTCAAAGACAGCAAAACGGTGGACATGCAGATGAAAAACACGACATTCAAAGTCCAAACTCTAAAAATTAATCTAGCTAATTCTTAAAAATTTGAATTATCACTCGTCCTTAATATTTAGAATCTTATTTTTGTAAAAAATATACCTGAAATGTCCTATCAAGATTTGAATGTAGAAGAATTTAAAAAAGGATTTGAAACCGAAGCTAACGCTGTCATTATAGATGTAAGAACTCCTGCCGAACTTGCAGAAGGTCAAATTGATGGCCACATTTTAATCAACGTAATGGATCCTTCTTTCCCTAACAAAATCAATGAACTAGAGAAATCTACGCCTTATTATATTTATTGCAGAAGTGGAAGCAGAAGCGGTCAAGTTTGCAATTATATGGCAGGTCTTGGTTTTGAGAAACTCTATAATTTAGAGGGTGGAATCATGGCTTGGAATCAAGAATATTAAAATAAGCTTACTTTTTACTGACTCTTCACTAGAACAGCAGAACTACATTTCAAAAATTCATTTTCAATATCTATATTCCTACAATGGAATGGATATTTGTTGTTATTGGATTGGTGCTAGGGCTGATTATTGCCTTAGTCGTATTAAGAAAAAATACTTCTTTACAAAAAGAAATCCAGCAATTGACTGGAGATAAAAGCAAGTATCAAACTCAAGCCAATCAATTATTAGAATCCAAAAACCTTTTAGATTCTGAGCTAAAAACTATCCGTACAGAATTCAATCAAACTGAAAAAACGCTTGTCTATAGTCAGCAAGAAAACTCCTATTTGAAAGATCAATTATTGAATCAAAAAGAAGAATTGACGCAATTACAACAACGATTCAAAATAGAATTCGAACAATTAGCTCAAAAGATTCTAGAAGAAAAAAGCAAAAAGTTTACCGACCAAAATGAAGAAAAAATCTCTGCACTTCTTCTTCCTTTAAGAGAAAAAATCATTCAATTTGAGCAGAAAGTAGAAAATGTCAATAAAGAGCAAATTGACAGAAATGCCACACTCATCGAGCAAATCCGACAGTTAGGAAAACTGCACGCTATCATGAGTACAGAAACTCAAAACCTTACCAAAGCCCTCAAGTCTGATAATAAAATTCAAGGAAATTGGGGCGAAGTTGTACTAGAAAGCATTTTAGAGAAATCTGGCTTGAGGAAAGGGTATGAATATTTCACTCAATCTTCTTATCAAAATGAAGATGGAAGACAAGTCCGACCGGATGTTATCGTTCAGCTTCCAGATAATAAACACGTAGTGGTAGATTCGAAAGTATCCTTAGTCGCCTACGAAAGATGCGTCAATAGCGAAGATGATATTGAGAAACAAACCTTTACAAAAGCTCATATTGCTTCCATTCGTCAACATGTCAAAAGTCTATCACAGAAAGAATATCATCTCCTCCATCAAATCAATAGCCCTGATTTTGTATTGCTTTTTATCCCTATCGAACCGGCTTTTCATATCGCTATCCATGAGGACAGACAGCTTTTCCAAGATGCTTTTGATCAAAATATTATCATCGTCAGCACTTCTACACTTTTGGCTACTCTGAGGACTATTTCTAGTATTTGGAAACAAGAATATCAGAATAGACATTCACAAGAAATTGCTCAACAAGCGGGTAGATTGTATGATAAATTTGTAACATTTACTGATGATTTACAGAAAGTAGGTCAGAGAATTAATCAAACACAAGACTCCTATCAGGCCGCTATGAATAAACTCCAAACAGGAAATGGGAATCTCATTAGAAGCTCTCAAAAACTGAAAGAATTGGGAGTAAAAACCAGTAAACAATTATCACCCAATCTTATAGAAAATAACGAAGAAGAAGAATAGATTTTGGGCGTGCCCCTCCGGATAATTTCATTAAGTTAGAAATCGTTTTAAATATTATGTCATTCTGACGAATGTGGTCACTGAGCAAAGTCGAAGTGAAGAATCTCTGAAGAGCATTCAATTTAGAGATCCTTCATTCCGCCCCATTCGACTTGGCTCAGGGCAAGTAACGCTACTTTCAGGATGACAATATTGCATAACTTAATATCATTATCCTTTCAGGTCGGGCTATCCGCTATAAGTCCTCACTCGTTCCTCGCTGTGGGCTTTTCGCTTCTATCCCTCACGCAGCAGTAGCGTACGCAATGTCGTTAAGTTTTGAGTACGGCTCAATTCTACTTCTTCTCAATTCAGCATAAATGAAAGAATCTAAACCTTATATGTTTAATGATTGTTTTTTCTTTCTATTCATACTTTTTTTAGTAAAAAGTATGCAAAAAATCGCACTGGATTTCTCGGCGACCACTCTTCGATAACCGGTGCGACCACTCTTCTTTAGAATTCCATTTCTCCTAACTTAACGATATTGAAATCGTAAAAGCATAATTGGTAAAATTATACCGACGAACTATACATTTTCTCTTGACTATCAGAAATAAATTGATAATTTGGATCAAATAGAGCTGCAATATTTCTTACGAAAGATTGTCCTAAATCTGTCATTTTCAAAACTTCATCTTCGTACTCAATCAAACCATCTTCTATCAATTGCTCAAAATAAGAATGGTCTAATTTTGACAAAGCTTCTTTTGAAATTTTCGTTTCAAAATTACAAGTGATGTCTAAAATATATTGCCTGTGTTCAGTATCCTCTTTTGACAAATCTATTCCTTTAAAAATCGGAAGAATATCTTGATCTAATATCTCATAATACTCTTCTAGCTTTTTGACATTTTGACGATATCCCCAATAAAAATCACTAATGGAAGAAACCCCTAATCCTATAGAAATTTTAGAATTATTGGTAGTATAGCCCATGAAATTTCGATGTAATTGTTTTTCCGTTTGTGCACGATACAAACTATCACTGACTAGTGAAAAATGATCCATACCTATATCATGATACCCTGACTTCATCAGCAAATCCTTACCTCTTTCATATAATGCACGCTTATCCGAACCTTGAGGTAAGTCGTTCTCATCATAAGCTCTCTGTGATTTACTCACCCACGGAACATGCGCATAACTATAAAAAGCAATTCTATCTGGCAATAATTCAATGACTTTTTCGAAAGTATCAGTTATAGTATCTAAATTCTGAAAAGGCAAACCGTAAATCAAATCAAAATTAATAGAGGTATAACCAATCTCACGAGCGAAATTTACCACTTTGACTACATTCTCATGGGGCTGGATTCTATGAATTGCTACCTGTACTTTATGATCTAAATCTTGAACACCAAAACTGACTCTTTTAAATCCTAAATCAAATAAAGTTTGCAAGTGGTCGCGAGTCGTATTATTAGGATGTCCTTCAAAACTAGCTTCAAAATCTTCATGCAAAACTACTCCTTCATAAAGAGAAGAAATCAGATAGTTCAAGTTTTTGGGACTAAAAAATGTCGGCGTACCTCCACCTAAATGCAGCTCTTTTAAAATGACTGTAGATGGTAAAAGCTCTAAATACATTTTCCATTCTTGGAGGATATACTCTATGTATTTCCCTTCTACAGAGTGATTTTTGGTAATTCTTTTATTACATCCACAATAAGTACAAAGCACTTCACAAAAAGGCAAGTGCAAGTACAAGCTGATGCCTTCTTTTAAGATTTCAGTATCTATTATTTGGTGAAAACTCTTGAGTGGAACATTTTCTTTCCAAGCTGGAACGGTCGGATAACTAGTATATCTAGGAACAGGAACGTTATATTTATTGATTAATGATTCTGTAATAATCATGCTGCAAATTTGAGATTTAATCCATCACTGAAAAGATGATTTCTATCACTATATCACTTTATGACTAAACAAAGACAAATCTAAAGATAAATAAAAATGAACTACTGATGTAAAATTTTGATTTCAAAAAGTGTAGAAATCGGAATATGATCTGACAAATCCTCTCCATCTCTTCGAAATTCATCACGAGGTTTTTTGTAATCTAGAATTCTAAATTGAACCTGCTCATTCGATCTGAAAAATATTTTATCTACTGTTTCACAATTTGCAGAAGATGGATTCTCACACTCCATCAATGAATGACCATCTTTTATCGGATACACACCACTTCTTGCAAAATCTATCCAAGTATCTGAAAAGTTGAGTTGTTGAAAAACTTCTAAAGTATCTTCAATTCGTGTATATCTGCTATTAAAATCTCCCATAAGAATTACAGGTCTCCCTGCAGAATTTTCATTTATATACTCGAAAATTTGAATCAAATTAGCCTTTCTTGCGTCGGTATCTTTAGTGTTTTCTGCGCCTGCATTGGTATGGATATTATACAAATCAAAAGTTACACCGTCTATCAACTCTATAGTATTATATGAAAATCCTTTAGGAGTTAAGCAATCTGTACCATTACATTTATTCCACTTAAAGCGTTTAAAATCTGATATTTTGTACTTGGATAGCGTATTCAATCCGTCACCAAAAGGAACAGGTCCGTTCCACTGAGATTTATATTTATGTTGAGTAGTTCCATAAAGGAAATGATTATAATTAAAATCTTCTTGCACTACTACTATGTCATAGTTATTCAATCTTCTTCCAAGTTCTGAGGTACTATTTACTGGATCTCCACTGGATAATATTTGAGGTAAACCTGCAACATTATAAGTAATGACATGGATAGTATCTAAATAAGGAAAAACGATTTCATTAGTTTTTGTTTCAATATTTTCTGTTAATTCTTTATCTTTTGAACAAGCTATTACAACCAAAAGAAGAGAAGCGAAAATGAAGGATTTATATATTTTCATTGAATTTTCAATTACGATTACTAATGTAAAGTAAAAGCTGATTACTAGCTAACAATTAAGCTAATAAATAGTCAATTAAACTTAAACTGCTGTACTAATACTGCTCTTTTTCGTTAGGAAAGTCATTGCTTTTTACATCCGTGACATAATTTTGTACAGCTCCTTTAATGTCTTCATATAAGTCGAGATATCTTCTTAGGAATCTAGGTCTAAACTCATGCGTCAAACCAATCATATCGTGCAAGACCAATACTTGTCCATCTACTCCACCTCCAGCACCGATACCTATAATAGGCACATCGACACTTTGAGCCACTTCGCCCGCTAACTGAGCCGGTATTTTCTCTAAAACTATCGAGAAACAACCCATTTCACTTAATAAAATTGCATCTTTCTTTAGTCTATCTGCTTCCTCTTCTTCTTTAGCTCTTACCGTGTAGGTGCCAAATTTATAAATAGATTGAGGTGTCAATCCTAAGTGACCCATGACTGGAATTCCTGCCGATAAGATTCTTTCTATAGATTCTTTAATCTCTACGCCACCTTCTAATTTTACTGCATGCGCACCAGTCTCTTTCATAATCCTGATAGCAGAACTTAATGCTGATTTTGAGTTTCCTTGGTAAGTACCAAAAGGCAAATCTACTACTACTAAGCATCTTTTGACCGCACGTACTACAGAACTAGCATGATAAATCATCTCGTCTAAAGTAATAGGAAGAGTCGTTTCGTGGCCTGCCATCACATTGGAAGCAGAGTCTCCTACTAAAATAATATCAATACCGCCGTCATCTACTATTTTGGCTAGGGAATAGTCATATGCTGTTAACATAGAAATCTTTTCACCCCTACTTTTCATTTCTTTTAAAGCATGTGTGGTGATTCTTTTATACTCTTTATGAACAGACATATTATTCTATTTTCAAGCAAATTAAAGCAAATCATTTACAATTAAAAAAAACAAGTATTGAACCTTGTACATTTTCAGTTTTTGAAGAGATACTTTTAAAGTTATTTGTAAAATATTCAACCATTTATAAGAATAAATCTAATGCCAATTCGTTCTATTTAACAGTTTAATATTCAGCTAAATAGCTGATTTACAAGAAAATTCCTTTATATATTATTAGATTTGCAATGTTTTAATAGAAGCACAAACTATGAATTCAGAAATAATAGAAGATACAGCACACGCTATTAGTAAAATCACTTATCAATTTTTAATAAACAATGGAGTCAACGAAAGGATAGTCTTCTATATCAACGCTGTTCTACTTTTTAGCATCGTTTGCTTACTTGTTTTTTTGATACAATTCTTTGTAAGAAGAGTCATTAGAAAAACATTGACAAAAGTATCACAGAAATCAGAATACACTTTTTTCGACCATTTATTAGCCAACAAATTCCCTCATTATCTTGCACTTATAGCACCGATCAGTTTAGTCAAAAACTCTGTAGAGATAGTCTTCGTAGATTTTCCTAAATGGATACCTGTTTTCGACAAGCTCGTCGATATATACATCATTTTTGCATTGATAAAAATAATTACTTCGATTTTATATTCTTGTGCTGATTTATTGAAAGAGCATCCTGCCTATAGCGGAAAACCTCTAGACAGTTATATCCAAGTCATCAAATTAGTCTTGTATTTATTTGGAGCAATTATTCTCTTCTCCATGTTGACCGGAAAATCACCTTTGACATTTTTCACCGCTATGGGTGCGATGTCAGCTGTCCTGCTATTAATGTTTAAGGACACCATTATGGGTTTTGTCGCTAGTATACAAGTGACTACCAATGATATGGTAAAAATCGGCGATTGGGTAACTATCAGTAAATATGGTGCAGATGGAGATGTTATAGAAATCAACTTAACGACTGTAAAAATTCAAAATTTCGACAAAACGATTACTACTATTCCTACTTACGCATTGACTTCAGAATCTTTTCAGAATTGGAGAGGAATGCAACAAGCAGGAGGTAGAAGAATCAAACGTTCTATTTTTATCAAACAAGCTAGCGTTCGCTTTATAGATGATAGTGAAATTGAAGGCTTTAAAAGAATAGAAGGCATCAAAGATTATGTTGAGCAGAGAAGTCAAGAAATTCATTTATATAATGAAAAAAAAGGTGCTAATAAAGATTTAAAAGTCAACGGTAGAAACTTAACTAATATGGGCATCTTTAGAAAATATGTTGATTGGTATATCGCTACCAACCCTAATATTCATCACGATATGACTCATATTGTAAGACAACTTCCCCCTGAAGACAAAGGAATTCCACTAGAAATTTATGTCTTTGCAAATACTACAGATTGGAAAGAATACGAAAATATCATGTCTGATTTTTTCGATCATGTCACCGCTTCTGTTAAATACTTTGACTTAGAAATTTTCGAATCTGCTAATAATTCTATGAATATATCTCAGGATCAATTGAGTACTTCAAATGCAGCATCTAAATAAGTGTAAGTATCTACAGAGTGATGATTGATTTTATCTTGAGATACATACTCGCCTAATCTTACCACTACTGCATTTTTATCAGGAATGACATAGATCATTTGACCTTTCACACCACGGAAGTATGGAATTTTCATGCCTTTGTAGTTGATGATCCAAAATTGATAGCCATAGAAATCTACTGCTTGTCCTTCATCATCTTTCAACCAAGAAGCTGCAGTAGTTGCATCTTTGATATAAGCAGCAGGAACTATCTGCACGCTATCCCATTGTCCGTTTTGTAGAACTAATTTACCTAATCTTGCAAAGTCTCTAGCATTTGAATTGATACAGCAAAATGCTTTGGCCACTCCGTCTTTTTTATCTAAACTCCAAAGAGCATCTTCTTCTGCACCAATTTTTGACCAGATTTTCTCAGAGAACAAATCGGGAACGGTACGTCCATAAGCGTTTTCAATCACCCAAGCAATCAATTGAGTTTCAGCACTAGAGTAATAGTATTTTTCTCCAGGAGCATAATCCTTTTTCAAGCTTCCTACTACTTCTCTCACTCTGTCTCCGTAATATATATCAGCTGTTTTACCGAAAAGATTCCAATAGGATTCTGTCCATTTAAAACCACCACTCATCGTCAAAATGTCTTTGATAGTAATATCCTCCGTTCCTTCTCTTTTCAGTTCAGGGATATAATCTGAAACTTTATCGTCTATACTTTTTACTTTCCCTTCTTCGATTGCAATTCCCATGAGCATACTCACGACGGATTTTGCCATAGAAAATGATCCTGAAAGACTTTTATCAGTATAACCTCTCCAATAGTTTTCATACAAAATGCTATCATTTTGAATGACTAAGAAAGCAATTGTTTTATTTTCTTGAATAGTGTCTAGAATCTTAGCATCAGGTGACTTCTGATTGAATTGAGAAGAGACCGCCCAAGGTTCACTTGTTCCATGCTTTACTACAGCATTTTCAAATATCTGATAATCAGTGACATCAGAAAAATTATGATACAAACCTTTCTGTATAAAAGTTGGCGAAAGCGCATAAGCAATTCCCAAAAGCACTACTACAATTAATAACTTCTTTAACATATTAGAAATCTAAGAAAAAATATCTTAAATCTTCAATAAAAATTATTTTGCTTCATTTCTAAATTGGAAAGTATACCCTGCGTGTAATCCAAAAACTCTATTTCTCATTTTAAATTGATTAAGACCAATATTTCTAACTCCTTGATTATAGAATAGACCTACTCTAAATTTAGAAATATTAATACCCGTAGTCACCATCAGTCCTACATCCATTCTTTTATTTTCTTTACCAAAATCAATGCTTTTATTAGAAGTTGGAAATTCAGGGAAGTCACTAAAATAAGCTTGTTGACCAGCAGTCATATTATCGGGTTTTATTTTACCAAATAAACCTATTCCAATGACTGGACCTAAACCTCCATATACTCTAAAGTTTTCTTTTGGATTCCAATTGAACTTTGCTAAAATTGGAATATCCATATAAAATGTATTGTACTTCACTCTAAAATCTGATTCATTTGGAATAGCATAAACTCCTTTATAACCTTTAGTAATAAACATTAAACCAGATTCAACTGAAAACATTTCTCCTAATTTAAAGTCTCCTAAAAAAGCACCATGGCCACCCAATCGAGTATTATAGTTTAATTCATCTGAATAATTCTTCCCTTCAAACTTTGAAGACATATTAGAAGCATTAAATCCTCCTAAAATTGAAAATTCTTGAGCAAAAACTTGTTGACTTGCGAATAAAAAACACACTAATAGAAATAGAGTTGAAACTTTTTTCATTTTTATAATATTTATTATCAGTAAAATATACCAGAATCCACGTAAAATCAAGTCTCTTTAAAATATAAATACATCCCATGAGCCAATTCCAATATCCATTACATCTAAAATTCCATGTTGCTACATTAGCAAATGACTTTACTATAAAAGATAATAACGGTCAAAACATCGCTTACGTGCGTCAAAAAATGCTGCGATTAAAAGAAAAGATTGATGTATATCAGGATACCAGCAAGGCCAATAAAATGTACACGATCCAAACTGATCAATGGTTAGATTTCTCTGCGACTTATGAATTTAAAAATCAAGACAACGAAACCATAGGCAAAGTCGCTAGAAAAGGTTGGGCTTCACTGTGGAGAGCGAGGTATCATATTTTCAACAAAGAAAATCAAGAACAACTCATCATCAAAGAGGACAATGCATGGGTAAAAGTGATGGATAGTATTTTCGGAGACATCCCTATCTTAGGTATTTTTTCAGGTTATTTCTTTCATCCAGCTTATAACATTTCGAATTTTACAGGTCAAGTTGTAGCTCAATTAAAAAAACGTCCTTCATTTTGGGGTAGAAAATTCACTTTAAGCAAATTGGGAGATTTGACAATTAATGAAGAAGAAATACTTTTATTAGGTTGTATGATGATGATACTTTTGGAAAGACGTAGAGGATAAAACATGTTAAAATCTAACTTTTATAATTTTTGATGCTTAATTTTATGATTATGGAATTAACATTTAAAACTACATTGAAATGCTCCGCTTGCGAAGCTAAAGTAAAACCACTTTTAGACGCATTAGATCAAGTCGAAGAGTGGAATGCAGACCTAAGCGTCCAACCACGAACTATCACTGCTAAAGGACAAAATCTTGATGCAAACGAAATCATTGCTGCAATAGAAAAGGCTGGATTTAAAGCTGAGGTGGTTTAATTTTAAGAAAGTCAATTGAACCATTAAGAGGTGAAGAAATTTAAGAAAACAGATCTCTTCTTCGTTGAGTTACCGAATCATCGTCATGTAAACTTTGGTCACTGGGCCTGCCGAAGTGTCGAAACGTGGTTGTCTTTATTTTTACAGATTAAATTCCTTTACAAAATACTTTTCTATAGTTGGAGGAAAAAACTGATATTCTAATTGATGAATTTTCTGTGCAATCATTTCAGGATGATCTTCAAAATGAATATCAATACTTTCTTGCAATAGAACTTCTCCTTTATCGTATTCAGAATTTACTACATGAATTGTAATTCCTGTTTTAGTTTCATTGGCATTTTTTACTGCTTCATGAACTTTCATTCCATACATCCCTTTTCCGCCATATTTTGGTAATAGCGATGGATGGATATTGATGATCCGATTTGGATAAAGTTTTAATAAACTTTCAGGAATTAACCATAAAAAACCTGCCAAAACGATTGCTTGTACTTTGTGTGCTTGTAATGCTTCAATTATTCTATTGCTTTTATAAAATTCTTCTCTTCCACCAAAAAAGAAAGGAATTCCAGAATCTTTAGAAATTTGCAGTGCTCCAGAATGAATACTATTGCTGACTATCAAGGAGATAGAGATCAAAGAATGATTTTTGAAATGTTCAATAATTCTTCTTGCATTCGTCCCAGCACCTGAGATAAATATGGCAATATTTATTTTATTTTTCATGTATTGAGATTTCAACTGTAAAAAAAGGAAAATTTAAATTATTTTTACCCTTTTAAATTCTTAATTTGAAATGAAGAAAGCGTTAATTACCGGAATCACGGGACAAGATGGAGCATACCTTGCTGAGTTATTATTAGGCAAAGGATATGAAGTCCATGGCATTAAAAGAAGAAGTTCTTTATTTAATACTGACAGGATTGATCATTTATATCAAGATCCACATATTGATAACATCAATTTCAAACTTCACTTCGGTGACTTGTCTGATTCTACTAATCTAATACGCATCATTCAAGATGTACAACCGGACGAAATTTACAATTTAGGAGCAATGTCTCACGTAAAAGTGAGTTTTGACACTCCAGAATATACTGCGAATGTCGATGCTGTAGGTTCTTTAAGATTATTAGAAGCGATTAGAATATTAGGTTTAGAGAAAAAAACTAAACTTTATCAAGCTTCTACTTCAGAATTATACGGTAAAGTTCAAGAAATCCCTCAGTCTGAAAAAACGCCATTTTATCCTCGCTCACCATATGCAGTAGCTAAAATGTACGCTTATTGGATTACAGTAAACTATCGTGAAGCTTACGGTATTTTTGCTAGTAATGGTATTCTTTTCAACCACGAATCTCCATTAAGAGGAGAAACTTTCGTAACAAGAAAAATCACTCGTGCGGTTTCTAGAATTGCTTTAGCTCTTCAAGAGAAAGTATACTTAGGTAATCTAAATGCTAAACGCGATTGGGGTCATGCTAAAGACTATGTAGAAGCGATGTATTTAATTCTACAACAAGATGAGCCAGATGATTTCGTTATTGCAACAGGAAAAACTACAGAAGTAAGAGAATTTGTGAAAATGTCTTTCGCATATTTAGGAATAGAAGTGGCTTTCAAAGGTGAAGGAATCAATGAAGTAGGCTATGTAGTAGCTTGCAACAATCCGAAATATCAAGTAGAAATTGGAAAAGAAGTAGTGGCTGTAGATCCTGCTTATTTCAGACCTACTGAAGTGGACTTATTGATTGGAGATCCTACTAAATCAAATACAGTTTTAGGTTGGATACCAAAACATGATTTAGCTTCTTTAGTGAATGATATGATGGAATCTGACATCAAACTTTTCGAAAGAGATAAATATCTTGTTCAAGGTGGTCACAAAATTTTGAACTATCACGAATAACCCCAATTTGTCATTCTGAACGAAGTAAAGAATCTTAAAAATGAGAGGTTTCGTTCCTCAACATGACAAAAGCAACAAAGAATTATGGAAAAAAATGCAAAAATTTATGTAGCCGGTCATAGAGGTATGGTCGGCTCTGCTTTGGTTAGACTTCTTAAAAAGGAAGGTTATACTAATATTTTGACGACTACATCTGCTGAAGTTAATTTGGTCAGTCAGTCAGAGACAAAAGCATTTTTTGAAAAAGAAAAGCCGGATTATGTTTTTGTAGCAGCTGCAAAAGTGGGTGGTATTCATGCAAATAATGTATACCGAGCAGATTTTCTATACGAAAACTTGATGATTCAATCTAACACGATTCATAGTGCATTTGAAACAGGAGTCAAAAAATTATTATTCCTAGGAAGTACTTGCATCTATCCTAAAATGGCTCCACAGCCTTTGAAAGAAGAGTATTTATTATCAGGATATTTAGAAGATACGAATGAGCCTTATGCAATTGCAAAAATAGCGGGCATCAAATTATGTGAATCCTATAATCGTCAGTATGGTTCAGATTTCATTTCTGCAATGCCGACAAATCTATATGGTCCAAATGATAATTATGATTTAAATAATTCTCACGTTTTACCTGCATTGATTAGAAAATTCCATGAAGCAAAAATTAATGGTGCAGAAGAAGTCGTGATTTGGGGTTCAGGTACTCCCATGAGAGAATTTTTGCATGTGGATGATTTAGCTGCAGGATGTTACTTCTTGATGAAAAATTATTCTGGAACTGATTTAGTAAACGTAGGGACAGGAGAAGATATCGCTATCAAAGATTTAGCTTTATTAATCAAAGAAATTGTAGGTTTTGAAGGTACATTAACTTTAGATAGTTCTAAACCAGATGGCACGCCAAGAAAATTGACAGATTGTTCTAAAATTCACAATTTGGGTTGGAAACATAAAATCGAACTCAGAGAAGGAATCACTAGCGTATATGAGCAATTTCAAAAAGATTACGATAGAATTGCCGTTAAAGGGAGATAGAATAAAAAGACCTAAGACTATAGACGCAAGAATTCTAACTTGATATTATAACAAGCCGACCCCAAAAGGTCGGTTTTTTTAGTTTAAAAGGATTCGAATACAATTAATCAATATTTGAATTTTTTCACTTCTTTTTAAATACTAACTTTATAACTCAAAATCATACTCATGAAATATATCTTTACTCTTTTGTTATCCTTTTTTATTTCCAATCAGGTATTTTCCGAGAATTGGGTGAAATTTGAATTAAAGGAAAATTCAATTATCAACAAGATCACTTCTTCATATCCAGATTATTGTTTTGAAAATTTCAATTATGATAATACTGACACTGTAGATTTAGATTGTATAAAAAACATAAAATATTTATCTTTAGAATTAGGAAAATATGGAACTAGTAATGATACTTTTTCATTAAAAGAGATTGAAATATTATTAGAAAACATGTCAACCAATACTTTCCTGTATATTAAACATTCTTCTAATAAATATTATTTAAACAAAAATATTCATATTGATTGGAAACTTGATAATAATGAATTGTATAAAAAACTAATTGGATTTTCTATTTCGTTTCCACAAGACAGTATTTTTAATTATAATTTCCCTCCAGACATTGAAGATGTCAAAATTAATACTTTGGGTAAATACTTAGAAATAGATAGTTTAAAAAAAATTAAAAAATTTGAAATCAACTATGAATACGATTATTCTTGGGCATCAATTGAAGTACACGAGGAGCTGGAATTAAACATAAATAATATAGAAAATATGAATTCTTTTCGTAGTGGTAGATATATAAAAAATAGACTTCCAAATTTACCTAAAAACATTTCGGATGTTACTGTCGCTATAAAAAATGAAAATAAAGACACTATTATTCAAGATTTAAAACAATACACTAATCTACAGCAATTAGGTTTTATCCTTTTAAAACCTATGGACAGTATAGATTTAAAAGATATTACAAAAGCAAAAAACATCTATTTCAATGTGATTTTAGTAGGATCGTCAATTAATCATGTTACTATTAATGAAGAGTGTAGGAATTTCAGTTCTAGTTTAATAAATATCAAAGAATTGATAGTGAATGACCAACTAGAAAGCTTCGATTTCAATGGTGATTATATTGAAGATCAAATCAATTTACCTGTTTTTTCAGATAACCTTAAAAATTTAAGTTTATACAATTTACAAAATCTATCTAATCCAATTAATTTACCAAAATATCTTGATTCATTATACCTTAGCAATTTAAATATTAATTGCTTACCTATTTTCCCGCAGAGTCTAAAATCATTTATGGGATATGGGATAAAAAATGTAAAATGCATTCCAAACGAAACTCCATGGGTTAGAGCTACTTCAAATTGGCCTCTATGCACTGATGCTCAATTTGTTTGTGATGAGGATTTTCAACTTGTCAATGGAAAAGTTTTTTTAGACCTGAATAATAATGGAATCCTAGATGAACAAGATATTCCACTACCAAATGCCGTCATTTCTACTGATAAAAATCAATTTGCAAAATCTACAGAAGATGGTACTTATGGAATTATTTTGAGAGAAGAAGGCAATTATATTCTTTCAGCAAAACTTAACCATCCTCATTCAGGCCCATCCACTCCTATTAGTTCTGCTATCAATTATACCTTGGGTGAACAAATTGACTCTATTAACTTCCTCATACCGATAGAAAATAAAAATGATGTCCGTATAAATGGTACTCATATTGTCGCACGTCCTGGGATGTCTACGAATGTCTACTCTTTTATTGAAAATCTTTCTTTAGAAAACAAAGAAAATCTGACTGTAAAAATTCTACAACCTAGTGACTGGAGCTTTAGAAATGCCACTCCTGAAAATTATATCATTTCAAATGATACTATTATCTGGAATAATATTTCTCTCTCATCATTAAGTTCCAAATCATTTTCACTTAATACCATACTTCCTGCTACTGCTGAAATCTTAGGAGAAAGCTATCAATACGAAATGTGGGTAAAAAACGAAGGAGATATTACTCCAGAAAATAACTATTATAGCATTATTGATACTATCATTGGAAGCTATGACCCGAATGACAAAATTGTAAATCATACTACTTTATCTACAGAACTATCTAATTCTGAAGAACTCATTTATACCATCCGATTCCAAAATACTGGTACAGATACAGCATTTAAAATAGTTATCATTGATACTATCATTGGCAACTTAGATCCTACAAGTATCAGAATCTTAGGCGCAAGTCATAATTACACTTGGAATTATACAGGAAACGGTATTGCTACCTTCATTTTTGACAATATTTTATTGCCGGATAGCAATGTAAACGAACCAGGTTCTCATGGATTTGTCACACTTGCGCTTCGTCCTAACAAGGATTTAGCAGTTGGAGACAGCATCTATAATAAAGCTGGAATATATTTTGATGTGAACGAACCTATTTATACTAATCAAGCAAATACCAGAATAATTACTGTCACTCCTATATATAATCACAGCATTATTCCTCTTTCCATCTATCCTAATCCAACAAAAGATTTTGTACGTATTGAATGGAATGTAACTGAGCCGACAACACTAATCCTTTCAGACATCTCTGGTAAAATCATCAAATCAGAAGGTCTCTATAATGGACTTAGTGAAATCAATGTATCTCAGTTACCTAAAGGAATTTATATAGTACAATTACAATCAGGTAAAAATATAGCAATCAGTAAACTGATTATCCAATAATCCAATCAATCATTAATGAAGGGGGACAATATTTGCCCCCTTTCTTATTAATAATTTTCAATCCAACTGTTCTCACTAATAAAAATCGCTTCTGAAAGAAAATCTATACTTTTTACCTATCACTCAATAGAGTTGATAACGCTTATTTAGAAAAATTCTTAGCCGATAAGAATTAAATTTGATAAGTTTATACTTATTAAAGAAGATACGTTTTGTACGAAACCTTGATTGCCCAATTGGATCAGTTTATTAAAAAATTTTACCTCAGTAAAATTTTCAAGGGAATTTTATTGTTTTCAGGAAGCGTCATCACTTTATACCTTCTATTAAGTATTGGAGAATTTGCATTCTATTTCCCGACATGGCTGAGATGGATATTTGTTATAGGTTTCATAGGAGTCGCAGTATTTAGTTTTATTTATTGGATGTTGATTCCTCTGAGTAAATACTTTAAAATCAGCAATGGACTTTCCCACGAACAAGCTGCCGAAATTATTGGTCAACATTTCCCTGAAGTAGAAGATAAATTATTAAATATCCTACAATTAAAATCTGAACATGCTACTTCGGGTAGTCAGGAATTGATTGAAGCAAGTATCGCTCAAAAGGCGAAACAAATCAGTTGGGTGCCTTTCAATAATGCAGTAGATTTAAAAGAAAATAAGAAATTCTTGCGTTATGCTATTCCTCCTCTCCTTCTTTTATTAGGAATTTTATTCATTGCTCCCAATATTCTCCAGGAAAGTAATGCAAGACTCAGTCAACCTTCCAAAGCTTTTTCCAAACCAGCACCTTTTGAATTCATTATAGAAAATGATGATTTGAAAGTAAAACAGTTTGGTGACGCTGAGATTATAGTAAAAGTAAAAGGTAAAGTATTGCCTACCAAATTAGAATGGGTACAGAATGAACAGAAATATCCTTTGATCCAAAAAGATGCGAATACTTTCGTTTATAAAGCCGTCAATGTAGTAGAAAATACAAAGTTTAGGATTTTGGCAAATGGATTTTTTTCAGAAGAATACCTTCTACATGTCATCAAAAAGCCTGTAGTTTCTTCAATGGAAGTTCACTTACAATATCCATCTTATATTAAAAGAAAAAACGAAACGCTGCAAAATACTGGAGATTTAATTGTTCCTATTGGCACTAAAATCCATTGGAAATTCTCTGCAAAAAATACTCAAAAAGTAGCTTTAAAGTTTTCCTACGAAGCTCTAACCTGGCTACAACAAGACAATAAGTCTTTTACATTTAATAAAACTGCTAAAGAAAATACCACCTATAAATTATTTGCATACAATAATGATTTACCTCAAGGTGATTCAGTGCAATATAATATTTCAGTCATCGATGATCAATATCCTGCAATACAAGTCAATCAACTCACAGACAGCACTCAAAAAGGAGTTTTATTCTTCATGGGAAATGTTTCAGATGATTATGCCGTTTCTCGATTAGGGTTTCATGCTAGTATTATCAATGATAAAAATCAGATTAGAAAAACGATTCAAAATAATATTCCGATTTCACATTCAGACATCGCTGATTTCACCCATCATCTATCTCTTTCAACTTTACAATTACAAGCAGGAGAAAAGTTAGAATATTATTTTACTGTTTGGGATAATGACGCAATCAATGGCAACAAATCCACCAAGTCTACAATTTTCACGTATACTTTACCGACGACAGCAGAGTTGAAAACTATTGAGCAATCTAATAATCAGAATATCAAATCTTCTTTGCAATCTAGTGCAAAAGAAGTACAGAAATTATCTAAAGACCTACAATCCTTCAAAGAGAAAATTGCTACAAAGAAAAACTTAAGTTGGGAAGACAAGAAAGAAGCGAAAGATTTACTCAGCAAACACGAAGAGTTAGAAAAAGAGATTCAAGAGATCAAAGACAAATATGATGAAAACATCAAAAATCAAGAACTTTTTAAAGATGTAGAGCCAGAAATTTTAGAGAAACAAGAATTATTGACTCAAATGATGGACGAGCTTTTAAGTCAAGAGATGAAAGACTTGATGAAAGAGCTTGAAGATTTATTAGATAAATTTCAACAGAAAAATGCTTTCGACAAATTGGAAAACATGCAGATGAGCAATGACCAATTGAATAAAGAATTAGATAAAATGTTGGAGCTTTTCAAAAAACTGGAATTGGAACAAAAGGCTTCCGACATTGCCCAACAATTAGAAAACTTATCTAAAAAACAAGACCAAAATCAAAATCAACCAAGCGCTCCAAAACAAAATCAACTCAATAAAGAATTTGAAAATATCAAAAAGGAATTAGAACAACTGAATGAACTCAATAAAGAACAGAAAGAGCATTTAGATCTTCAGAAACCTAATGAGCAGAAAGATGATATTGACAAAAGCATGCAAAAAGCTTTAGAAAACTTAGACAAGAACGAACAAGAACCTGCGAAGAAGCAACAACAGAAAGCAAGTGACGGCATGAAAGAGATGGCAGAGAATCTGCGTAGCCAAATGATGCAAATGCAGATGCAACAAACAGCTGAAGACATCAATACTATCAGAAGAATCTTAAGTAATCTGCTCAAATTATCTAAAGACCAAGAAGATTTAATGCAAAAAGTAAAATCTACTTATGAGTATGACACTAAATATTTACAGCTCGTCCAACAACAACAAAATATAAAAGAGCAATCTATCATTATAGAGGACAGCTTGACTGCTTTGGGTAAAAGAGTATTTCAGCTTCAAACTTATATTTCAGATGAATTGTATAAACTCAAAAGAGATCTAAAAAAATCTACTACACTATTAGAAGATAAACAGAGAGGACCTGCAAGCGCTGCTCAACAATATGCTATGACGAGTACTAATAATTTGGCTTTGATGCTCAGTGAGACCATGAATCAGATGCAACAGCAAATGAACAAAAAAAGCGGTTCGGGATCATGTGCTAATCCTGGAGGGAGTAAACCTGAAAAACCCGGACCAGGAGAGTTAAAAGATATGCAAGACCAACTTGGAAAAGATTTAGACAAAATGGGCAAGCAGCTCAAAGAAGGCAAATCCGGATCTCCTATCAATAAAGAGCTCGCAGGCATGGCACAAAGACAAGCTGAAATTCGGGAAGCTTTAAGGAAGCTCAAAGAGAATATGTCTCAGCAACAGAAAAAAGATAGTAATATCGACGAATTATTAGAAGATATGGATAAAAATGAAACCGATATCGTTAATAAACGTATACAAAAGCAGACTATTTTAAGACAGAAAAATATCGAAAGTAAAATGTTAGAATTGGAGAAAGCTCTGAGAGAACAAGATGAGAAAGATGACCGCTCTTCTAAATCAGCTCAAGATATTCCAGTGACTACTCCACCACAACTAGAAGATTTTCTGAAAAATAAAAGATCAAAGTTAAATATTTCTAAAAACTTGCCTCCAGAACTGAAACCATTCTATAAGAAGCTCGTTATTAAGTACGACGAATTGAAATAATTGTTTTTTAGTCTAACAGTAAACCTTATATTTATCTATTTTAACAACGAATAAAATGTCATATATAGTTCAGATTCCCTCCTCTCTCAAATATATTCATGTAATAGAAGAATATATTAGTACCGTTAGGAGCGACTTCCAAATTGACGATAGCATTTATGGTAATATACATTTAGCTGTAGTTGAAGCAGTTACAAATGCTATTATACATGGGAATAAATCAGATGAAAATAAAGATGTTTATTTTGAAACTAAAAAAGAAGATACAAGGATCAAGTTTATAGTTAAAGACCAAGGAAAAGGATTTGATGCAAATAAAATTCCAGATCCTACCTTACCCGAAAATTTAGAAAAATTAAGTGGTAGAGGTGTGTTTTTAATTAAGAATTTAGCTGATGAGGTCTCTTTTTCAGAAGATGGCTCTACTTTACAGATGGTTTTTCATATTTAATTTCTTGAGCGATACTCAATAATATTACTGATACGCTGTATGGCTATAAACTTTCATTATGTTGACCTTCCTAAATTCAATTGGAAAGTCAATTCTATTAAAAAGTGGATGCATGCAATTGCATCTGAAGAAAATTTCAAAATCAACGACTTAAGCTATGTTTTCTGTAAAGATGAGTATTTATTAGAAATGAATATCCAACATCTCAATCACGATACTTTTACAGACATCATTACTTTTGATTTATCTAATGATTCTCATCTGCCGATTATAGAAGCAGAAATTTATATCAGCGTAGATCGTGTTCATGAGAATGCGGCCAATTTTGACAAAACAATTCCTAATGAGCTTTCGAGAGTACTCGCTCACGGCATTTTACACCTTTGTGGCTATAAAGACAAAACTTCATCTGAAGAAAAAATCATGAGAGCAAAAGAAGATTATTACCTACAATCTAGTCCTTTTGTAAAATAACTTTGCTTAATCTATACATAGTCAAAACAAAAAGAAAATTTAACTGACCCACTCTTCTGTAAGCTTGGTATATTCAGTATTTTGTGTGGATAATGACACATCCATTATTTCAATCTCACTATAATTCGATATGATTTATTTCTTTGAGTCTGACACTTCGAGCATCATTGCAGTACAAGTGAACAGTGCGCTTAATTCAGAAGACGTTTCAAAACTAAATTGGCTGTTTGGCAACTCTACTTTAATTGATTCAAAAACAATTGAAGAAGAATTTATAGGTCCTAGATCCGCCATGATTACTCCTTGGAGCACGAATGCTGTAGAGATTACACAAAACATGGGCATTGAAGGAATTTTGAGAATTGAAGAATTTCAAAAAGCAGAAAATGTTCAACATTTCGATCCTATGCTATCTCAAAGATATGATAGCATCCATCAAGATATATTCACTATCGATATTGAGGCAGAACCTATTTTTGAAATTGATGATATCGCTCAGTACAATCAATCAGAAGGTCTTGCTTTGAATGATGAAGAGGTTCAATATCTCCAAAACTTATCTAACAAATTAGGTAGAAAATTAACAGATTCTGAAGTTTTTGGATTCTCACAAGTCAACTCAGAGCATTGTCGTCATAAAATTTTCAACGGAACATTTATCATCGATGGTATAGAGCAAGAGTCTACGCTTTTCAGAATGATTAGAAAGACTTCTAATGAACATCCAAATACAATTGTTTCAGCTTATAAAGACAACGTAGCCTTTGTAGAAGGTCCAAAAGTAGAGCAGTTTGCTCCGATAAGTCCAGAAAAACCAAGTAATTATCAAGTGACAGATTTCAAATCTGTTATTTCTATCAAAGCAGAAACTCATAATTTTCCCACTACTGTAGAACCTTTTAATGGTGCAGCTACTGGTGCAGGAGGAGAAATCAGAGATAGATTAGCTGGTGGTCAAGGTTCGCTTCCATTAGCGGGAACAGCAGTATATATGACTTCTTATCCAAGACTAGAAGCTAATAGATCTTGGGAACAATCATTTGAAGCAAGAAAATGGCTCTACCAAAACCCAAAAGATATTTTAATTAAAGCATCGAATGGAGCTTCAGATTTTGGAAATAAATTCGGACAACCTTTAATTACTGGTTCTATTTTAACTTTCGAACATTTAGAAAATCAAAGAGCTTTAGGTTTCGACAAAGTGATTATGCTTGCGGGTGGCGTAGGATATGGCAAAAAAGAACAAGCACAAAAGAAAGTTCCTCAAAAAGGAGATAAAATAGTCGTTTTAGGTGGAGATAATTACCGAATAGGAATGGGCGGCGCTGCTGTATCTTCAGCAGATACTGGTTCGATGGGCAGCTCAATAGAACTCAATGCTATTCAAAGATCTAATCCTGAAATGCAAAAAAGAGCGGCTAATGCGATTAGAGGCATGGTGGAAAGTGATATCAATGAAATCGTTTCTATCCACGATCATGGAGCTGGAGGACATTTGAATTGTCTTTCAGAATTAGTGGAAGAAACAGGAGGACATATTGATTTAGATAAATTACCTGTTGGAGATCCTACACTTTCTGCTAAAGAAATTATCGGTAACGAATCTCAAGAGAGAATGGGTTTAGTGATTGCAGAAAAGCATTTAGATCGACTTCAAAAAATCGCAGATAGAGAACGTGCTCCGATGTTTGTCGTAGGTGAAATAACTGAAGATCATAAATTTGTAATCGAGTCTTCTACTACAGGTGAAAAACCTATGAATTTTGAATTGGAGGATATGTTTGGCAGCTCTCCAAAAACCATCATGGATGATCAGACGATTGTTAGAGATTATAAATCACTTACTTATTCTAAAGAAAATTTTGAAAAATATCTAGAAGCTGTCTTACAATTAGAAGCAGTGGCTTGTAAAGATTGGTTGACCAATAAAGTAGACAGATGTGTAGGTGGTCGTGTAGCCAAACAACAATGTGCAGGTAGTTTACAACTTCCACTGAATAACTGTGGCGTGATGGCCATCGATTATCAAGGAAAAGAAGGTGTGGCGACTTCTATCGGTCATGCACCAATTGTATCTCTTATTGATGAAAGCGCAGGCAGTAGAATGGCGATTGCTGAATCTTTAACGAATATCATTTGGGCGCCTTTAGAAGATCAACTAAAAAGTGTTTCACTTTCTGCTAACTGGATGTGGCCTTGTAGAGACCAAGGAGAAGATGCAAGATTATACCGTGCTGTAGAAGCATGTGCAGATTATGCTATTCAATTAGGTATCAATATCCCAACTGGAAAAGATTCTTTATCCATGAAGCAAAAGTATGCGGATAGAGATGTGATTTCCCCGGGTACAGTCATTATTTCAGCAGCTGGACATTGTAATGATGTACGTAAAGTAGTGGAACCGGTACTTCAACAAAACAAAAACTCTATTTATTATATCCATTTATCAAAAGATGCGTATCATTTAGGGGGTTCTTCTTTTGCACAAATGCTGAATACCATAGGTACAAGTGTTCCTGATGTCATTGGAGCTGAGCAATTTAAAACAATTTTCAATACGCTTCAGACTTTAATATTAGAAGATAAAATAGACGCAGGTCATGATATAGGTAGTGGTGGTTTGATCACGACATTATTAGAAATGTGTTTTGCTGAAAATAATTTAGGAGCAAAAATTGATTTAACTTCTTTAGGAGAAAAAGACAGTATTCAATTATTATTCTCAGAAAATATAGGAATCGTATTTCAAGCAGACAGTGCTGTAGAAAATGATTTGTCAGCAGCAGGAATTCAATTTCACAAAATTGGAGATGTATTGCCAAAAGGTATTTTGCAAATTCAAAATCATGAGGATGCATTTGAATTAGAAATCTCTAAATGGAGAGATATCTGGTACAGAAGTTCTTACCTTTTGGATATAGAACAATCAGGAGAAATAAAAGCTAAAGAGCGTTTTGATAATTACAAAACCAATCCTCTTAACTTCAATTTTCCTGAGCATTTTACTGGGAAATTACCTGCAAAAGATTCGAAAAGACCACAAGCTGCTATCATCCGTGAAAAAGGTAGTAACTCAGAAAGAGAAATGGCTTATGCCTTATATCTCGCTGGTTTTGATGTAAGAGATGTTCACATGACGGACTTGGTTTCAGGTCGTGAAAACTTGCAAGATGTACAGTTTTTAGGAGCTGTAGGAGGATTCTCTAACTCAGACGTATTAGGATCTGCTAAAGGTTGGGCTGGAGCTTTCAAATACAATGCACTTGCTAAAAAATCTCTTGCAGATTTCTTCGCTAGACCAGATACCTTGTCCATCGGAATTTGTAATGGCTGTCAGCTATTTGTAGAGTTAGGATTGATTTATCCAAATCATTCTGACCAACCAAAAATGTTGCACAATGACAGCAGAAAACACGAATCTATTTTCACTTCTGTAGAGGTTCAGAAAAATGATACAGTCATGTTCTCTACTTTAGCTGGATCTACATTAGGAGTTTGGAATTCTAACGGAGAAGGAAAATTCAACTTACCATTATCAGAAGACAATTATAAAATCGTAGGTAAATATGGTTATAATACTTATCCATCTAATCCTAACGGTTCAGATTATAATACAGGAATGCTGAGTGATGAATCAGGCAGACACGTTGTCACTATGCCACATATCGAAAGATCGATCTTCCAATGGCAATGGGCACATTATCCTACAGGACGAAAAGACGAAGTCAGTCCATGGTTAGAAGCATTTGTAAATGCAAAGAAATGGTTAGACAATAAATAAAACACAAAAGCCGGATTGATCAACAGTCCGGCTCTTTTATTTAATTTCAGAAATCTTACTTTTCTACTATCGGCAATGCAGAAAAGCTATTAGTTAACAATGTATCTGAAAATCTTTTAAGATTCAAGTTCATCAGATACGTGCAAGTTTCTTCTACCTTTCGTCCAATGTCGTTAAGTTAAGCACAGTTGTCATCCTGAAAGTAGCGTTAGCGGAATGAAGGATCTCTAAATTCTAATGCTTTTGATACTTCTAGAGCCTCAGTGTCAGAGATTCTTCACTTCGACGCTGCTCAGTGACCACCTTCGTCAGAATGACAAGTTTGTTGTAATATCCTATGAACTAATCACATTATCCTGCAGGACGAAAAGACGAAGTCAGTCCATGGTAGAAGCATTTGTAAATGCTAAGAAATGGTTAGACAATAAATAAAACACAAAAGCCGAATCAATTGAATGATTCGGCTTTTTTATTATTGTTTTCAGACATCTTACTTTTCCACTATTAGCAATCCTGATAAAGTATTCTCTAATTTTGGACTAGATGAATTCTTAAGTTTCAATTTATTGAATTTGACTACAATTTTACCATTTACTTCTTCTGTATAAATTTTGTTTCCAATCTCACCAACGCTATTCCAATAAAAATCATTAATAATAAAATTAGATACTTGTGCTTCATTTTCTTTTAACTCAAAAGTAGAAGCCACTACATCATAAGTTTTTGACGCTTGAAGACCTCCACCAAACTGTATAACACCCATATCAGCAGTATTATCTTGATTATTAAAAATTAGTGCATTCATAGAATCTACATATCCTACAACTACATTTTTCGCTTTATAATTTTCTCCAAATGTAAAAAATGGAGTGTAGTCTTGAAGTGTTGTAAAAGTTAATTCGTTTCCGTACACCAAAAAATCATTATAGATAGCGTATGATCTGATATAATATGTTTGATTCGGTAATAGGCTATCTAAAGTCAATTTAAAAACTCGCTCTTCATTATTATATGAACCAATAGCGTCTTTAGCTATTATTCTATTATCTAAAACAGAAGGACTTTTTTTTCGGCTCCAACAAAATCCAGCTTCAAATATATCAGCTTTCCCGCCTACTTGAATTTTTCCTTCTACTTGAATAGAACTAGAAGTGATATCAGTAACGCTATTTGTATATACTTGTAAAGACTTAAATTGATCATCTTTTTTACAAGAATGAAATAGAACTAAGGGAACCAATAATATTCCAATAAATTGATAAATATTTTTCATTGTTTTGATTATATTATATAATAATCTTTTTTTTTAAAACTCTACATAAAATGAAGCTGAAGAGTAAGCTAATGCACCATCTTTTACATTCTTCATTTGCACATCTTTAAACTCTACTTTCACTTTTCCATTTTCCAAATAGGTTTTTACTTTAGAGTTTCCAAAATTCACACTATTCCAAATAGCTGTATTATTTTCATCTCCATCATTATAAATGACTTGAATATGAGCTTGAAGTGTTAACAATGAATCAGGCGCATTTATTACACTATACTCATATGGAGCTTGTAATCCACCACTAAATTTTATAGCTCCAACACTCTTACCATTGCTAAATACAACAGCTTCATCATCTTCCGCATTAATTATTAATAAACTGTCGGCATTAATAATATCCCCTAATGTCCAATATTGACTTTCTACGACAGCACCACCAATTGTTTTGAAAACTTCTTCCATTCCATAATATACACTGTCCTTATATTTAGCATAAGCTCTCACATAATAAGTCGTAGTTGAATCTAAGTCTGTAATATCAATATCAAAACTATTGTTAGAATTATTATAGACTTCACTTTTTCCAGACCCCAAGGCAGAGCTATTTTTAATCGTAGGATTCGAAGACGTGCTCCAACATATACCTACTTCGTCGATATTTGCTTTCCCCTTCACTTCTATGATTGCGCCAGATTTTGCTGATTCGATAGTGATTTTAGTAATATCTTTAGTCGTTAAAAAGATAGACACCGCAGGTTCTTCTTCTTTGGGCTTATCTTTTACATCATCTTTTTTACAAGACCAAGTAGATCCTACTACTAAAATAAAACTCAAGGCTAATAAAAGGAATCGTTGCTGTTTCATATAGAAAGTTGTAAAAGTTTCTTAAATATAAATATATTCAGATGATTAACTGCACTAAAAACATCTTTAGAAATAGGATTTGAAAAAGTTTATACAATTAGCTTTATAATTGTTTGATTAATTTTAGAAAAGGATAAAGAAAAAGAGTCCTATCTTCAAAAAAACTTTCAATTCTGATGAATCACTCTATACTTCAAGGCAAACGTGGAATTATTTTTGGAGCATTAGATGAGCAGTCGATAGCCTGGGAAGTGGCACTTGCTGCAAAAAAAGCTGGTGCTATATTTACCTTAACGAATGCTCCTGTTGCAATCCGAATGGGAAAAACAAAAGCTCTAGCAGAAATATGTGAATGTGAATTAATTCCTGCAGATGCTACAAATTTAGAGGACATTAAAACTCTTTTAGAACAGAGCGCTCAAATATTAGGCGGTCAGATTGACTTTGTCTTACACGCTGTAGGCATGTCGCCTAATGTCAGAAAAAAGAAATCTTATACGGATATAGTTTATAATTATTTCGAAAAAACTTTAGATATTTCTGCTATTTCGTTTCATAAATTTCTCCAATCTGCTTGGAAGATGGATGCTCTTGCACCTCAAGCTTCTGTAATCGCGCTAAGTTATATTGCCGCTCAAAAAGCTATTCCCGGTTATGGCGATATGTCAGATGCTAAATCTACTTTAGAATCTATAGCAAGAAATTTCGGATATTATTATGGTAAAAGAAATGGTGTAAGAATCAATACTATCAGTCAATCCCCTACTCTAACTACTGCAGGTAAGGGAATTGAAGGCTTCAATAAGTTTTATGATTATGCATCTAATTTATCTCCTTTAGGAAATGCAGACGCAAGTTCTTGTGCTGATTATTGTGTGATGATGTTTTCGGATTATACCAAAATGGTGACCATGCAAAACTTATATCACGATGGTGGATTTTCTCAAACTGGAATGAGTGAGGATATCTTATCTACTGAATAGCATAGCCCTTCCATGAACTATCTATTGCACTATACATCCAAAAAGCACCATTAGTAAACCCAAAATGAGTTGGAGTACTTTCTAGCTGTGGCCATGAAAGTGTATATGCCACATTGCCATCAGTATCAAAGAAATACACCAATTTACTACTCATATTGACCAATGCGTAGGGAGCTTCATCTCTTCCTGTAAATAGAAGTTGATGTATGGCTAGAGATTTTTTACTCACTGGTAAATTCAATGAAATATAATTCAAAATATCTCCTGAAATAGGTTCAATTTCTACAACAATTCCAGCGATAGGTTCAAAATAAACAAGTAAATCTTTATTGGAGTTATAAGCTGGAAAAACTGAAGTTCCCTTTTCTTCTAGTGCTTCTAATTCCAAACTAGTATCATTGTTTTCAAATTCTCCCTCATCATCTATGAAAAAAGAATAACAAGAATTATCTGAAGAGTTATAAATTTCCAAAAAATCTAAAGTCGTATTGTACCAAATTCCTTTGGATATAAAATCGAATTCTTGGTTTCCTTTTGATTGACCTAAAGCATCAAATGTTTCAATAAACGTTTTTCCACTATCTACAGCTGTAGTATAGTATTTAAAATTCTGGACATTCCAAGCGATACTTCTATGAGTATAATGATTGGGCAATTCTTCTTGAATTTCTATATCTGGAGTAGAACTAAAAGAGAGGATTTCGTCTTGAGCAAATAATTGATTACAAAACAGAATACCTATTAAGATAAATGAATAGCTACGCATTATAATAATTTAAATGACTACTTATACTTGTTCATGAAAAGCTTCAAATCCTTAGCAAATTTTATTCCCTCTTCTGCCATAGGTTCGTGAGCTGAATTAGTATATTCCATATAGTACACATCTTTACTATCGGTACCTACTTTTGCAATAAAGTCATCTGCTAATGCCGTTCCTTTTGTATCTCCAGGGATTTTATGAGCAGGAAGTAATCCATCATGAGTCCCCCACATTACAAAAGAAGGAAGCTTAATTTTATACAATTCATTAGTTAAATCTAAATCTGTGTACACCGATTTTCCCTTATAGGTAATATTATGACCTACGAATAAAGGGTTACTTAAAAAAGCAGATATTTCAATTGCAGGAATATAAGATTTCAGTTTAGTTAATTTCTTATTATATATCCCTCCATTTAATTTACCTAAATAAGTAGCATGCTCTATAAAATTGTCGGCAGTGATGGCTGTATTTGTTTTATAGAATTCTATGGCTTTTTGCCAATATCCAACATCCTTATTACGTGCAATACTTGCAGCAGCTCCGTTTAAAATCCATTGTCTTGATGCAGACAGACCTCCCGGCACATTATAAGCTCCGCATACTATTACATATCCACTCAACTTTTGTTGTCTAGAAGGATCTTGAGTTAAGTAAAATGCTGTCAATCCTCCACCCCAACTATGTCCAAGTAAAAATATCTTTTTAGCTCCAACTACTTGTCTTGTAAATTCTACTATAGCATCTAAATCTTCAGCATATTGCTCAATAGTAATCTCACTTTTTGGTGGATTTCCTTGCGTCATACCAGAAGCTCTTTGGTCCCAATAGATGACTTTATAATCTTCTTCCATTCCACGAATACCTTCTGTAAATCTGAAGGTTTGTGAAGAACCACCTGGCCCACCATGAGTCATAATTAATGCGACATCTGAGTTTTCATTTCCTGCTACTCTAACTGGCAAAGCTATACCATCGGTTTTGACGTGGTACATTTTATCCATCATTCCTGGTCCTGGATCTTCATATTTTGAACATGCTGGAATGATTGCAATTGCTAAAATAAAAACGAGTATATATTGTATCTTTTTCATGTGTCTATTTTTTGTCTTTACGGATAGTGTACATCGCTCCTAACTGTAAGTATGGATGCATTACGAAGCTGTGGTTATTAGGATATCTAAAAAACATGCCACCACCTACAAAAAATCCAAGAGGTAATTTTTCATTGTTTTTACTTAAGTCAAAACCTAAATTGATGGCTCCTTTAATGACCACATTTGCATACCCTTGAAATTTTTTCTGAGTAAATGTTCCATTTTCGTACTTATATACTGGAGTATTATAGAATAAATGCATATAGCCTGCGCCAGCATTAGCATCCCAAAATATTCCTGACGGATAGGTAGCACGATAAGTCAAATCTGTTCCTAACATTAGAGCAGTGTGATAATCTTCTCTTTTGTAGAATCCTAAAAACGGTTTGACATAAAATTCCCTCTCACGAATTCTTGAACCGTTAATTTTTGGTTTATTCATGATTCTGAGTCCGACATCGAGCATCATTCCTGGAGAAAATGAAATAGGATCACCTAAATCTAAATCAGAAATAGCAGATACTTGTATGGGAATTTTTCTTTGATTGTCTTGAGCTGATACTTCTGTAGTAGAAATTCTAAGAAAAGAAATCAGCAGAACAGCCAAAATGAGCTGAAACTTCATAATTGAGTATTTTATATTACAATAATAGTTCTTTGATGGCTAAAAATCCATTAGATATTTAACAATCCAAAATTATACCAACTTCAATAAAAAAAGGCACTACCGTAAGATAGTGCCTTATATACTAAAAGAATTCTTTTTTAAAATTTAAACGCAATGGTTAAATGTAAAGATCTGTTTTTTGTTTCTAATCCACTTACACCGTAATCATTGATATTAGCTAAACCAGCATAGTATCTTACTTCTAACTCCATTCCTTTTGCAGCTGGAAATTCAACACCTGCACCAAAAGTAATACCTGCATCAAAAGGTTTTAATTTTTGATCTTTGAATGTATATGATTCTTTGTCTTTCGTGCCATTATCAAACTTCACTCTGTCTAAGATAAATGTTCCGAAACCAAATTGTGGTCCAACATGAACAAATCCTCTTACTTTTTCATTGCCATATTGACCTCTTAATAAAACAGGAACTTGAACATAACCCATCCAATAGTTATAAACTCCTATATTAGGAATGTCAAACTTTTGGCCTTGAGAAGCAAAATTCAATTCAGGTCTAATCTCCAAATATGCATTCAATGGAATTTCGAAAATAAATCCAAATGCTGGTCCTACAAGACTTTTTGCATTTTTAGATGTGTAAGATGGTCCATTATTAGAAGCACCTTTCAATTCTGAAAATTGAGCGCCCATTCTAATTCCAAATTGGAAATCATCTTTTTCTGCTGCATGACTTACTCCAAATAGAGAAGCTGCTAAAAATAACGTAGCAAATAATTTTTTCATATTCATTGATTATTAGATTTTATTGTAAAAGGCAAATATCTCAAATTAATATCGGTTTAGCTACTTTTATAAAAACTTTTTTTAGGGGGTAAGTTTTAAACTCAAATTATTTAATCAATATTTACTGAGCAGCTTTTGTATTAAACTTATTAAACTTATAAGTGAATTGGAGCATGAAATATCGATCTAAGACATCAGTTCTACTATCTTGAACGTAAGATTCTGTTACAGATCTTGAAATACTATTATTGACTCCGAGAATATCAAAAACTTGAACTTTAAATTCTGCAGCTTTATTTTTCAAAAACTTATATCCAACAGCAGCATTCCAAAGTGTATAATTCTGATTGTATTCTTTAGTTAATCCGCTATAATGATTAAAGTTTAAATCTGTCTGAATGTTCAAACCTTTCCAAGGCATTACATTGACTCCTAAACTCGCAACTCCTGTATAATAATTATTATTGGATAATGAGTTTTGACTATATTTTACAATATTGTAATTGGCCTGATATCCAACACGGAAATCTATTTTTTGACTGATATTGCTTCCAATAAAAATCCCTGCATTGGTATTAAACGTATTGTTGTATTGCAAAAGCTCATTGACTAAATTAGGAACTCTATTATAAGTAAAGCCTGCATTGATATTCATATTGCTCTTCATAAATAATAAAGGTGTACCATAATTCACAAAACTTCTAAAGTTCCAATTGCCATTTAAATTGACCGGTCGAGTATATTGTCCTCCCGCTGGCAATAAAATATCATTAGCAATCAAGGTATCTCGAATTACTAATAGCGTAGAATTACTGATATAATTATTATTCAATCCTCCACCTAAATAAATAAATGCAGAATTTCCTTTGGCAGGTTGAGTATATCTCCATCTCAATCCTAATAAATGACTGTATTGCTGATTCAAATCTTTATTACCACTCGACAATATCAAAGGATTAGTATTATCTACCACATCTTGTAATTGATTGACTGAAGGAGCTCTTACATTAGTCCGATAAAATAGATTGATATTATTTCCTCTTGAAAATTTATATTGCACCTGAGCTGTAGGTAAAAAATTATGATAAGTTTTATCTACTTGAATTTCATTGGGATAGGTTCGATCACTTAATAATGAAGAATATTGATAGTTAGCTCCAAGTTTTATTTCAATTTTATCCTTTTCATAATTATAAGCTGTACCCAAATTATGATTGACATTGGCATTATCAAACACATTACTCAAACCAATATCTTGAATAGAATAGTTATTAGTCAACTCATTGTACTGATAAGTAAATCGATCAGAAGATGACTTAGAATAGGTCGGTTCGTAGCTTAACTTCAATCTATTAAATTCATTGATAGGTTCGGTATAATTCAACTCTCCACCTATAGTATAAGATTTGGATAACCCGTCTGTCCACTGATCGAGTAAGATAAGAGAGTCAAGGTTTTCGGTATAGTAATTTTCTGCTTTTAGATAATTATCTAAGTTTCGATTATTATAAGAAGTGGATAAACTAGCACTAAAGGTTCTTCCTTTTAGATCGAATTTTTGCTTGTATAAAAAGGTATTTGAAAAACTGAGTGCTTTATTAAAGACATTATTGTCATTATTACTTTTACTCAAAATAGTTTCATCACTCCATGAAGAGATTGCATTAATAAGTGTATTGGCTTCATTTCCTTGAAAGCTCAAATTCGGCTTGATCGAAATAGATTTTTTGTCATCAATATCATAATCTAATTTTGCATTGAAACGGTGATTATTATTCAATGAAGTAGCAACACCTTCCTGATGATATATCTGATTAAAATCTTCTGTCAAATATTGTCTGTCAATAATAGAAGTATTATCGTTTTGAGTTCTATTATAAAAATAACTTGCAGAAAGTTTGACTTTATCTTTCCATTCTTCCACGTAATTTATACCAATACCATTAGTCAGGTTAATTCCTCCTTGATCCATAGAAAGAAAATTATTGACATTATTCCCACTAAAACTACCTCTTGAAGGACCACCTCTACCTCTAGAAGTGCCGCGAGATTTTGCTTGAGTAGACGACGCTACACCAATTAGATCTTCTGAATTAAAATTCTGTTGATTGATATTATTGGATAATCCTACGAAAGATATTCTTCTCGAATCTTTAAAATAATTTAGGTTTCCTCCTGCAGAGAATCTATTGTCTGTTCCATAACCAATATAAGCACGTCCAAAAAAACCATCTTTGACTTCTCCTTTTGTGACGATATTGATTGTTTTCTCCGTATTCCCATCATTAAAACCTGAAAATTTGGCTTGATCACTTACATTATCGTAAATCTGAACTTTATCAATTATTTCGGCAGGTAAATTTTTCAGAGTCATCAAAGCATCATCGCCGAAAAACTCTTTTCCATCTAACAATACTTTTTTGACTTCTTCTCCTTGAGCTTGAATTTTACCATCCAACATCATGACTCCAGGCATCTTCGTCACTAAATCACTCGCGTCTGCATCTGAATGAACTTTAAAAGCGTCTGCATTTAATTGTACAGTATCTCCTTTCAGAATCATTCTTGGAAGTATGGCACTCACTTCCACTTCCTTCAAGACATTAGCATCTTCTCTTAATTCGATATTGATATTCTTCAAATCATTATTTATAAGCTGCAGGTTTTTAAAAACTGTAGAGAATCCGATGAAAGAAATCTTTAGAATATATTTTCCTGCATTGACATTTTGAAGAAGAAATGAGCCGTCAATATCTGAAGAGGTTCCTTTAATTTGAATAGAATCTTTTGACTGAAGCAAAACAATATTGGCACCAATCAAATCTTCCTGATTTGTAGCATCGTATATTTTACCTGATATTGAAAATTCTTGTGCAGATAATTGTATACTGGAAATTAAAATTAAAACCAGCAACAACTTTTTTGTAACCCTTTCAAAACCTTTTAGACAAATTAAACCCATTTTCACCATTATAGGAATATAGACTATCAAGTCCTGCTAAGGTTAAAAAAGTATTTTTTATTTAACATAAATTACGATCTCCACTCTACGAGCTTGTTGATAATCATCTTGAGCTGCATCTATTCCTGCTCCTATTGTTTGAATTTTAGAGGAAGATACTCCATGATCTACTAAAAATTTAGCTGCTGTATCTGCTCTTTTTTTGCTGAGCATTTTGTTATAATTTATAGGACCAGTAGGATCGGTATAACCTGTAATTACTATAGATTCGACTTTATCTTTTTGAATTGCTTTCAAATAGTTTTGCAAATCCGTAGTAGCATAACCATCTACTAAATATCCATTGACAGGATATAATAATTGCATTTGAACTGGCGGAGTATCAACTTTCTTGATAACATCATCTCCTATTGTAGAATCAGTATGTGGATCTAAAACATCCATGATACCATTCATTCCACCTGCAAAAGCTTTATTTTGAGGTTCGATTTCTGTTCTTACACCATTAAACTCTCCATCACTGACAGGTTCTATAAATATAGTTTCCATAGCACCATTCCATCCGGGAAAAGAATCATCAGCGAAAGTGGACATCATTCCATTATTATTTGCAAATAAAGAAAGAGATAAGAATAAAGTTAATGTGGATAGGATTACAGATCGTATATTTTTCATAGGTATATATTATTATAAAGTAGATTTTTTCAATTTGAAGTTATACTACATATTTCATGCTAAATTCTTCCTACTGAAAGATTTAATCCATATAAAATACATTTATTTAAGCAATTATTCAAATGACAATAAAAAAGCCCCGGATAAATCCGAGGCTTAAGAATTATACATACTCAAAGTATTATTTCACTTCTTCGTATTCTACGTCTTGAGGTTCGTTATCGTCGCCTCCTCCTGTATTATCTTGTTGAGGTCCGCCTTCAGCATTTGGTTGATCACCACCTTGACCATAAAGATCTTGTGATGCAGCCTGCCAAGCATTGTTCAACTCTTCCATTGCAGCATCTAATCCAGCAATATCTTGAGCTATATGCAATTCTTTAACTTTAGCAACTGCAGCTTCCAAAGTAGCTTTTTTGTCAGCAGGTATTTTATCACCGAACTCTGTTAATTGTTTTTCTGATTGGAAAACCAAGTTATCAGCAGCATTCAATTTTTCTACACGCTCACGAGCTTCTTTATCAGCAGCTTCGTTTTCTTTAGCATCTGCTTTCATTTTTTCAATCTCATCTTGAGACAATCCTGTACTTGCAGTAATTTTAATATTTTGCTCTTTACCAGTTCCTTTGTCTTTTGCAGTTACGCTTAAGATACCGTTGGAGTCAATATCAAAGATTACTTCAATTTGAGGAGTACCTCTTGGAGCTGGTGGAATATCAGCCAAATGGAATTTACCAATTGATCTGTTATCTTTTGCCATTTGACGCTCACCTTGTAAGATGTTGATCTCTACAGAAGGTTGGTTATCAGCAGCAGTGGAGAATGTTTCTGATTTTTTTGTTGGAATAGTAGTATTTGACTCAATCAATTTAGTGAATACACCACCGTAAGTTTCGATACCTAATGATAATGGAGTAACATCTAACAATAAGACGTCTTTCACATCACCACTCAATACTCCACCTTGAATCGCTGCACCTACTGCAACTACTTCATCTGGGTTTACACCTTTAGAAGGTTTTCTTCCAAAGAATTTTTCTACTGCTTCTTGAATTTTTGGGATACGAGTAGATCCACCTACTAAAATCACTTCATCGATTTCAGAGTTAGAATAACCTGCATCTTTCATCGCTTTTTTACAAGGCTCTAAAGTTCTTTCTACTAAGAAGTCAGTCAATTGCTCGAATTTAGCACGAGATAATTTTTTGACTAAGTGTTTTGGAACTCCGTCTACTGCAGTGATATATGGAAGGTTGATTTCTGTTTCTGAACCAGCAGATAATTCAACTTTAGCTTTTTCAGCAGCTTCTTTTAATCTCTGAAGAGCCATAGGATCTTTTCTTAGATCTATTCTTTCTTCAGTTAAGAAATCACCAGCTAACCAGTCAATAATAACGTTATCAAAATCATCACCACCAAGATTTACATCTCCATTAGTAGATTTTACTTCAAAAACGCCATCACCTAATTCTAAAATTGAAACGTCAAATGTACCTCCACCTAAGTCATACACTACCACTTTCATGTCACTTGATTTTTTGTCAAGTCCATAAGCTAATGCAGCAGCAGTAGGCTCGTTGATGATACGTTTTACATCTAAACCAGCGATTAAACCAGCTTCTTTAGTTGCTTGACGCTCAGAGTCATTGAAGTATGCAGGAACAGTAATTACTGCCTCTTTCACTTCTTGACCTAAATAATCTTCAGCCATTTTCTTACATTTCTGTAAAATGATAGCAGAGATTTCTTGTGGAGAATACAATCTACCATGAAGTCTTACTCTTACTGTATCGTTTTCACCTTTCTCTAATTTGTAAGTTACACGTGATGCATCGTTTTTCACTTCTGAATAACGCTTACCCATAAATCTTTTGACAGATTGAACAGTATTTACTGGATTCGTGATAGCTTGACGTTTTGCAGGGTCTCCTACTTTACGCTCACCATTTTCTAAAAATCCTACAATAGAAGGGAGGGTTCTTCTTCCTTCTTCCGTAGGGATGACTACTGGGTCGTTACCTTCCATTACTGAAACGCAAGAGTTAGTAGTTCCTAAGTCGATGCCTATAATTTTTCCCATAATTTAAATTTGCTTTCTTTTACAATATCAATTGAAATGCCACTCAATTATACATGGCATATTGACATGATTTACTGACAAATTATCTTAATGAGCATATTTTGATATCAAAAATGTGACAATATTTAGATTCACTTGAATTCATTTTGACGGTCAAGTTTAAAATCTATATCCTAATGCGACATAGAAGAACCATCTTTCTGTATTAGAGGCTTTGGAAACTGACACTTTTATCGGTCCGATCATAGAATTATACGCCACTGCTAAACCTCCACTCCATGCCCACTCAATATTACTTTTTAATTGATTGATATAAATTGGGTCCTTTCCATATACTGAGGAATTGCCGTCATCATAAGCTAATACTGAAATTCTAGGAAGAATATAAATGTCTTTTACGGGAATAATCTGACCTTCTACTGCTAGTGAAGCGAAATTATAAGACTGTGTGAATCCTTCTCTATTGCCCCAAAATGGAATAAAGTCATCTACTCTCTCTCGTTCCCTCGAATCAATACCACCGAGTTGGAAGCCATCTTGTATGGCGAAATCAAAAGACCGACCATTTAAACCATGACTAACAAACATAAAGCCTGCATCCATTCGATAATGCAAAATGAAAAGTTTATGCAAAGGAATATACTGCTCAAACTGAAGATGCAACTTTCCATATGCTGAGAATTCAGGTCTTATGGTTTCGTAATTATTGATGATATCTTTTGTGACAGGATCTTTTTCATTACTATACACTCCAATATATCCATTTCCCCAAGGCACATATTTCAATGTGGACTTTGCCAAAATTCCTTTATTAGGAAAAAATGGTTTATCTAAAGTATTTCTCTCTAATTTCAAAAAGAAGTTGACATTATAATAAGGTGACTTAGACAACATAGAGTCCATTATATAGGAACCTCTGTCTTTTGCTTTTATGACAGCTTTCCTATTTCTAAACTCAAATTCTGACCCGAAAGAAATTAAATTATTTTGGCCGATTGTCCAATTAAAGGAAAAATTGTCTCTACTATATAGATGATAATAAGCTCCTAAAGCTTTTCGTCGATCGTAACTGATTTGATTTACTGAACCAAAGAAATGTTCTGTATTCATCCACCATCCAGAATTACCAAAGTAAACTTGATATCCTGCTCTCACTTTAGGGTTATTGGAGATATCTAAACTGATCAGAGATCGAGAAGAAAACTTGCCGATATTTCTATAAGTCAAATTCACTGTGATACCTGCTGATAGTTCTTGGTCATAATGCAATCCAAATTTATAAGCGAACTTTTTGGCGCCAGATGCTTTAAAAATCAAATTGGGTTGCAAGCTATCTTTCTGATAATCCATATAATAATACACTCTGTCAAAAAATCGAGTACCATAGATTCTATCTACAGCTCTATTGATCTCATACATTGTGGCATGATTGGGATCTTCAAATTCAATCTTATTTTTTATAATGGTTTTGTACTCGTCATTATCTATATTAACTTGAAATTGCTCTAAATCAATAGTGTTTTCTTCTCTCCAATTGTCATTGGTTAACGTACTGTCTGTCGAATATTTTTTTTGCTGTTCAGCCAATTCCGCAAGAAAAGGAATAAAATTATTGACTACTCTTTCTCCTAAGTCTATAATTTTATTGGCATCATTAAAGCTTGATGACCCAAATCCTTCTTCTTTGAGCGCGTAAGAATAGTCTATTAATAAATCACATAAATCTTTTTGCTTTTGATAATCTTCTGTCGTTGTGACATTGAGCATTTGTTCGAATATCTTGAACAATGTTTTTAAATCTTTTTTCTTGAGCGAGTAGCCACTAGAATTTGCACCAATTATATAATCGGCACCCATTCGTTTCATATCTTCTACCGGAAAATTCTTTAAAATTCCTCCATCTACTAATAGCATACCATTGGTATCTACTGGTGAAAAAACTGTAGGAATGGCCATAGTGGATCTCAAAGCCAAAGCAAGACTGCCTTCCTTTATCTCTACGGGAACACCTTTGACCACATCAGCGGAATAACAAACAAACGGTATTTTGAATTGGGAAAAATCTTGAATATGCTGCGCATTAAAAGTTAGGTCATTTAATAAACGCATGATATTCTGTCCCTCAATTAATCCCATAGGTAGGGTGGGAACAATATTATTGCTTTTAAATTCATATAAATACCTCTTGTACTCGTCTTTCTCTTCCATGTTGATTTTATTCATGGAGAGTTCGTCATTCAAATATTTATTCCAATCAATATTCCTACCAATAGAATCCAATTCTTTACCCGAATATCCAATGGAATATAATCCTCCAATCAAGGCACCCATACTTGTCCCATTGATATAGTCAATTTTTAATCCTAGAGAATCAATCGCTTTTAATAAAGGAATATATACCAAGCCTTTAGCTCCACCACCACTCAAAACCAATCCTATTTTAGGACTTTTGGGCGATGAGTCATTCGCATAAATATTCGTAAAAGAAAGATGGCAGGTGAAAACTGCTAATAATAATAAGCGTAGGATCATGGGTACAATAACGAAATTTATATTCTAATGTTTGAAGTTAATCTTAAAAAAGGGCAAAAAAAATAGGCTTACATTTCTGCAAGCCTATTCCTATAATTTTATAAAAAGTGCTTATGGGATTAAATCACAAACTGCGTTTAAGATGTTAGTAGCTAAACCAACTAAAGCAGTACAAAGTACACCACCGATTACTGGAATAGTAGCTACTCCGATTACTCCACAAAGAGCTGTACCACCAAAAGTACCTGCTAATAATACTACTAATCTACAGATAGCTGCACCTGTAACTTCAGCTTTACCATTTGCATGAGCTGCAGTAGTTAATTGTTGTTTCAATGCTGGATTCAATTCAATAGCACCACTGATTGCAGTATTCAATTCTGCTTGGCTTAATTTAGATAAGCTATAAGAATTTTCTAATTCAGCTAAAGAACCTAAGAAAGCTGTTAATTCAGTACCAAATTTTTCAGGAGATGCTCCTAAAATAGATTGTACAAATTCACGCTCAGATACTGAAGCTTTGTTTCCTTTTTGCACGATCTCTAAAATCAAAGCACCATCTTCTTGAGAGATTGCATCTGCAGAGAATGATGTTGCCATTGTTACAGTAGATGCCATCATTTTTTGGAAATTATCATCTTGTGATAATTTAGCAGATAATGATTGCTCAACAATAGGAGCTACTTCTTTTTGACAAGAAGTCATAAATGTTGCTGAAGCAACAAATAAGAAAACTGAATAAAATAATTTTTTCATGCTTTTAAAGGTTTTTATTAATGTTCGATAAACATAATGTTAATTCTTTTAAATACAAATAACTTTTATCAAAAAAGTTAACATTTATTACAAATAAATCACTGTATTCAGGTATAGCTATAAAAAACCAGTAAAAATTGAGATTGAAGACAAAAAATGTTGTGCACTTTGCTTTAAATAAAAAAGGTTAGAAATCTCTTCCTAACCTTTAAATATGTTTTTACAAACTGTTCTACTTTATTGATTCATCAACCAATCTTTGAAGGTTGAAAATTCTTTGTTCATAGGAATGCTTTTCTTATCGTTCACAAGAATACTTTTCAATCTTTCAGGAATTTCTACAGCTTTACCAATTAATGGTTCTACTACTTCTCCGAACTTCACTGGATGTGCAGTAGATAATACAATTGCATTAGATGGTTCAGGGTGACTTTTTAAGAAATCCTTCATAGCTAAATACCCAACAGCTGTATGAGGACAAACTAAATAGTTATGTTCTTGATAAACTTCTTGAAGACATTTTGCAGTTTGTTCATCATTATAATGATATCCTAAGATGTCATCTTTAATCACTTCCCAATCATTAGCATAAATATCCATGATACGAGCAAAGTTACTCGGGTCACCCACATCCATTGCATTAGATATAGTGCTCACAGAAGAACGTGGTTGGAAAATTCCTGATTCTAAATAATCTGGCACTATATTATTATCGTTAGTCGCTGCTATAATTTTCTGAATAGGTAATCCCATCGCTTGAGCAAAAAGACATGCTGTCAGATTGCCAAAATTTCCGCTTGGAATAGAGAAGTATAATGGTAGAGATTTATCTGCTAATTGCTTATACGCCCAGAAATAATAGAATGATTGAGGAATTAATCTAGCGATATTAATAGAGTTTGCAGAAGATAGAACCAATTTCTCATTAAGTTCTTTATCTAAAAATGCTGTTTTCACTAATCTTTGACAATCATCGAAAGTACCATCTATCTCTAAAGCTGTAATATTGGCACCAAGTGTAGTGAATTGTTTTTCTTGGATATCACTTACTTTTCCTTTTGGATAAAGGATAGTGACTTTAATGCCTTCTACATTTAGAAAGCCATGAGCTACAGCACTTCCAGTATCGCCCGAAGTTGCAACTAAAATATTGACTTCTTTTTCAGAACCTTGAAGGAAATGACCCATAAGTCTTCCCATAAATCTAGCTCCAAAATCTTTAAAAGCTAAAGTCGGCCCTTGAAAGAGCTCTAATATTTTTATATCACCTAAATCTACTAATGGAGCATCGAAATCATAAGCTTCATTAATGATTTTTTCGATATCTGATTCTGAAATATCACTGCCTACAATATGTTGAGTAATTTTCTGTGCCATTTCATTATAGCTCATATTTGGCAACTCATCAAAAAATGTAGATGGCAAATGAAACATTTCATAAGGCATATACAATCCATTGTCAGAAGGCAAGCCTTTTAAAACAGCTTCTTTCAAATCAACATCTGGAGATAATCTTTTAGTACTATATAACTGCATTATCAATAAATAAAGTTAAAACTATTTACAAAAATGCTAAGATTTTTCACCAAAGTGCAGTCTTTTGTATATTTTCTTCGTTAACTATTTTTCAATCTAGCACGTTTGTTGTTTTAGATGGATATTTAGTATTAAATTTAAATTGAATAGTGATTATAAAGCTCCCCATGCAAATTTACAAGTACCTAATTCTTGCAGTATTATTTATACTGCCTTGTTCACTATTTGCAGAAGATTATCATATCAAAGGTGTCGTTATTGATAAAGTTGAAAGAGAACCTTTAGCTTTTAGCAATGTGTTTATTCCTCAAATCAAAGATGGTTTTTTAACTAATGAAAATGGTGAGTTTTCTAAAACAGTCTCTTCAAAAGTAGATAGTATTGTCTTTACTTATTTAGGATATAAATCTTTCACCTTAAAGCTCCCTGTGGAAAATCCGGAAGAGGTTTTGATAGAAATGGAGAGTATAAGTAGTGTGCTCGACCAAGTCGTAGTATATGCGCCACGTAAAAGAGAAAAAGATACTACTGCTTGGAGAATATATAAAAATGTGGTAGACAATAAACCTGTCAATCGTCCTACTTCACATGAGTATTTTGAATATGAAGAGTACAGTAAAATTGTGGGTTCATTTTATAATTTCAGTCCAAAGCTTCTCAATAGAAAAATACTGAGACCGTTCAAGTTTGTATTAGAAAATTATGATAGCACTAGCGACGGCAGATTATTCATACCACTTATATTAAAAGAAGAACTCACTCAAGTTTATTATCAAAAGAAACCCGAAAAGGAAAAGAAAATAGTCTTAGCACAAAAAGTATCAGGTATAGAGCAAGCGCAAATCAGTAATCTATTAAATATCGTACTCAATGAGATGGACGTCTATTCTAATGAATTAGGAGTAGGTGGATTCAGCTTTATGCTTCCATTTGCTGAGGGAGCTTGGTTTAAATATCGATTCTATGTAATTGATAGCGCACAAAACAATGAAGATGAATGGATATATCATCTTGGTTTTGCTCCTAATTTAAAAGGTGAACAAGCTTTTCTGGGCGAAGCTTGGATACATGCACCTACTTATGCAATTCAAAAAATTGATTTAAAAATAGAAAAGAATGCTAATCTAAATTTCATTAATGACTTCACGATTAGTCAAGAATTTAAATACTTGAATAAGAAGCATTGGGTTAAAGTCAAAGATGTGTCCACCTCAGGAATATCCATTACTCAAAGAAAGAAGAGTAAAATGGTACATATTGAGCAGTTAAAAATATTTGATAAATTCAAAATAGATGAAGTAATTGAGGATTCTATATTCAAAAGCAAAAGAATTTACGCTGATAATTACAGAAAGAAATCTGATGAATTTTGGGAAGAAAACCGACAAGAAGAGTTAACTGAATCTCAAAACAATGTGTACTTCTTGATAGATTCTGTAAAAAACACCAAAGCATTTAAAAGATATAAATACGCCGGACGAACTATTGTAACAGGTTTTTTCAAAACTGGACCTATCGAATTTGGGAACCTCTATAATATGTTATCCAAAAACCCAATTGAAGGATATAGGATTAGATTGACAACTAAAAGCAATAGAGACCTCAGTGAGAAATTTTGGTATAATGTATATGGAGCTTATGGCACGAATGACAAAAAGTTCAAGTATGGAGTAGAATTAAAATACAAATTCATCCAAGAGAATAGCAAAATACACGAGATAGGCGCAAGATATAAAGATGATTATCAAAGATTTTCATTAGCGAATACTAATTCTAATGAGTATGATTTTGTATTGAATTCGTTTTTAAGAAAAGGTGCTTTCAAAGATTTAGTATATGTAAAAGATTTCACAGCATATCACAAAAAAGAATGGAATAGCGTATTAATGACAGAAATCAGTGGAAATTTCAAACAGTACAAAACTGTTCCGGGGTTGATTGACTTCACTAGTACGCAAGCTGACGGAACCGTTAATGACGTAGATGGATTTAGAATGGTCAATCCTAAAATCGAGTTTCAACTTACTCCAGGTGCGAAGTATATATACGCTGACGGGAAGAGAATTCTAATTAAAAGTAAATTGCCTAGAATCGTATTGGATTATACTTTTAGTAAAAAAGGATTATTAGGTAGTGATTTTAATTTCCAAAGTGTAGGACTTCATATTACTCAGAGAGTTCCGAGTCCTATCGGCTGGACTAGATATACGATTACTGCGAATAAATTATTTGGCGAAATTCCTTATCCATTATTATATATCCATCAGGGGAATGAAAACTTCCTACGAGATAATAAAAGATTTTCAAATATGCGAGAAGGTGAATTTGCTGCAGATCAAGAAATTACTTTTCTATTTGAACATCACTTTGCAGGATTTTTCTTAAATAAGATACCCATAGTGAAAAAACTAAAATTGAGAGAAGTTTTCTTGTACAAAATGGCTTATTCCTCTTTAGATAAAAGCAAGAGCTCTTATTTAGATATGCCAGAATATTTGACAGGATTGAATGGATTTTATGCCGAGCTAGGATTTGGAATAGAAAATATCCTTCAATTACTAGAAGTACAATTTACTTGGAGAATGACTCAGAAAAATGTTCCAGATGCTAATAAGTTTGCAATTAAATTTTGGATCTCTCCTAGTTTCTAATTGAAGCTACATCTGCATCTCCACTAATAGTGAGTATCTAAAACGGGAGTTTGCTCTAAGGAGTCTAAAAGCTCGTGAGCTTCTCTCAATGCTTGATCTGAATACTCATCGAGCTGTTGAGCATCATCGGTGACAAAAGCAGGCATCTCCACATTATTCTTGCAGGATACCAAAATCAATAAAAATATTAAAGTAATATATCTCATAGGTATAAAAATAAAAAAACCCTAACCAAAAGGCTAGGGTTTATTACTCTTAGTGATTTTCTAATTATTGAGCAACTTCTTCAGTAGCTTCAGTAGCTTCTTCAACTACAACTGCATCTTCAGTTACGATAACTTCTTCAGCTGGAATTTCTACAGTTTCTTCAACTGCAGCTTCTTCAGTTACTACTGCATCATCTTGGTTTGCACAAGAAACAACACCTGCAAACATTGCAGCTGCTAAGAAAGAATAAATTACTTTTTTCATGGTTGTTTTTATTTAATTGGTTGATACAAAGGTATGCTGATTTTTAAATTTTACAAGTACCCACCATCTTTTTTTGCATAGTTTTAAGGAAATTAACTACTAATTAACAGCAAACACCATTTGTAAATATTAATTTAATCTTCCAAGTCCTCTTTTTCCCATTCCATAGACCTTTTCACTGCTTTTTTCCAACCTTTAAGTAAAGAATTGCGCTTATCTTCTTTCATTTTAGGTTCGAATCGAGCTTCTACATTCTTATTTTTGAGAATATCTTCTTTGGTATAAAATCCTACAGCCAATCCAGCTAAATATGCAGCACCTAAAGCTGTAGTTTCTATTACGTCTGGTCTTTCTACTAGAGTATCTAAAATATCTGCTTGAAATTGCATCAATAAATTATTTGCCGAAGCTCCACCATCTACTTTTAAAGCTTTGAGTTGAATTTCAGAATCTTGCTCCATCGCATGCAATAAATCATAGGTTTGGTATGCTAATGATTCTAATGTAGCTCTAATAATATGTGCTTTATTCGTTCCTCGAGTTAAGCCAAAGATGGCTCCTCTAGCATACATATCCCAATAAGGTGCACCTAGTCCCGCAAAAGCAGGTACTACATATACTCCACCTGTATCAGGAACTTTCAATGCATAAAATTCAGAATCTTGTGCAGAGTCTAACATTTTTAATCCATCTCTCAACCATTGAATAGCAGCACCGGCAATAAATACACTTCCTTCTAAAGCATATTCTATTTTACCATCTATGCCCCAAGCAATAGTCGTCAATAATCCATTCTTAGATATAACAGGTTTATTTCCAGTATTCATTAACATGAAACATCCAGTACCGTAGGTATTTTTAGCCATCCCAGGCTCAAAGCAAGCTTGACCAAACAAAGCACTTTGCTGATCACCTGCAATTCCTGCAATAGGTATTTCTACATCGAAAAATACATCAGGATGCGTTGTTCCCACTATTTGAGAAGAAGACACTACTTCTGGCAATATTGAAGCTGGAACATCTAGGATTTCTAATAAATGATTATCCCATTTCAAATCATTGATATTATACATCATTGTCCTAGATGCATTACTATAATCCGTGACATGGACCGCTCCTTTGGTTAAATTCCAAATCAACCACGAATCTATTGTACCAAAACACAATCTACCATGATGTGCTTTTTCTCTTGCTCCTTCTACTTGATTTAAAATCCAATTGACTTTCGTTCCTGAGAAATAAGCATCTATCACTAGTCCTGTAGAAGATCGAATAAAATCCTCATGACCTTTTTCTTTTAATTGATCACAGAATCCAGCAGTACGTCTATCTTGCCAAACGATAGCATTATAAATAGGTTCACCTGTATTTCTATCCCAGATGACTGTCGTTTCTCTTTGATTGGTAATACCAATAGCTTTGACTTGGTCAGGTCTGATGTTTGCTTTAGCAACAACTTCCCTAGCGACTTCTAATTGAGTGTTCCAAATTTCTTTTGGATCATGCTCTACCCAACCTGGCTGAGGAAAAAATTGAGTAAATTCTTTTTGTGCAGTCGCGATAATTTGACCATCTTTATCAAACAAAATAGCTCGAGAGCTAGTAGTCCCTTGATCAAGTGCGAGAATGTATTTATTAAGCATGAATTTATTTTGTAGACCCTAAAAATAGAAAACTCATTTTGAATGAACACATTAAAATCAGCATTTAAAAATAGATTCGTTCAAATCTCTTTCATAGCATTTCTAATTACTCTGCTTTTATTCATATTTACTCCTCCGTCAATCAATGAATTAGTCTATAAATCTACTCTCTATCCTTATATCAGAATTGGGCTGAATAATACTTTGGGAAAATTACCTTTTCCTGCTTTGTATATTTTATTGCCATTAATAGTATCTGCGCTACTTTATATCCCTATCCAACAGCTGATTAAAAAGCGGTATACTAATGCACTCGTTTATACCTTAAGTTATACAGCATTTTTAATTACGATATTTTTCTGGATTTGGGGATTCCATTATAACAATGAGATACTTGTTCCTCAGCCTGATATTGATCGATATCCTTTGAAAACAGAAGTCATTTTATCATCGTTTAAAAGTGCTTTAAATCTAAGAGAAGAATTAAATACAGATAGTATATCACCATTTTCTAAAAGCGAAACTGTACAATTAGTGAAAGATTCAGGTAGAATCTGGTTGAATAAAGCTGTTGAATTATTAGGAGATCCACCTAGCATAGCTTCCAATAAAGTTATCAATTGGCCTAGAGGTTTTATTATCAGATGGGGCGTTGTAGGAATGTATTTTCCATTTAGTGGCGAAGCGACTTTAGACGGCGGTTTGCATTCTATAAGATTTCCTAGTACTACTTTGCACGAATGGGCACACAGCATGGGCTACACCAATGAAGGAGATTGTAATTTATTAGCTTATCTCGCAGCACAATTCAGCTCTGATCCATTTGTCAGATATTCCGCACAAATAGAAAGACTTAGGGAAGAAATGTACTTTGCTGCTATTCAGAATCCGAATTTATACGATACTCTAAAAGAACAAATGCCACAAATCCTCCAAAACGACTTGATCAATATTCAACAATTTCATGCACGCTATAAAGGAAACTTTTCCGAAGTTGGAAATTGGGTCAATGATCAATATCTAAAAACGCTCAGTGGCGAAAATGGTATAGATGAATATTGGCTTTGGGTGATTAAACTTCATATTATAGAAGAGCAACATCCAGAATTATTCAATTCTCGCTTTTCACCAAAAAAACCTTAATTCAGTCAATAGGATAACTATTTAAATACAAATACAGTCATTGGCAAGACACTAACACAATAAAAAAAGACACTGAAAGGTGGTTAAACCCAACAATGTCTTTCAAAATTCCTATTAAATATTAAATGTAAAAATAAATTTTACACCATTTTATAAAAGTCAAAAATTATTTCGATAATTTGACGTCTATTGATAATTCTTTTAACTGAACAGGGTTAACTGCCGAAGGACTATCCAACATTACATCTCTTCCGCTATTATTTTTTGGGAATGCGATATAATCTCTAATAGAATCACTATTGCCCAATACCGCGCAAAGTCTATCGAAACCAAATGCTAACCCTCCGTGTGGAGGCGCACCATATTCGAAGGCATTCATTAAGAATCCAAATTGTGCTTGAGCTTCTTCATCACTAAAACCAAGGCGTTCAAACATTTTTGCTTGTAATTCTTTGTCATAAATTCTGATAGAACCTCCACCTACTTCTACCCCATTGATAGCAAGGTCGTAGGCATCTGCACGAACAGCTCCAGGATTATCATATAAGCTTCTGATATCTTCTTTTTTAGGCGAAGTAAATGGATGGTGCATTGCAAACCAACGTCCACTGTCTTCATCCCACTCCAATAATGGAAAGTCTAATACCCATAGACATTTATATTCTCCAGCTTTACGTAAACCTAAGCGAGTCCCCATTTCAAGACGGAGTTCATTCATTTGCTTACGAACTTTTTCTGTTTTACCACTCAACAAGAACATCATATCGCCAGGTTTTGCACCACAACGATCAGCCCATGCTTTTAAGTCTTCTTCACAGAAAAATTTATCTACAGAAGATTTCAAAGTTCCATCTTCATTATATCTCGCATAGATTAAACCTGTTGCACCGATTTGTGGACGTTTCATCCAATTGGTCAATTCATCTACTTGCTTACGAGTATAGCTTGCTGCGCCTTCAGCATTGATAGCAATCACTAATTCGGCTTCGTCAAAAATCTTAAAATCTTTACCTTGAACTAAATCATTCATCTCGTTGAAGGTCATTTCAAAACGAATATCCGGCTTATCAGAACCGTATAATTCCATCGCTCTATCGTAAGTCATTCGTGGAAAATCTTCCAATTCAATGCCTTTGATATCTTTGAAAACTTTTTTAATCAAACCTTCAAACATGTTTAAAATATCTTCTTGATCGACAAAAGACATTTCACAATCTATCTGAGTAAATTCTGGTTGACGATCTGCGCGCAAATCCTCATCTCTAAAACAACGTACAATCTGATAGTACTTATCAAAACCAGAAACCATCAACAGTTGCTTAAATGTCTGAGGCGATTGAGGCAATGCATAAAATTGTCCTGCATTAAAACGGGAAGGCACAATAAAATCTCTTGCTCCTTCTGGAGTACTTTTAATTAAAAAAGGAGTTTCAATATCTAAGAAATCGTTGTCATTCAGATAATTACGAACAATAGCACCGATTTTATGACGAGTAATAATTTTCTCTTTGACCTCTTCTCTTCTTAAATCCAAATAACGATACTGCATTCTCAATTCATCTCCACCATCTGTATCATTTTCAATCGTAAAAGGAGGAGTTTTTGATTTGGAAAGAATTTGAAGAGTATTCGAAATTACTTCAATTTCTCCTGTAGGAATATTCAAGTTCTTGTTAGATCTTTCAACTACTTTGCCTTGAACTTGAATAACATCTTCTCTATTGAGATTTCTAGCTTGTGTACAAAGGTCAGCATTAGTAGTCATGTTAAATACAATCTGAGTGATACCGTATCTATCTCTCAAATCCACAAACGTCAAACCTCCAAAATCTCTAGTTATTTGTACCCAACCGCTCAAAGTCACTTCTTTTCCTTGATGAGCAATATTCAATTCTCCACAATTATTTGATCTATACATCTTTATCGTATTCTAATTTTATAGGATGCAAATATACTAAGGTTTGTGTGTACTTAGTATGTTAAAGCTAAGTTACTAGTTGTCAATCCATTGATTTATTTCATTAAAAATCCTTCAAGTCTTTATTATATTATTCTTCAATTGGAAACTTTTTAGGTATTCTTCAAGTTTATGAATAGAATCCTATCAAACATTTATCATTATCACTTTAACATATTACACTCAACAAAATATGCGTTCAAAACTATATTCATTACTTACATTTCTAATTGTTGCTACAATTACTATTGGATGCAAATCCAAAAACACTCAATCTGAAGAATCTAAAAATATTATTGAAAAAATAGTAGATAAAGTGGAAGAAGCTCCCAAAGAGAAAGCTCCTGAAATCAAATATTCCAATATTAAAAAAGCAGATTGGCTAGCACAGAAAGACTCTCTAGAGGCAGGAAAGCATTTAGATATTTTAGCTGCGATCAATAGAACAGATAAAGGTCACATCAATAGATTAGACAGTATCGTAGTTCCAGATAGATATGATTTGAGCTTGGATGATTATATGCCATTTCCTAAATCATCAGATGCTTTAAAAGACATTGAAAAAATAATTATTTTCTCTAATGCCACACAATCTTTTGCTGCTTATGAGAATGGAAAACTTGTATTGCAAGGGCAAAGTAATATGGGTAAAAAGTCTACTCCTACTCGCGCTAATCTTTACTCTTGTAATTGGAAAGCAAAGAGATCTGTCAGCACAGTCAATAGCAAATGGATTCTAAACTGGAATTTTAATATCAGCAATTTTGGTGGCGTAGGTTTTCACGAATATGCCATGCCCGGATATCCTGCGAGTCATAGCTGTATGAGATTATTGGCTGATGATGCTAAATTTTTATACTATTGGGCAGAACAATGGATTATAAAAGACAAGGTAGAAGTCGCTAAAGGAACTCCAGTAATTATTCATGGGGAATATCCCTACGGAGGCGCAAAACCTTGGTATGATTTAGTGAACAATCCTGATGCTCTAAGATATAATGAGGATAGCATGAAAGATATCGTAGCACCACATTTAGAAAAAATTCTGAAAAGACAAGAACAAAGAAATCAGTATTTAGGAAAAAGCGAAGCAGCATAATTAGAAGTACGATTTACGAAAAAGCCTATCATTGCGAGGTACGAAGAAATCTGGTGTCGAAATCTCCATTTTGAAAATATAATTGAAACATTAAGAAATTAAGTTTCTTTTAAAATATAGACCGTTTGAACTTAGACAATCGTCATTCCAAAGTACAAAGCTATTTAAGAGTATTCTTGCTAAAGAAGTTGCTTCGCTTCATTGTATTTCGCTCTTAATGACGTGATTTTACGTCGTCACTTCGAGCACCTCAACGTCCAAAGTTTTGTGTCGAAGTCTCCCTTTTGAAAATAAGATTGAAACATTAAGAAGTTAAGTTTCTTTTAAACTGTAGACAGTTTGAACTTAGACAATCGTCATTCCAAAGTACAAAGCTATTTAAGAGTATTCTTGCTAGAGAGGTTGCTTCACTTCATTGGATTTCGCTCGCAATGACGTGATTTTACATTGGCACATCGGCACATTAACTCATTGCCACATTAACCATCAGCACATTAAAAAGCTATTTTGCAACAGGATTAATTCTATAGCTATGGTTGGCTAATCCGACATGAAAGTCTGTCCATCCTGGAACGATACCAGCTCTTTCGTCTGCTTTATAATAATCTGTAGACAAGAAATGTGACCCTGCAGCTTTGCCAGCTTCCCATTTGGAATAATCGCCAGTTTGGGCTTCTTTGACTCCCCCTATCATACTTCTCACCATGAATCCTTTTTTAACTAATGCTGGAATTGTAGGATCAAATGGATCATTTACTTGAATATAAGCTGCGTCTGCATCTTCTTCAGTTGAATTGGTAAAAATGAGTTTACCTTCTAACGCTTTTTGATTTCCTCTATATTTATTCCCTACTTCATCATTATCAAACATGAACATGATTTTACCTCGTGCTTCTCCAATAGTCAACCATCCATCTTCCAAAACAGCCTGTCTAAGAGTGCTACGATTTCTTCTAATATCATCAGGCGCTATAATTTGCTCTCTTGGAAATACTTGTAAGATCTCTTGCTCAATGGAAGCAATATTTTCATCATCCCAAGGCTCGGCTTTTACGAATCCTAAAAAAGACAATACATCTCCCACCGTTTCTGTTTTTGGTTCTATCATCACATACAAGGGTAAGTGGTCAGGATAATCGTTGGACCATCTTTTAATATCTTTCAAAGCTTCTATAAAAGTGTAATAATTCGTTTCGCAATCTACATCAGGAATATGCATCACTTTTAAACCGGGTTGCTTCAAAGCATCAATATTTGAAGATTCATCTCTTCCAGTCAATTTATATCCAGCTCGATTATAAAATCTTCCACCTTCTTTATCTCCATAGATATCTAATTCAAGATGTCTTACTCCATACTTCTCCAATTGAGTGTAAATATCTACATGGTCATATTCCCATTCTGTTAAATTATAAGGGAGAATTCCAGCAAAGCTTTTTACAAAATTGTAAATCGTCTTATCTGTATGTTTTCGATAGCTATTGTGACTGCTCAGATATTGTAACTGATTCATCTTCAAACCACTATCGACACCACCGTCATTATACACTAATTCTTCTGGAATTATAGATACAATCTTTTGAGTATTATCGTCTTTAGAGCAAGAAAGAAACAATAAGATAGAAGACACTAAGACAAATGGAGTAATACGTTTCAAGAGATTTGATTTTGAATCAAAGTAGAGATATCTCAATAATTAACATAACCTTTTTAGTTATTTTTTTACAATATCTATACTATTTTTTTACAATCCATTAACGATAATTCTTACGCAAGTCTTGATTATTATAAGAAAGACATTCTAAGTTTACTAGAACTTCTACTTGATTTGAATCATAACAAAAACTTATTTTATCCGTTAATGTATACCAACTTACCATTAAAAACTTATTGGTATAATTCTATTTATTGATGCTATGAGGTGTATTTTTCAATCTTGGCATTTTATTAGAGTATTACACTATTCAACACAAAACAATTCAATCTTATGAAAATACCAGTCAAAAACATAGGCTTATTCATATTTATGATTCTATTGGGTATTCAATCTAGTCATGCTAATGATTCCAAACAGTATGATGAAATGTGGAAGAAATATCAATCCTTCATCAGTAAAGGAAGCACAAGAGATGCCCTTCAAACTGCACAAAATATTTACGACAAAGCTTTAAAAGAAAATCAAACTGATCAAAAATTTAAAGCCACTATTCATATTTATAAGAATAGAATGGTCATAGAAGAAAATAGTGAAGCCAATATTATCAACGACTTAAAATCTTCTATTCAAAAAAGCACATCAATTGATGAACAAGCTCTTTTGAAAATCTTATTAGCACAATCCTATTTCACCTATTATTCAGCTCAACAATATAAAATTCTAGAAAGAACTTATAGCAATGAACGATCTTCTGATTTTGCGATGTGGGATGCCCAACAGTTTCAACAAGAAATTAGCAATTTATATTTCGAAGCTTTAAATCATAAAAACGAATTAAAAAAATATCCTTTGGATAATTATTCAGCGATAATTTCAAAAGATAACAATGCGAAGTTCAGTCTTCCGATTCAAAATTTGTCGGATTTACTTTTCCATGAAGCGATTCAATATTTTTCTTCTGGCAGTATTCAACTTATAGAAGCAAGTAATGCATTTCAAATGAATCAAAAAGATTTATTTTCTTCAGTTGAAAATTTTGTAAAAACTGATCTTTCAAATAAAAACTCTTCGAATGAGTGGAAAGCTCTTGAACTATATCAAGAATGGATAGCCAATCATCTTCAAGATAAAAACTTGGATATTTTAAGTTATATCGACCATCAAAGATTGCGTTTTGTGTACGACCATTATGTAGGAGAAAAGAAAAATGATTTATATGCAGAAAGTCTAGAAAAGGCGTATCAACATTATACTTCAGCAACTGCAAAAGCACTTTTCAAAGCTGAGTTAATTCAATTATGGTATCAAGAAAGAACTGGAGATTTTGATTATACATTAACACAGATTGTAGAAGAAGCACAAATATTACTTAAAGACTATCCAAATACTTTGGGAGCGGTGTCTATGCAAGATCTTATCCATACTATTCAATCTAAATCATTACACGTCACACTCGAAGAATTTATCCCAGCAAATCAGCCATTTAAAACTTTTGTAGCATATAGAAACTTATCTTCTATCAGATACAAAATTGTAGAGTGGAAAGAAATCCGTCAACAAAATGCTTATCAAAATAATCAGGAGGTTTGGAATGCTATTCAAAAATTAAAAGTCGTTCATTCTGGCAATTTCAAACTTCCCGCTTCCGAAGATTATTCTCCTCATAGTATTGAATTTGCACTCAATGGATTAGCTTTTGGAAAATACGCACTCATCACTTATACAGAAGATGTTTTAAATAATATTGAGAAAGGAAAGTTCACTATTTCTCCATTTCAAGTGACAGATATCGCGATAACTTTTAGAGAAAATCAAGATAATATCATTGTTTCGGTATTGAATAGAAAAAGCGGTTTGCCGTTCAATCAAATTCCCGTAGAAGTACTCACAAGAGCACAATACAATCAAGATTTCAAAACTACAGCAAGTGCATTTACTAATCAAAAAGGAGAAGTTTATCTGCCTAAAGCATCCTTATTAAAATCATATTACAAAATTCAAATAAAAAACGGAGTAGATAAAATTGAAACTCCTGATCAATACTACAATTACCAACAACCTAGAGTCAATAAAACTGTAAAAACATTTTCCACTAAAATATTTACAGACCGGTCAATTTATCGTCAAGGTCAAGAAGTCTTTTTCAAAGGAATTTTAATCAGCAATTTTGAAGATACTGTACGACCAGGAATTCAAGAATCTATAGAAGTTATTTTTAGAGATGCTAATTACCAAGAAGTATCTAAACAAACTTTTACTACAAATGAATACGGTAGCTTTAGTGGATTTTTCAGAATTCCTGAAGGCGGATTAAATGGAAACTTCACTTTACAAACTCCTTATGGTGCAGAAAGCATTCAGGTAGAAGATTATAAGCGACCAACTTTTGAGGTAACTGTTCCACCAATTGAAGGAAATTTTCAATTAGGCGATAGCATACTCGTGAAAGGTCAAGCACTCGCATATAGCGGTGCAAATATTTCTCAAGCTACTGTAAATTATATCGTACAAAGAAAAGCCTACTTCCCTATTTGGGGATATTATGGCAGATATTTTCCACGACCTGTCACTCCTGCAATATTGACTTCTGGAGCTACTGCTACTGATGAAAATGGAAATTTTGAAATTACATTTATAGCAGAGAAAGACAAAAACAATTTCAATATATACGACTATAAAATCTCGATAGAGGTCACAGATATTACAGGTGAAGTCAGAAGCAATATCTCTAACGTAAGAGTAGGAAAGAACTCAGTACTGCCGGGTATGGAAGTAGATCCGATATGGATTCCTTCTACTGCTTCTACCTTAAAATTAAGTTCTAAAAACCTTCAAAATGTAGCTGTAAGTTCAATTTTTCAGATAAAAATAGAAACATTAATTCCTAGAATGCTTCCTAAGAAATCTAGATATTGGTCAGAGCCTGATCAATTTTCAATGACAGAAGCTGAGCACAATCAACTTTTTCCTTATGATATTTACAAGGAAGATCCAACGCTACAAAATTTAAAAATTGGCAAAACAGTTTGGTCTAATTCTGTACAAATCTTGGGTGATTCAACTTTGGAAATTTTACCAAAAAACCTACCTATTGGAGTATATAAAATCACATCTATCGTATTAGATAAAAAAGATACCATTCATCTAGAGCAATATTTTGAAGTCAAAGCACCTTTAGCTTCTTCTGTACAAGCAGAATTCGTAAAAATAACTTTAGACAAAAAATCATATCTGCCAGGAAGTAAAGCGATCATCTCTTTTGACTCTGATTTACCAGAAGCATATTTACGAATTTATAGAATTGATGGAGATCAAATTAAAGACGATACAGCTTTTCACATTAAAGGTCAAGCTATACAATGGGAAATTAATTTGAGTAATAGCAAAAGTGCCAACACCAATATCTATTACGAATTAGTTGCACAAAATAGAATCATAAAAGGAAGTCAAGAAATTCCAATCACAACGGAGAAATATGATGATTTACAATTCAAATGGACAAGTTTTAGAAATAAATTATTGCCAGGAGCTCAAGAAAAATGGTCATTACAAATCCTAGATAAAAATAATCAGTGGTCCAATGCTGAATTATTAGCGACGATGTATGATGCTTCTTTAGATCAATTCGCTCCATATGAATTTGCTTTTAATTTACCTTTCTACAGAAAATATTGGTACAGTAATTTTTACTATAACAGCCAAATGTTTAATACTGCGAGTACAAGAGATTATACGGGAAATTTATTTTCTTACTATCAGAATTACACCGCAATGCAAATTCCAAGTTTGAATTTATTTGGATGGCAATTGTATAATTATAACGAAAGATATTATTATACAATGGCTAGTAAAGGAGCAGTTGCAAATGAATCCATGCAAGCTCCAGCTGCTCGAGAAAAAAGAATAGAAACAGATGCTGCTTTAGACATTAGTGGCGCAGGAGGGAAAACAGAAGAACCTAAAGAAACTGCTCCAGAAAAAAACATTTCTTTAAGAACAAATTTCAATGAAACAGCATTCTTTTACCCAATGCTTAAAGCTGACAAAGAAGGTATCTATAGCATGAATTTCACAATGCCTGATGCTTTAACAACTTGGAAATTTCAAGCTTTTGCTCATACAGAAGATTTGCATTATGCGCTTTTAGAAGAGAAAGTCATTTCACAAAAAGATTTGATGATTCAACTCAATGCTCCAAGATTTGTAAGAAAAGGAGATGAAATTTATCTGAATGCTAGACTCTCTAATTTGTCCGATAAACAGCTGAGTGTAGAAGCGAAAATTGTTTTTAGAGATGCTTCTACTAATGAAGATATTACTTCTAAAATTTTATCCTCTACTCAAAAACAATCTTCTGAAATTAATTCTAAAGCCAATCAAAAAGTAGAATGGATGATTAAAATCCCAAAAGATTATGATGGGATTATTTATGAAGTGACTGCTAGCTCAAGAGATTTTTCTGATGGAGAAAGTAATATTATTCCAGTTTTGGAAAACAGAGTTCTACTCACAGAGTCCACTCCTATTTTTATCAACAAAAAAGGTAAATATGAATGGAATCTGAAAGACTTAGCTCACACGAGCAACACTTTAGAAACTAAATCTATCACCTTTGAATATACCTCTCAACCGGTATGGCATGCTTTAATGGCTCTGCCTTATCTAAATGAACAAGATGATGCTTCTGCTACCTCTTTATTTCAAAAATTTTATGCAAATTCTTTAGCAGCTTATATTTTAAAATCCATTCCGGAGAGCAAAACCTTATTAGAAGCTTGGAAAAAAGAAGGTTCGCTTAAATCTACTTTAGAAAAAAATCAAGAGTTAAAATCAGTAGTATTAGAAGCTACGCCTTGGCTAAGAGATGCTCAAGACGAAACAGCTCAAATGCAAGGATTATTAAAATTGTTTTCTGATGCTCAAAATCCTATTCAACAAAAGAGATTAATCGAAAAGCTGGAAGAATTACAATATCCTTCTGGAGGAATATCATGGTTTCCTAATATGCCAGAAAATCAATACATCACTCAATCTGTAGTTTTAGGATTTTATCAGCTTCAACATTTGGGAGCGATAGAGCTTAATAATGAAGAAGAAATTTCTGCATGGATGAATAAAGCTCAAAATTATTTAACAAATCAAATCAATAAAACCTTTTCAGAAATCAAAAGAACTGATTCTAATTATCTCAAAAACAATCATTTAGGATATCATGAAATTCAGTATCTCCTATTGATCAGCCACTTGAAAAATAAAAAACTATCAGAAGCCGAACAATATTTTTACAATCAAGCTCAACAATATGCATTAGATAGAAATAATTATTCTAAAGCTGCAATAGCCATTACATTGAATAGAATGGACGATCAAAAAACAGCTCTGACTATTTTAAATTCATTAAAACAATCTGCGGTGTATTCTAAAAAAGAAGGCATGTATTGGAAAGCTACGAATTATAGATTTTGGTATGATGCACCTATTGAAACTCAAGCTTTAATTATTCAAGCTTTTGATGAAATTGCCCATGACGAAAACACAGTAAATGAATTAAAAACGTGGTTACTAAGACAAAAGCAAACACATCGTTGGAATCAACCTAAAGCCACTGCAGATGCAAGTTATGCTCTCTTATTGACAGGTGGAGATTGGAAGACTTCTTCTAAAAAAGATGTGATAAAAATAGACAAAAACACTTTAAGTCCACAAAGCATGTCGATTGGAACTGCTTATGTTAAAAACACATGGCAAGTAGAGAATGGTGATCAGTTTCCAGAAAGATTATCTATTAAAAAGAAAAAGAACTCACCTTCTTGGGGAGCGATTTATTATCAATATTGGGAAGATTTGGACCAAGTGAAATCTTCTTCTGATGATTTGAATATTAAAAGAACCTTGTACAAAGTCACGACTTCGGAAACAGGAGAGCAACTAGAATCAATAACATCCAACAATACTTTGAAAGTTGGCGATAAAATTCGAATAAAACTAGAGCTCAATATTCAAAAAGATGTAGAATATTTCCATTTACAAGATGTGAGAGCTTCAGGTTTTGAGCCAGCGAATGTAATTTCTGGATATAAATATCAAGGTGGTCTTGGTTATTACGAAGTCAATGGTGATGCTGCAACACATTGGTATTTTAATTATTTGCCAAAAGGAAACTTTGTGTTTGAATACACCGTTTATATCAATACGGCTGGTAAATATAGTAGCGGTATCTCAACAGGAGAATGTTTATACGCACCTGAATTCAGATTTCAAACCAATGGCGGAATTTTAAATGTAGAAAACTGATTAACATTATTTTACGAATAGGAGTTAAACAAAAAAGAATCATCATCGTATATAAAACAAAACACACAATAGAAAGAAAAAATTAGATTATGAAAACAAGACATTTATTATTGACAGGATTAATGACCTTAGGTCTTACATCAAGTTTATTTGCGCAAGAAAGAGATAACAACGGTGGTTTTGGTATCAAAGGTGGAGTGGGATTTTCCACTATTAGCTTCGGAGAAGGTAAAGATATAGAAAAATCAGACAACAGTTGGAAAGTAGGGGGTATGTTTGGTGTCAGTTACGAAGCTAGAATTGGTAATGTATTCGCATTAGATTTTGAAGCTTTATTAGCCAACAAAGGAGTTAAAAGAACTCAATCATATACTATTTTGGGTAAAAGTGGTGATGTTACTTTAAAAGGAAATTTATTTACTGTGGACGTTCCGATTTCAGCAAAATTCTATTTTGGTGATAATTTCAATATTTATGCTGGCCCTTATTTCTCTTATACTTTAGGAGCAAATACAAAAGCTTCAGCTTCTTATGGCGATAATACTCAAAGTAAAGAATCTGAAAACTGGTTCGGCAATGATTATAAAGATCCGAACGGTGAATTACCATTGAACAGATTTGATATTGGTGCAAACGTAGGACTTGAGTTTATAAGTAATGGAGGGTTCGGTATCGGTGCTAGATTCCAAAAAGGATTCATTGACATCACAAATGACGATTATGTAGGACGAGTTAATGGTGATGTTGGATTAGTATTCCCAGCAGATAAGAAATTTGTAACCAATACAGGTTTTCAACTTTACGGTATCTTTAGATTCTAATCAACTCTTTTAAAATATTACAAAGGCATCTATCATGGATGCCTTTTTTATTTCATCAATATGTCATTATCTTCAACTTATGAAAATAGTCATCAGTAGAACCAATCAAGCAGTCCATTTGAATGCTGTCAATGAGAGAGGAGTATCCTTTGATATGGATGGCTCTCCAGAAATTGGTGGAGAAGAATTAGGCATGAGGCCTATGGAAGTGCTCTTAAGTTCTTTGGCTGGATGTTCAAGTATGGATGTTTTGAGCATTCTTAAAAAGATGAGAGAAGATGTCCAAGATTATCAAGTAGAAATCACCGGCGAAAGAGATACAGAACAAGTACCATCTATTTTTAATAAAATACACGTTCATTTTGTCTTAAAAGGAGAATTAAATATTAAAAATGTAGAAAAGGCAATTACTTTATCTATGGAAAAATATTGCTCTGTTTCTAAAATGTTGGAAAAATCTGCTGACATTACACATAGTTTTGAAATACTATCCCTATGAGCGAAGAACTAATCGATATTAAACAATTATTGACATCTCAACTTCAAGTTGATGCAGTCGCTTTAAAAAAGATCATCACCTTAGAAGAATTAGTAGCATGGTTAAGTCAATATGTAGATCAATTGATTTCTAATGATTTCGATGCTCTTCTTCTTTTACTATATAGAATAGATGTCAGTGAGAAAAAAGTAAAGGCTTTATTGGCAAAAGATAATGGACTCAATTCAGCTCAAATTATTGCCGAACTGATTATTAAAAGACAGCAACAAAAAATATATTGGCGCAGTCAATTTAAAAGTTCACATACTGAAATAGACGAAAGTGAAAGATGGTAAAAAGAAAAATGTAGATGCTCCAACATCTTCTAAAAAGAAGTTAGCAAAAGATGAATCTTTACCCATTAAAGAGACTTCTATATCATTAGAGAATGATTTAGAATTTCCTACATCTTTAAATCCCGAACTAGAAGAACTTCTAGAAAAAGATAAAAAGCGGTTTTTTGGTGGATGTGGAGGATAAAAAAAGGACTGAAAATTCAGTCCTTTATATTTTAATAGAGATTAAGTTTTATTTTTCTATAGGTTCAGGTTTGTCATAAACCTTCTCCATAGTATATGCTAAACCGATTCCAATTACATTTCTGAATTGTACTTTTCTTGCAACACCTGTTTGTACAGCTTGTTTGTCAAACTGTGGAATCAATTGGTCATAATCCCAAATCAAATGAGTGAATACTGCTGCAGATAAAAATTTATTGACTTTCAATCCTATAGTATTTTGCCAATCCACATCAATATTTTGAGCAGGACCATGTTGATAATCCTTGAAAACTCTCAATACACTTTGAACATTAACGTTTTTAACTACTTCTTGCTTATAAGCAAGAATAACAGAAGCACCTATTTCAGCTCTAAAGTTATTTCCCATATTACCATGTCTATCCTGAACTGCTATTTTATCATCTGATACTATAATCATTTTAGTAGCTAATGGGGAAAGGAATAAAGATAAATATTGATTAGGGACAAAGTCCATACCTATCGCTCCGTCTATCACCATAGGGTTAGCAAATTTAGATATTGTCATTGTTTTATTGCCATCTCCATCATATTCATAAGTTGGAGTCATTTGAGTTCTAACGTTACCGTACGCAGAAACATACCATTTCTTGCTTACTGCATAACCATATTTAGAAAACACTTCTAGACGATCGGAGTTTTTACGGATAGGCTCGCTTTTGATTTTTTGAGTACCATATTCTACACCTAATCTATTTTGCCAAAGATGTTTTCCATATTTATAATCTGCATAAGCATTGACTACTCCTAATAATGAAATAGAAGGATCTCCACCTGCTGCCCAGTTTTTAAGTCCCACTTGATTAAAAGTGATAGAACCTGTTCCGCCGATTTTCCATCCACTTGGATTTTCAGCTAGCTTTTTAGCATCCTCTTTAGACTTTGCTTCTGCCACATCTGGCAATTCAGTAGCGTTTACATTAAACATCAAAAACGATAACAATACAAATAACAATTTTTTCATTTTTTCTAAAATTTTAGTCAAAACTACAATTGATTATTTAATTTTTATATCAATAAGGACTGAGTTAACATGTTTATAATCTACACTTGATATTAATTTCTCTTAAATAAAAATAGCATATAACAATGCAGGTATCACTTAAACCTCAATGCTTGTAAAAACAAATTGATTCCCATCAAACAGACCTTTATCACTTAATTTCAAAGATGGAATAACAAGTAATGCTAAAAAGGACATACTCATAAACGGAGCTTTTAGTGTACAACCTAAGTCTTTAGTTTTAAGATCGAGAGCATGATACAATTGAGCGACTTTTTCACCAGATTCTATACTCATCAATCCGGCAATTTCTAGAGAAAGAGACTCGTGGTAATTAGAAGCACTATCTACGACTGCAATTCCTCCTTGATTTTCAATCAGCACATTGACCACTTTACAAATCTCTTCATCATTCACTCCTATCGCAATAATATTGTGACTATCATGAGCTACCGACGAAGCAATAGCCCCTTTTTGAAGACCAAAATTTCTCACAAAACCAATAGCAACCGGAGCAGACTTTTCATATCTATTGACTACCACTATTTTTAAAATATCCGTGGAAGTATTACTCACTAAATTCCCTTCGACGACAGTAGCATTTCCAATAAAAGTTTGTGTAATTAATTGTCCATCTAATACTTCTATCACTCGTATTTTGTCTAAATCTGAAGATGCTGTATATGCAAAATCGTTGTATTTTCTTTGTTCGGCTTTAAAATGATTGATAGGCTGTATCTTTTTGAAATCAATATTACATTTTCCATTTTTCGCAACTTGGAATCCATTATTATAGGTTTCCAAAACATTGAAATCAGTCAAATTATCTACTACAATAAAATCAGCGTTATCTCCTACCCTAAGCAATCCTACAGGAATATTATAATGATTTACAGGATGAACACAAGCAGCATTTAAAACATCAAATAAGTCATATCCTTCTTTAATAGCCCTTTTCACCAATAGATTGATATGCCCTAATACCAATTCATCAGGATGCTGATCATCACTACAAAACATCACTTTGTCGGGATGAGATTTTAGCAAAGGAGCTAATGCTTCGTAATTTCTTGCAGCACTTCCTTCCCGAATGAGAATTTTCATTCCTGCATCAATTTTATCCAAAGCTTCTTCTAAAGTAAAACACTCATGATCGGTAGAGATTCCATGAGACGCATATTGATGAGCCAATTTTCCTTTCAATCCCGGAGCATGACCATCAATAGGTTTGCCTGCATCTTTTGCAGCTTGAATTTTTGCCATCAGTTCAGGATCATTATTCAATACTCCCGGATAATTCATGACTTCACTTAAATACCAAATATTGGGATTGTTCATCAACTCTTTAATATCTTTTGAATCTAGTACTGCACCTGCCGTTTCAAAATTAGTGGCAGGAACACAAGATGGAGCACCGTAGAAAATTTTAACAGGAGCATTTTTACTATTCTCTATCATAAATCGAACTCCATCCATTCCACAAACATTTGCTATCTCATGTGGATCTGAAATAGTAGCAATAGTACCGTGAGTACAAGCTATTCTTGCAAATTCAAAAGGACTCAACATTGAACTTTCTACATGAATATGCGCGTCTACAAAACCCAGTAGAATATATTGAGCAGGAACATCTGACTCATTTAAGCGTTTAATTTCCAATATTTTACCATCAGAAAAGATGATTTCAGAAGGGATTATTTCTTTATTAAAGAGATCTACCCACCAACCTTTTATAGTATTATCATTCATCTATAAAAATTTTAGATTTTAAATATAATACATTGAATCTCAACAGATGAACTAAATAGAGATATAACAAAAAACTTGGAATATAAGTCTCTTTAAGTGTTAGATATTTGTAGATAATTGTGGATAATAGGAATTTATAAAGCCGTCAAAATTCTGTATCTTTGGTAGTTAAATTCAATCGAAGTCTATATATGTCTGAATTAGAAGAAAATGCTCTCCCGATAGATCAAAACAATGCACAGTATGGTGCAGACAATATTACAGTACTAGAAGGATTAGAAGCTGTTAGAAAACGTCCTGCCATGTATATTGGCGACATTGGAGCTAGAGGTTTACACCATTTAGTTTACGAAGTAGTGGACAACTCTATAGATGAGGCTTTAGCAGGCCATTGTGATACAATTAATGTCATCATACATCAAGATAATAGCATTACCGTACAAGATAATGGTCGTGGTATTCCTGTAGAAATTCATAAAAAAGAAGGTCGTTCTGCGCTAGAAGTGGTCATGACTGTATTGCACGCAGGTGGAAAATTCGACAAAAACTCTTACAAAGTTTCTGGTGGTCTTCACGGTGTGGGGGTTTCTTGTGTGAACGCTTTATCGTCTCATTTAGAAGTAACAATAGAAAGAGAAGGCAAAAAATATTTCCAAGAATATGCTATTGGTGCACCTCAATATTCTGTAAAAGAAGTTGGAACTTCAGAAAGACGAGGAACAACTGTAAAGTTCACGCCTGACGCTTCAATCTTCACTCAGACAGTTTATAATTTTGATACTTTAATGCATAGAATGCGTGAATTGTCATTCCTTAACAGAGGAATCACCATCACAATTACTGACGAAAGACATCAAGATGAAAATGGAAACAATAAGTCTGAGAGATTCTTTTCTGAAGGGGGAATTAAAGACTTTGTAAACTATATCGATCGTAACAGAACGCCACTTTTAGCAGAACCTGCATTTATTGAAGGTACTAAAGACTTTGTAGTCGTAGAAGTAGCTTTTCAATATAATGATGGAGAATATAACGAAAACCTCCACTCTTATGTCAACAATATCAATACAATTGAAGGTGGAACACACGTTGCAGGTTTTAGAAGAGCTTTAACAAGAGTTTTCAAAAACTACGGAAATAAAAATGGACTTTTTGAAAAAGTCAAAATGGAAATCAGTGGAGATGACTTCAGAGAAGGAATCACTGCTGTACTTTCTATTAAAGTACCTGAACCACAATTTGAAGGTCAAACCAAAACAAAATTAGGTAACGGTGAAGTCCAAGGAATTACAGAATCTGTAGTAGGAGAACAATTAGAATACTTCCTAGAAGAGCATCCAAAAGAAGCTAGAGCAATAATTACAAAAGTAATTTTGGCTGCAACAGCTCGTCACGCCGCAAAAAAGGCAAGAGAATTAGTTCAACGTAAAAACGTATTAATTGGTTCTGCTTTACCAGGAAAATTAGCGGACTGTTCTGAGAAAGACCCTGCATTGAGTGAGCTATTCTTAGTGGAAGGGGATTCTGCGGGTGGTACTGCAAAACAAGGCCGTGACCGTAGAACTCAAGCAATCTTACCATTGAGAGGTAAAATCCTCAACGTAGAGAAAGCGATGGAGTACAAAATCTATGAGAACGAAGAGATTAAAAATATCTTCACAGCTTTAGGGATTTCAAGAGGGAAAATTGGTGACGATAAAGCATTGAACCTTGAAGGTTTAAGATATCACAAAGTTATCATTATGTGTGACGCCGACATTGACGGTAGCCACATTGTTACATTGATTTTAACTTTCTTCTTCAGATACATGAGAGAATTAGTAGAGAACGGACATATCTATATCGCTACTCCTCCATTGTACTTAGTGAAAAAAGGACAAAAACAAACTTACGCTTGGAACGAAGAACAAAGGATAGCTGCAATTAAAGAAATCGCTGGAAATAGCAAAGAAGACTCTGTAGGTGTCCAAAGATATAAAGGTCTTGGAGAGATGAACGCTGAACAGCTTTGGGAAACTACTTTAAACCCTGAATTCAGAACTTTAAGACAAATCACAATAGATAGTGCTGCCGAAGCTGATTCTACTTTCTCTATGTTGATGGGAGACGAAGTTCCACCGAGAAGAGAGTTTATAGAGAAAAATGCTAGCTACGCTAAAATTGATGTCTAGTATTTTACTCATCTAATCATAAAATCGAAAAGGACGTCTATTGACGTCCTTTTTTATTTGGGTGGGTGATATAAGATAGAATCTAAAACAACTCTACTGCTCTTTCAAAGTCTTTCGCTTTTCAGAATATACAGATACCAATAACCCAATCCCTACAAGCACATCTACAATATTCCATAAATCTCTTCCAAGAGCTACTTTAAATAAAGGTTGAAACAATAGCGCAAGTCCGATATAAACAATCATGACTATAGGCTGCTTTCTTTGATTGGCATCGTAGGCCAATATTGCAAAGCCAATTAACCCTGCCATTCTTACCAATTGATAAAAACCATAAGGCATCTCAGCTAAGCAGAGAAAAAATAAAATTGCTAAAATTATTTTGATGGTGCTGCTTAGATTCAGAGTCATAAAAAAATATTAAAAAGTAAGTAATTGAAACTGCAATCTACTCTTCTTTTAAATGAGGATTATTTGAAAACAGCCTTGAACTATGATGAATCGTCAAGATATATCCAACTTCTCCATCTTTAACTTGATACATTATTCTATAATTACCTGTTATAAGTTCTCTTTTATCTTTTTGATTTATTTCTGGAATTATTCTGCCAACCCATAAATTCTTTTCAATTAAAAAACTAGTCTCAACAATTTTCTGAATCGTTAATCTAGCGTATTTTATTGAATCTTTAGAGATGTATTCTCCTATTTCTTCAAGATCTTTTAATGCTCTAGCAGTCCAAATTAGCTGAGCCATTTATTTAATTTTGATTGAACTTCTTCAGTAGTATAAACATGACCATCTTCGATATCTTTCAATCCCTGCTCTATCTTATCTAATATTATTAATTGATCAATCACTTGATCGATAGTCAAATTATCAGGCAAAGTGTCAATTGATTTTTTAATATTCTCCTTAGTCAACATATTATTGCTTTTTATAAAAATAAGAATAACTCCATCAAATATCTATTAAACATCTTAGGACCATCCAATTTAAATTGAATTATGTGATTGGTTTGACTTAAAACCCAAACCAATTGAATCCATTTCTTGAATTAATCTTTAAATCATGAAAACTTTCTAAATCCATGTTTCAATATAAAATCATCAATTTCTACATTATATGATTTTTTACTATGATGTTCCTCTTGATTTTTGATATAATTTCTAACTCTTTCAACAATTGATTCAGAGACAGAGACAGCATAATATTCATCTTGCCATTCAAATTTCTCTTTTGTCAAATTGTTTTTATTGATCCAAAAAGCAGACTCTCCTTTTATCAATTGCATGACCTTTTCAATGGTTTGATTAGTATTCAATGAAACCAAACAATGACAATGCTCTGAATATCCATTGACATAATCGATAAAAATATCTTTTTTAACAGCATTTTCTTTGATATGATTCCAAACTTTCAATCTCAATTCTTTAGTATCCAAATATGGATATCTATTTTTTGTACACCAAACAAAGTGAATATAGACTTTCTAAGATTCAAGTTGTAAATGCAACTTTAGCGAGAATGCAAAATGAGTAATATTTTTCAAAAGAGAGAGGATTGACCTCCCTCCTCTGAATGGAAATATTTCCGAAATTGCCTCCTCGTCCAAAAGTTGTCAAAAATGGCTCATATTACCGTAGAACAAAGGTATCAAATTCAGGCACTTTTAGCTGCCGAAAAGAAACAAAATGAAATTGCTAAAATCTTAGGCAAAGACAAATCAGTTATCTGTCGTGAGCTTAAACGTAATCGTTTGCACAATGGCAAGTATAAGCCAAAAGCAGCTCAAAAATTTTATCAGCACCGAAGAAAGCAATGTCGCAAGGTCAGTAAATTGAATATTCCAGAGCTGAAAGATTTTGTTGAAGAGCACTTACGAGAAGATAAAAGTCCTGAGCAAATTAGCGGTATTATGCGTAAAGAAGAGCATACTTTGTCTATTTCCCATGAAACTATCTACCAGCATATATGGAAAGATAAAAGCACTGGAGGAGAGTTATACAAGCATTTGCGTAATCAAGGACGCAGGTATCAGAAAAGAGGTAATACTAATAATAACAGAGGTGTTATCCCTAATAGGATTGGTATAGAACAACGCCCAGAAATTGTAGAACAGCGAGGTAGAGTTGGAGATTTTGAGATAGATTTAGTGATAGGGAAGAATCATAAAAACGCTATTCTCACTATTGTTGAGCGTAAGAGCGGATTTGCTTTATTGAGAAAATTGCCTTCCAAAGAAGCAACAGTAACTGCTGAGCAACTTGTAGATGCCTTATTGCCTATCAAAGAATATGTACACACCATCACCTCAGATAACGGAAAAGAATTTGCCAAACATGAGTTAGTTGCAAAAGTCTTAGATGCTTCCTTTTATTTTGCCACGCCTTATCATAGTTGGGAAAGAGGTGTAAATGAAAACTACAACCGATTGCTACGCCAATACTTCCCTAAAAAAACTTGCTTTGATGACATCACAGAAGAACAAATGCTAATTGTTCAAAACAAACTCAACAACAGAGAAAGAAAACGATTAGGATTTGTTTCTCCTATTAAATATCTTCAATCTTTATTACTAACAAAAGTTGCATTTAGAACTTGAATGTTGCCTATTATCAATTTTTAGGAATTTATTATTAAAAATTTCAATGTAAGAAGCCATTATAATTTCCAAATTATAATGTGGAGCATATTCTTTATTCGTATGTATTGGTTCTCTATATCCTATAGTTGGGATATTTCTATAATTCCCTATTAAATGCTGTCTAAATTCTAAATTCCAAGAAAGCTCACAGCTCATTAAGTCTTTGTGAATTTAATTAATTGATTCTTCTTCCAATACAAATTCATCATATCTATTTATTAAAGACAATAGAACATCTTTGTGATTTGATACATCCAATAGACTTTTTATTTTCTCTTTGTTAACTAATTCTCCATTCAGAAATCTTATAGTGTCTCCATATATAAGCTTTTCATCTTCAGCTTTAGCCGAGAAAAATGCAAAGTCGTTTATAAGATCTGATTTGAAATCATTAGTCCAATAAGGCCTAGGGAATTTTTGTTGAAATTGCTTTAGAACTAGATTGAATCTTTTTAAGTATAGGGAAAGCATTTTTACTAATCATTATATTTTGAAAAAACATAACGAACCCAATGCTTAATGTCATGGGGATAAGCAAAAATATGATTATTTTCTTTAACCAAAGTTTTTCCAAAAAAAAACTGATCAAAATCATGTTTAAATGAGCTTGGGATTTTATCTATAGATACTAAATCATTTGAAAATGACAATTCTTTAAGAATTAATATGTCTGACTTATTGATTAGCATATTCATAAAAGTTTAAAATTCAGAACATTGAACTCTTAAACAAAGATACATAAAGTTAAGTATTGTAATAAGAGTTAGAATTAGTATAAAAGTAATCTTTCTGTTTTTACATTTATAACCTCACTCTCAACTGTACTTTGATTTCTGAACGAGTACTCTTAGGTAGTTTTTCCAAGCCACTTCCAAATACTTCTATATCATTTCTAAAGGTTTGAGCGAATCTAATCCACAAATCAATATTTCGATACACTTTTACTTTCGTCACTACATATGCTCTAGAACCTGTACCAATGAGTGCAGGAATTGAAAATGCATACAAGACATCATTTTCATAAGTGTAAATCCTAGCATCGTAATCGCCAATATTAAATATTGCATATCTGCCTGAAATACTCCACTTCCCTGAAGGAATTTTATATCCGATATCTTGATAAAATACGTAGCCTTTCTTTAAACCATTTGCGCCATCATTAAAGAAACTCCATTCCGCTCTAGTTTTAAACGACCAGTTATCGTTGGCTCTATAATTTAAATGTAATCTAAAAGATGATTTTTTGAAGTAACTGATATCTGTAAGAGGAGCTTTCGCATCTGTAATATTTCTTGCTTTTGATTCAAAACGAAACCTTGCATAGAAATCTAGCTTTCTGTTGTGGTAATATTGCCATTCATGCAAAATATCATAACCATGAGTATTAGGAGCATCCACACGATATTTCATCCATGGAAATTGATAAACATCTACATAATTATTGAGTGTAATTTTCGGGTGAATCTTAAAACTCACACCTGCATATAATCCATGTTCATTGGTAGGATTGCTACTTGTAGTTTCTCCAAATGCACCACCTGCAAGAGTTTGATAGTTTTTTGCATAATATCTATGTACTATACTCAAGGTCACTCCGGGAGTAAGTCGAGTATTAATCCCATGTAATAATGCAAAACCGCCATTTTCTGACAGTGCACTTTCACCGAAGAAATTAAATTTTTTTCCTAAATAGTTATAATTCAAACTTGCATTGAAAAGAGAGTTTCCTGCAAAAGAATACTTTTTGTATAAATCTTTGGAAGCGCCAAGTTTTGCACCTAAATGATGATAAGTAGTATTCAAATATATTGAAAGATTATTGCCACTCCAGCCTGCACGTCCACCGGCCAACCAAAGTTTAGTATTAGCACGGTTTCTTAATTCTGATTCTGTCCTGTGAAGTCCACTGCTTTGTAAAGAAAGAATTTCATTAACATTTTCGTCTGATAAAGTATCTACGGCTATGCTTGAGCCATCTCTCATTCTGTAGGAACCAAAACCCGTTAATTCAAACCCTTTTTTTTGAAATGAAAGTCCTGCACCTCTATTAAAATTGTCTTCTACGACCGAAGTGTGAGGTTTTAAAACTTCGCCATTTCTTTTGATATTATTGACAGTTACAGATTTTCCTACACCGAAGCTTTGCCACATCAACAAACCTTGACCAAGATTTACCTCAAAGTCTCCTAAAGCGATGTATCTGAAATTTCCTTTATTTTCAAGAAATAAATGTGCAGATACGTAATCAATTTTTAATTTGACATTGTCTTGAAAAAGTTTTTCACCAGGATCTTTTTCTAATGTAACTCCATAGCTTACTCCTTTCAAAAACTGATATCTATATCTTAAGTATTGTCTAGTACGGTCACCTGCATATCTACTTGTATATCGGTTTTGATACCACTCGGGGTCTGTATATCCTACAGCTTTCTCGAGCGTCTGCTGATATCTATACAATATAATATGACGACCTTTTTGAAGCTGTTCTTTAAAAGTATATAAAGGTTTGTCGCCATCAGCTACCACAACGAAAGGTAAAAGTTTTTCAATCGTCAATTTATCCAGTCCTAAAACACCTTTTAATTCGAAAATGCTCTTGAATGGTCCGTAGTTTTGAAAGTAGTTAATGATTGACATGGCTTGAAGTTCTGTCAAAACAGATGTCCGCATCAATTCTTCAATAGAGGTATTATTTAAATTGATCTTTATAATACTCAATAATTCTAAATCTTCTAAAAAAGTATTATTATCAAATTCCCCATCTTCGGATTCTACCTGTTCAGCTAAATCTTCTAATATATCCGTAGGGATTTCTTGTGATAAAGTATCTAAGTATTGTCCAAAAGATATTTTAGGAAAACACAATAGAATACCAATCAATATTATCCATCTAAAATTCATAAGAAATGCCTAATTGAGGAGAAATGCCAGTGATTTTTTGATAAGAACCTAAGATATCAAATTGCAAGCTTTTATAATTAATTCCAACACCTAAAGTTCCTGATAGAGGGTAGGTGAGCATTCCACTTCGAATCATCAAGTAATCATTGACTTTATAATCAATGCCAGCTCTGAAAGCGAGATTATTGTCTAAATCTTGTTCTAACTCTCCTGTGACCCAAAATTTTTCTTTGGTAGTATATGTTGCACCCAATCGAAATACTGTAGGAACTCTTTCTTCAGTATTTTTTTCGAAGCGCACTCTCGCCGGATTATAAATATGTGCACCGACTTGAAATTTATTATTGATTTTAAAAAGTGTTCCAATTTCAAAAGTGACGGCAGTATTTGATTCGTAACCTGAAACTTTATTATTTAAAATATCAATTTGCGCTCCGATTGAAACAAAATCTGCCAATTTTAGTCCATAACCGATTCCAATCTTTTTGTCATTAAAGAGATCATAACCGAAATATGAACCATTAATTCCGATAGTTCCACCTTTTTTTAAATGGAATTGACCCACTGCCATAAAGTTATTGACGCCTTCAGCGATACCGGTATGTGCATAAAAAACCGATGCGCTAGAATGAGTGGAGAAGCCCATTCCTGCTTGGTTACTGCTACTTGAGTAAGGAGTAATTGTACTCACACCTCCTAATCCTGGAGCCATCATTCTCGTGCCAATTGCTCGGTATTCTCCAGCTGCTTTAACTTCTGTTTGGATCATTAAAATCGAACAAGAAATTAGAATTGAAATTCTTAGTAAAACTTTCACAAGGTTAAAATAGGTGAAAAATTTGAACCGTAAAACTTTCATTTAAATTATGACTAAATAATTCAAGGCATTATCTTTGTTGAAATCACTTAGATTGCATCATTATGAAAAAAATTAGAAATGTTATTACTGGACTTTTGTTGGGCTTAAGTTTGAATTTTGCAAATGCACAACAAGATCCTAATAATCTTTTTTTAGTAGAAGTAGATAACTTATACAATACATCTTTGGCAGGAAAAGTATTAGGGATGCCTAATATTGGAGATCGATCGATGAGTGCTGAAGAAACTTTAATGTATCAAATTTTGAATTGTCGTTGGGAAAATGGCAAATGGATAAGATATACAGCAAATCCTAATGGCAAAGGAACTATTAAAGTAGGACACCCTTTTATTCAGTCAGATGGAAATAGAGTATTCTTTGTTTCTAATATTCCTGGTGGTGCTGGAGGATTCGATGTGTATTATTCAGAAAAAAGAAGTGGCAAATGGTCAGATCCTACAAATTTAGGTTTGAAAGTCAATAGTAGTGAAGATGAGTTTTTTCCTTTCATTACGGATGCAGGCGTATTGCAGATTTATAGAAATTCTACTCAAGTGAATTTTGACTTAGTAGAGGTCATTGGCTCTACTACACAATTGGCATTACAAGCAGCTAGCAAAAACACTGCTCCTCAAACACCTACAGCTATACCAACTACAAAACCGGTTCCTTCTGCAATACCTGCACCAAAAGTTCCTCAGCAAGCTCCTGCAGAAGTTTTGACACCTGCTGTACAAACTTCACCTGTAGTTGCTGCACCGACAGCAGGGGTAGACTATAGAATTCAATTAGGTTCTTATTCTAATCCTAATTGGGCAGTATTGAATCAGTTGAATGACTTAGGTGCTTTCAAAACAATTAAAACTACTACGGGACTAACTAGCGTGCATTTAGGATCTTTCAATAATCTATCAGAAGCTCAAAGTTTAATGAGAAAAGTAAGATTAAGAGCTGGTTTTGAAAATGCTTACGTCGTAGGAGTAGAAAATGATAAAGTAGTCAGCGTACACAAATAGAAATATCTTAAGTTCAAAATATTAAAGGTGTCAGAAATGATGCCTTTTTTATTTTAGTGATTTCTTAATGATGGGCTTTTCTTGTTTTGGTTTCGAGTTCTTCAACTGTTGGTCACTGAGACTCTCGAAGTCACAAAATATCTCGTCATTGCGAGAAACGAAGCAATCTGAAAAATACGAAGTACGATTTACTAAGTACGAAATGAACTGGTCGCTGAGGCTCTCGAAGTGACAAAATATCTCGTCATTGCGAGGAACGAAGCAATCTGAAAAATACGAAGTACGATTTACTAAGTACAAAAGGAAAATTACGTCATTGCGATGAACGAAGTAATCTAAAAGTACATGTGTCCTGACTCCTGACTCTTGGTTCTGAAAATCTATATCCCCGCCGGAGCTCTGTAAAGTGGATCTTTCAAATAAGTACTATCTGTAAGCGTCAATAAAAAAGCTTTCAAGTCAGCTTTGTCTTGCACAGTCAATCCTAAACCCCATCTTCCAAATTGTAAGATTCTTCTATTGGCTTCTGTAATCATAATCGGATCTAAAGTGGGCGAACTCTTAGGTCCATCGTTATAAAAATCAATTACCTCATCCAATGTCTCAAATCTGCCATCATGCATATAAGGAGCAGTCATAGAGAGATTTCGTAAAGATGGAATTTTGAAATTCCCATTATCATTAGGATTTTTGGTGAAATCACCTAAACCATTGTCTTTAAAACCATTGATATTATCTACTAAATCCAAACCGTTATTCGAAAAAGTCTTTGCAGGATGCACAAATAATTCTGGTGTAGAGTGACAATGAAAACAATCTCCTGTTTCGTTGTTGAAAAGCTGATAACCTCTCAATTCAGAAGGGCTTAATGAGATTTCTCCTCGAATATATTGGTCAAAAGGTGCATTATAACTCACTAGCGCTTTCATGTATTGTTCTAATGCTTTAGCTACTAAGGACGAACTGATTTGGTTGGTTCCAAAAGCTGCTTTAAATTTTTCTGGGTAAATTGGATGAGATTGCAATCTTTCTACTGCTTCATCCCATGGTAAATGCATTTCTGTAGGGTCAGGTACAGGAGACAATGCTTGCTCGCGAAGAGTAGCCGCTCTTCCATCCCAAAAGAATTGTTTGCTCCAAGCTAAATTAAGGACGGACATGCCTTGTCTTTTGCCTACCGTTCCGTCGACACCAATACTGAATCTTCTAGAATCAGAGAATCCATGTTCAGGTTCATGACAACTAGAGCAAGAAATGCTGTAATCTTTGGAAAGTCGATTGTCAAAAAACAAAAGGTGTCCTAAATCCACTCCTTCTTTTGTCAAAAGGTTAGCAGTGTCAATTTCAGCGACTCTAAAGTTAGAAATCACAGGAAATTCATACGGAGTAGGCTTGAATGATTCAATAGGATTTGTAGAAGGATCTTTTTTACAAGCCCAAACAATCAAAATAATTATTGCAAAAGGATATAACCACTTCACATTTATCTATTCAAATGATTTTGAAATATTGTCCATCAATTTTAATCCAATTTCTTTTTGACCGGGAGCACTATGATAACTGAAAAATTTTAAAATGTCGATTTGTTCAGTTCCGTCAGTAAATACTTTGTCTAAATCAAAACGAATCGGCAGAGTAGAAGTGGAGTTGCTTTTTACATTCCAATTAATATCTAATTCTACATGTCTTAAAAACTCGTTTCCACCTAAGTGAAATGAAAACGGAAAGTTGTATAAGTCCACCTTAGAAGTATCCGCATCTGCTTCCATAATCACAAAACGATATTTCATCATATCCCAAAACATATCCGTATCTCTACTTAAAGGATGTTTGGCAGAAAATTGATTAGGATCTAAATTGTTTAATTCAGTATCAAGTCCTAAGTCAAATCTAATTTTTACATATTGAGCCGCAGGAATAACACCCTCGAATTTTTCATTTTCCCCCAATTCATATAGAAATACGCCTTGTTCAGAACCTAATATTTTTTCATCCATTACAAATGGAGTTTCTTGACCTTGTGCATTGACTAAACGAACATTACTGATATAATATTTTAAAGAAGTGATCTTGTACGAAATGCCATCGTATAATGAAATAGCTTGATTGTCATTCACTTTCTCTCCATTAGAATATGTTGCAATTTGAATGGTCGAGCTTATTGGATCATTGACTACATCATCTTTTTTACAAGCTGTCAACAATAATAAGAAAATAAATAAAAGAGTAATTCTAGACATCATATTGAATTAAATCATAGTGGACGAATCATCCAATCGTTTCAACTAAAAATACGAATTATTCTACTCAAAATGAAGCGATTGACTTCAAATTAAGAATTAGTAATTATGTGTCGTTTAGTTAAAGTTTTACTGAAAAAAGAGATGCCTTAATCTATGCTGAGTCGAGCTAAATGAATTTTCCGTAGTATCATAACATTTTACTATTCAATATAGACTGGTAGAAAAAGCTATATACTATTATTGGATGAAGATCTTGCCACTAGTGAAACTACCTTCGCCAGATACCGTATAGAAATACATTCCTGAACTCAAATTTTCGGTAGAGAATTGAGTAAGATTTTGATTAGTATTCATTTGTCGTATAATTCTTCCTGACATATCGTGTAATTGTATCTGAAAGTTGCCAGCGATAGGTAATTGTACATTAAATACATCTTTTGCTGGATTTGGATATACATTAACAGAAAAGTTTGCAGAAGTTTTATTTAAGATAGGAGTGACATTTGGATTGTAAGTAACACAAGTAATATTATTTGAAGGGTCGGTATCTTTTGGAAAACTAGGAGTAGCTATATCTACAGAAGCTAAGCCTTTTCCCCAAACAATTAAACATATTTCCAAAGTCGTTGCTTCAGGGAAAAGTAATATCAATTGTGAGACATCGATATAGGCTAATGGTAAAGGAATTTTTTCACCTACTTTAAAATTAATAGGTAGTACAACCTCAGTTTGTGTTCCAACTAAGTCAAATCCATAATATGTAGAGTTCAATCTAATGGATAAATACAATGTATCTCCAATAGCTAAGTCATCACCACTTAAATTTGAAAGAGTAAAATCTAAAAGGAGGGAGTCAGCAGTTGTAACTGTTCCATTTTCAAATTGATCATATTTAATAGCTAAATCAGACTTTGCTGATACTTTTAAAAAGGTTAGTGCTGATAGTAAAAGTGTAAAGTAGATTTTTTTCATACTAATATTTTTAGATTTAAAATTCAATTACAATAAAGTTAATAAAATTAATTCGAAGCTGCGTCAGGAAGACATTTTGTAAAAAAATACTTGATTATCAATTAAAGAGGACAAGGCTTCTACTATGTTAAAACAGCCCAATTAACATTCATCCTACTAAAAATGAACTATTTATCTTCACTTTATGAATTGCCAAATATCTAATTTATAGCTTAAGTAGTTTTTTAGAATAAGATTGATTTTCATAATAGATGCTTAAAATATAGATTCCAGATGGAATTTCTGAAGTAGAGATATTGAGTTGACTTTGAGAAGAATGAGTTTCGAAAACAATTTTCCCGGATAAATCTAGTAAGCTAATTTTTTTAGAAGAAATATGATCTTCAAAATTTAAATTCAATTCTCCAGAAAATGGATTTGGATAAATTATAATGTTTGTAGAAGATTTGATGTTTTCTGTAATCGATACAGGTGTACTTTCTTTTGAAGCAATTTTAACTAATGTAGCAATTGCTAATTGAGAGCATTTTAAGAAATAATCGAGATTGAAAAACTCTAGTCGATCGTCACTTGTGTGCCAATATGGATTGAAGTCACCATAATATTCTTCATTGATACCAATTGCAGAGAGATTATTATTCCAAAATGAGGCATAATCAGAATCAGAACTTCCTGGGTTGTTGATTTTTAAATCTAGTCCAATTTGATATTCATTATTGCAAAAGATTACATCTTCCAATAAGTCTAAAGATTGAGCAATTGGACGAACATGAATTTCTACCGATCCATCATTATCACTATCCCAAGCTATCATGTCCAAATTAATATAACCAATGAGGGTGTCGTTATTACTTTCCGCAGATGCTGCATATGCTTGACTTCCGACTAGTCCGATTTCTTCCTCATCCCAAAGTGCTAAAATTACGGTATAAGGTAAATTGATATCTTTCAAAACTCTTGCAGCTTCAAGTACAGCTGCAACGCCACTTCCATTATCATCTGCACCAGGAGCAATTCCACTAAAAGGTAAATTGTCATAATGCGCTCCTAAGACAACTATTCTTTTTGGATTCTTAGTTCCTAATTTAATAGCCCATAAATTTTTTCCTGTACTGCTATATTTTAAAGAATCTATATCATACTCTAGATCTAGAAATCTTGATTTTAAATATTGAAATGCTAACTCATTTCCCGGATGACTAAAACTCCTAGATGTGATAGTATGTGTAGCTCCATTAATCGTAACAGTAACTTCTCCCGAAATTTCTTGAACGGTTTTTACTAAGCTATCAATATTTATAAGGTTAATTATAGCTTGAATATTAGGATTTTGTGCCTTTAAATTATTTATACTAAAGAAAAGTAACAGAAGAGATATACTTGCAATTTTTATCAAGGTTTTCATCTTTTTCATACAGAACTTTAAGATAAATACTATCGAATGGAATAGTGAAACTTTCTTGATAATTACACTCAGCTATTATTAGTTTTCACACAAAAACTTTAAGCAAAGAGAAGACTATTTAATCTATAAAAATGAATTGTTATTGCTCCAACTTTTTAAAAATAGAGAATAAAAAAGGACTACTTTTAAAGCAGTCCTAGTTAATAACGTTTTAATTTAATTTATTTAGAACCAACTTTTACTACAACATTTTCTTCTTGAGATAGAGCTACTTCTTTTATTTCAACTGTTTTACGATCTGTAGATATTTTAAATGATAACCAACCATATTTATAAGTATCAGGACTTGAGTTTGTTTTTGTTCTTATTGCAACATATAAATCTTCTTCTAAGTTGACACCAACAGGTAAATTCATTGAATTATATAAGGTTTGAGTTGTACGAATTTCACCCCCTTTTGTAATCCAAACGCTTTCAGTCGTATCTATAATTGATCCAAAGTCCAAAGGTTTTATGAATTCCTGTTCCATATTATTTCCAATGCTTTTGTTAGTACCAAGTTGAAAAAATGTTGGACTTGAAAAGTAAAAATTAAGGTTTTCGATTATCATTTTACCTTTTATATATACAGCCCCAAAATCAACTCTCAAATTTTGATTTAAAAAACTCACATAGATTGACGGGTCATTTCCATAAGTTGTAATGTGATTAATCATTTTATAGTCCATTTTCGGAACGACTACTTCTTCCTCTTTTTCTTTTTCTGGAACTATCTCCTTATCCTTACTACAAGAAACGGCTATCAAAAGCAATACTACAAATGTCAATGATTTTAGATTGAATATCTTCATGTTTTATAATTTAAGAAGCAAAAGTATTGTATTTTTTCAATATTTTAAAAATAACTTTGATAAGTCTCAAAAACTATTAATAAACATCTCTCTTTGTCTTAAAAATATTGAACTCAAATAATCAATCAATCACTGCCTAAAGAAATAAAATTTTATTTTCCTATATTGAAGAAATATTAAAACGAGATGAACAAGGATTTAGAAATAATGAATCATACCATGCAAGATTGGATGAAAAAATCTGAAAAATATTCAGAAGAACTTATTCATTTTCAAGCAGATGGTAAGGAGTGGTCTTTGCAACAAGTTTTACACCACATTTCTCAAATTCAAGATTCAGTAGAAGAAGTCATCGCAAAAATATTGACTAAACAAGAAACATTAAGAGATACCACATTGAAAAATTGGTTCAGATATTTTATATTGAAATTAGCATTGGCTTCAAATAAAAAGTTTGAAGTTCCAAAAATGCTACCTGCGCCAGAGAATAATATGACTTTGGATGAAGTCCGTCAAGAATGGAATGAATCTTATGTAAGATTTGATGCTCTGTTGAAAAATTTCCCTAAAAAATTAGAAGACAAATTAATTTTCAGACACCCTAGAATTGGTTGGATCAATATCAACCAAACATTAGGTTTTATGTTAGATCACATGAAACACCATCAAAAACAAATAGAATCCTTATATTCGCAACTTGACTTAAAAATGAAATAATAATGGATATTACAGGCGTTATCATCAAAAAATTACAAAAGCAAAGCGGAACTTCTGCAAATGGTCAATGGCAAAAGCAAGAATTTGTGATTCAAACAGAAGACCAATACCCTAAAACAGTATGTTTTAATACATGGGGAGCCAAAGTGGATGATTTGAATAATTTTTCAGAAGGCAATCGCGTAAAAGTACATTTTGATGTCTCTTCTAGAGAATACAACGAAAGATGGTACAGTGAAATGAGAGCATGGAAAATTGATTTAGAAGATGCAGGTGGTCCAACAGGATCTGTTCCTCCAGCTCACAATCAAGGTGGTCAAGCTTCTGCTCCAACTGCTACACCTACTCAAAGTACAGCAGCTTCTTCTAGCGAAACAGCAGAAGACGATTTACCATTCTAGATTTTAAAAGTACCGAGTTAGAAGTATTACTCTAATTGACTTCAAATTTCTCACAAAATATATAGACCTATAAATCAATGAATCATTACGGTTCATTGATTGGTCTATTTCTACCATTAATTTTTACACGATACATATAGCTTCAATGCGCGTTATTTTTCTACATCATGCTGGAGGAGATCAATATTCTTGGCGGAGATATCAAGATGCACTTTCTCCAGAAATAGAAAAGATTTATTTGGAATTGCCCGGTCGTGGAGATCGCTTTTCGGAACCTCTTTTGAAAGATACAGCTGCTATGGTGGAAGAGTTATATCAGCAAATTCTACCTCATTTACAATCGCCATATATTTTAGTAGGAAAAAGTATGGGTGCTTTGCATACTTATTTATTATTGCACAGAATCAAAGACGAAGAAAAGACTATGCCAATGCATGTGTTTTTAGGATCTAGAAAATGTCCTGCATCCTATTCTTCACATATTAAAATAGCACAAGTCGATAGTGAGAGTTTTTGGAAAGGTGTTCAGTCGTATGGTGGTTGTCCTGCAGCATTATTAGAACACAAAGAACTGATGGAACTCTACGAACCGATATTGCGTGCAGACTTTGAATCGTTAGAAAATTATCAATATCTCCCACAAGAGCCACTTCCAGTTTCTGCGACTATCATGACTGGGAAATCAGATCTCATCCAATTAGAAGAGACAAAATCTTGGCAAGACCACTTCAGCGGTGACGTGCAGTTTTTAGAATTATTAGGCGGTCATTTCTTCATGCATGAACAAGCATATACAATAAGTAAAATGATAGAAGAGCAATTTGCGAATGCTGCATTTTTGAAAATTGCTTCGCATTAACCCACCACCACTTTGCAAATCTACCTCCTGCATATCAACTCCTTCTTAGAAAAAGATGACATTCTTCTAAGAATGAAAGATTGGCCGGAATTTCAGCAGAAATCAGTTTTAGATTATCATCATCCAAAAGATTATAACACAACATTTTTTAGTAAAATCTTATTACAGTACGCTTTTTTACAAAATCAGATTAGTTTTGATTGGGAGCAATTAGATTATACTGAAAAAGATAGACCATATTTTAAAAATTTAGATATAGATTTCAATATTTCTCACTCAGGGAAATATGTCGCTTTAGTTATAGGTGAAGGTCGATATGGAATAGATATAGAGCAACATCGTCCAGTGAAAATTGATTTGTTTAATCGTCAATTTGCTGCGAATGAATGGCAAATAATTCGAACAGCTCAAAATGAGCACGTACAGTTTTTTAAGTTTTGGGCCATCAAAGAAGCAGCTATCAAAGCAGATGGAAGAGGGGTGGAGGTGCTTTCCAAAACTCAAATTATTTCAGAAAAGGAAGTGGTAGTAGAAAATAAAAAATGGCACTATCAGCAATTTGAGCATCTAGAAGGATATTCTTTCGCCGTTTGTGGACGTTTTGCCTATTATTTTAATGTTGAATCCATGCAAACAATCGATTCAGATGTTCTTTTAGAAAAAATGTAAACGTACCTTTGTCACACTATGAAAAAAGGTGTACTGTATTTAATACCTGTTCCTTTAGCTCCTGAAGGTTTGCGCCAAACGGCAGCTGTATCTTCACCATATATTGCACATATTCGACATTTTATTGTGGAAAATACTCGTTCGGCTAGAAGATTTCTTAGAGCTGTAGATCCTGAGTTTCCGATAGATGATAGTGTATTTGAAGAGATGGACAAGCATGAAGGATATTCTTTTGACGAGAAGGTTTTTAAATATGCTAGTGAAGGATTTGATATAGGTCTTCTTTCAGAAGCCGGTTGTCCTGCAGTAGCTGATCCTGGTCATAATGTAGTCGCTCAAGCTCATTTGCATGGTATTTTGGTCAAGCCTTTGCCTGGTCCTAATTCTATGATTATGGCTTTGATGGGTTCTGGTTTTCCAGGTCAAAAATTCTCGTTCCACGGGTATTTGCCTTTAGATAATAATCAGAGAAAGAATTTGATTTTATATATGGAAAGAGAAGGAGCTTTAGGTCATACTCAAATTTTCATGGATACTCCATTTCGGAATGCAAAAATCTATGACGATTTATTGACTTGGTTAAAACCTGATACGGAGTTGTGCTTGGCTTCTAATATTACAGGTTCTAATGAGCAGATTCATACTAGAACTGTAAAAGAGTGGAAAAAATTGAGACCGGACCTGAAAAAGATTCCAGTCGTTTTTGTTATTGGAAATTCTAAAATATAGCCTGTTATGATATTAATAGATGATATTTTAATCAGTGATGATGTAATTGAAACTCAGTTTGTATGCAATTTGAAAGCATGCAAAGGCGCTTGTTGTATAGAAGGAGATAGTGGTGCACCGATTGAAGAAGACGAAATCGAATTATTACAAGAATCTATAGAGCATATCTTGCCTTATTTGACTCCAGAAGGCCGAAAAGCTATCGAAGAGCAAGGAGTTTATATTGTAGAAGAAGATGATGAATATACAGGTTTAGCGACTCCTTTAATTAATGGTGGGGCTTGTGCATATATTGCTTATAAGCCTGATGGAGTGGTGACTTGCGGTATTGAAGAAGCATATAACGACGGCAAAATCAATTTCAGAAAACCAATCAGTTGTCATTTGTATCCTATACGTATTAAGAATTACGACACCGTTATTGGAGTGAATTATGATGAATGGGATATATGTAGTGATGCGTGTACTTTAGGCAAGACTTTGAAAGTTCCTGTATATGTTTTTTTGAAAGATGCATTGATTCGTAAATTTGGCACAGAATTTTATAAAGTATTAGAGCAAGCTGCTTTAGAACATGAAAATGGTGCTACTGAAAACTCAGATAAATAATAAAAATTAAAATAATTAAACTTATTTAACGTTTTGCTTGTTAAGGAGTATTTACTAGACTATTTTTGTTAAAAATTTAAGAGTTGAAGGATATAAGAACGATGATTTTGATATTGCTATTGATAAGCGGTATGTCGTCATTTAATGTAGTATCCGCATTTCAGCGCACTCCTCCAAAGGTTGATAATAGCTTTGAAACTCGTTCTAAATTATTGCCTTGCATAAAAGCGCTTTTAGACGAGAATCCAATACAATCTGGCAGTAATTTGTCTAAACTTACTCAAGGTACCTTAACTGTCAAAAATGAAGAAGAAGTTCAAATCTTTTTCAATGTCACTTTAAAAACTACCACAGGTAAAAAAGGTGATCCACCTATTTATCTTCGTTTTATAAAAGTCGAACAATTAGATATTCGTAAAGTATTAGAATATGCTAAAAGTGGAGACGAGATTTTTATAGAGCAATATATTACTAATGCCAATCAGAGAGCGATTTGTGCTCCTTCGAGTATGACGGTGACTTAGGTTTTTTAGGCTACTTTAATGTATTTGTTTTTATATCTCCCGCAGATATCGCAGAAACAAATAAATAGAAAACAGCTATCTATATTTTAATATCTCCTGCTCTGCGAAAATCAGCGGAATCAGCGGGCTAAAATTGAAATCCCGCAAATGAAAAGATTATGTCTAAAAAATCTCGCGCAGATATCGCAGAAAAAAATAAATAGAAAACAGCTATCTATATTTTAATATCTCCTGCTCTGCGAAAATCAGCGGAATCAGCGGGCTAAAATTGAAATCCCGCAAATGAAAAGATTATCTCTGAAAAATCTCCCGCAGATAGCGCAGAGGAATAATCATAAGAACTGCTGCTACTCTTAACTTCCTAAATTTTAAATTCTTCAAATTAGCATATTACCTTAATTCCTTAATGTTTAAAAAAATAATTTAAAGATGATCTCAGCAAAAGCTTAACATTCTTAGTTTCTAAAATTTAAATTCTTAGCATTAGCATATTACCTTTATGGTTCATTTTTTGTTTTGCCGTTATTTATTTTGTCTAATGTCTTCTGTCTAAAGTCTATTTAAATCTCTAAATTTTATAACTCAATCTCAACATCGCCATAGTTCCAATAATCGGAGAACCAATGAAAAACTGATGTTCATTTTTGTATAAATTTTGAATAGAAACTGTCGCATTAAAGTTTTTATGGAAAGTAGGGGTCCAAGAGATATCCAAATCCATATCGTGATAAGGAGTTACTCTTCCAGTAAAGTTTCCTGAATTCACTGGGAAACCTGCCATCCATTGGAATTTAGTCCCAACATTTAATCCAATAGATTTGATGAAGTAATTCACGCCAACATTGAATTTGTGCTTAGGAGCATTTAGTGCTACATAACCATATTGAGCTCCCGGCACACTGATAGAATCTTTGTCAACATATGAATAATTAGCTTGGACATTCAAATCAGGTGAAAGATATGCGGTCAATCCAACATCTACTCCGTACAATGTTACATCACCAATATTTCGAGTGACTAACAGCATTTCTGGTCCATCAGCTTGAATGGGATTGATAATTCCAATAGGTAGATTGCTGACAGCTGTTTTGAATAATTCCATCAGTTCATCTTCTCCAGTTCCATTATTATTTCCACCAAACTTGCTGTTTTTGTCTAAAAGTCCAGTGAGTAAAGTTTTGTAAATAGCATTAGAAGGATCATTGAATCGTTCACTAATTTCAGGTCCAACGTATCTAAGCAAAGCGTCCGCGTCAAACATAACGGCAGGTGTAACGAAAGTAACAGGTGCTACGTAATTTTTAAAATCTGTCCTGTATAAATCTATATTTAAAGAGAATACTTTAGCGATGATACCTTTATAACCAAATTCGTAATTATAAGCTGTCATCGGTTTTAAGCCATTGATGTCTTTGATATTCGTCCAATCAGATTTGACAAAACTTCTAGTAGTAGAATTCAAATCTCTGACGACTTGAGGAATATTATCTGGAATGGTTGAAGGTGTTAGGTCTCCAATGAGTTGGTCAATTAAATCTGTAATAATAGGATTATCAGGAAGGTTGGGGAATTGCGTCATGAATTGATCCTTAATCGCAGAAAGTAAACCTTGCCATCCTATATTATTGAAGCTAGCATCACCTACATTGTAGTATGTATTTCTATCTGAACCATATGGTGATCTGAATTGTGGTAAGGATTGCCCGCCATAATTAGGGTTGTTTGCAAAGCTATATTGAAATCCTGAATTTGGAGTTCCTAATGCTCTAACTGAAATATCTACAGGAATAGTCGCTTGTGCTACATCGACAAAATATGCTCCCGGTCCTGCAGTTCTGTATGCTTTATTGAAAACAAATCTCATATTTTGACCTGTTCCCGGTTTGAAGATAAATGCAGCCCTAGGTGAAACCGTCAGTTTTTCAAGTTGAGTGCCATAGTCCATACGAGATGCGGCTAAGATTTGAACTCTTGGGTGGAGATCATAAGTCGCTTGCAGATAAGTTCCTACTTCTGTTATATTGTCGCTGTCTTCATTTCGACCATGTAAAGTATATTCTGTATTCGGTTGATATCTAAATGCATCCAAACCATAAATTAGATTTAATTTTTTACCTATTTCAGAACTGTGTTGAACTTGTAATCCATAAAATTTGGATTTGTCTTTATAGAGACCACCTGTCGGCACGTAATAAGTATCTCCTGCATTATTGCCGTTCATATATACTTGTGCAAATAATTTCTTCCAAGTGACTCTTGCTTGTGTATAGAAATACTTCCAATGTTTATTTTGCATAGCTCCGATGGGTGTCATGTCTACACCTGAATAATCATTTAAGCCAGCTGATAAAATAAATTCTACATCTTTTTGAAATCTAAAATCCATTCTTCCATCCAAACTATATTTTTTGATGCTTTCATCCCTATTATTATTGACTTCTGTACCAATACCGTTGGGGTCAATAGTGCCATCTCTCAGTAAAAATTTAGAACCATCAATACTTGGAAGATATCTAATGATTTTGATTGGTTCGCTTGGTTCACTGTATTTCCAGTCTAAGCCTTGAAATATTTTTGAGGAGATTTTATAACCCATTTTTACTCCTCTCTTTTTTGTAGTTCTGATAGTATCTGCATGTCTAAAGCTGATAGAATAAATAGCTCTAGCTACAAGAGATGGATTATCAAATCTTGGATTAGGATTGTCTTTATTTATTAAGGTGTCTTCAACAAAAGATCTTGCGCCCAATGAGATTGAAATTTTTGTTTCTGGTTCATCGATAGGAGATTTTGTGATTAAATGTATGACACCATTGACCGTATTAGGACCGTATAGAGCCGATGCAGGACCTCTCAAAACTTCAATTCTAGAAATATCATCATTGTCCGTAGGAATCATATTATAAGCATTCAGCTTTAGCGATGGGAGAGATGCAATTCTATTATCTACTAATGTCATGAGGTCATTTGAATAATATCCATTAAATCCTCTTACAGAAGGGTTTCCACCTTGAATTCCACTTTTATTGATATGTACACCTGAAACATTTTTCAAATAGTCTAACACGTTAGTTCCAGCTTTATTAGAAATCACTTCGCTGCTAATGACTGAAATGGAGGATGGCGCATCTAAAAGTTTTTCTTGTTTTCTAGAAGCACTGACTACGATAGTATTTAATTCTATTCCTTCTATGAGTAATTTTATGTCTAATTGCTGACTAGATCGTATGAGTTTTCGAACTTCTTGATATCCCAAAGATTTAAAAACGACAATTGAAGAATCTTCTACAGATAAGGAATAAAGTCCATCAAAATTAGATACAGTACCGCGAGTTTTTTGACCTTCAACATATATATTGACTCCAATTAAGTCTTCGCCATTTTCTGCATCTGTAACATGACCTTGGATTGTAAATTCTTTATTCTTTTTGGATTGAGCATTCGTGATATAAGGAAATACGAATAATATAATGATCAAGTATTTGAAAACTTTCATAAGCTACTTATAATGTTCAGTCTTAAAGATATTTGAATAATCTAAAACAAGTAGGTCTTTATAAGAATTCCTTTATAAAATCACTTCATGTGTTTACCTTTTTATAAGTAGAAGAAAGGTCAGGATGTAAAACTGTTGAAAATATTAGTCTTGTGTTTAAGATAAGATATAAGAATATTTCCTCTTTAAAACTCAATATTTTCCCATATTCTTTGTTTTTTGTAATCATAGAAGAAAAAAAGATAGTGCGACTTCTTTCTGGTTATCACAATAAAAAAAATCCTAATAATCAACCTCAATAGAATCAGAAGTAAATAATAGATTTCCTAAAACAAAAAAAGGTTGTTGAGTACACAACAACCTTAATAACTATTTCAAATAATTCAACTATGCCATAACTTCTTCAGGGTTTAATAGATAGCGCTCTTTGCTATCATCTAACTCATCCATCCATTCTGTATGGTGCTCAGCTGCCATCGTCCCTGTAACGACCGACTCGAACATTTTATCTCGATAAGTTAATATGTCCACTTCTTTATCTCTCAGCCATTCTTTAAACATAGTAGCTACTTTGTCTATATTAAAGTCAGGATAATCCGATAATTGTAATAAATCTCTAATGTATTCTGATTGAAAATCTACATGGTCAAAACCTGTTTCAACGTGCGATAATTTTTCCAGCCAGATATTAATACTTTCTCTACGTTCTTCTTGGCTAGGTAGCTGTAAAGTATCCATTATAAAATCTCTAGCCACCCAAGCCTGTGCGTCGAACATATTGAAGGTATAATATTGGTCTTGCATGCCTAGATAAATCAATTGCGGTAATTCATTGAAGAATATTCCTTTATATAAATGATCAGGATAAAGATTGTTTTTTGTTTTTAATCTTAAATTATCTGGTAGGAATGGAAACTTATGTTGATATCCGGTGCACATAATTACTGCATCGAATTTTTCGGAACTTCCATCTTTAAAACAAGCTGTCTCTTCGTCAAAATGTGTCAACAATGGTACTTCTTTAATTCCTTCTGGCCAGTTTACGCCTATAGGATTTGTTCTATAGCTCAAAGTCACAGATTTCGCTCCATGCTTATGACATTGAACTCCAATGTCTTCGGCAGAGTAGCTACTACCTACTAATAAAATATTTTGATCTTTAAATTGGTCGGCTCCTCTAAAATCATGAGCGTGTAAAACATTGCCCGGGAAATTTTCTATTCCTTTAAAATAAGGCATATTAGGAGTGGAGAAATGACCAGACGCTACGACTAAATAATCAAACTCTTCTGTATAAGTTTCATCCTTTTTTAAATCATCTAGGACGATGCTAAACTTTTGTGTGGCTTCATCAAAATTGACCCACCTTACTACGGTATCAAATCGGATGAATTGTCTTGCATTGCTTTTCTTGATTCTCCCTTGTATATAATCAAACAATACAGGTCTAGGAGGATAAGAAGAGATTGGCTTTTTGAAATGCTCATCGAAAGAATAATCAGAGAACTCTAAACATTCTTTAGGTCCGTTTGACCATAAATATTTATACATACTTCCATGTAGAGGTTCGCCATATTGACCCACTCCTGTGCGCCAAGTATAATTCCACATTCCACCCCAATTGCTTTGCTTTTCAAAACAAACAATTTCTGGAATGTCTACACCTTTATTCTTTAATGCTTCAAATGCTCTCAATTGTGCCAAGCCGCTTGGACCTGATCCTATGATGCCAATTCTCTTTTTGCTTTTAATCATCTGTATCTTCTTTTCTTCAAAATATATTTTCATTCCCTAGAGTAGGAATAATTCTTTATGTGATAACGCCAATAAAAATCCTGCAAAATGCAGTAGAAAGCGACTAGCGCTTGTATTGAGAGAAGGCGGAAAAGTGATGAATCAAATGAAATTTTGAATTACCTTCTCTTTTATTAAAGTGCAAAGATAAGAATTTATTCTAAAAAATACAAGATTAAATATATGATAATGTTATAGTTATACTTCGGTGCTAAGTTTTATTGTGTTGTTTTGATGAATTTATAAGAACTTATTTTGACTTTTAAATCTATCATTTCTAATATTTTTATTGCTAATTTGAATCTTCACAATGCTCTAAGTGCTGATTAGATAAATTAGTTTTGGGCACAAAAAAAGGTTGCTGAGTGAACAACAACCTTTATAATTATAAGCAGAAAATTTACTAAGCTAAAACCTCTTCAGGTAATTTGAACTTTAAGTTGTGTAAATTCTCACTGATATGTAATTGACAAGATAATCTACAGTTATCTGAAGTGTAAGGTAATGATTCCAAAATATCTAATTCGCTATCGTTGGCTTCATTTAAATCTACTTCATCTGAATTTAATACTTCTACTCTACAGGTTGCGCAAAGTGCCATACCACCGCAAATAGCTTCAATAGGATATCCTTCTCCTTTGAGAATTTCCATTAGACTCATAGAAATGCCCAATGGTATTTCTATTTCAGTCTCTGATGTGTCTTGGTTTTGTACGAATACTTTTATGCTTTCCATAAGATTTTAGAAACTTTGAATTCCGTTAACAGTAGTATATTTTAAAGTAAATTTAGCATCTGGATTGATGAGTTTAAATGCGCTTTGGCACATTAAAGCTGCTTCGTGGAATCCACAAAGTATCAATTTAAGTTTGCCTGGATAGTTATTGATATCACCTATTGCGTAAATACCCGGTACTCCAGTAGAGTAATCTGTTGTATCTACGTTGATAGCATTTTTGTCAATATTTAATCCCCAATTAGCAATCGGTCCCAATTTAGGACTCAAGCCAAATAAAGGCAAGAAATGGTCGACTTCTACATCAGTAATATCACCAGCTTTATTAGTAATAGTTACAGCGGACAATTGATCTCCTCCAGCTAATCCTGTTACATTGGAGTTGAGATGTAATGTCAATCTCCCTTGTTCGTGCAGCGCTTTTACTTTATCTGCAGAGTCAGGTGCTCCTCTAAACATTTCTCCTCTATGTACTAAAGAAATTTCATCACATACATCAGCTAAAAATATTGCCCAATCCAATGCAGAGTCTCCACCACCTGAAATGACAATTTTTTTACCTCTATATTTCTCTGGATCCTTAACGATATAGTCCACGCCATTATTCTCGAAAGATTTAAGATTGCTCAAATCTGGTTTTCTAGGCTCAAAACAACCTAATCCGCCAGCGATACAAACCACCTTAGCGTGAATTTTAGTTCCTTCATGACCACCTACGATGATGCTACCGTCTTCTTGACGTTCTAGCGTTTCTACTCTTTCGCCCAATGTGAAAGTTGGATGAAAAGGAGCAGCTTGTTCCATTAGATTGTCTACTAATTCTTGTGCTAAGACAGTAGGGAATCCTGGAATGTCGTAAATCGGTTTTTTAGGATAAATTTCGGATAATTGACCTCCCACCTGGGGTAAATAGTCAATGAGATGGCAGCGCATTTTCAATAAGCCCGCCTCAAATATGGCAAACAAGCCCACCGGACCTGCACCAATAATGCAAATATCTGTTAGTATCATATAGTTTTGCTTTCCTACGATGTTCAAAAAGCATTACGAAAATAATTAAAATCATTTCAATCTAAACCCCTTCAAGATTAAAATAGCGTTACGTTTCTTAATTTATCTAAATTTGTTCTATTAAATTGCCCTTTTCGACTTCTTCTGATAATTCATTTAGTATAGAATAAATTTCATTAGTGTCTAAAGAAGTCACTATTCTCGCTCTATAAGGTTTAATATGTGGTATTCCTTTCAAGTAATTGGTGTAGTGAGGACGCATTTCTAAAATCCCTTGTCTTTCTCCTTTCCACTCAATAGATTTTTCTAAGTGAATTTTAATGGCTTCAATTCTGTCATCAATTGATGGATGAGGTAAAATGGTTCCATCTTTCAAGAAAGCTTTCACCTGATTAAATATCCACGGAAACCCAATAGCTGCTCTACCGATCATAATGCCATCTACTCCGTATCTATTTTTATATTCTAAAGTTTTTTGAGGAGAATCAATATCACCATTGCCAAAAATAGGAATATGCATTCTGGGATTGTTTTTGATTTCACCTATTAATGTCCAGTCTGCTTCGCCTTTATACATTTGTTTACGAGTTCTGCCATGTATGGAAAGTGCTTGAATGCCAATGTCTTGCAATCTTTCTGCAACTTCTACAATGTTCTTAGTTTTGTCGTCCCAGCCTAATCTTGTTTTGACAGTGACAGGTTTATTAGTCGCTTTTACTACTTGATCTGTAAGACGAATCATCTTATCGATATCTTGTAAAATTCCAGCACCAGCCATTTTGCAAACTACTTTTTGAACAGGGCAACCATAATTAATATCAATAATATCTGGATTAGCCCGCTCTATAATTTGTGCAGATTGTACCATAGCATCTTCTTCTCCACCAAACATCTGAATGCCGATAGGTCGCTCATAATCGTAGATATCTAGTTTTTGAATACTTTTTCTAGCATCTCGAATGAGTCCTTCTGAAGAAATAAATTCTGTGTACATGAGGTCTGCTCCATGTTTTTTGCACAAAGCTCTAAATGGAGGATCGCTGATGTCTTCCATCGGAGCGAGTAGGATAGGAAATTCTCCTAATGATATTTGACCAATTTTTACCAATACATTGAATTGAAATGCAAATATAAGTATTTAGATTTTGCTATGTGAAAATTGACATTTATTGACATGCTTTTCAAACGCTGTTAATATATTAACTTTGCACTAATTCGAAACTGATGAAAGAGGATAAGTTGTTGCCCATTTATATTTTTAGGTTATTAGGTTTTTATTTTTTGGGATCACTGCTAGCTCAGTTATTTGCTTTTGCACTACTTTTTATTCTTTATCCTAATGATTATCAATTGCCGATGCTGGAGCTTACTCAGAAGTACCCGAGCGCATGGATGACCCTGAGAGGAGTGCAACTGATTCATGCAGTTTTTAGTTTTTTAATCCCTTCTTTAATTGTTTGGAAACAATATGCAGGTTCTTACGATTTTAGTATGCCTGAGAAAAATAGAAGTTCATTATTTGCCTTACCTATTATTCCCTTTTTGTTGTTGAGCTTTTTCCCATTGGTTCAAAATCTGTATCAGTTCAATATGGGCATTCATTTTTTCGAACCTTTACAAACGATCTTGATGAATATGGAACAGCAAATGAATACTACGATAGAGGGCATGTTAAAAGATCGGTCGGTATTAGCAATGGGAATGAATTTTTTAGTCATTGCTGTAGTAGCATCTATTTTAGAAGAGTTGTTTTTTAGAGGTGTTTTACAAAGAATTCTTACAGATTATATAGATCCTCATGTTGCCATATTTATTTCGGCATTTATTTTCAGTGCAATACATTTGCAGTTTTTCGGGTTTTTACCAAGATTAGCTTTAGGAATATTTCTAGGGTATTTGTATTTGCATTCTGGAAGATTGATTGTTCCTATTTTTGCACATCTCATATTTAATGGTTCGCAATTGATCATTTATTATCAATCAGGTCAGTTTCAGCAGTCATTGGGCGAAGAAAGTGAGAAGAGTTTTCCTATTCATATAATAATTCCGTCTATTATTATGTTCTTAATTTTATATCATGTTTTCTATACCTATTTAACAAAATTTAAACAAATAGCTCATGACAACGAATAAATGGATACTTTTGTGTTCTTTTCAACAAAAGTATAAAGCTGCAATCCTTGCTGCTACTTTGGAAGAAAAAGAAATTGAGTATCAAATGATCGATAAAACAGATAGTGCTTTTAACTTTTTAGGCGCGTTAGAAATATACGTCAAGCAGACAGATTTTATAACGGCACAGTTTATTAAAGAAAATTTAGATCTATGAGTGAATTATTACAAAGAATCATAACAGGATTACTGTTTGTTATAGTTCTTGTTGGTGGTGTGATATGGAATGAGTATTCATTCATGTTATTGTTTGGGATGATTACTATCCTTTCGATAAACGAGTATTATAACATCATACAAAATAAATTGAACGCCGGTTCAGATTGGAAGACTTTATACAAGTTTTTGAATACCATATTTGGAGTCCTCGTATTTGCCATTATTTTCTTAGTAGCAAGTGGTAAAATCCCATTGATTTATCTGTCATTAGTGGCGTCTTTCCCATTGTGCTGGTTTGTTATAGAGATGTATCACGAGTCCGATTCACCATTTACAAATGTTTGCTACAATTCAATGGCGCTGTTCTATATTGCCATTCCATTTGGTTCTGCAAGTTATTTAGTGTTTAAACAAGGAGGGGATATTTATGACTTCAAGTATCTATTAGCAATATTGTTCTTTGCTTGGTCCAATGATTCGTTTGCATATTTAATTGGTAGGTTTTTTGGCAAGCATAAGCTGTTTGAAAGAATCTCACCTAAAAAGACTTGGGAAGGATTTGCTGGAGGAGCGGTATTTACTTTGCTTTTCACGTATTTAATTTTTCAGATTTTCGAATATTACAATCTGAATGAAGTCGGATATTATCATTATTTAGCGATGGGTGTCATTACAGTTATTACTAGTACTTACGGAGATTTAGCTGAATCTATGATCAAAAGAAACTTCAATGTAAAAGATTCAGGCCAAGCACTTCCTGGCCACGGTGGATTCTTAGATAGATTTGACGGATTGATTTTCTCGATACCAGCTTGTTCTATGTACATTATTGCTACTGGAATTTAATTCAAATCCTTAATAAACCGTAGAAAATTCACGTTTTCAGCATATAAATCATCAAAAATCGAAAAGAGTTAAAAATTTCCTCAGAAAGATTTGGAAGTGAAAATAAAATAACTACTTTTGCAACGCGTTTGAAAGCAATTGCACTCAACGCAAAATGGTGCGGTAGCTCAGTAGGTAGAGCAATGGACTGAAAATCCATGTGTCGGCGGTTCGATCCCGCCTCACACCACGAACAAAAGCCTCGATTTTCGAGGCTTTTGTCGTTTAAGGAAGTAAACACAAGGCTGATCTATCTTTTAAATTTCATTTAATTTTTAGATGATAATTTCCACTTTAACTTCTATGATTTTGTTTGAAAAAGAGGTTTCTTAAACAAGAAAGACGGGAGACAAAAAGACGGGAGACAATGTATATCCCTAAAAGAGGTTGACCGTTTTTAAATAATAGTTACGGTACTAATCTTATCAGACCAAAGGTATAGCTTCCTTATTATAAATAGTTATCTCTGGTATCTTTTCTAATGAATTTTGATTCCAAGCCTTCTCAAATTCTAATGGAATCATCTTATTTAGATGATTATGTATCCTTCGTCTGTTATAGTTGTTGATTGCTTTTTTTAGTTGACTTTTTAACTCCTCAAAGGTTTTTGGTTTCCAATAATTGAGATATTCTTCTTTTATCGTCCTATTTATTCTTTCTGCATAAGCATTGTCTTGGGCTGATAATGCCATGCTTATCTGGCACTCATTATCTTTTAAAAGCTTTAAGTACCTCTTGCAAAGATACTGTCCTCCTCTATCTGAATGATGAATCAATGGAGCTCGGTGATGTTTTAAAGCCATCCTAAATGCTTCTATATTACACGCTGATCTCATATTATCTGATACATGATATCCAACTATCTTTTTGGTATAAACATCTATGATAAATACTGCATAATAGAACCTTTCTCCTACTCTTATATAGGTTATATCTGTCTGCCATATATGAGAGGGTTGATTGACTACTAAACCTTTTATTAGATTAGGATATTGATTTGCAATGCTATATGTGGTACGTATATAGTTCTTATTTCGCTTTACTCTAAAGCCTAAACTCATAAATATATCAATGAACTTATCCCTGCCAATGAAATCTGGCTTGAGGGTTTCATACAGCTTCTCAACCCCACAACCTGGATGAGCTTCTCGAATATCATCCGCCAATATTACTAACTCACTTAGCTTACAGTTATATGTGTTTTGCTCTTGAGCATACTTATGAACCGCTTGCTTACTGATACAAATCGCTTTGTATAACTTATTGAGAGAATAGCTTACTTGACTTTTGTTTTCACGAAACCAGCTGATGGTGGGGTGTTGAAATTTTTTTTAATATCCACTTTAAGTTCTTCGCTGGCTATATCCACCATCTTCTCCAAGAAGTCTATCTTGATTTGTTTCTGACCAACTATCTGCTCTAATGCTTTGACTTGATCCTCTAATGCTTTAAGCTTAACGGAAAGACTATCTTTCATCTCTATCACTCGAACTCCTTTTTCATTAAAGGTAGAATATTTATAAATCCAATTATAAATTGTGGTATTATCTACTGAATACAGCTTCTCTAATTGAAGAACACTGTATTGACCACTTTCAAATAAATGAACCAGCTCTTTTTTAAACGACTCACTAAATCGTCGCTGTTTTTGAATTTCTCGAAGTTTTGTCTTCATAATTTAGGTCAATTTGTGGTCAACCTATATCAGGGACGTACACAAAAGACAAAAAGACTATAGACAAAAGACACGTATAGGAAGTAAAAGCTACTGAAAGGTGGCTTTTGAAGTTATATATGGTAACTTATAGAGCAGTTATATTTTTCTGAAAAAAGAATTAGAAGTATGAAATGTAAAGCTGAATAATTATTTCGAATGATATCAACAGCAAAAGCTGAGCGACTCCCTGCGCCATAGGTTTTGAAAAATGGGGCACCCAAATTGTGAAAAAAGCGTCATTTCTTCAACTGTTTGCACTTCGACAGGCTCAGTGACCACACTTCAACAGGCTCAGTGACCACACTTCAACTGTCGGAGCACAGTTGAAGAAGAGTTTTGAAGAAATAGCTTTTGAGCAATAAGTGGGACATTGGAAAAACCCGGCGCGAACTTGGCTGTTGAGCCTGCCGAAATATGTTCCTTTTCTTCTAAAGAAATAGGACAGAAAATTAATAGATGTTGAGTTGTATCTTGATTTTTGTAGAAAAAGTCATTCTTACGTTGTGTGTTCACTGAGCAAAGTCGAAGTGAAGACTCTCCGATACTGAAGTGTACAGGAAGCTTGAGGTCATTGAGCCTGTCGAAATGTCGAACTGCTCCCGAAGTGTCAAAAACATTGTATTTAAGAGATCCTTCAATCCACTAACGTTACTTTCAGGATGACAACAGAGCAGCTATATTTTTCTGAAAGAAGTCTGAAATGCATGAAATGTAAAGCCAAAAAAGTATATCGAATGATATCAACAGCAAAAGCTGAGCGACTCCCTGCGCCATAGGTTTTGAAAAATGCTACAACTTTACCTTTATAAATTTTTTTGATTATATCTTTTCAGTTCTTCTTTTTCCACCGATAGCTAAAGACAAATACAAATCGACTCCTGTATATTTATTTTTGACTATAGAAGAGATAATATTAGCTGATCCTAAAGAAAATTGACCAACTCTTACGCCGACTCCACTAGTGAAGCTATCGTACTTGTCCCAACTGACAGGAGCGTAGACTCCAATCTTTTTAGTATCAAATCTTGGTACTATAGTGAATTTTGAAGGAAGATTAGCTAATCCTACTTTGTTTTTGAAATTGTATGGATTGACTTGGACACCACCGTAGATATAAACTTTTGGTATAATTTTCACGTCAGCATATACATGCAATGTTGAAGGAAGTGTAATGTTCTTTTTGCCTCTTATGGCTGTTCTCGTTCCAATAGAGTCTAAGACTTGCTGAAAGGAGTTAATGTCGCCATTTCCATCTACAAAACTGCTTTGGTGAACTATCTGATCATTGCCTTTGAAATTAAAACTCTCTGTGCCATATTCTTGTCGTAGAGTTCCGAAATCGTTTAATGCGACTCCAATTTTCAATCTGTAATTTCCCGCTAAAGCTGTTGGTTTGAATAGGTATTCTACTCCTGCATCTATCGCCCAACCATCTATACCCCATTTGTATTTGAAACTTCCATTTTCATAGTCATTGGAAACTAATAAGTCAAATTCAGATTGGTAAACATTGACGGCAGTATCCAAAAGATATTCGAATTTATTAAATCGAATATTTCTAGCATCTAATGAAGCATAGAATATTTTATCTAAAACTTTGAAATTGACTCCTGCTGATAATTCATGTCTATCACCTTTGATGAATTTTCTTGCGTAAGCTATGCTGTATTCTGCGTATGCATTGACGGCAGCAGAAGCGTGTGAATTATTAAATGCCGGCAAGTACGAAATGATATCATTATAATGGTGAAATAGAGAATATGCAAAGTCTTCATCAAAATCATTGACACTTGCTACTTCTTTGATTCTAGTACCAAATGCAAAAGAGTTTCTACCAAAATTTATCATGAAACCTGGACCCCTAATATCCGAATTGATATTAAGGTTCTTGTCTTGACCATTCATATTGACTTCAAAAAAGCGATATGGATCAAATTCTTTTTTAAATATTCCTTTTAAACTCGTCAATCTTAAAAAATCATTTCCTACTGACACATCTGCGCTCAATATATTGACTTGCCAGCGCATATCGCTATTAGGTAAAGCTCCCGGATTAAAATAGACAGCTTTTAAAGGATCATATTGAGATAAATGCGGTCCTAAAAATGATTGGCTTTTAGCTGTAAATGGTATAGCTAACAATAATATGCCTATTGCTTTAATGATATTACTTCTCATACTTGCTACAGTTTTTTTCAATATAGCAAAAAGTAGAATAATTTGTAAATGCTATTTTTCAACTAAGACACCTTTTAAACTGATAGGGAGAGTAAGCTCTGTGTCATTAGCCTCATAAACATTTACGGTTGGTATGATGATTTTGCATTTATTATTTACCACTTCTACTTGGATGTTATGTGGAGTTTCTGATGTGTAAAGATAGTTTCCAACATAAGGGTTTCTTGCAGAAATGACTATAATAGAGCATTCATCACTCTCTAAATCTTTTATCTTATTCACTAATTTATAGGTCTGAGATGTAATAGGTTTTTGTTTGAATTTAATAGTTATTCCATTCAACTCGCTTGGAGAAACCTCTGCTCCTACAAAGTTGAGATCCTTAGGAATCCATTGAAATACGCTAGTAGCATGTGTGTTTTCGTTTAGAGTCCAAATATTTTCCGTCGGATAATCAGGAGTTGTGAATTCTATAGTGTTGCCATAGCTTGTGCCTTCTCTATTCACCATATAAGCTCTTAAGTAGTATTTAGTATTAGCAGTTAATTGTCCAATATTACTAGTGAATGATCCTAGTCCAGTACCATCTTTAGAGATTTTTTTTGTAATGTCCGGATTGGCAGAAGTGCTATAGCATACACCTCTTTGTATCACTGAAGTTTTAGATTCAGAAATAACTCCACCCGATTTGATAGAGCGGTGACTCATAATTATAACTGCTGAGGTTTCTATTTTTCCATTGCTTGCTTCAGCTTTATCTTTAGAGCAAGAAATAAATGCGACTAAAATAAATAGCGCAAGACTGATGTTTTTGAAAATTGGTTGCATGTGTAATATTTTATTTCGCTAAATTAAAGATAAATAAGATATCTAACACAATTTTAACAACTAAAATTTATTTATTTTTAATATAATTTTTAGTGAACCCTATCTCCTCTAACTTCTAAATTTTTCATTACTGAAGCTTCAAATTCCAACCACTCTTCCCATCTCTTTTTGACGATTTCCTTGTCGATATATTTTACAGCAATATCTATAAACATAGAATAGTGTAAGGCTTCTGCAATCATTAGTTTATGATAAAAATCTTTTAAATCAGGGTCAGAAATTCCTTCAGAAAGCAATCTAAATCTTTCACAAGATCTTGCTTCTATCATCGCTGACATGAGCATCTTATCCAGAAATCTATCATCACTTCTACCTCCTTTTCTCATAAAAGTCATCAATTCGCCTACATATTTATCTTTTCTTTGGTAGCCTAAAGACATATTTCTTTTCTTCAGCTCATCTAATACCATTTTGAAATGTGTCCATTCTTCAATAACCACAGGTGTCAATCTATCTACTAAATATGGTTTATCGGGATATAGTTGAATCAATCCAATACAGTTCGTAGCGGCTTTCTGTTCGCAATAGGCATGATCAATTAAAATTTCTTCAATGCTCATTTCAGCAAGATGCACCCATCTTGGATCTGTTGGTAATTTAAGGCCTAGCATAGTTATCGGTTTTCTCTTTTGTACAATATAATAGTAAATTGATGAGTAATAATATTCATGCAGTTCATGTATTCAATGCATGCATACTAAACTTTTCTTAAATTTGACAAATATACCAATAAGAAACCATTGAAAATCTCCACCTGTGAAAGCAACAACTTCAAGTAAAAATTTCAAACTTAAGCTTCTCGAATTTATACCTCAGTTTGTTCAAAAGCTACCTGAGAAATTGCCTCATCTTATTATGAGTGGAATTCCTGCATTATTGAGTTCGGATAAAGACGAAGCTTCTATTGGTAAGGTTTTAGAAGAGAATGCTATTAAGTTTTCCAATAAAAATGCGTTGCTATTTGAAGATAGAAAATGGACACATCGAGAATTGAATGAAATATCCAATCAATATGCACATCTGTTCCATCACGTTGGAGTAAAGAAAGGACAAGTAGTGATTGTGTTTTTGGAAAATAGACCTGAAGTTATTTTTATCGTAGCAGCTTTAGCTAAACTTGGAGCAATAGCCTCTTTAATCAATTCCAATCAAAAATCGAATGTATTAAAACATAGTATCAACCAGAAAAACGATGGGTTTTTTATAGTAGGAGCTGAGCTTTCAGAAACTTTTAATGAAATCAGAGGAGAAATTGTCTCTCCAGGTTTTCAAGTATTCTTAGGAGTGGAAGATCAGTCTATTGCTCTTCCTAAAGATGATTTTCTATCTGTAAATGAGATTCTAAATAAATTTCCAATTACTAATTTTCCTGATGTTCAGACGATGACTTCAGGGACACCTTTCGCTTTTGTTTTCACTTCAGGAACTACAGGGTTACCCAAAGCAGCTATTCAAACACACCGTAAATGGCTTAGTTGTATGAGTTGGTTTGGCAAGATTAATTTGAATTTAAATAGTGACGATGTAATTTATGTCAGTATCCCTTTTTATCATTCTAATGCCTTACTGATTGCTTGGTCGAGTGCAGCTGCGAGTGGAGCAGCAATGGCAGTACGTAGAAAATTTTCTGTTAATGAGTTTTGGAAAGATTGTATTCATTTCAGAGCGACAGCATTTATTTATATAGGTGATATTTGTAGATATCTATATAATGCAGCTCCCAGTGATTTAGATCAAAAGCATTCGATCAAGAAGATTGTCGGAAATGGACTTCGCCCCGATATTTGGCAGGAATTTAAAGAGCGATTTAATCTTCAAGAAATCTATGAGTTTTATGCTTCTTCTGAGGGAAATATGACTTTTACTAATACTTTTAATCTGAATAATACAGTCGGTTGGTGCGTTTCCAAATTTGAAATTATAAAATATGATCGCGAAAATGGAGAACCTATTTATGATAAAAATGGATTTCTTCAAAAGGTAAAATGGGGAGAAATTGGTTTAATGATATTTGAAATTTCTGACAGATTTCCTTTTCCTGGTTATGTCAATGAAGAAGATAATTCTAAAAAAGTCTTCAAAAATGCTTTTTCAAAAGGAGATATGTGGTACAATACAGGCGATATCATGAGAAATATTGGATTCTTACATACCCAATTTGTTGATAGAGAAGGAGATACCTTTAGATGGAAAGGGGAAAATGTCTCTACTGCAGAAGTGGAAGAAGTATTGAATGCATTTCCTTCAATTGACTCATCATGTGTCTATGGCGTAGAAATTCCTTTTAGTGATGGAAAAGCTGGAATGGCCGCTATCCAATTGAGAAAAAATGCTGAGCTGAATTGGCAAGAATTTGAAGATTATTTGAATAGAGAATTACCGTCTTATGCTATTCCTATTTTTATACGATTTGAAAATGAATTTCAATACACTTCTACCTATAAGGTCATTAAAAGTCAATTGAAAAATGAAGGATTTGAAAAGTCCAGTACTCCTGTTTGGGTGAAATTGAAAAAGAATACTAGTTATCAGGAATTAGATAATAGATTACTGGAGACTATACGAGAAGTAGGGATTTAGTGAGTGGCTTCGAGAGCCTATGCCGCCTAGAATGCTCTAATACTTACTACGGGTGCAGTGGTCTTCCAAACTCAGATAACGATGCTTTGTTTTTGAATTTCAAATAGTTGAAAGGTGAGATTCAATACACAAGCAACTCTAATGTATTATATAAAAAAAGGCTACCAATTCAATTGGTAGCCCCGTCTCAACTGTGAGTATTTGACTTGTGTGTGTGTGTGTGTGTTGGAACTCAACAGTTGAGAAAGAAAATTATTGAGCTATAAACTCTTTTACTATAATTGTTCCATCATTTTTTTGAAGGGAAATGAAGTATGCGCCTTTTGATAATCCTTTCAAGTCTATCGTTGTCAAGTTTTGACGATCTAGTTCTAGTATCTTCAACACTTTACCTGAAGCGTCATAAATAATCAACCTTTCGAATTGTTCGATATGTTTCACGTTGATTAGACTATTTGCAGGATTAGGATATAGCTTTAGCTCTTGATAGCTCTCCATCGTTACAGAAATGATCTTACTATACTCATACTGTGCATCATAATCAATTTGCTTCAATCTATAATAGTGAGCACCATTGTTCAAATCATTGTGTACGAATTGGTAATTCTGAGGAGTTGATGTTGTTCCATTACCATTCACCCAACCGATGACTTCAAAGTTGATTCCATCCAAGCTATGGTGTATTTCAAAGCCAGAATTGTTTAATTCTGATGCTGTATTCCAGCTCAATAAGGCATTCTTGCCAATTTTTGATACTGTAAAACTTGTCAGCTCTACAGGAAGCGCACTTTCTGTCAGGATTATATAAGAAGCTGGTTGACTTGATTTTTTAGCAGCATCTATAATAGAATAGTTAAATCCTATTGGTTGATTGCTCATTCCTGAGCCTTCAATTGCATAGATTGCAAGATTTGCTGGATTATAGTTAGGAATCTCATCACCAGGTATTAATTCTCTTATCCCTGTCTCGCCTCCATAATTATAAAATAGAATAGTGCCAGTATAAATAGAGTCAATTTTGAAAGTACTACTAGCATTACAGCTATAATCTAAAGGACAGTCTTCAGCATCTTTTCCAGTCAATAATCCACCATGAGTATATCCGGTAAGACTTGAATTGTCAGTAGAGATAGAGAAGTATCTAGCTCCGGGAGTACTTAAGTTAGGGAATCCTATAATAGAATCTTCACTAAATACATTATTAGGAACATTATAGATTTTATCATCTGCAAATGGTGGTCTTTCAATACCGAAGTTCTGATTTGAAACATCACTTTTACCTACAAGCACTTTTAATACTCCATTCGCAATTCCATCACCACTACCAGTATTATTGTTTCCATTCTCTCCAGTAGTTACCCAATTTTCAGGTGGTGTATTATTAATCGGACTTGTAAGTGTATTGTTTTTAATTGGATATTGAGTAGTAGATAATTCAATAGTGTAAGTCTGATTAGGTGAAGCATCTAGTGTATAACTACCGTTAGGAGCTACTTGTGCTGAATCTACAACAATACCATTGCTATCTACTAAATAAACATACATTGGTACTGGCAAAGCAGTAAAACTTTCTCCTCCGTCAATGATTGTATTACCGTTTGCGTCGTTAAATACACTTCCTGTGATTTTAATGAAACAAGAAGCGTCAAATGCAGTAGAATCCTGACTAGTTCCTATTCCTTGACCTAAACCTGCTTGAATAGGGATACCTGTAGAAGAAACACCACCAGACAAAGTACTATCTGCATCCAAATCTCCATAGTTAAAGCTTCCTGCTCCTTCTATTGCATCCAAACAGCCATCATTATCAGAATCTTTATCTAGTCTATTAGGAATACCATCCATATCATCATCGCACTCTGGATGTATTCTAACAAAATAAGTACTCCATCTGTCGTATCCTTGATCATTAGTGTATAAACCAAACTTCTTACTATCTGGCTGAATAGTTCCTAGGGTAAATATTGATCCATTCCCAGCTCCAGTGTATTCATTAGAAGTATTATTAGTGACGTAGTGTACATTATGATCCACTCCTGTGTCCCAATTTCCAGCAGAAACTGGTATTTTATAATCTGTCTCTGTATTAAAATTATATAATCTGATTTCTCTACGTTGGTTTGCAAAATATTCCATACCATGCTCAATACCCATTGCTACACCCATACTACCACTAGTTTCCCAATTTGTAACAGGTAAGTCTCCACGCACATAGAAAGCATCAGCTGTCGGGTGAACATTAGCATTAGTAATCGTGACAATTACTGCTCCCGAAAGCGAATCGTATCCAAATTTGTGGCTTAAATCTGCTGTCAGGTTTAATCCTAACTGAGGTGTAAAATTATATGCAATTCCAAATTCAGAAGGTTTCAATTCTAAAAATTGGTTAGGATAGTTTGCTACTACGGCATTTAAACATTCATTCTCGTCCGTATCCAAAATACCATCATTATCATCATCTAGATCACACCTGTCTACTATACCGTCGCCGTCTGAGTCAATATTGCCAGGTGCAAAAATGCTACACTCTTCAATTAATCCAAAGTTTTGATTGGTTTTGTCAGCTGTTCCTACAATTACAGACAAGATACCATTTGGATTACCATCTCCTGCTCCAGTATTATTATTACCATTCTCTCCAGAATTAAGCCATCCGACAGGAGGTATATTGTTAATAGGATTAAAGGTAGCGTTCGTTCCTACAGAATATTCTACCACTGATAAGACAATAGAATAATTCTGATTAGGTGAAGCATCTAATGTATAACTACCGTTGGGCGCTACATGAGCTGAATCAACAACAATCCCGTCGCTATTCACTAAATAAACATAAAGCGGTGCTGGTAAGCTCGTGAAGCTTTCTCCACCGTTAATGATGGTATTTCCATTGGCATCATTGAAGACACTTCCACTAATCTTTAATAAATTATAACTAATGTAAAAGTCTTCCACTTCGCCATTATGTACATCCACTTCGCCATTCATTGCTTGGGTAAATGAAGAGTTTTCAGATGTCGCTACTAATCTAATTGCTCCTCCTTGAGTGTAGGAGTGGAACTCGGAAGGAATGTATATTTCTATAGAATCACTGGTAGGGCCATCATGAATAATCACACCTGATCTAAATATATCATTTACATCTGTAAAAACTCCGTCTCCATCAGTATCAAACCACATCGCCCAATAAACAGGTTTTGGAGAACCATTTCCATTGACTGTTACTGCAAAATGCTGTGATTGACTACTTTCCACTACCCACGGCGAGGCTTGTGTTCCATTTCCTGTAAACGGTCTAGTTCCACCAGATAAGCTTAATCCATCTGCACCATCATTGATGTAAGATTCGCATTCTACATTAGCAGGCGTAAGTCCCAACCAAGTTCTATTTGTTGCTAGAACACTTGCAGAAGAAATTGGATAAATAGTAGTATCCAAATTGCCAAAATCACGTTGCTGAAGAACAATGGTGTCTGAAGTTGGACATTCAGCTATGCCGCTAGAAAAGGATATTTCTACAGGACCATCACCTGTTATGTTTAGTAGTCCTGATGTAGGATGGATGTTTGCATTTCCACTCAATACGCTAAAATTACCTGATAAATTTGATTGAATTAAAATTGATGAAGATGGACAAATAATACTGCCTTCATTTGTGGTAATATTAGCTACGGCAGGAGCAGAACATAGGTCTAAAATTGCAGTTTCTGAAAAGTTGTAAAGATTCTCTTGTTCGTCTAAAACAGAACTATCTGCCATACTGCCATTTACCCTGTGTCCTACATATCCAAATTGGCCCGTACACTGTTTAACGATAATAGAAGTGTGTCCACCAGTCTCTGCAGCTACGATTTTGTCAGATCCTAACAAATTGCCCGGTGAAGGGGTAGGATTATTACCTGCTGTATTAGGCAAACCTAATAGGTGGAGGTCATTTTTCCCCCACGCATACAGTGTGCCATCAGATGATATGGCATTTATGGCGGGATAATAGGAGTCATGCTCTTGCGGGCTTATCCATGCTAAATTATCAAAAAATTGACTGGCATTTCTCTTTGCTTGTACCCACTCTTTTCGTTCTATGGTTGTAAAGTCGCCTAATTGCCTTTGGCTATTATCCCCAAGGCTATATAGTTCGCCATTGGTAGCCAAGATGTAATAACTATTGATGATGCCAGCCTCTTGACTATTTGTAATACCAATCATTTTAGGTATAATGCCTAATGGAGTAGTCATTTGAGTAGCAAAAGAGGTAGCTGTTGAACCGTTTCCGTCTCCAAGATAGCAATTATAGCCCCATGTCCATAACGTTCCGTCAGCCTTAAGTGCAACCAAAGCATATGCACTTCCACGAACTGCTACTACATCCGTTAGGTCAGGGTTAGTGGCTTCGTCGGTTTTTATTTTATGCCATTTTAGATTGTTATTATTGTTGTCACCGTTCACAAGACCTAGTTCGGACAATACCCAAACCTCCCCAAGACAAGTAGTAATTGCTAATGTGGCATAAGAGCCAAATAGCATTTTTACATCCCCTGGATTTACTCCTGCAGGCAATCCCGTGGCATTGCCATCTATTGTTATTTTTTCAAATTCAGTAGTGTTTTTTATATCATAAGGAATAAGGTAACCATCAGCACCCCACACGAAAAGACCAGTGGTTGTGAGAACGCAAAACTGCCCGTTATTCATTCCTCTGGATCCTCCAGTAAACTTTAAGATGTCGCCAGTGAGTCCTGGATAATTAATATTATTCAATATCTGAGGTTCAAGCACATGGTCATTAAGACCTCCTGCTGCTGCCATATTTTCTCCCCACACCAGCACGGTACCATCAGCTTGGCGGGCCATAGTGCTATGGAAGGTGGATACAATATTATCATACTCAATTGTATTAGGATTATTACTATTTAAAAATGAATTACTAAAATCTGTATTAGTACACCCGACAGAAGGTGGGGTACAGTTTTGTGCATTTGCTACTTGGAAAATAGCAATAAAACCAAGTGCGAGTAATTTTAAACAAAATGCATTAATTATTTTCATATTTTATATTTATTATTTTTTATTGTACTTTCTCAAGCAAAGCGTATGGGATAATATCGCCATCATAATTTGTAAAGTCAAACATGATATATGCCTCTTCTTTTACTTCCTTGAAGGTGATATCTCAATTGTATTTTGCCATTATTTAGTTTAATTGTAGATGATTCTGGACTTCCAAAAACATCTACTCTCACACCTGTGGCTCGCATTACTTTAACATTTTTAAAAATATCGCTCTTATTATTGTATAATTCTATGTCAATAGGAATCGTCAAAATTGTTCCGCTAGTAGATTGTCTTTTCTTAATAGGCTTAGAAAGGTAAAGCTCATCTAAGTTGAATTTTACTTTTACATTTGATACTCGGATGTAAGCAGAATCATTCGACCTATGTAAATGGTCTGTATGGCCTAATTGGGGCGTAATTATTCGAGGAGAAATTACCCAATATTCACTTGGTGATTCAAAAAAATAGTTTCCTGTGATAGTACCGTTTCCTTTAGCAACGATGCTGTGAATGTTTTGATCAATAATTGACCAATCTATAACATCATTAGCTCCATTTGAGCAATGAATTGATTGACTCGACCCAAATGGGATAGAGTAATACTTTTGTACAACACCAAAGTCAGTCCCACAAGCATAAAGTTTTTGACCAATAAAAGAGCTTATTGTAAAGCACATTAATAAAAATAAATTTCGTAAACACATTTCAATACACAATATTTAGTAAGTAAAGCTATATTATTTATTTCTTTAACATGGCCTATATGTCAATAATGAACATATACATGGTAGTGTTTATTGCTATATTAGCATGTAATATGCTAACTGAAAACATATCAATAAGTCCTATATTTGCACTAGGATTGTAGTTGGATTGCAATTTTTTTCTTATTCTAAAATTATATGAAAGATGTATTTTCTGAAATTTCAATTAGGCAAGAGTCTTCCATTGCATTGGTTTTAGATGACCATAATATTTTTACAACATCTTTCTGTACATTGTTAGAGCAGACTCGCTTGTTTCAGCATGTTTATGGTTTTGCTAACGAAGATGATTTGCGTTTTTTTTTACTTGAGAAAAGAGGTAAATCAAAAGTGTTTTTATTTTTAGATTATTATTTAAAAGATAAGATATGCATATCATTCATTAATGAAGTTAGGCGCTTTCATGTTAATATGCATATCATTGTATTGAGTAGTTTGACAAATCCTATACTTATTCAAAATTTACTGAATTATAAGATTGACGGTTTTCTTAGTAAGTATTCAGAGTCCACAGAAATTGTAATTTGTGTTCAAAGTGTTTTAAAAAGTCAAAACCTTTATATATCTCCATTTATTCAAGAAATTCTCTCAAGTTTTAAGCATCTCAATGCTGTACCATTTTCTGCAAGGGAAATTGAGATTTTAAAATTGTTTGCACAAGGTCTTACGGTAAATGCTACGGCAGAAAATCTTATTCTTAGCAGACATACTATTGTATCGCATAGAAGGAGAATGATGGCTAAAACTAATTCAAAAACAATTTCTGAGCTACTAGCTTTTGCAGGAAAAATCGAACTCATATGATACTATCAAGTTGTCATAAAATAATCGTTTTAATACTTATATACTTTGGATCCGAGAATAATCTTTGGGGTCAAAGTAATGATTCTTCTGATAGTTGGAAGAGATTAGAAGCTAGATACATTAGTTCAGAAATTAATAAAAAGGAATATTTTGATAGTATACACAAGCTAGTATACCGAGATATGTCAGTTGGGAAATTATACAAAAGTGCCGAACTAATAGAAAAACTCTCTCTGTACAAAGAAATTGCGTGGAATAGTAAAGAACTGCCCAAACAGAAAATGAAATATTTTATGCTTTTGCTTAATAATGCTAAAATGTGGGGTCGAGGAGGAGAAGCTATTTATTATGCGGAGAAAGCAGATAAAGCGGCTGAAAGAGCAGGAGAAAACAAAAGTCTAATTGCTCTTGGACAAAAAATCTATTTCTTTAATGAGAATGGAAATTATAAAAAAGTAATAGAAATATATGAGGCAGAGCTAAATTATATTAACAAATTTCCAACACTATATAAAAATAATTTACTTTCTATTGATGATGCAGTGAATTCAATCTTATTATTCAACTCGATCGTAGTAGCTTATCTACATACTGGAGATACGGCAAAATGCAATAAAACTATAGTGTTGGCCGAAAAGATGAAAACTGAAATTACAAGAAAAGATACATTAATAAGTTCCAATGAATTAATTATTAGTGCGTTGTTGCTGGGAATGTATTACTTAGAAGCTTTGAATGGGAAACACGACATGCATGCAGCAGAAGTATATTTGAATAAAATTACAGAGCTTATTAGAAAAGAAGAATATCAACAGTGGCCGGAGTATGTGCAACTGTTTGAAATCAACCTTGCTGAATGGATGTTAGAGTTCTTTATAAAATCAGGAAAAAACGATAGCGCAAGAGTTCAATTGGAAAAATATATAGAGCTTGGCGAATTATCTACTGATCAATCTTTTAAAATTGAATTAGCCAAAGCAGAGATATTATCCAACGAATACAAATACAAGGAAGCATATCAAACCGTATTAAATGCTATAAAATTTAAAAATGAAGCATATGTTATTTTGACTGATGAAATGGATAAGCTTTTATATGCATTTACAGATGCAGAGTTTAATAAAGTACAACTTCGTCAATCAGAAATGGAGAAACAAAGAAGATCAATTATCATAATGGTCATTTTAATATTAGCCTTAGTATCCGTTTATTCTCTTTACATAACGATGAAAAAACGACAAAAAAAGATTCAAAATCAAATAAGTCAAATTGACCATATAGCTAATTTGAAAATTGCTCTTTTAGAAGAGTCAAAACATCAGGCGGTAAAAGAAGAACAAGAGCGCATGGCTCAAGAACTTCATGATAATCTTTCGGCTCGAATCATGAGTGTAAAACATAATGTAAAAAATTTAAGGACAGATATTTTGGATGATCCTTTGGGTAAAAGGCTAAAAGATATAGAACTTCAGCTTCAGGAGATATATTCAAATGCCAGAAACCAAAGCCACCAGTGGTTTTACGACAATTTGTATCATCAAGAGAAGTCATTTATAGATTCTATTAAATTATTGTTTGACAGCACACTTTCTGATAATCAATACAAAAATGAAATTGATATTGAACAAAAGGCTGTTACATTCATTAACTATGATCAAAGAATAAATGTAATCAGGATAATACAAGAAGCATTAACTAACATCATTAAACATGCTAAAGCTACAGAGGTCTCCCTTTTCATTTTTTCTAAAGAATCGGATTTTGTTCTTCAAATTTCAGATAACGGCATTGGTAAAACTTCACAAAATATAGGATTTGGTCTTAATTCGATTCAGTCAAGAGTAGAGAAGATGGGTGGACATCTAGAAGTTTCCGTTGAAGATGGTTTTATATTGACTGTGTTTATTCCTGAGGCAGTTATTATTTAGTCAATTTTAATAAAAAAACTCTGACAACTAATGCTATCAGAGCTTTCAACTTTAAATAATTTTGAATTTATTTTAAATCCTTAGAAGATTTTCCTAATAATCTTCTTGCGATAATCAATTGTTGGATTTGTTGAGTTCCTTCAAAAATATCTAAGATTTTTGAATCTCTAGCCCATTTCTCCAGCAATTCGGATTCTGAATAACCTAAACTAGTACATAGTTCTACGCATTTCAAAGTAATTCTACTCCCTACACGACCTGCTTTCGCTTTACAAATAGAAGCTTCCAAAGAATTTGGCATTTTATTGTCTGCCATCCATGCTGCTTTAATGGTCAAAAGTCTTGCGGCTTCGTAATCTGCTTCTAGTTTTAAGATTTCTGACTCGATTGCTTTTAAGTTGTTGATAGGGCTTGTATAATTCAGCTGAATTTGATCTTTCAATAATTCTTTAGTGCGTTCCAATGCAGCTTCTGCACAACCAACAGCCATAGCGGCAACAAATGGTCTTGTATTGTCAAATGTTTCCATGACACCTGCAAACCCTTTTTTGACATCTATTTCGGGAGAACCTAATAGATTGGCAGCAGGTACTCTACAGTTAGTAAATGAAATGGCAGCAGTATCTGAAGCACGGATACCCATTTTTGTCTCTAAGCGCACTAATTCCATTCCTGGAGTACCTTGTTCTACTACAAAAGATTTAATAGCCGCTCTTCCCAAGCTTTTGTCAATTGAAGCCCAGACAACAATTGCATCAGCTCTTTCTCCTGCGGTAACATAGATTTTTTCACCGTTGAGGATATAATCATCACCATCTTTTACAGCTGTAGTTGTAATTGCTGCTGAGTCAGATCCTGCTCCCGGTTCTGTGATGGCCATTGCCGCCCAGACTTTTCCAAAGCGTTTTAGCTGCTCATCATTAGCGACTGCTGCAATTGCTGCATTTCCTAATCCTTGACGTGGAATAGCTAATAGAAGTCCGACGTCACCATAGCACATTGCCATGATATTGAGAACGTTAGCAATATTAGAACCGTTTTTAACATTACCGTCATTTGCAATCTTTTCTCCTCTACTTCCTTTAGCTCCGCCGACTTCTCCACCGCCATCGTTCATGCCATCTAAAGCGGCAGCAAACAAATCTAGTTCTTTGGGATAAGCATGTTCTAAAGAATCGTATTTACGAGAAATTGGTCTAAATATAGTTTTAGCAGCCATCATAGCCGCATCAGTAACTGGTTTGAATTTTTTAGGTATTTCTAAATTCATTGTTGAAGTTTTGAGGGTTATAAATGCATTCCGTTGAAACACCATGAAACAGCTCTGAGGTCTCTATACCATCTTTCAGCTGGGTAGTCTCTCATGAAACCTAAACCACCAAATAATTGAACACCATCATTTCCGATATCCATAGCTCTTTCTTGACAAGAAACAGCAGCTAAATATGCTTCTTTTTGGAAAGGCTTGCCTTGTTCAGCTAATGCTGCCGCTCTTTGTGTCAAAACTTGCATTGTGTCTAGTTCTATTCTAATATTAGCAATCATGAATGCTACAGATTGTCTATTTGAAATCGGTTCGCCAAATGCAATTCTCTCGTTGGCATAAGGAATCACTTGATCTAAAATAGCTCTTGCAGTTCCAATCGCTAATGAACACCAACCTAATCTTACGTAGCTGATTAAAGTAGCATAATCCAATGTATCTCCACCGAGTTTAGCATCGTCAGAAACTTCTACATTGTTTAGAGTAATATTTCCTAATGCTGCAGGTCTTAATCCCATAGCATTTTGAGATTCTACAGAAACTCCTGATTGAGAAGATTCTACTATAAATATTGCTGGACCGTGACCTTCGATTTCTGCTGCGACTAAAAATAATTCACTACTATTCACTAAAGGGACACTAGCCTTTATGCCATTAATGATATATTTACTTCCGCTTTTTACAGCTTTAGTAGATAATTGAAATGGATCAAATAATGCAGAAGGTTCGTTGATAGCTATTACTGCACTCAATGGTTTTTGCTCATCAAGAAATGCAGGGATATATTGTTCTTGTTGTCCTGATGTACCAAATTGAGTGATAGCATTTAATGCGCTTGTCGGTGCTAAAAGTGCAACAGCCATTCCTAAATCACCATAAGCTAATTCTTCAGCGATGATCATTTGAGTGACTGTGGCTTTTTCGGTCAAAACTCCACCTAAAGATTCTGGTACAGAGTAATAAGGAAGACCTAATGCTTGAAATTCTTGAACAATATTGTCAGAGATTTTACAATCTATATTCAATTGCTCTGCATTTTTTCTCATGTACTGAGTTGCAAATTGTTGAATAGTCTGTTGAATCATTTCTTGCTCTTCAGAAAGACGTAAATCAAAGAAATCAGATTTTTTTGAATCTTCTGGTCTTTCAGCTGGAGATTTTTTTCCTGGTTTAGGGAAAACTCTTGAGGCTTGTTTAGACAAATTGACACTTTGGAAAGTGCCTTGATAAGTCGCTTTTTCTACCCACTTGCGCAATCCTAATGAGGTCCCCATTTTGCTATCTAAAATATTGTTGAAGGCAACAAATACTTTGGCTAAAGGTGTATCATTCATGATGAATAAAATATTTAAAGTAATTTTCTCGAAATATAATGCATGCATTGGAATTATCTCACTTTTTATCGAAAAAGTTTAAAATATCTTCACTTTGTATCATTAAAAAATCCTCTTGTTAGGAGGCTTGTTATTGTTGAATAGTTTTAAAAGGAAACTGAATAATTTTATAGCTTTCTAAAATATAATCACGTTTTGATGGTAATGATGATGTGTTCCTTTTAATTGGATAATATAAACTCCTGGTTGATCGATGGAAATTTGTGTTTTTAAATTGTTCGTGATATTTAGCTCTTCAAAATATTGAACTGTTCTTCCACTAATATCTGTAATAATCAATTTGTAGGTATCTTCTTTGATATCATCAGTTTCCAACCATAATAGGCCCTTACTTGGATTCGGATAAATTTTAAACTGCTCTTTAATAATATTATTTATTCCTGTCAAAATTAAATCCTCTCCATTACAATCTTGGTCTATTCCGTCATTTGGAATTTCTGTTGCTCCTGGATAAATACTCGCATCAGTGTCGTCGCAATCTTCAGCATTACTTACATAACCGATAGGTGCTGAGCAAGCTGCTATCATTTCATTTGGATCACCATAACCATCATTGTCAGCATCTTTATACCAAATAGGTGTTTGGTCGGATAGATGGTTTCTTAAGTCTGAATGGTAAGATAAAGGTTTGGAATTGCTCCATCTGTTTTCTGCTGGAATTTGAGTGCTATTGTAAGAATAGGGTGCTCCGATATTTGGCCAAGTTTCATTATTCCACCATTTCGGAGAGCTGCAGAGATAGTAGGATTCTGTTGTTAAATCTTTAGTGCCATTTGGCTTGAATGAATTTGCACCTTTTACTCTATTTCCATACTGATAATGATCAGAACCATTTAACGTATATAAGCCCATAAGAAAACCGTTGCTTGTAATATCATTTCCTAAAATATTACTAGAATTTCCTGCTCCATTATTGATAAGAAAACCGTAACCAGACATTTTATTCCTAAAAATGGTATTGTAAGAACCATTTATACCATGAGAATCATCGATTACAATTTGTTGAACAGAATTTCCTTCTATTAAATTGGAGTAAGGATAATTGCCATGAAGTACAATATCTCCGGCGCTATTAGCTGGTAATAAAGTTACGTCTGTCCAATATGGATTGATAGAATAATTGTAACCAATTACATTTCCATTAGCTCCTGCTTGCATTAATACCGAGTGACGTAAATTATTAAACATGTTATTTTCAATGAGACATTCTCCTGAAGTGTATTCTATAACTATTCCATACCCTCTTCCTCCATTACCGTAGCTGTGAGAATGATGGAAATAAGAACCTCTCAATGTCATATTCGAAGAATTCATAAAAGTAGCATGAGAAGCGTTGGTCATATTGCTTTCTACTCCGATAATCCAAGAGTTAACAGCCCTTTTAAAAAACATATTGGTCGTCTGAGCGTCGACTGCATCTACTCTTTCGATATATAGGTTTTCTATACCAACATATTTTCTCGGAGTCATTATTTTCAATCTAGGTTCAGTATCCATAGCATGTGATCTTCTAAATGAGCTTTTAAAGAATAAAGTATCTTCTACGATATTTTTAATTTGAAGAATTTGCCCTCCAGTATTATATGCCCAATTGGATTCCATAATAGAGCTATCATTCGCAATTAAAGTGACCCACTGCTCAGGTGCAAATGCTTGTGCTTGATTGACGATAACGTAGTCTTGTTTGTTTTCTATAGATTCGGTAATCCATCTATCTGTATTAATTTGTGCGCCTTGAATTTGTATTAAGTTCCTAGCAACACCATTGAGATTAAAAAGTAATTGTGTGCTAACTCCTTCGCCTTTTATGATAATACTGTCTTTGGTAATATTTATTGTATTACTGAATGCATATTGACCACTTGGGAAAAAAATTGTTGTACCTGGAATAGCTGCTTTAATTGCTGAATTGAATGCCGCTACATTATCAGCTGAACCATTTTTCGAGCCGCCATAATCAAGAATATTAAGTATGTTTTTAAATTCTGGAATAGCAGTTTGGTGACCTGCTTTACTCCAATCGGAAATGCGTTCTTCAGGAATATCTTGAGCGTTTACACAAAATATTATAGCAAGGGAAAAGTGAATTCCCAAAACTAATTTTTTAATCATTTAAAGAGGGTTTAAATACTCACTATTAGTCAATTCTATGAAAGTATTGATTTTTATGTTATTTGTTAATTATTAAGATAGCATTTTGATAATTGTCATAAAGTGATGCGAAAAGAGGTTTTTAAAATGCGTTTTAATGCCGACAATCCCTTTTTTACTTAGTTTAGAATTTAAATTGAGATTTCTTTGAAAATAAAACTTCAAAACTCAATTTTATTTTAGAGTGTTTTTAATTCAAAAGCCCCCAATTATGGAGGCTTTCAAGGTCTTTATATTGTCCTTTTAACGGACAGTCGTAGTGTTTACGTAAATATAGTAAATATTTGAAATTCCATTTCGAAAATATCGTGTTTTATTGTCAAGTATAAAGTAAATAACATTATAGTAAACATTGATATTTTCTGTATATAAAAGCATGCAAACATAAGCGATGTGTTTTGTAGATTTTTTGTTGTTGCGAAAATGATAATTCTCTGTTTATATATTTTTCATGGCATGTTAATTGAATGTTTATTTATTTGGAATTATATTTAAACCAACTAAAAGAAAATAATTATGAAAAATCTATTGATGACATTATTAGTAGCATTTGGTGCTAGTCTTAGTGCATTTGCTGCAAATTCTGATGAAGTATTAGGAGTGTGGTTAGTTCAAGACAAAGATGCTAGAGTCGAATTGTACAAAACTAAAGATGGAGAATTACAAGGTAAAGTCGTTTGGCATAAAATAACTGGACTAAAGGATGTGAAAAATAAAGATCCACAACTTCGCGATAAACCGATTTTGGGTAAAGTAGTAGTTTGGGATTTTAAATGGGATAATGAGAAAGGAGAGTGGATAGATGGCAAAGTTTATAAAGACGGTAAAAATTACTGTGGTCGTATTAAAATGAATGAAGACGGAACTTTGTACATGAAAGGAAATATTTGCAATACTTTCTTTGGTAAAACTAATACATGGACAAGAGTGAAATGATTTCACTTTGTTCATTTGATATAGGAAGCAGAAATGCTTCCTTTTTTGTTTATGTCATTTTGTATTCTTCTTTTTTTCTTTTATGTATCTTTAATCCATGATTTGGAGTCGCCGTGAAATAACGAATTCTATCTTAAGCATAGGAATGCTTTTTTTAGTTTTTAACCTACAAGCTCAAGAAAAGATAGACAATACACCTATTGTAGTACCTGAGTCCAATCAATACAATTGGATAACTCAAGAATTGCCACTTTGGGGTGCTACTGTTAAGTTTCCTGGAGAAACTGAATACAAGGAAAAAGAGATTTTCACTGATAAGGGTATTATCGTACAGAAATCCATGATTTGGAGTGATTATATGGATAAGTTGTCTTTGGACGCTTCGTATAATAAGTTGTCTGAAGTCATCAATATTAAAAATGAGAAAAAACTTATTGATCCAATTGCACAAAGAATCGCAATCGCTTATGGTGGCTATCCTATATTAGGCGCTGGAATAGAGAACTTACAAGGAATTAGGGAATATCTTTTAGAAGTTAAAACACTGAAAGGAGCGCTATTGAAAGCTAAAATTTTTGCACAAGGGAATCAAGTTTTAGTACTATCTGCATTGGTAGCACCACAAGATTCAGAAGCTATGAAGCAGGCTATTTTTTTCATGAAACAAATCACTTTTAATCCACTTCCAGGAGAAATTGTTATAGAGAATTCAACTTCAACAAGTAGTTTTTCTGATTTAAAATGGGAAGCATTATCTATAGAAAATTTCCAATTATCTTTTCCTAGATTACCTATTACTCAGCATAAAACCTTAGACATTAATGGTCAATATTTTCCATTTTATGAATGGTATGTGGTCAATGGAATCGAACAAAAAACTTACATGTTAGCCTTAAATCCTTTGAGTAATTTTAACGAAATGGAGGTCGATAAAATTATTGCAAAAGGTATAGAAACGACCTTGCAAACGACCGAAGGAAGTCTTATACAACAAAAAACTATGGATTATTTTAAGTATCCATTGGAAGAAATTATTTTTAAAACTGAACAACAATACTTTAGAGTGCGTTATTTTTGTGACGGACAATATCTGTATCAACTATTAGTGAGTGGTAAAGAAGGAAGCATATATGAACCTGATGCCAATCGTTTTATGGATGGTCTTAGATGGAGTGAATAAATATCAATGGAATTATTAGAATTACTGGAACATTATAGAGATGATTCCAGAGTAGCTCATTTGATCGAATCATTTGAATATTCTGGCAAAACGGCATTATTGAATGTCATAGGTTCACAAGCAGCGGTTTTTGGAGCAGGGATTTTTCTCAAAGCGGATTATAGTGGATTATTTGTATTGGCAAATGCTGAAGCCGCTGCATATTTTGAAAATGATTTGCAACAATTATTACCAAATCACGAGATTTTATTATTCCCATCTTCCTATAAGAAGGTCAATAATTTTACTGAAATAGATAATAATAGAGTTCTACTAAGAGCTAAGGTGATAGATGAGCTGATGCATATCAAGAAAGGTCAGAAGTTAATAGTCACTTATCCTGAAGCTATTCAAGAAATGACGGTTGCTGCTGAAACTATTCAAGAAAACACTTTGCATCTTCATCTAAGAGAGAAGGTAGACATTGATTTCATGTTGGATGTTCTTTTAGAATATGGTTTTGAAAGAACAGATTTCGTTTACGAGCCAGGAGAATTTTCTATACGTGGAGGTATTATAGATATTTTTTCTTTCGGGAATGAATATCCATATAGAATTGAGCTTTTTGATGATGAAGTAGAAAGTATGCGAACATTTCATCCAGAAACTCAGCTTTCTGTTAGAAAGATTTCAGAGCTCACTATTATTCCAAATATCAATAGTCAATTTAAAAAAGAACGCCACACCAGTCTTTTTGAATTTTTACCTAATAAATCTTTCATTTGGATACAATCTCCGAATGATGCGAATCTATTGTGGAATCAGCATTATGAGAGTGCACAGTTAGAATATGAAAGAATACAATTAGTCGATGTCCATTCTAATCATCCATTTATAGGAAAAGAAATGCAACAGTTGTTTTTAGAAACGACAACTTTGCTTTCAGAAATTGATCGATTCCCAAATATCATTACAGGAGTGTATAAAGCGCCTGAAGTATACATGGAAATAGATTTGAAAGGTAAACCTCAACCAAGTTTTAATCGAAATTTCGAGTTGTTGATTGCTTTGATGAAAGAGCATGTTAAAGAGGAAATCACGACATATATCTTATCAGAAAATCCTAAGCAACTTGAAAGACTAAGAAATATATTTGAAGATATAAAAGCAAATGTTCATTGGAAAGGATCGACGATTTCCTTGTCAGAAGGTTTTGTAGATCATTATCACAATATCGCTTGTTTTACAGATCATCAGATTTTTGAAAGATTCCATAAATATAAAACTCAACAAAAATTTAGTAGAGATCAAGCTATTACGGTCAAAGTCTTAAAAGATTTGAATCCAGGTGATTACGTCACACATATAGATCACGGAGTAGGAGTTTTTTCTGGATTGCAAAGATTAGAAATTAATGGAAAAGTACAAGAAGCTGTAAGGATTATGTATTCTGGCAGCGATATTTTATATGTGAATATCAACTCTTTACACAAGATTTCTAAGTACGCAGGCAAAGAAGGCAAAGTGCCTAAAATCCATAAATTAGGTTCAGATGTATGGAATAATTTAAAAAATAAAACTAAGAAGAAAGTCAAAGACATTGCTCGCGATTTGATACTTCTTTATGCAAAACGAAAAATGGAGAAAGGGTTCCCTTTTTCAAAAGACACCTATTTGCAAAATGAACTAGAGGCTTCATTTATTTATGAAGATACTCCCGATCAAGTCAAAGCTACAGCAGATGTCAAGGCAGATATGGAAAAGCCTCATCCGATGGATAGGTTAATTTGTGGTGATGTAGGTTTTGGTAAAACAGAAATTGCTGTGAGAGCTGCATTTAAGGCAGTAACAGATGGAAAACAAGTCGCAATTTTAGTTCCTACTACAATTTTAGCTTGGCAACATTATAAAACTTTTGCAAGTAGATTAGAAGAGTTTCCTGTCAAAGTAGATTTTATCAATCGATTCAAATCTTCAGCAGATAAAAAGAAAACTTTACTTGAACTCCAAGAAGGTAAAGTCGATATAATTATTGGCACTCATGCTTTATTGAGTAAAGATGTTAAGTTCAAAGATTTAGGATTATTGATTATTGATGAAGAGCAGAAATTTGGAGTAACTGCAAAAGAGAAGCTAAAAGTAATGGCTTCGGAAATAGACACCTTAACTTTAAGTGCTACTCCGATACCTCGTACGCTCAAGTTTTCAATGATGGGTGCACGAGATTTATCCAATATTTTAACTGCCCCACCTAATAGACAACCTGTTACGACAGAAGTACATGAGTTTGATATAAAAGTCATTAAAGAAGCTATAGAAAATGAAGTTTTCAGAGGTGGTCAAGTCTTTTTTGTACATAATAAAGTAAAAGATATTACGGACATCTGCTATCAAATCAAGCAATTGGTTCCAGGTGTTGAAGTGAATTATGCTCACGGACAGATGGAAGGAAATCAGTTGGAAAATATCATGATGGACTTCATTAATGGTAAGTTTGATGTCTTAGTAAGTACCAATATTATTGAATCCGGCTTGGATATTCCTAATGCAAACACCATTATTATCAATAATGCCCATCATATTGGCTTGAGTGATTTACACCAAATGAGAGGTAGAGTAGGCCGTTCTAATAAAAAGGCTTATTGTTATTTAATCAGTCCTCCGAATAGTATGCTTTCTGATGATTCTCGAAGAAGGTTACAGACATTAGAAGAGTTTTCAGATTTAGGAAGTGGTTTTCAGATCGCTATGAGAGATATGGATATTCGTGGAGCTGGAAATCTATTAGGAAGCGAGCAAAGTGGATTTATTGCTGATATTGGTTTTGATATGTATCACAAAATACTAGATGAAGCGATACAAGAATTGAAATTCACAGACTTTAAAGATTTATTCCAAGAGCAAATAGACAAGCAAACTGAATTCGTCCGCGATTGTACGATTGAGACAGATTGTGAAATGTTGATTCCTCATAATTATGTGACTAATACAGAAGAAAGACTGAAACTTTATACTGAATTAGATGAAATAACGAATGAAGTCGACCTTCAAGAATATGCAGCAAGATTAGAAGATAGATTTGGTAAATTGCCTAAAACTGTCGAAGAATTATTTGACGGTTTACGCATCAGATGGAAAGCTAAAAAAGCTGGTTTTGAGAAAATTATTCTTAAAAATGGAAAGTTAAGATGTTACTTTTTAGAGAATCCTCATTCACCTTTTTATGAAACACTTGCTTTCCAACATATAATGTCTAATATTCAAAAGAATAAAAGAGCTATACTCAAACAATCAGGTGAGTCATTGATTTTAATATTTGAAAGTGTTTGGACAATGAGACAAGCACAGAAATTATTGGAATTAGTGATACAATCGGAAGAAGTTTTTGTTGATGAGAAGATTAGTTGATGTGAGAATTAGATTAGATTCTTTTGAGATTTTCAAACAGGTTGAATTTTTGTTAATTTTCCTCTAATCAAAAAAACTTTATCTTTATAATATAAACAGTGAAACTATGACAACTATCACTATTGAAATTAATCAAGAAAATAAAGCAGGTAAAGCTTTGTTCGATTTAGTTACAGCTATGTCTATAGATGGAGATTCTGTTAAAGTAATAAGTAGTGAAGATAAAAGTCCTTATCATCCAGAATTTGTGGAAATGGTAAAAAAATCCGCCTCCAGTAAAAAGAGAACAAGAGTGGATAATGTAAATGAACTATGGGAAAATTTATAGTTAATTTGACACCAAAAGCATTAGAAGATTTATCTAAGCACAAAAATTCTGGTAATAAAGCTTCTGAAAAAAGAATCAAGAAATTTCTTGAGGAATTAAAAGAGCATCCATATACTGGATCTGGAAAGCCCGAAGCTTTAAAATATGAATTGTCAGGTTATTGGTCAAGAGAAATTAATCAAAAAGATAGAATGATATATTCGGTCATTGATGATATTGTTACTGTAGAAGTCATATCAGCAATGGGGCATTATTCAGATAAATAACTTCATTGATTTTAATATTTGAAAGTGTTTGGACCATGAGACAAGCACAAAAACTGTTGGAATTAGTGATACAATCAGAAGAAGTTCAGGCAGTAATGCGTAATAATCATTAAAAATAAAAACTCAATATGTCAGAAGTGAAAATATACGAATACTCCAAATGTGGAACTTGTAGAAATGCATTGAAATTTTTAAACGCCAATCATATCGAATTTGAAAAAGTACCTATCGTGGATACTCCTCCAAGTTTGAAAGAACTTCAAACCATGTTGAAATATCTGAAAGCAAAAGGAATGAAAATCAACCAACTTTTTAATACTTCGGGAGTGATGTATCGTGAAATGGGATTGTCTAAAAAGATCAATTCGATGTCTGAAGAAGAATTATTAGAGCTTTTAGCTGCTAATGGTAAATTAATCAAAAGACCATTTGTATTGTTAGAAGATGATGGCTTAGTCGGTTTTAAAGAAGAAGAGTGGAAGGAGAAGTTAGAAATCTAGGTATTTTAACTAAACACTCATCACTCATCACTCAACACTCAAAAACATGAATTTCACAGATTTACAATTGCACCCGATTATCCTACAAGCTCTGGCGGATATGAAATATAACGAGCCTACAGAAATTCAAAAGCAAGCAATTCCAATTGTATTTGAGCGAAAAGATGTTTTGGGATGTGCTCAGACAGGCACAGGGAAAACAGCTGCATTTGTTTTACCAATTGCACATCAAATTATCACTTTAATAGAAGATAAAACCATCTCTAAAAAGGAATTGAAATGTTTGATTTTAGCTCCAACAAGAGAATTGGCGATTCAAATCAATCAGTCTATTGAAGATATATTGAAATATTCAAATGTCCGTCATGCGGTAATTTACGGTGGAGTAGATGTCGACCCACAAGTCGATCAGTTGAAAAAAATACATCCTCAGATATTAGTAGCGACACCGGGAAGATTTCTGGATATATATGGATATAAATTTCTTACGCTGAAACATATCAAGTTTTTGGTGCTAGATGAAGCAGATAGAATGCTGGATTTAGGTTTTCAAAAAGAGCTTAATTCTATCATCAAACTTTTGCCTAAATCAATTCAGACCTTATTGTTTTCAGCAACTTTGACCGAGAAAATTCAAACTATTGCTAAAAGTATTTTAAGAAAACCTGTTTATATTGAAGTCAGTCCTTCAGCTTCTACATCAGAGCAAATTGAGCAATATCTTTACCCAGTAGGACCTGAGAATAAAATCAACTTAATGATTTATCTAGCTAAAAAGCTAAAGCCAAAAAGCATGATTGTCTTTACTAAGACTAAAGCCGGAGCAGATGAATTAGTGGTCATGATGAAAAGAGAAAATATAGATGCTGAAGCATTGCATAGTAATCGTTCACAGAATGTAAGGATTAGATTGTTGGATCAATTCAAAAGAAACAAACTCAAAATTCTAGTAGCCACAGATATTGCTTCGAGAGGATTGGACGTAGATGGTATAGAATACGTGGTCAATTATGATGTTCCACTTGTTCCAGAAGTTTATACACATAGGGTAGGCCGTACCGGTAGAGCTTCTGCTTCTGGTAAAGCATTCACTTTAGTAGGTCCACAGGATTGGAATTTGATTGAAAAAATACAAGAATTAACTCAGCAAGAAATTCCCGTAGAAACACAACACCCTTATATTATTTCACTTGGATTTATGAATAGGAAAGAAGAGATTCAACCTGTTGCTTTAACTCCATTACCTAGTAAAAAGAAAAAGATTTCTTCTAAAGAAAGACGCAGAAAAAAAGCATCCAAAGATAAAAATCAAAACTGATTTCACTTTGAATGCTTAAAGGATTAAAAGGGAATGTGATGATAGATTACATTCCTATTTTTTTGTAAGAGCTTAATTTAAAAGTTTTACCATCTTTAAATATTTCAGTAGCCTCCATAGTCACTGTGTCCTTAGACTTGGTCTCCGTAGTGATGACTTTCAATAACATACCCATAGGCATTCCTTCCATAGTCGGTAAAGCTGATTTTTGTTTCTTGCCGAAAGAATTAGTAAATCCACCTGCCATTTTGTTATAATCGAATTTAATATCTTGAGTCGTCCAGATTTTAGATTCACTTTCAGAACTCGTCATTTTATAGATATCGCAATTATAACCTAGTATTTTTTCAGTTCCAATTTTTTCAAATTTCACATCTGCAGGTATTTCATCATCAATTTCGTCTTCTACACTTTCTAGAATTTTATCCGAAACAGCTTTCATATTGCTTTTGATAGCCATGTAAGACTTATCATTTTCTTGTATAATGATCATCGTTTCTTTTTCTAAATCCATAATTATGGTAGAATTCTGCTCATCTGTATGCATAGCTGTAATTCCATCTTCACTCATCCACATTGTCATAGTGGGCATTTCTTTAGTTTTCTCTTTAGAATTGGTAGAGCTCATTTTGTAGGTAACACCAAATCCGAATTTATATTGATCTCTCAATTCTGGCGTACCACCAAACATACTCGTTATGTCTAGTCCTTGTGAAGGATTAGTTTTGCTGTTGGATTTGTCCCCTTTTTGAAGTGATTCTTCAATGGATTGCTCTGTTTTGTCAAAGCTTTTGTCTATCGCATTATCAATTTTCTGTTCAATTTTTTGGTCTGCTTTACGTTTTAATTTGTCATTGACTTTACTGCCGATATTATTCCATATCTGAGCTTGTGCAGACGAAAACGATAAAGACATCAATAGTACAAGAAATAAAATCTTGGGACTTAAAGTTTTAAGTAGCTTTTTCATAATTCTTATTTACTTTAAAAATAGTTATAATATAGAGAAGTGTCAAATTTTGTAAGTGCTTATGTTGAGTATATATCACTAAAATACTTCAAAAAAACATTCTTGATACAGATAATCAATATTTTATAAATCAATATTGAAGTGTAAAGTTTTATCAATTTCTTTAAGTTATGGCTACTTATATCAGATAGGACCCATTTTAATTGGGTATGATAAATGGCTTTTATATCTTCATGATATGGATGCTTTAGTAATTGGTGACTTGATATTGGATATTTATAATATTGGAATAATTTCTAGAATTTCTCCAGAAGCTCCAGTGCCGGTGGTTTTAAATCCAGAGAAGACCTATGCTGCGGGAGGAGCCGCTAATGTCGCTGTGAATTTAGCATCTATGGGATTGGAGATAGGCATTGCAGGAATAGTCGGTATGGATCACAATTCTCTTCAAATGAAAAATATTTTGAGTGAATACTATATACAATCCGTAGTTATCGCTTCTGAAACTTCTCCTACTATTACTAAAATCAGAGTAATAGGCAATGGCAAGCACTTAGTAAGATTAGATAATGAGATGAAGTATACTCATGAAGCAGATGTTTTGCTCAATAATGTATTGAAATTAGAGGTGCCTTCTTGGGTAGTATTAAGTGATTATGATAAAGGTAGTTTAGCAGATACTAAAAGATATATTGCACATTTTCAGTCCAAAGGCGCAAAAGTTATTGTAGATCCCAAAAAAGAAATGTCAGCTTATGAAGGTGCTTGGTTCATTAAACCCAATAAAAATGAATTTCTAAAATATGTAGGAGTTTTCGATTCACATGAGGAATTAGTCCTCAAGGCACAAGAAGCTATTCAAACCTATCATTTCGAACATATGCTAGTGACCTTAGGAGGAGAGGGGATGATGTATGTTACTGCTGATGAATTTGAGTTTTTTCCAGCTATTAATCAAGAAGTGGCAGATATCACAGGCGCAGGAGATACTGTTTTAGCTGGATTAGTATATGCTCTAGCTAAAGGATCTTCTATAAAAGATGCAATTCTGTTTTCTAAACGTATGGCAGAATTGTCTGTTACCAAAGTAGGAACTTATGTCCTTCAAAAAGAAGATATTTTAGTGAAACAACCTTCATAAAAAAAGGAACCTTTTTCAAGATTCCTTTGTAGATATATTTTATTTTTCAAAAATTTAGTTGACGGTAGCTTTTACTTTATCGCCTACAAGAGCTTTAAATTCTTTACCTAAACCAGCTAATTTCTGTCCGATTCTTTTTCTCAATTCGTAATTGACAGGAACTAAAGGCAGTCTTTGCTCATCTTGACAAACACCGATAAATTCTAAGGCACATTTGACTCCAGCAGGATTACCTTGCTCAAACATCATTGAAATCAATTCATCCAATTCAAACAAAATCTTTCTAGAAGTCTCAAAATCTCCTTCTAGACCTTTATGCACCATCGTACTGAACAGTTTTGGAGTAGCATTTGCGATTACAGAAATTACACCATCAAAACCCAAAGTAAGTTGGGGAACAATGATATCGTCATTTCCAGATAATAAGAAGAAATTTTCAGGTTTCTGTCTTGCCAAGTCTAAAATCTGTCCCCAATCCGTGCTTGCTTCCTTGATACCGATGATATTTTCAAACTCATTCGCTAATTGCAAAGTGGTGTGAGCACGCATATTAGAAGCAGTACGTCCAGGCACATTATACAAAATGATAGGAAGAGGAGAATTCAAAGAAATCGTTTTGAAATGCTCATAAATTCCCTCTTGAGTAGGTTTATTATAAGAAGGCACTACAGATAAGATAGCATCTACGCCAGTTAAGTCGTAAGTCTTCAAATCATTGACAGTTTCCATAGTATTATTACCACCAAAACCAGCAATCACAGGCACTCTACTATTCGCTACTTCCACAGCTTTAGTGATGAGGTTCTGCTTTTCCTCTTTATTAAGAGTGACTGATTCGCCAGTCGTACCTAATACAATGATATAATCTACGCCATTATCAATCACGTAGTGGATGACTTTCTCAAATTCGTCATAGTTGACTTCTTTTTGAGCATTAAAAGGGGTGACTAGTGCGACCCCTACACCTCTTAAATCAGGAGTGTTCATATATCTAAGATAAATATTTGTCTATATCGTCAATAAGTCCATCAATATCATCTCTCTTTTCTGCCAATAAAATGCAATCGTAAGGTTCCAACAAGTTTTTCTCGTTAAATCCTATTCTGCAACTTGCTCTCGACAAAGCCGAAATATATTCAAATGGAATTAATTCTTTGGGTGCAAAATTAATCAAAATATCGAAAGGATACTTGATAAAATAACCAATTGTTCCGCCCTTCGGTTTGCCAAACCAATTGACATCTTTTTTGGTGATATAGGGAAAAAGGTAATTGATGTGATGGTTTCTTTGATTCAAAAATCCTAGCATTTGCACATCTTTCCCTTCCTTCTTCAACCTTTCTGCATATGATTGGATAGAATCTCTTTGACTCGACTCGTCGGCTTGAAACAAAATCCCAACTTTTTGAGCAGTCTTTACAGACAATACTTTGTGCACCACGTTTTTGTTCATCTTTTTTACTACAAAACGTTTAAACGCAGCATGCCTGAAAATATCAAAAAAACCTGTCATCATAAACAGTCACAAATGTAATATTAATCCAACAAACTAATCACTTCTTACCATGGTTTCAAGCGAATAGAATGTTATTTACCAGAACATAAGCATTTTTTATAAAATTATTTGGGCGTATCCGCTCGATTTTAGAATCGAGCGGTCGATTGCTCCTTCCGGCTTCTCTCTCCTAAAGTCGGGAGTGATCCTCCTTGTCGCCATCTTACGCAGGCGTTTCGGTTCAGTTTTACGAGTTGATTATTGTGTTACGTCATGCAGTAAGCATCTAAGAGTATTTGGTAGAGAGATTCTGAACCAAGTTCAGAATGACACTCTAGGACAACTTTTATGGATTTATTCATATTTTGTACAGAGATCCTTTCAGGATGACATACTACTTCTGAATGCAAACCTTAATTTCTTAATGTTTCAATTTTATTGCAGCGTCCTGCTGTAAGCATCTATGTGTAAATGGTACAGAGGTCCTTTGAGGATGACATATTGCTTCTGAATGCAACAACTTAACTTCTTAATGTTTCAATTTCATTGCAGCGTCATGGTGTAAGCATCTATGTGTAAATATTAGAGAGATCCTTTCAGGATGACATATTACTTCTGAATGCAACATCTTAACTTCTTAATGTTTCAATTTTCAATACAGAGTCCTGCTGCAAGCATAGAATGAGAGAAAGGAATTACTAGCATACGCAAAGCATTTTCTTAAAGCTTTAATGTTTTTTTTTATTTTCTACTAATTTCTTTATCACAGGTGGGTTTGTTATTTATAGTAAGTGAACAAAAAAGAATATTAACATTTCAATTGCTAAATCTAGCTACTATTAATATTTCCAGTATAGAGTAATAATTATCACTAATATTTCCATTACAATAGTAATATTAATATCAAATTTTCCATTAGCTTATAATTTGTATTATATTTGAAGGATGCAACACTTGAATAGGATACTAGAATCACCTCTTAAAAAGTGGCTTTTTAAAGGAAAAGCACTAATACTTACTGGCGCTCGACAAGTAGGTAAGACGACTTTATTACATAATATGATAGATTCGGATGATAGTGTTTTGTGGCTCAATGCAGATGAAGCTCATGTGCGAGCTCGCTTGAGTGAATTGAATATAGCTTCTTTAAAACAGATAGTCGGCAATTATAAAATAGTAGTAATAGATGAAGTACAGCGGATTGGAGATGCAGGCTTGTTATTGAAAATTCTTGTGGACAATTTCAAATCCACACAGATAATAGCAACAGGTTCATCTGCTTTAGATATTTCCGAACGTATATTCGAACCATTGACAGGCCGCCATTTGTTGTTTCATTTATATCCATTCTCTTTAAAAGAATTGTATTTTAATAAGTCTTTATTTGAAGTTGAAAGCCAATTGCCTTTTCATTTAATATATGGTAATTATCCAGATATTTGTTTGAATAGAGCTGACGCAAAAATGTTTTTGAAGAATCTTGCAGGTCAATATTTATACAAAGATGTTTTAGTTTGGAAAGACATCCGCAAACCAGAATTGTTAGATAAACTCCTCAGACTTTTAGCATATCAAGTGGGAAGTGAAGTTTCCATTCATGAACTCGCTAATCAGTTGAAAGTAAAATCAGAAACTATCGAAAGCTATATCGATTTACTTGAAAAGTCTTTTGTCATCTACCGTTTGAATGCTTTTAGCAATCATCCTCGAAAAGAAGTTACTAAGATGAGTAAGATTTACTTTTGGGATAATGGAATTCGGAATGCTATCATAGGTAATTTTGACGATATCACTACCAGACAAGATGTAGGCATCTTGTGGGAAAACTTCATCATCAGTGAAAGGTTGAAAATGAATAGTTGGTTGGATCAAGATAGACAAAGTTATTTCTGGCGAAACTATAATCAGAGCGAAGTGGATTATGTAGAAGTCGATAATAAAATAATTTCAGCGTATGAAATTAAATGGAATACACATAAAAAGTTTAAAGTGACTGCAGCATTTACGAATGCTTATCCAGACACTCAGACAGATGTTATCACACCAAGGTCATTCGGGAAATTTGCTATGCTGGATTAAGTTGGATTGCTGAGATATCAATTAGAGAAACATACATTTTAACCTCATAATATTTCAATTTTAGTGTTTAGTCATTCTGATAAAGAAGGAATCTCTTAAGAACATTATAATTATGAGATCCTTTCAGGATGACATATTGCTTCTTAATGCAACATCTTAACTTCTTAATGTTTCAATTTCAATACAGCGTCATGCTGTAAGCATCTATGTGTAATTAGTAAAGAGATCCTTTCAGGATGACATACTACTTCTGAATGCAAACCTTAATTTCTTAATGTTTCAATTTCATTGCAGCGTCCTGCTGTAAGCATCTATGTGTAAATGGTATAAAGATTCTTTCAGGATGACATACTACTTCTTAAATGACATCTTATAAAGATGATATTTTGGTAGATGATTAATAATGTGAAATAGAAAATCCCAGAGGGATGACATTTTAAAAAATCGAAATTTTATTGGATTTTTTGTTTTTGTATTTCATAACGCCACACTAAGGGATCCGTGAGGGGAAAAGGAGTACTAGAAATTGGGGGCTTATTCAGCGTATTCATTACGGATTTGTTCCGCAATCTTTAACAGTAGATTCTGAAACAAGTTCAGAATGACGGGTTTAGAATAACAACATTGTTCAACCTCTTTTAGGGATATACAATGGTCTATGGTCTGTTGTCTATAGTCTGTTGTCTATCGTCTAACAAAACTTCTACAAGCTTTTTTACTTGCTTCTTTCTTTTTGTTTTTAACCACTTTAGGAGCAAAGCGACCATCATAAGCACCTTGTGAGACAGCCATTTCTCTTCTGGATTTTTTAATAGCTTTGATAAGGCTGTTTTTCTTTTTCACGGTAATTTCTTTTTCTTTTATAATCAAATGTATGATATCTATACATTATTAATGGAAGTTTAGTTCCCTCAAGTGCTGAATACAAAGTTTTATCCAATGATTCTTAACCTAAATTCAATTTTAAAGTAGGTCATTCCACCTATAAACCATTAACTTTGGAACAATTTAAAATCAATGAAACAGTTCAAAATATTTATCGGGTTATTTACATTTTCAGTAATAGCTCTTTTCTCTTGTAAGTATCCTGATATTCCAAAGCATATTGATATCAGAAACAAGTTGCAATTAGATTATGCTCCATATCTCAGAAAAACAGAAGACTTGCATCCTAATGCAGCTGTAGGACTTCAAAATAAATACAGAGATGTATATTATATCGTAGTTTCTCACCCATGGAAATCAGATTCAGGATATGTGAAATTTCTTTTTGACTCCTTATCTAATGATTTGAAGAATGTCACAAATGCAGATCAAGCGCTTAAAGAAACTGTCGTTTTAAGAGATACTGCCTATATCAATGCAAAAGGTTATTTCGTTCAAGATTTATTATTGGTGGGAGTTTTAAAAGATGAGAAACTTATTTTTGATATGCAATTGATTCAAAAAGATTCTTCTTTATTTCAAACTTCCGGTTGGTGCTTTTTAGAAAAGCGTGATTTATGGCTAAAAGACATTGAAGCTATGAACGAATCTATCACCATCCCTGAACCAAAATAGGTTTATTGCATTATTAAGTATCATTGATCTTCAAGAAAATATGAAATTAGACCCTACAGCTCAAGAACGTAAAAGTGACCATATAAAATTAGCTTTTGAGGCCCAAACTAATAGTTTGGATATCGACTCTAGATTTCAATATGAACCTTTGTTTTTCCAGTCTAATCAGGATTTACCCGAGATTACTTTTTTAGATAAGAATCTACAAACTCCGATTTGGGTGAGTAGCATGACGGGCGGAACAGAAAAAGCTAGGAAAATCAATGAGAATCTAGCAAGAGCTTGTAGCCATTTCAAAATGGGAATGGGCTTGGGTTCTTGTCGTTCATTATTAGATAGCAATGATCGATTAGATGATTTTAATTTAAGACCTATCATTGGAGATGACCTTCCATTTTATGCCAATTTAGGAATCGCTCAAGTAGAGCAATTACTAAAATCAGGTCAAATTTATAAAGTCAACCAATTAGTAGAAAAACTAAAAGTTGATGGATTAATTATTCATATCAATCCATTGCAAGAGTGGTTACAACCTGAAGGAGATATTTTGACTCAGTCTCCAATTGAAACAATTCAACAATTTTTAGAAATCAGTAAAATTCCATTAATTGTCAAAGAAGTAGGTCAAGGAATGGGTAAGGAAAGTTTACGATTCTTGATGAGCTTACCGATTCAAGCGATTGAATTTGCAGCACATGGAGGTACAAATTTCGCTAAATTAGAATTATTGAGAAGTGATGATGTTCAACAAGAACTTTATCATTCTATCACTAAAATAGGACATTCTTACACCCAAATGATTGAGTTTGTCAATGAAATTCAAGCAGAAAATCCTGAGAAAGTTTTGTGTAATCAATTCATTATTTCAGGAGGAATCAAGAATTTCTTAGATGGTTATTATGGGATGAATGCAATCAATGGACGTGCTATTTATGGTCAAGCGTCCACATTACTTAAATATGCAGAACAGTCTTACGAGGCGTTGCACAATTATATAGAGAGCCAAATTAAAGGCTTGAAATTAGCGCAGTCTTGTTTAATAGTAAAAAAGTAAGAGATGAAAAAAATTAATGGATATTCTAAATTATCAAAAGATCAAAAAATCAATTGGTTAGTCGATAATTTTTTTGATGGAGATCAAGAGGTAGAAAAAGAATTTAAAGGATTTTGGCATCGCGACGAAGCTATTCAAAAATCTTTTGATGAGTTTACAGAAAATACCATTACTAATTTATATATCCCGTTAGGTATTGCTCCTAACTTTATGATCAATGGCGAAGTATATGCTTTACCAATGGCGATTGAAGAAAGTTCTGTGGTGGCTGCCATGTCCAAAACAGGTAAATACTGGATGGAAAGAGGTGGATTTCATGCAGAAGTGATAGATACCAAAAAAATCGGACAAGTACATTTTCTTTTTGGTGGAAATGTAGAGAAGTTCAAAGCAGATTTTCAAGATATCAAAAAATCCTTACTAGAAAACACTGCCTATCTAAGTGAAAACATGATAGCTCGTGGCGGTGGAGTTTTAGATATTGAGTTATTAGATTTTACAGATAAAGAACCAGATTATTTCCAATTAAAAGTAAGTTTTGAAACTTGCGATTCGATGGGAGCTAATTATATCAATACGATATTAGAAGAATTGGCGCAGACCATTCAACAAGTTGTGACTGCTGAGAAATATGGCGAAAAGCCTTATATCATTATGTCCATTGTTTCTAATTATACTCCAGATTGTATAGTGAGAGCTTGGGTAGAATGTCCGGTTGAAGATTTAGGTACAATTAATGGAGTTCTGGCAGAAGAATTTGCCAATAAAGTTAAAAGAGCTGTTCGCATTGCTGAAATTGATCCGCATAGAGCGACTACACATAATAAAGGAATTTATAACGGAGTAGATGCCGTAATTATAGCTACGGGTAATGATTTTAGAGCAGTAGAAGCTTGCGGTCATACTTATGCAGCTAGAAATGGTAGCTATGAGAGTTTGACGCATTGTACAATTGAAAATGGAATATTCAAGTTTTGGATAGATTTGCCCTTGGCTGTTGGGACAGTTGGTGGATTGACGCAATTGCATCCTTTAGTGAAAAGATGTCATCAACTTTTAGGAAATCCTAATGCAAGAGAATTAATGATGATTGTAGCAGTTTCTGGATTAGCACAAAATTTTGCTGCTTTGAAAGCAATGACTACAGTAGGAATTCAAAAAGGTCATATGAAAATGCACTTATTGAATATCCTCAATCATTTGGAAGCTACTGATTCTGAAAAGGAATACGCTCTGAATTATTTCAAAGACAATATCGTTTCGTTTACGAATGTGAGAGTGATGCTGGATCAAGTTAGAAGTATCGAAACGGCAAAACCTCAATAGTGAAACAGACTTTCTCTGCACATGGCAAACTCATGCTGACAGGAGAGTATGTCGTATTAGATGGTGCGCTGTCATTAGCTTTGCCTACTTCTAGAGGTCAAAAGTTAGAAGTAATTCCCATCGAAGAAAATGAATTTCATTGGAAAAGTTTCGATGTAGTAGGTCATGTTTGGTTGGAAGGGATTTGGGATGTTTCTCTTCAAAAATGGAAACAAATCAGTGATTCAGAACAAGCAAAATATTTAGAGATTTTATTGAAATATGCCAATGCCGAATTAGGCTTAGACTTATCTGGATTTTCTGCAAGCACTTATTTAGAATTTCCTAATAATTGGGGTTTGGGGACGAGTTCTACTTTCATTTCCCTCATCGCTCAGTGGTGGCGAGTAGATCCATATTATTTATTGAAAATTACTTTTGGCGGTTCTGGTTATGACATAGCTTGTGCGAATTCTGACCGACCGATTATCTATCAAATCAAAGATCAGCAACCTATTATTGAAAATGTAAATTTTCGTCCAATCTTTCGTGAAGTATTAGCTTTTGTCTATTTGGGAAATAAGCAAAACAGTAGGGAAGGGATTGAAAAATATCGTTCTATTTTAACGGATAAATCTGAATTGATTTCGGAACTCAATGATATTACACGAAAAGTTTTAGTCTGTGATGATTTGGATGAGTTTGAACATTTAATCGGTGTACACGAATATCGCATTTCTGATTTATTGAAAATCGAAAGAGTTCATGATCGTTTATTTCCTGAATATTGGGGTTCTGTCAAATCTTTAGGAGCTTGGGGTGGAGATTTTGTGATGATCAATCATCATGGAGATGAAGCAGAAGCTAGATCTTATTTCAATCATTTAGGGTACACGACTTATATTCCTTACGACGAAATGATATTGGAGTTTTAAATCAAATCGGCAACTTGTTTCCTTCTGTTTTTAACCATTTCAGATGTGTCTTATAATCAGGCATTGCTTTCTCTACATGTGCCCAAAATCTATCGGAGTGATTCATTTCAAATCGATGTGCAAGTTCATGAATGATTACATATTCGCATACTTTTGGTGGCACGAGTAGGAGTTTGGTAGATAGACTAATTGCTCCACTACTAGAACAACTGCCCCATCTAGAAGAAGTGTTTCTAAGTGAAACTTTTCCAATTTCAGCTTGGAAATGCTGATGGTTTAAATCATGTACTAGTTTCTGAATCTCTGGTAAAAAATATTGGTTAAATCCTTTGATCAATACTTTTTGTGACCAAAGATGCAATTCTTCTTCATCGTTAGAAAGATGAATAGGAAGCGATATTTTGATTTTTTTTTGAGGGCGACTGATATGTATTTTGGTATGATCTCCTGGAATAAAATGTCTTTCTATTTCATATTCTTGACCTAAAACTTGTATAGAATTTCCTGTCGTGAAATGATCAGTTTGAGTGTGTATATAGAGTTTTTTTTCTTCTATGGTGTTTTTTGCCCATTCTAATAATTCTTGAGTGGCTTTATTTTTTTGTTGGACATTCATAGCTTTTGGAAGACGAAGAATAATCTGCTTTTTTCTCAAAGCCACTCTTGCTGATTTCCTGTTTTCGATGACAATTTTAACT
>DATJBS010000034.1:0-24285 GCA_035515235.1 Chitinophagales bacterium
GATCAGCCCTTCTCGGAGCACATAGAACCACCTCCTATATCACTACAAGGGGTTCTTTTTTGAAAAACGGTATTTATCTGTTTAATAACCAATGGAATCAGACTGAATATTTGTTTCTTAATTTATTTAGGACAGGATTGACATTAGACCTATTTATACAACAGAATGTTGCTCCTGAAATAATCTCTTTACGAATTACAAAACGTAATACACTGTCATTCTGAACCTTGTCATTCTGAACTCGTTTCAGAATCCATTGTGAAATACAACGTCACTGCGAGGAACGAAGCAATCTATTGTAATGTCATCCTGAAAGGATCTCTGTATTAATTACAAAAGCAGAATAGTCCATATCATTATGTACATGAGATGCTTCCAGCAGAACACAGTAGTTAAAATTCATAATTCTAAAATACTCAGTCATTCTGAACTTGGTTGTGATTCTATTGTGAAATACGCTTTAGATTACGGGTCAAGCCCGCAATGACGGAATTGTACTACGTCATTGCGAGGAACGAAGTAATCTCCTAGCATTTTGAACTTGAGATGCTTCCAGCATGACACAGTAATTAAAATTCATCATTCTAAAATACACTGTCATTCTGAACTCGTTTCAGAATCTCTTAAGCAATGTATTAGAAGATTGCGGACTAAATCCGCAATGACGTTGTACACTGTCACAATAAATCATTTTCTAATCAAATCATCATTCTATAGCAATTCTCTATAAATTTCTATACATTCTTACCTAGACAAAACGTCTAAAATTAAAAACTATAGAAGATGAATTGGAAAGAAGAAAATAACAAATTAACAAGAAGTTTTAAATTTAAAGACTTTGTAGAAGCTTGGTCATTTATGACGAAAGTAGCCATGACAGCTGAGAAAATGAATCATCATCCTGAATGGAGTAATGTGTATAATAAAGTAGACATTACCCTGACAACACATGACAAAGGAAATACTGTCACAGATAAAGATCGAGAATTGGCAAAAAAAATAGATGTATTAGCGAAATAAAATGTAGGCTAAGAATCTTATAACTCAAAAATAGAATCTTCACTAAACACAATATTCGCAAAATCATTCGAAAGAGATTTTGTATCTAAGCCTGTAAATTTGCTAAATGCTGGAAGAATAATTTGTTGAGCAGACACCGCAAAACATGGCAATCTTATTCGCTCATTCTTTCCTTGCAAAATACATCCTGGATGAATATGACCTGAGATATAAAACTGATTTTCTTCAATATTGGAAGGGTGATGGACAAAAGTAAAAGGACCAATTTCTACAGAAGTGGGTACAATAATAATTCCAAGTTGATCATATTGCTGATATTTCAATCGGTCGTGATTTCCTGCAATTAATATAAAATCTTGAGTGAAATTTAAGCGCCATTGTTTAAAAACTTCCAAATCGGAGTTATAACCAGCATGAAATAAATCCCCTACAATTAATATCTTTTCAGGCTGGAAATGATGAATTAATTGCTCTAGATTTTTTAAATCATTGAGTAAAATGTCTGAAGAAACTGCAATTCCACTTTTTCTAAAATGAGCAGCTTTCCCTACATGCAAATCACTTAAAATTAAAATCTTTTCTGCTTCCCAAAACAATGCTCTTTGATTGGTAAAATGAAGTAAAACTTCTTTTATTTCTTTAGATAAAATTTGTAGCATTATTAAAATGGATGCGTGGTTGATTTAGTTTCAAATTACTTTTTAGCAGTGGCTTTCTTCACTTTTTTATTAGGTTTCATAGCTTCAGCTTGTAACCTTCGAATTCTTTCGCTCAAGCTTTCACTACTGAGCGATTGTCTCAAGCTATCCACTTTTATTGGAAAACTTAAAGGAGTAAATGAATTGGCGAATTTCAGAATTATTTTTGATTTTTCTATTCTATCAAAAGCAGCTACCAATCTTGCTTCGTCAATTTGTTGATTAAAAACTTCAGTATAAGCTTGTTTCAACAATATATTATTAGGTTCATGATCTTCTAAAACGCTAAAAATCAATCCAGAAGAAGACTGCAAACTTTTATTGTTTTTTTGTTGACCGGGATAAGTTTGTATCACCATTCCAGAAATTACTGCAATATCTCTAAATTTTCTTCGTGCCATTTCTGTAGCATTCACACTACTAATCACATCTTGAATTAAATTTTCTTTTGATAAAATCTGTTGAATATTTTCTTCATTTATAGGAATTTCATTCGAGCTCAATAATTCAAAACCATAATCATTCATTGCCATTGAAAATGAAATCGATTGAATCTTAGAAATTCGATAAGCAATTAGTGCCGACATGACTTCATGAATTAATCGCCCTTCAAACGGATACATAAATAAATGATATCCATCTCGAGTTTTAATCAATTCCACTAAAAATTCATCTTCTTTTGGAATATGAGAAGCATCTTCTTGACAAGACAGAAGTGGATGCAAAAATTTCAATTCCTTTTCAGAAGATTTCGCATCTAGAGATTGAGACAATTTCATTCTCAAAAATTGACCTAAATAAGAACTCAAAGGTAATCTTCCACCCAAATAACTCGGCACTTTTGCTTTGCCCTTAGCATTTCGTACATACACTGTCATCTCTTTAATACGAGCAACTTCCAATATTCTACCTGCTAAAATAAACTTATCCTCTCGTTTAAGTTTCGTAATAAATGACTCTTCAATCATTCCAATATATCCACCACTCACAAACTTCACTCGCAACATTGCATCGCTGACAATCACGCCAATATTCATACGATGAAGCATAGCAATTCTACGACTCGTCACTTTGTAAATTCCATCCTCAATGATTACTTTATGATACTCTTCGTAATTTTTGTAAGTACTTCCACCCACAGTGATAAATTGTAAAATTGAAACCCATTCTTCTTCTAAAATCTCTCGGAAAGCAAAGGTTTTCTTTATTTGTTGAAATGTAGACTCCTCCTTAAACCCTTCTCCTATTGCTAGAGTAATTAAATATTGAACCAAAACATCAAAAGTAAGCACCATAGGAATTCTTGGCTCTATCACTTTTTGTTTCACCGCCTCTTTCAGAGCTGCAACTTCTATTAATTCTAAAGAGTGCGTCGGAACAAAAAATATTTTAGAAGTTTCAAATGGAGAATGTCCACTTCTACCCGCTCTCTGTAAAAACCTTGCTACACCTTTACTTGAACCTATTTGAATGACAGTATCTACAGGTTTAAAATCCACTCCTAAATCCAAGGAAGAAGTAGAAACAACTGCTTTTAAATATCCAGAACTTAAATTTTCTTCAATCCAAATACGCAAATCTTTATCAATCGAACTGTGATGTATAGCAATTTGTCCTGCAAAATCCGGATGTTTATCTAACAAGATTTGATACCACATTTCAGCTTGACTCCTAGTATTTGTAAATACTAATGTCGATTTACTTTCCAAAATAATAGGAATTACTTGATCAGCCAGTTTATTTCCTAAATGTCCTGCCCAAGGCAAAACCTCTACGTCTTCTGGCAGAACAGCTATGATATCAATCTTCTTTTTCTCTTTAGCGACAATTTTTGTTTTTTTGATTTTATATGGAATCAAAACTTCCAAGGCTTGATCTAAATTTCCAATAGTTGCTGTAATTCCCCAAATACGTACTTTCTTTTGATAAGATACCAAACGTGAAATGGCCAATTCGGTCAAAACTCCACGCTTCTCTCCTAATAATTCATGCCATTCATCGACAGCAATACATTTAAGGTTTTTAAAAAATTTTTGATGCTCTTTCTGTGCCAAAAGCAAATGCATACTTGCTGGAGTGACCAATAATATATCGGGCATCTTTTTGGTTTGCTTAGCTCGCTCAGCAACAGGCGTGTCTCCATTCCTCACACCAACAGTCCAATCTAAACCAATTTCATCTATTACTGTTCGCATTGCTTTAGCAATATCTTTTGCCAAAGCCCGAAGAGGAGAAATCCATATCAGCTTTAATCCTTTCCCATAATTTTCAGGAAAATTCATAAAATCTATAATTACAGCTAGAAATACAGAATATGTTTTTCCGAAACCTGTGGGCGCGACCACCATTCCACTGTAATTTTTGTTAAACTTTTCCCAAGTCTCTATCTGAAAATTAAATGGCTCGATATCATTTTTCGCCATCCAATCTTTGACTATTTTTAAACCTAGAGTATCTTGGAAGTCAGTCATAAATTTTATAGTTTAATATCGGATAGCATAATAAAACAACTACCCGATATTACTTGAAAGTTCTTTTTCTAGTTCTATTTTGCATATATTCTTTCACCGCAGCTTCTGTGGTCAACCAATTTCTTCCTTCTTTGAAAGCATTTATTTTACCAGTTCTGGCTAATAGACTCACATATTCTTGTCCATAAGGAATAGAAGGCTCACTAACTATGTCAGAAATGTTCTGATACTGATCATAAGTATTATTTAGACTGCTCAAATATATATCCAGACTTCTTTCTAAAGCTTGTAACACGAGCAATAATATTCTCGAATAATCCTGCTGATTAGCCTTATTTAAGGCATCATAATATTTCTTTCTATCATTTTTTAAGATAATAGCAGGAGGAAATCCCATTCTCATAAAAATCAAATTGAAGAGCAATCTTACTGTTCTTCCATTTACGTCGAAAAAAGGATGAACCCACACAAAACGATGATGAAAAATAGCAGCTTTAATTAAAGGATTTAAATCTGAAGAATTCACCCAATCTATTAATTCATCCATTAAAGACGAAACTTTCAATGCATTAGGTGGAACAAAATTAGCTCCAGATATTCTCACTGCACTTGTTCGAAACCTACCTGCGAAATCTTTTTCAATCTTATCTAAAACTAAAGCATGAACAGATAGAATATCCGATGTCGTAAAAGTGTAATCTGGTGCAACAAGACTTTCTACATAATCAATCGCATCTTGATGATTCACTGCTTCAAAATGCTCTCGAAGAGATTTACCTTTGATGGTCATTCCTTCTTCTAAGACTAATTTAGTTTCTTGTAGCGTCAACGTATTTCCTTCAATACTGTTTGAATTATACGTCCATTCTATGGTGAGACTTTCCTTAATACTCTTTAGAGCAATAGCAGGTATTGGACGTAATTGATCTAATTGCATTTTTTTATCTGCAATACGCTCAAGGTATATTTCTAAACCTTCAAACTCATAATTATATTTTGTCCATTCCATCTCTCAAAGGTACCATTTATTTCTTAATATCGGATAGCTTAATAATTTCAAATAACCGATATTAAGAGATTAATTTCTTTATTTCTTCAAGTTCATCAATATCATCTACAGTTTTATCTCTTCTCCATCTTAGTATTCTAGGAAATCGTAGCGCAACTCCACTTTTATGCCGAGCACTATATCCAATTCCTTCAAAAGCAATTTCAAAAACTAATTCTGGCTTAACTGTACGCACAGGTCCGAATTTCTCTAATGAATTTTTAGTTACAAAACGACTCACTTCCATAATTTCTTTATCGGTTAAACCTGAGTATGCTTTAGCAATTGTGACGAGCTCTTCTCCCTTTTTTACTGCAAATGAATAATCAGTATAATATGCACTACGCCTTCCACTGCCCTTCTGAGCATAAATCAATACGGCATCGATAGTTAGTGCATCCACTTTCCATTTCCACCAATCTCCTTTTTTTCTACCAGAGTGATATTTTGAATCTTTATGTTTTAGCATCAATCCTTCGCTATTATTCTCTCTAGAACTTTCTCTGATTTCTGCAAATTCATCCCAGGATTTTGCGATAATAATTTCTGAGATTTTGATATTATCAATTGGATTTTTGGATTTAATTTCTTCTAAAAGCGTACGCCTTTCATGTAAAGGCTGTTCTCTTAAATCTTCTCCTTCCAATTCTAAAATATCATACACAAAAGTGCTTACAGGAATATCTTTCATCATTTTGGCAGAGATAGTTTTACGATTCAAACGTTTTTGCAATTCATTAAAATTGAGGACTTCGTCATCTCTAACTGCTAAAATTTCACCATCCAAAACAAAATCTCCATTCATCTTTTGAAAAGAAGCAATCAATTCTGGAAATTGTGCATTCACCAATTCTTCACCACGTGACCAAATAAAAACTTCCCCATTTCTTTTTATAAATTGACCTCGAATTCCATCCCATTTATATTCTACTTGCCAATGTTCTACATCTCCTAAATCTTGTGGAACTTTTTCTAAAGGATAAGCAAGACAAAAAGGATATGGCTTAGAATTATCAGGATTGATATTAGTGCCTTGAATTAAATCTTCAAAATTAACTTCATCCACTGTCCACTTTCCCATGATACTGTGCATCAGCTGACTGGTTTCAATTCCGGAGTATTTTGAAAGAGCATTGATGAGCATTTTCTTTGAAACTCCTACCCGAAAACTACCTCCAATTAATTTATTAAAAATAAAACGTTCGGTATAATCCAATCCATTCCAACTTTCCAATACATAAGCTTTTTTCTCTTCCTCTGACTTATCTTTTAATTCAATCAATTCATTCATCCATTGACTTAAAGATTTGTCGATTATATTTTCTGGTGCAGGTAAAATAAGCGATAAAGTTTCTCCTAAGTCTCCGACAGAACTATAACTTTCTAAGAAAAGCCATTCAGGTAGCTGGATAATTTCTAAAGCCCATAGTTTTAAAAATGTACTATTGATTGGACGCTTTGGACGCTTTCCTGTAAATAATGCTAAAAACCACAACTTATCTTTATCGTCAGCAATTTGTAAATAATGAACTATCGCATCGATTTTGGCGGTCGTTTTATTACTGCTTTCTAAAGCCGATATGAGAGCTGCGAAATGTTTCATCTGATATTTTTCTAGGAATTAGCAAGAATTTGTAGTAAATATTTATTCATTGATTTCTGGTTTTTCATCTTCTTCTTCATTGCCAAATTTAGTTTGAACTTCGTAGGATTTAATACCAATTTCATTCAGATATTTTGAGAAAACGGCAATCTGTCCATGAGTAACATGCACTTGCTCAGCTCCTGTAGCTTTCACAGCTTCCAATAATCCATTCCAATCCGCATGATCAGAAATAGCAAAACCTGCATCTGCAGAACGCCATCTTCTGGAACCTCGAACTTGCATCCAACCTGAACAAAGTCCTGTAGCGCGATTAGGTATCTTTTTAATCATATTACTGTCTAACAAAGCAGGAGGCACAATCACAATTTCCTGATTGACTTTCTTGACATCTTCATTAAATAAAATCGTTTCATAATCTGGAAGCTTCACTCCTACACTTTCAATTGCTTCATTTATCCGACCAATAGAGCTATGAACATATATTTTCCCAAATCCTTCCACCGATTTCATGATTCGCTGAGCTTTACCTAAAGAATACCCTACAAAAACTGAAGTCATATTTTGTTCTCTATTGCTTTCTACCCAAGTTATTAACTGTTCAGAATATTGCTGAGGTGTTAACCAATTATATATCGGCAGTCCAAACGTACTTTCTGTAATAAATTCATTGCATTTCACTACTTCAAATGGAGTGGAAATCCCATCATCTTGTGTTTTATAATCTCCAGAAAAAACTGTTACAAATCCCTTGTATTCCATTCGAATCTGTGCAGAACCTACGATATGACCTGCTGGATGAAAACTTACCTTTACTCCATTAATATAAATAGGTTCATTATAAGCGACACTTTGGACATCAATATTCTCACCGATTCGTATTTTTAAAATAGGTCGAGTGAAATGATGGCACAAGTATTTCTTCATTCCCCATTTTGCATGATCACCATGTCCATGAGAAATTACTGCTAAATCCACTGGTTTCCATGGATCGATATAAAACTTTCCCGGGATACAGTAAATACCTTTGTTAGTGAATTTAATCAGTTTCAAAACAGGATGTTTATTTTAAGAATTTTAAATAGGTCTTTCATTATTCATTCTACTTTTTAAAACTAAAAAAGCAACGATAACATTTCAACAATGATTCGTTGCTTGACAATTGAACTTTTAGATGTTTTTAAACTTTCAACTCCCCTTCTCTTCCGCCATCATCATTTTTACTCCCAGTAATAGCGGCAAAAGCCATTTTAGCCATTGCAAAAATTTTGTTGTCTTTAGTTTCATAGTAAGAGCCTGTGGTAGCTTTAACTCCAATAACTGTTACTCTTGGATCATCTTTACCATCAAACCATGCATTAGCAAAACTTGACCAATATTTGTCTATCAAAGCTTTATCTTTTGAAATCATAGCGTCCCCATTGAGGAAAACGTATTCATAAGAAGAACTGTTCATAAAATATAATTGTACTCTACGATCTTGCATGATATTTTTATTGTGCTCACTCTCCGAAGAACTAATGAACCATAATACTCCGCTCTCATCTACCTCTTGTAAAGTCATAGGAATGCTAAGCGCATTGAGACCGATATTAGTAGTAAAAAAACAAGTTCTAGCTTCCTCAGCTAAATTTTTAATTTTATCAATAGCTGCATTTCCTGATAAATTTTGATGTGGTGATTGTGCTTGTCCCATAATATATATTGTTTTTGGTTGACTATTATGTACGCATATTTCCGTTGATTTGTTCCGAGCTTGATGTTTCCTTCATGCTTTTAGTACTTTTTTAAAATAAAATGAGAGATTAGAAATAATCTAAATTAATTAATCAGTATTTAAAAGATTGAAGAAGATTTATCTATTAAAAAATTGTTGAAGCTTATTACAAATAGATATATTTGATTATAAAGGAAACGAGACACTATATAAACACATTCATTCGATTCTGAATGATTATATGCGATGATTTTAAGAAACCAACTAAGATTTGATAAATAAAAAATCTCTCAATCAACTTCTAAATAAAAGCAATTAAATGGAAATGATATTTTGGGCATGTGTAAAAATCATGCAAGTAATGAGTAGTATTTTAGGTATTACCTATCAACAATTAAATGTGATTTTATTCGTTGTATTACATCCTGCAATCACAATTTTATTGTTTGTGAAATACAGAAAATATAAAAATCTTTGGAAAGAAAAGCAATCAAATTAGTTTGCTGATTTAACTTAAAAAAGATCAATAGAAATTAATCTATCAATCTTTTCTATCCACTAGAAATATTAAATTATTCACTAAAATCAAATTACATTTCTAGTATTTTTTTGTTTTATTCTTGAACTACATCTTTACGAGTAGATTCTAATGCCGCACCTAACTGACCTTGAACTGATGCAGGTACTTTTAAATTAGTCATAGCTTTCACTACGTCTGTTAAAAACTGATCAAAAATAGCATTATCAGCAAAACGTTCAGTATCAGATCCGAATCTAGGATTTGTTTTATGATCGTGAGTTTTGACCATATCTAAACCTTTATATACTTTCTGTCCACTTGCTACTTCTTGAATTAAATCTGTAAAAGTTTCTCTTAATTTAATGAAACCTGTAGTATTTCCTGCTCCCACTTCTGCTAAAAGTGTTGGGAAATATTCAGCCATCATTGGATCCGCAGCTAATACATTTTCTGCTTCTTGAATCACTGTTCTTATTGCTAAACGTCCAGCTTGGATTTTTTTATTTTTATCCTCTGGATCTGTAATCATTTTAGTTCCCTGACCTGCAGGATTAGATGCTCCTTGAATAAATGCTCCAAGAGTATCATATAATGGGGTCGTTGCTAATTTTTCTATTTCTGGTTCTTTCTCATCATCTTTACAGCTGATTACAAAGACGCTCGTAAATGCAATCATTATTGCAAATAACTTAGTAAATGTTGTCTATCTCATAATTGTGGTTTAAATTTTTTAATAAATTAATTTATAGTGATATTTAATACATTATTTGTGTAACCGTAGCAGTTAATTTGCCATAAAAACTATCATCAGAAATAACTGGACATCCTTTAGCTTGCATAGCTTCAGTCACAATAAATCTTGTAGAATTTGGAGCCTTTGGTTGAATGGTGTTGGCATAAATTTGTGAAGAGTTATTATAGCGTTTGTCAAACTTATACACCAAGATTTTATCTACATCATTGAAGTAAGTACTGACGAACCCTTTTTCACTTTTCAAACTTTCTTCTATTTGTTGAACTTCATTATCACTGATGTCTTGTGAAAAATCAACTCTTGCCAATTGATGAAAGCTAGATGAAGATTTATTTCCAACCATAATAGCAATATGTACGATTAAGGTAATGGCAAATATTCCAATCAAGGAGAAAGCACTAATTAATCCATACTTTAAAAACTTTGTAGATTTTGACTTTGTCATGTATTTGTAATTTTCTATACAAACGCACAAAACCTCATCTTTGTTAAATCAAAATGAATAAAAGTTTAATTTTTAACATTTAAAATTTCATTATCCATCTTTATTAAATGCATTATTTTCACAATGCAACTTCCGATTAAGAATAAGAAACATCAATTATTCATTAGATAAAATAGTCAATAATCAATATTTAAACACTCAATGAATAAAATTCATAGCTCCAACAATCAACGATAAATCATCTATTTCAAGAAAGCAAAAAGGATTGCCGGCAGTATATGCTCAAATAGAACAAAAATTTTAACCTATTACTATAAAGATTATAACGAATTGGATAAAAGAACGAATCCAAGGATTAACAACAATTCAATCAAAGAAAATATCTTAGACAGCCTTTAAAGTAATCCACTAAAATATTGCGCTTCATAAAACCTTAAGCTATATTTCAAACTTTCTCACTAAAACCTTTTTGCAATGAGACTATCCTATTTCGTATTTATACTTTTATTAGTGTCTTGTAATAATACCGAGCGTAATGAAGAATCTACTCTTCCAGAAACTATACAACCTATATCAGATTCAAAAGAAAAAGAAACCAACGTCTCTGAAACATATGCTAATGAACGCTTCAAAGAAGTCACTGTAGAAAACTTAGGAAATCATAAATTTAGAATCCGTGGAGAAGCGCAAGTTTTTGAAGCCACTATCAATTGGATTGTAGAAGATGGACATCAAGAATTAATGAAAGGATTTCAAACAGCGGAATTTGGAGCTCCAGAATGGGGGAAATTTGACTTTACAATCGATGCAGAGAAAACACAAGAAAATTCAACATTGACACTTTACTTATTTGAAATAAGTGCAAGAGATGGTAGTCGTCAATATGAATTACCTATTCTGCTTTATTAAGTATCATAAATTTTAAGTCTATTAGATTATAATTAACTACTGATAATACTATTGTCCTCCAAATCAGGTAATGCTTTAATTTTCAATACGATTCTCGCCACAGCTACTACATCTTTTTCGCAATAAGTTTTAATTCTATCTAGTCCATATTCGTGATAATAAACTCTACCGACTTCTGAGCCACTGATATCATCTTTAGGTGTAGGAATACCTAAAACATGAGTGAGCAATTTTAAAGAAATGTAATTCTTATAATCGCCAAAACGCCAAACATCCAAAGTATCTAAAACCATAGTTGATAATTCCCATGGTTTTGCTAATTGTATTTTATTAAAAAATGTAGGAAATTCTTCCATCATTTGATGCACCAAAAGTCGTCTGCAGATATAAGCTATGTCAAACTCTTTTACATTATGTCCACAAATCATGAGTTGAGCACCGAAACTCTGTTCAATTTTTTGGAATACTTTTAGAAATTCTTTCAATAGATCAGCTTCATTATCGCCATATATAGATTTTATTCTAAATACTCTCTCTTGAGTCTGGTCAGAAAAATATCCCATGGAGATACAGATAATCTTTCCAAACTCTGCATATATGCCAGCACTATTAAAGTAGAACTCGTCCATTTCCATATCGTCAGGCTTGAACTTTCCTCGCTTTTCTTGCCACAAAACCTGTTCATATTCAGATAAATCAGATAGCTCAGAAGCACCAGAAACTGTTTCAATATCTATGAAAAGCACTTTACTCAAAGGGATTTGATCTAGCATGACATCTAATTTGTTAATAAGTTACTAAAAAACATAGCAAATATCCTAAAATGTAACTTAAGTCCTACAATGGAGTTAATTTTATCCTTGTAAATAAAAACATTTTTATGTCTGAAAATTCAAAATCAAAAATTCACGCACTGTACATAGTTTTGATACTATTACTATTAGGAGGATTAGTTTTTACCAATATTAAACTTAAGAAATCTACTGAGACCATCAGAGTGACTTCTACAGAACTCAATAACAGCGAGAGCTTAAGAGTAGATTTAGAAAAAGAATACCAACAAGCGTTAGATGATTTAGAAACCATCCGTGTAGAAAATACAGGAATGGATAGTCTCCTCACAGAAAGAGGAAGAGATTTAGAAATGAAGAAAAAGCAAATTGCTGATTTGATCAAATCTGGTCAAACCAATAAAGGCGATTTAGATAAAGCTCGTACTTTAATCAAACAATTACAACAAGAACGTGTCAACTTCCAATCTAAAATTGACTCATTGACTACATTAAATCAACAATTGAATATTGAAAATGTAGCGCTTGTAACTCAAAGAGATTCTCTAACTCAAACGGTAACAAATGTTAGAGGAGAAAAAGATAAGTTGGATAACGAAAATTCTAAATTAAAATCTTCTGTCAACAAGGCTAAAATTTTAACCACGAATAATATCAAAATTACTCCGATTAAATCTGGAAGAAAGGATAAAGAAGTTGAAGTTAAAAGAGCAAAAGATGCTGAATCATTAAAAATCTGTTTTGACTTATTAGTGAACCGTATAGCTCCTACTGGAGAAACAGAAATGGCTATTCGAATCATAGGTCCTGATGGTGCTACTATTCAAATTGATGCACTAGGAAGCGGAAATCTTACTGATAACACTACAGGAAATTCTATACCTTATACTTACTTAATCAGACCTGATTATCAAAACGAAGCTAAAACTGTATGTTCTATCTGGAACCAAAGTTTCAATTTCACATCAGGCAACTATTCTGCAGAAATCTATCAAAGTGGATTATTGATTGGTCAAGGAAACTTTAGCTTGAAATAACCTATAAATACCTAATTATAACGAAGGAGAATATTGTAACAGATATTCTCCTTTTTTATGTCCATACATCAACAGAAATAATGGAATAAAAAAAGCAAGCATCATCAGACACTTGCTCTATAAAAATTCAAAAGTAAACTTTAAGCTTGTTCGCTATGTATTAGAAATGCTTTGATAAATCCATCTAAATCGCCATCTAAAACATTATTAGGATTGGAACTTTCAAAATCTGTTCTATTATCTTTTACTAATTTGTAAGGATGTAGAACATAGTTTCTGATTTGAGATCCCCACTCGATTTTCATTTTTCCACCTTCAACTTTTGCTTTAGCTTCATTTCTTTTACGAACCTCCAATTCATATAATTTGGACTTCAACATTTGCAAAGCTTTCTCGCGGTTTTTAATCTGAGACCTCTGTTCTTGACATTCTACCACTACTCCAGACGGAATGTGTCTACATCTTACTGCAGATTCAGTTCTGTTGACGTGCTGCCCTCCTGCCCCACTTGCTCTAAAAACATCCCATTCTAAGTCTGCAGGATTGATTTCAATATGAATACTATCATCTACAATAGGATACACGAAAACAGATGCAAAAGAAGTATGTCTTCTCGCTCCTGAGTCAAAAGGGGATATTCTAACGAGTCTGTGAACACCATTTTCTCCTTTCAATAAGCCATAAGCAAATTCTCCATCGATTTCTAAAGAAGCAGATTTAATTCCAGCAACATCACCATCCTGTCGGTCTAAAAGTTTGACTTTGAAGCCTTTTTTGCTTCCCCACATTTCATACATGCGCAACAGCATACTTGCCCAGTCACAACTCTCTGTTCCACCTGCTCCAGCATTGACTTCTATTACAGCTCCTAATCCATCCTCTTCACCATTCAGTGTAGATTTGAATTCTAGATAGTCAACAATTTCAAGCGTTTTTTCATACTCAGCATCCACATCATCTTCTGACACTTCTCCGAGTTCATAAAATTCTTTGATAATGCTCAATTCACCGAACTGATTCTCTACATCTTTGTAAAGATTCACCCAGTATTTATTCATTTTTATATTTCTCAAAAGAGCTTGTGCCGCAATCTGATCGTTCCAAAAATCAGGATGTAAGGTTTTGGCTTCTTCGTCTTTTATACCTTCTACTCTGCTATCGTAGTCAAAGATACCTCCTCAGGGTTTGGACCCTCTCGGCTAAAAGCCTGTATTGTTCGTTCATCATAATGTGGCAAATATAATGATTCATTGCAAAAGTTTATTCAAGTACAAATTGAAATGCATTATATTTGGATTTGTTTAGAGATATTGCACAATAAAATGTCATCGAATTACATATAAAAGGTTGAAAACTCAATGAAAAATATAGGTATTAATTTTATTTTAATGATTATCACAAGTATTGCCTTAATTCTAGGGCTCAATGCTTCAATGAAATTTTTAACTCATCATCATCAAAAATTAGAAGTTCCAGATATAAAAGGATTGCTTTTAAATAAAGGAATAGATATTTTATCTGATAAAAAAATGGGTTATATTTTAGTGGATTCATTATTTGATCCCAATCTACAACCGCATGAAATCATAGATCAAAGTCCTAAAAAAGGAGCATTTGTAAAACAGAATAGAAAAATTTACATCACTATTAATTCAGTTTCACCGCCTTCAGTTACACTTCCTAGTTTAGTGGATATGTCAAAGCGACAAGCCAAATTGATTTTAGAGAGCTCAGGCTTGAAAATGGGTAGAGAAATCTATCAGCCCGATATCGCAAAAGATGCTGTATTAGCATTTAGAGTAAATGGAAAAACAATCACGAGTGATATTACTTTGCCAAAAGGATCTATAGTGGACTTAGTATTAGGAGATGGATTAAGTTCATTAGACGTAGAGATTCCAGATTTAATTGGCTTAACTGTAATGGAAGCAATGGCTGTATTAGATGCGATGCAACTTTCTGTAGGTCAAATCAGTGCTCAAGGAAGTGTAAAAGATCAAATGAGTGCATATATTTACTATCAACAACCAGAATATGGAAGTGCTGTAAAAGTAGCTCCTGGCGACCCTGTCAATCTATATGTAACGAATTCGATACCAGAAAATCTAATGAAATAATATGAGATATCTTGGGTACATTTTGAGTATTTTTTTCATGATGCATACTGTTCATGCTCAAGAACGATTGAGCACACTCCCGTCGAATCCTTTATTAAAAAATACTACTTCAAATTATTCTTCAAAGCGACAAGCACTCTCTTTGCCTTTTGCAGATGATTTTAATCAGAATTCTTATTTTCCGGATAATAGCAGATGGGCAGACAATGATGTATTTATTAATAATAATTATCCCAAAAGTCCTCCAACAATCGGAGTCGCTACTTTTGATGGCTTAAATTCCTCAGGAGAACCTTACGACAGTTATAATAATTCGTTTGGCAAAGCTGACCAACTAACAAGTTTACCACTTGATTTATCTTCTTATCAAGAATCTGACAATATTTATTTGAGCTTTTATTGGCAAGCTGGAGGATTCGGTGAGCTTCCAGAATCTTCTAGAGATTATTTAATAGTAGAATTTTTAAATACCAACCAAAAGTGGGAACAAGTTTTAAGAATCAATCCCACAGATACTGTCAATCAATTTAAGCAAGAATTTATAAAAGTAAGAGCTGAATTTCTAAGTGATCAATTTCAATTTAGATGGGTGGCTTTTGGGAATCTCGCAGGCAGTACCGATCATTGGCATATCGACTATATATTATTAGATAGAAATAGAAATCCTGAGTTTGAATCTTCTGTATCAGATGTTGCATATTCTTCTGGAAATGGCGGCTATTTCAAGAATTATTATCAAATGCCTTTCAAACATTTTTTACCTGAATATTTGAAAGATACCATTTCTGTAAAAGTTAAAAACAACTTTTTAAATACTGTAGATATTGTAGATAATTTTCAAGTCAAAAATCTGTCTAATGGACAAATAATTTCTACCTATAATGGACCTTCTATTGATATTGCAAGTAGAGAAACTTTGACCTATTTCTATCCTGCACTAGATTTAAGTAGTGTCACTCCTACTTCAGATACTACAGAATTAGAGGTTAGATATTACTTTCAGACTTCCTCGGAAAACAATAGCCCTGCTTTTGTCAAAGCCAATAATGAATTAAAGGAAAAAATCACTTTTGCTAATGCATTTGCTTATGATGATGGAAGTGCTGAAAGAGCATACAGATTAGAAAACTACACAGAAGGTAAAATTGCAGTCAAATTTCATGCGAGTGTAATGGATACTTTGAGAGCTATCAGAATTCATTTTCCATACTTCCCTAATTATACCAATACTACTGATAACCCTTTCTTTAATGTCGCTGTTTATAAATCTTTAGATAGTATCACTGGCGAGAATGACGAAGTTATTTATAAAGAATTATTAGTTCAAAAAGAGGATTTTAATGTTCCTGCAGACGAAATCTTTAACGGATTTGCATACTATACTTTTAAGCCAGAATTGAATGACGGAAAAGATTATTTATTAGTTGATGGGGATTTTTATCTGGCAATAGAACATGAAAAATTTAATGACGTGGATCTTGGATTTGATTTGAACCAAGCTCACCCTACAGAAATGTGGTATAACGTTGGTTATGGTTGGTATTCTAGTCAATATCCCGGTTCAATTATGATGAACGCAATTATGGGAAAAGCATTAGGTGGAAAATATACTTCTATCAATGAAAACTCTAACCAAAACCATTCAATTCCCATTTATCCCAATCCTACTCAAAATCAATTGTTTATCTCAACCGACTATCAATTTTCTTCGAGATATCAAATATTTAATTTAGCTGGATCGCAAATTATATCAGGTCAAATCCAACCAAATCAATCTATTGACGTTAATCAATTAAGTCAAGGGATGTACATCTTACAATTGACTGGAAATGATGGGAAATATATTGGTCAAGCTAAATTCATAAAGCAATAAAAAAATTACCTGAACATATTATTTTATTTGACGGAGTCTGTAATTTCTGCGATCAATCTGTACAATGGGTGATTCAAAGAGACCGTAAAAACATTTTTTACTTTGCTAGTTTACAGTCAGAAATCGGTCAAGAATTGTTGCATCAATATCATATTGATACACACAGTGTTGATTCTGTAGTTTATATTCAAAAAGGTCAAGCCTTCATTAAATCTACCGCAGCTCTAAAAATTGCAAAACAGATTGGTAAGGCTTGGCAACTTTTCTATATTTTTAAATTAATACCCACATCGATAAGAGATTTCTTTTATGATCAGTTTGCAAAAAGAAGGTATCTATTCTTTGGTAAAAAAGATGCTTGTATGATTCCAAGCAAGGAACAAAAAGCGAAATTTATAGAAGACTTCAATTAGTGACACTTTTTCACTCTTATTAATAGTCCTTTATTTGAACTTCATTATCTTTGAGAAGTATATGAAATATTTGATTGTGGGTCTAGGAAATATCGGAAGAGAATATGCTATGACTCGACATAATATTGGTTTTAATGTATTGAATCTTTGGGCTCATCAATCCGGCTTTACATTTACCTTGCAAAGACATGCTGCAGTAGCTCAAACTTCTTATAAAGGCCGTCAAATTTATTTAATCCAACCTACTACTTATATGAATCTCAGCGGAAGAGCTGTGAAGTATTGGATGAATGAATTAAAAATTCCTATTGAGAATGTTCTAGTCATTGTAGATGATTTAGCCTTAGACTTAGGTGTAATGCGATTACGTGGCAAAGGAAGCGATGGTGGACATAATGGTCTAAAGAGCATAGATGCTGAACTATTGACCAATCAATATGCTCGATTGAGATTTGGTATAGGTAACGATTTCCCTAAAGGCAGACAAGTCGATTATGTTTTAGGAAATTGGACAAAAGAACAAGAAGAAGCATTACCAGAAAGAATTCAAGTAGCCATAGATATTTCTCTATCATTTTGTACGGCTGGATTAGCTAATACAATGACAAATTTTAATAATAAATAATCTATGAAAATATTTTGTGTAGGTAGAAACTATGTAGAACATATTCAAGAGTTGAAAAATGAAGTTCCTCAGCAGCCTGTCATATTTATGAAAGCTCGTACAGCTTTATTAAAACCCAATGAAGCGCTTTATTATCCAAATTTCACTAAGGATTTACACTATGAAGGAGAACTTGTTATAAAAATCTGCGAAAACGGTAAAAAAATAAAAGAAAAATTCGCTCATAAATATTACTCTGAATTAAGTGTTGGATTTGATTTTACAGCAAGAGATCTTCAAAATGAATTAAAAAGCAAAGGACTTCCTTGGGAGCTAGCAAAATCTTTTGATGGAGCTGCAGCTGTAGGTGATTTCTTTTCAAAAGAAGCACTTTTAGAGAAAGATGGAAATTATACTTTCACAATCAAAAAAAATGATGAGCTTGTTCAATCGGGAAATACTGCATTTATGTTATTTTCTATTGATAAAATCGTTAGTTTCGTTTCTCAATTTTTCACCTTACAAAAAGGAGACATAATCTTTACAGGTACTCCCGCCGGTGTAGGCAGTGTAAAAATTGGAGATGTTTTAACCGGATATTTTAAAGAACAATTAGTTGTAAAAACAGTTGTAAAATAGAATATCTACCATTTAATAAAAAAAGAAACCATAAGAAATGTCATATTACTTTACATCCGAATCTGTTTCAGAAGGACATCCAGATAAAGTAGCGGATCAAATATCAGATGCAATATTAGATGCCATGTTGGCACAAGACCCTAACTCAAGAGTTGCATGTGAGACTTTAGTGACTACAGGTTTGGTCACACTAGCGGGGGAAATCACAACTAATGCATATGTAGATGTACAAGAAGTCGCTAGAGAAGCGATTAGAAAGATAGGTTATACTAAAGATGAGTTTATGTTTTCGGCAAATTCATGTTCAGTAATCTCTGCACTCCACAATCAATCTCCAGATATCGCTCAAGGGGTCAATGAAGGCAGCAACAAAGAGCAAGGTGCTGGCGACCAAGGAATGATGTTTGGATATGCATCCAATGAATCTGACAACTACATGCCTTTGACTCTTGAAATCTCTCACTTATTAGTACAAGAGCTGGCTAGAATTCGTAAAGAATATAAGGTCATGAAATATCTCCGTCCTGATACTAAATCTCAGGTAACGATAGAATACGATGATAATCACCGTCCTGTGAGAATTGATACAATTGTAGTTTCTACTCAACATGATGATTTTATCAAAGCAGATGCTTCTAATGACAAAGCTACGGTAGAGATCAAAATGCAAGCAAAAATCAAAGAAGATATCTTAAAATATTTATTGCCTGCAGTAAAAAAACGCTTACCTAAAAGAGTACAGAAATTATTCAACGATCAAATCAAATACCATATCAATCCTACTGGCGTGTTCATTATCGGTGGGCCACACGGAGATAGCGGATTGACTGGAAGAAAAATTATTGTAGACACTTACGGTGGTCGTGGCGCTCATGGTGGTGGTGCATTTTCTGGAAAAGATCCTAGTAAAGTAGACCGTTCTGCCGCTTATGCTGCTAGACATATGGCAAAAAACTTAGTTGCTGCAAGATTAGCAGATCAGGTTTTAGTACAACTTTCATACGCAATTGGTGTAGCTGAACCAATTTCTATAAATGTCAATACATTCAATACTGCAAAAGTAAAATTGACAGATAGCCAAATTTCAAATAAAATTATTGAAGTTTTTAAAGAAGACTTTAAACCTAAAGCTATTATAGAAAGGCTGAAATTAAAAAACCCTATCTATTCCGCTACAGCTGCTTATGGACATATGGGAAGACCATCTTACGAACAAGATGTTGAATTTGCTTATGTCACTATCGAACATACAGATAGCCACAAAATAGAAACTAGAAAATATGAAACCAAGGCTGTAGAGTTTTTCACTTGGGAGAAATTGGATTATATCGATCAAATAAAATCTACTTTCAATATATAATTGAAACGAATACCAAATATTAAGCCCATTGAAACTCAATGGGCTTTTTTTATTTAAAAAAGATTCGAGCTGATAATCAAAGAACCTATATCCTCTACACAAAAACAGCTACCTATTTAAAGCGATTTCCATTTGCAGAAAAAGAAAATTTCACATTTCATTACATAAGTTATGGATAGTGCTATATATTAGAATTGAATAATTAACATTTAAGTACTTAAAATTAAACTTATGAAGAAATCAATTCTCACTTTACTCATAGCGTCTTCTATGATATTTATGGTCTCCTGTAAAAAAGATAAAGACAATGATAAAAACACAAAATGTAACGAACAAAATATCACTAGAGCCTTAGATAGATACACACAATCAGCAACTAAATATTTCGAAGAAGGTACTGTTCAATCATGTGAAGAATTTAAATCTGCAGCAATTAGTTTCTACAATGTTGCAAAAAATTGCTCTGCAAAATACGGTGGAGTAATCACTGAAGCTGATTTGGATGAAATTAAAAATCTAGACTGTTCAGAATAAATAGATAAAAGACTTTTAGCAGCCATTTGAAGCAATACTTTTCAAATGGCTGTTTTATTTTTATGCCAACTCATTCCTACCTTCTTAATAATTAGTCTTCCTCGAATAGAAATTCTAACTTATTTTTTCAACAAACTATCCAAAGGATATTTTTGTTTCATGGATTCCATATTTGCCTTTGCCCAATTGATTATAGCATCTTTATCTTCCACTTTTAACTGAGCTTCTTTATGCATAAAAGTATAAGATGTAAGGCATTTCATCTTCATTTAGAACTTCTACAATCTCTTCCATTTTGTGATACTGTCTGCTAACATTATAATCTCCGTACTCATCAAAATTCAAGTGCTTTTTTCCTTCATTCACATGTCTCGTCAAAAACCACATGACAGGCTGAATCTTATTGTACCAAGGATATGCAGTGTTGTTACTGTGGCAATCTTTACAACTTACTTCTAATAAATTATTTACATTTCTAGGTGTTTCAAATAGACTTGTCACTTTTTTAGATTCAATTACTGCATGAGTATTTTTAGCAGGACGAATAAATTGGATAGCAATAAAAACTATCAATAGAACTGTAAGTATTTTTCTCATAATGTAAATTCTAAAATAAAACAACACAATATAAACTCAATAGCTTATAAAGATTGATGTAATATAATTATAGAAAATTATTTTATAATTAAACTCTCCTAGAAATATTCGTAAAACATTACAGAAACTACAAGCAGAATAGATGATTCTCTCCAATAAAAAAAGGGACCATAAAGTCCCTTTTGTAATCTAATGAATAGTGAATATTCAATTATTTTTTTCTCATAAATATATTGATAGGTACTCCAGAAAACTTGAAGTTCTCTCTCAATCTATTTTCAAGATAATTTTTATAAGGTTGTCTGATATTATCTGGGTGATTACAGAAAAATGCAAAAGAAGGAACTCTTGTTGGCAACTGAGTGACGAACTTAATACGAATATATTCTCCTCTGTAAGCAGGTGGTTGATATTTTTCGATCTCTGCTAACATGACTTCGTTCAACTTAGAAGTAGGAACTTTACGTTGAGTATTTTCATACACTTCTAGTATCTCGTCTATAGCTTTATGAATTCTTTGTTTTTCAATCGCTGAAATAAATATGATTGGAACATCTCTAAAAGGAGCAATTTTATCACGAATGATAGTTTCGAACTCTTTCATGGTGTTGGTAGTCTTTTCAATGGCATCCCATTTATTGACCAAAATAACCACACCTTTCTTTTTCAATTCTATCTGTCTGAAAATTGCCATGTCTTGAGACTCAACAGTAAGAGTAGTAGCGTCTAAAACTAAAAGACAAACATCTGACTCATCGATAGCTTTGATAGCACGAATGACTGAGTAGAACTCTAAGTTCTCGTTGACTTTATTTTTCTTACGAATTCCAGCTGTATCAATTAGCAAAAATTCTTTTCCGTAAAGATTATAATGAGTGTGAATAGAATCTCTTGTTGTTCCTGCGATATTAGTCACAATATTTCTTTGTTGACCGATAAGTGTATTCAACAAAGTAGATTTACCTACGTTTGGCTGACCTAAAATAGCAATTTTAGGAAGCTTTTCTGGCTCTTCATATATATCATCTTCTGGAATATGATTCGTAATAGCATCCATCAGATCTCCTGATCCACTACCGCTAATAGAAGAGATAAATAAGACTTCTTCAAAACCTAGTCCGTAAAACTCAGCACCTTGATATATTCTTTGATTATTGTCTACTTTATTAATCACTAACAATACAGGCTTCTTAGACTTTCTCAATTCAGAAGTCATGGCATCATCTAAATCCGTAATTCCAGTAGTAACATCTACTACAAAAACAATTAGCGAAGCTTCATCGATAGCTATCCTAACTTGCTCTCTAATTGCTGATTCAAAAATATCTGAAGAGTGTGGAACAAATCCACCTGTGTCTACTATATTAAAAGTTTTGCCATTCCAATCAGTTACACCATACTGACGATCACGGGTTACACCACTGATATCATCTGTAATGGCTTTTCTAAATCCGACCATACGATTGAAAAGCGTTGACTTCCCAACATTTGGACGGCCTACTATGGCTACTGTAAAACTCATTTTAAATTCTTATTGAAGTGCAAAGATACGTCTATATTATTCTTTATAGCCAAAATTTCTGAGATTCAAGTCGTTATTTCGCCAATTAGGCAATACCTTAACAAAAGTTTCAAGATAAATTTTCTTTTGAAAGAAAACTTCCATGTCTTTTCGTGCTTCTGTACCAACTTTCTTTAATCTCTCCCCTCCTTTTCCGATGACAATAGGCTTTTGAGATTGTCTTTCTACATAAATAATTGCAGTGATTCGGATAATATCATCTTCTTCTTTGAAGCTTTCTACCACCACTTCACTAGCGTAAGGAATCTCTTTCGTATAATTTCTTAGAATTTTCTCTCTAATAATCTCTGATACAAAAAATCTTTCTGGCTTATCTGTAAATTGATCTTTTCCATAAAAAGGTTCACCTTCTGGAAGTCTTGCTCTCAACCAATCGAAGGCTTCTTTAACATGGACATTCTTTAATGCAGATATAGGTAGAATATGAGCTTTAGGAAAATCTGCAGCAAATGCTTCTACAATTTCATCTAATTTATCAGGTTGCAAATTATCTATCTTATTGACTAATAGTAAAACAGGCAAATCCATCTTTTGGATAGTACGATATTCTTCAGGTTGAGACTCAGGTGAATCTCCCGCTTCTACCATATAGATAAAGATATCGGCATCTTCCATGGATGTTTTCACGAATGACATCATGGACTCTTGCATTTTATATGCTGGCTGCTCAATAATACCTGGCAAGTCTGATATCACTATTTGAAAATCGTCTCCATTAACGATTCCAAATATTCTATGTCTAGTGGTTTGTGCTTTTGAAGTAATTATTGAAAGTCTTTCTCCTATGAGTGCATTCATAAAAGTGGACTTCCCTACATTGGGTTTTCCTAAAATATTGACGAATCCTGAATAATGTTTCATATTATTTGCAAAGATACTTGTTTAATTAATAAACATAACTACCTTTGCACTACAATATCGCGGGATGGAGCAGTTGGTAGCTCGTCGGGCTCATAACCCGAAGGTCATAGGTTCGAGTCCTGTTCCCGCTACAACGAAAAACCTCAGTAAAAGCTGAGGTTTTATCTTTTTATAGCTCTCCTTAAAGTTTTATCTCTTTCTAAATTTTAAAACTTAATTGCGATAAATCTACTTGCTTCTCCAAGAATTAATTTCAACAAAAGAGATAACAATACCTTAGAAACATTATTATATGCTTTTCTTAACATTAGAATTGCTGATTTAACTGAAGAGTTGCATATCTTTGCACTACATCGCGGGATGGAGCAGTTGGTAGCTCGTCGGGCTCATAACCCGAAGGTCATAGGTTCGAGTCCTGTTCCCGCTACAACGAAAACCTCAGTAAAAGCTGAGGTTTTTTCTTTTTAAGAAGCTAGAAGATATAATTCAATAAAAATTCAAATAGTCTTCTTACAAACACTTCAACATTTGAATCTCTATTTCAGGACTAGACATAAGTAATATCTGACACCCAGATTTGCTCTGGGCTTTCTGGTACAACATTTTCTATCAGATTTTTATGCTTCCTAAACCGATGATGAGAGTTGGTTGTGACATGGTAGCTTCGCTTCGGTATAATCAGCATGTGATTA
>DATJBS010000035.1:0-43537 GCA_035515235.1 Chitinophagales bacterium
GGCACTACCGGTACATTTGTAGGAACTTCTAGAAGATTAAAAGAACTTAATCCAAGGATATCTCTTACATCTTTACAACCTGAATGTGCTATGCATGGACTAGAAGGTTGGAAGCATTTGGAAAGTGCAATGGTTCCAAAAATCTACGACGAAACTGTAGCAGACCAAAATCTATTTATAGACACTATGGATGCTTACGATATGATTAAACTAGCTGCATTGAAAACCGGCTTATTGCTCAGTCCATCTTCAGCTGCAAATCTAATTGGAGCATTGAGAGTTGCAGAATCTATTGATGCAGGAACGATTGTTACAATTTTCCCCGACCACGCTGCAAATTATCCAGAAATTTTAGATCAAGTATTATAATGTACTCTACAACTTTAGACCCAACAGCAGAACAAATCATCAGAGAACACGGTGAAAAAGATTTCCCTAACGAATGCGTCGGATTTCTTTATGGCACAGAGAAAGATGATGTAAGACATATCGAATTAGCTCGACCTATCATCAATAGCAAAGAAGGCGACCAAAAAAGAAGATTTGAAGTCTCTCCCATCGATTATATGAAAGCTGAACAGTATGCTCTTCTGAATGACACCACTTTAATAGGTGTTTACCATTCTCATCCTCAGCATCCTGCTATCCCTTCAGAACATGATTTGAAACAAGCTTTACCTTTTTTCTCCTATATCATCGTTTCTGTATTAGATGGCAAATCGGATAAGTTATTCTCTTGGAGATTGAATGAAACTGGAGATGAATTTGAGCAGGAGTTTTGATTTAGACGACAGACCACTGTCGACAGACCACCGATTTGAAATAGACGACAGACAATAGACGACAGATCACCGTATTAGACAACAGACGATAGACAGTAGATCGTAATTAAATACAAAAAATAAAAACAACAAAAATATGGCAACATTAATTATCCCAACACCGCTCAGAAAGTACACTGAAAATCAAGCTACTTTTAAGACGGATGCTATTACAATAGCTCAAGCAATAGAAGAATTAACTGAAGAATATCCAAATATCAGCAAACAAATTTTAGATGCCAATGGCAAAGTCAGAAGCTTCATTAAGATTTTTGTGGGAGAAGATGATATCCGTGGCTTAGATGGCGACGAAACAATTTTAGAAGACACAACAGTGGTAAGTATAGTTCCCGCAATTGCCGGTGGACTTACCGACATGTTTCAAATGATGAAATAATGGCAGCACTAGAAGAAATTAAATTATCCAAAGAAGAATTAGCTAGATATTCTAGACATATCATCATTCCAGAGTTTGGACTAGAAGGTCAAAAGAAACTAAAAGCTGCGAAAGTTCTTGTCATTGGAACAGGTGGTTTGGGAAGCCCTTCCCTACTATATCTTGCAGCAGCAGGTGTTGGCACGATTGGAATTATCGATTTCGATGTGGTGGACGATAGCAACTTACAAAGACAAGTATTATTCACGGTCAATGATATCGGCAAACCAAAAGTATTAGCTGCAAAAGCTCGAATTGAAGCACTTAATCCTCATATCAATGTCATCGCTTATAACGAAAGATTAACGAGCGAAAACGCGTTAGAAATCTTCAAAGGTTACGATGTAGTAGCTGACGGCACAGACAATTTCCCAACTCGTTATTTAGTGAATGATGCTTGTGTAATGACCGGAATTCCAAATATTTACGCATCAATATATAGATTTGATGGACAAGTTTCTGTCTTCAATTATAAAAACGGACCGAATTATAGAGATTTATACCCAGAACCGCCACCTCCAGGATTAGTACCTAGTTGTGCAGAAGGTGGAGTTTTAGGAATTCTTCCCGGAATCATCGGCAGTTTACAAACAAATGAAGTCATTAAAGTATTAACAGGAATTGGAGAAACTTTAAGTGGTCGATTGTTTACGTTTGATGCTTTGAATTTTTCTACCAAAATCTTTAAGGTATTGAAAGATCCAGACAACCCATTGACTGGAAAAAATCCTACCCAAACTACTTTGATTGATTATGAGTTTTTCTGTGGAATACCTCAAGCTGCTGCTGAAAAAGCTACCATCAATGAAATCGATGTCCATGAATTCCAAAAATGGAAAGACGAAGGCAAAGAATTTCAAGTGATAGATGTGAGAGAACCGCACGAATACGAATTGGTCAATATCGGCGCTGAGTTAATTCCACTGAATATGGTATTAGAAAACGCTTCTAAATTCAGAAGAGACATCCCTGTCGTCGTTCATTGCAAAGGTGGAGTAAGAAGTGCAAATGCCATCGATGCTTTAGTACAAACAGGATTTGACAACCTATTCAATTTAAAGGGCGGAATCGTTGCTTACATTAAAGAAATCGATCCATCTCTTCCTATTTACTAATAATTATTTTTTCATAAATATTACTAAAGCGGCTCATCTCGAGTCGCTTTTTTTGTTAAGCGTCATTCTGAACTCGTTTCAGAATCATTACTCAATACTACATAATCAATACCATAATTTGGGCGAGCCCCTTCGGGTCGGGCTATCATTTCGTCTTCCCTCTCTGTCATTACGGATTAAATCCGTAATCATTTCGGGTGATACTCCATTCTATCCCTCTCGAGGCGTTTTGCTAGAAACATGTCATTTTCTACGGGATAGCATTTTTATTATGTTTAACCAATTTGTCATCTTGGAAGGATCTCTGTACGAATTACAAAAAGAAAGAAATTAGTCATTCTAAACTCGTTTAAGGCAGTCATTCTGAACTTGTTTCAGAATCCAGAATGTCATCCTGGAAGGATCTCTACACGAATTGTAAAACAAAACACACAGTCATTCTGAACCTTGTCATTCTGAATTTATTTCAGAATCTAACGGTCTATAGTCATCGACCAATGTCGTTAAGTTAGAGGGAAATGTCATTCTGACGAAGGTGATCACTGAGCGAAGTCGAAGTGAAGAATCTCGGATACTGAAGTGTACAAAGAGCTTGAGGTCATTGAGCCTGTCGAAATGTCGAACTGCTCAAGAAGTATCAAAAGCATTGTAATTAAGAGATCCTTCAATCCACTAACGTTACTTTCAGGATGACAACTGTGCTTAACTTAACGATATTGGTCTATTGTCTTCTGTCTATCTCCTATTGTCTGTGGTCTATTTAAAATCCCACCACCTCGTATCTTTCAATGGATCTTCTATCATCAATCGTTGACCAATCAAAGGAACAGAATATTCTAATTTCAAATCATCGCCAGCATCCGTAAATCTACGAATCGGTTCATTCCAAGTATGTGTAGAAATGGCAAATCTCCCCCAATGAATAGGTACGACATGCTTCAAACCTAATTGAGAAGCTGCCAAAGCGGATTGCTCTGGAAACATATGATTTTTAGGCCAAGATGTATTGTATTGACCATTCTCTATGGTACCAAAATCAAATGGTCCATATTTTTTACCAATCTCTTCAAAATGCTTTCCGAAACCTCCGTCACCCGCTATAAATAATTTTCGATGTCCTAATCTCAAAGAATAGGCACTCCATAAAGTCTGATTTCTCAAAAGTGTTCTACCCGAATTATGGCGAGTCGTCAAAGAAGTGATTACAATTTCTTCATCGATTTCTAAAGAAACATCCCAATCCAATGAATGAATTTTCTCCAAGGGAATCCCCCAAAAAACTAAATGAGATTCCATACCATAAGCACAAACAATCTTACTTACCTTATGATGTATGTTTTTTATACTATAATAATCTAAATGGTCGAAATGATCATGAGTCAAAATCAATAAATCTATTGGCGGAACATCATTGACATCATAAATAGTCGTTTGTTCAAATGCAACATTAGTATTAAAAACAGGAGATGCATTAGCACTAAATACGGGATCCACTAATATTTTATACTTTTTCCAGAAGATGAAATAAGAGGAATGTCCCAACCATAGAAAAGAAGGTGTTTCCGAAGCAGAAACGTTCAAATCGGTATAATTCACAGGAACTTTACCATGAGGAAGTACATCCTTTTCTACCGTAAAGTATTTATAAGCCAATTTAAGTGGATGCTCCATTTTCAAATCAGGCGTAGGCTTTTCTTTATTTCTAAACGCTCCTTGTATATAATTAGGTGAAGATTGAATCTTTTCTAAAATTGGACCGAATGGCGATTTTCCTAAATTTGGTAACATATCACTAAAACATTTGAAATTTACACGTAGTGCAAATCCTCATTTACGTATTTTGCAGTTAAGAACGTTTAATAAAAAATATAGTTTTGATTATACGCTACTTTACTATTACTTTTAAATTATGAAGCTGAATCGCAAGATAACCATTCTTTTATTCGCATCTTTCTTTGTTTTTGGATGTACAACCAGCAATAAAATCAATTCTGGCACTCAAGCATTTCAACTCAAAAGATATGCAGTTGCTATCCCTTTATTAGAAGAAGAATTTAAAAAAGCTAAAGATCAAAAATCCAAAGCTGAAATTGCTCTACTTTTAGCAGAGTCTTATAACAATCAAAACCAATACGAGATTGCTGAAGATTGGTATAAAACCTATCGAGATAATTCGCTAGAGCAAAATGCTCCTCTTCTTTATGGTAAATCTTTAATGCGAAATGAAAAATATTCAGAAGCTAAAGAAGTTTTAGAACAGTATTTAAAACTCAATCGTCAAGAAAGAAAATTGGTAGAACCACTTATTGATGCATGTCAACATGTAATTACCGAAGGAGATGCAGATAAAAAATTAGTCAAAGTAACACCCTTCGGTGCTAATTCAGATTTTTCAGATTTTGACGCAAATATCATTGGCAAAAAAATCATCTTTTCCTCCACACGAACAGAAAACGAAAAAAGTCCAATTGCAGATTGGAACAAAGAAGGTTATGCTCAACTATGGGCTACAGATCATAAAGGAAATCAACTAGAAAAATTCAACACTTTTAATGAGAAGTATCATGTTGCTTCCCTGACTGAAACGGAAGATGGCAAAACTATTTATTTTACCCAATGCGGTTCGGATGAAGTCGGTGAAACAGATTACTGTGGAATTTATAGAGTAGTTCAAGATGCAGGGACGTGGAGTATACCTGAACGAATTCGTATTTTTGGCGACACGACTAATAACGGTCAAGCACATATCAGCCCTGATGGCAAAACCTTATACTTCTCCTCTGATGCTCCTTATGGATATGGAGGAAAAGACATTTACCAACTCACTATTCAGAAAGATGGCTCTTACGGCGAACCGATGAATTTAGGTTCGAGAGTCAATTCAGCTAATGATGAAATGTTTCCTTTCGTCACAAAAGATGGCAATACGATTTATTACTCTTCCAATAATGTCAATAGTTTCGGAGGCTTAGACCTTTTTAAAGCGACTAGAGCAGGTAGGCTTTTCACTAATCCAGAAAGATTACCTTATGGATTGAATACAGGAAGAGATGATTTTGGATTGGAAATATTTGACGCGGAATATTCAGATAGCACAATAGCGTTTACAGGTATTTTTTCAAGTAATAGAGCTGGTGCAGCAAGCGATGATCTATATTTTGTAGAAGTCAAAAAATCAACACCAAAAGAGTTATTGCCTGCAATGTATATTTTTGAAGGACAAGCTGTTGAAAATATCTATACAGATTCGCTCAATCCTAATAGCAAAGTTATTGGTCAGAAACCTATTTTTTATCCTTCAGTAACTTTAAGTGGCGAGAATCTCCCTTCAGATGAAGAAGGTTTTTTTAGCTCTCAAATTGATAGCGGATTTGCATATCAGCTCTTAGTCAATAAAGAAGGCTACTTATCTGTCAATATTAACTTCAATACAGTCAATGTAAAATCCAAACCTGGAGATACTATTTATTTCAGACAAAAAGTGATTCTATCAAAAATCTATCAAAATATAGAAATCGTACTAGACAATATTTATTACGATTTTGACAAATCAGATATCCGTAAGGATGCAGAACCTACTTTGGACTCTCTTGCTCAAATTTTAAGTCAAAATCCAAAAATTCAAATTGAACTAGCTTCACATACAGACTGTAGAGGAAATGAAGACTACAATCTAAATCTTTCTCAAAAAAGAGCAGAAAGTGTTGTGAAAAATTTAATTTCTAAAGGCATTGACAGCTCAAGATTAACAGCAAAAGGTTATGGAGAATCTGCACTTTTGGACAATTGTGCTTGCGAAGCATGTACTGAAGAACAACATCAAAGAAATCGTAGAACTACTTTCAAAATATTAAAATCTCAATAATGGAATCTCTTTGGAACAAAAACAACCAAGCCTTACTCATCTCTAGAATTGAGCAATTAAAAGATAATAGTCCACGCAAATGGGGTAAAATGGATGTGGCTCAAATGTTAGAGCATATCAATATCGCTTACAAAAACTCTATCGACGAAGTACAAGTAAATAAAAATCCATTGAGTGTCATTATCTCACTTCCACCTGTCAAGAAACTCATGATTTACGGAATGCCTTTTCTAAAGAATCTACCGACAGCTAAAGAGTATATTGTAAAAGATTCACAAGACTTTGAGAAAAACAAAGAAGATTTCTTAAAAACCTTCCATAAAATCACTCAAAAGGGAAGTGACCAAACATTTGTAAGTCATCCTATTTTCGGAGAATTAAGCTATGAAGATTGGGGTGCTTTATTATCAAAACATTTAGATCATCATTTGAAACAATTTGGTGTCTAATAATAGTCGCCTTTATCACAGTCTTTTATAACTTTGCGAACCATGAGTATTGATTCCAAACGTTACGACCAAAGAGGTGTTTCTGCCACAAAAGATGAAGTTCATGCCGCAATCAAAAATGTGGACAAAGGACTTTTCCCTAAAGCTTTTTGCAAAATCTATCCTGACTTTCTAGGGAATGATGCAGAATGGTGCAATATCATTCATGCAGATGGTGCAGGCACAAAATCCGTTTTAGCGTATATGTACTGGAAAGAAACGGGTGACCTTAGTGTTTGGAAAGGTATCGCTCAAGATGCAATCGTCATGAATACGGATGATTTGATTTGCGTCGGTGCTACTTCCAATTTCCTGATGAGTTCTATCATCAATAGAAATAAGCATTTAATTCCTGGAGAAGTTATAAAAGCACTCATAGAAGGTGCTGAAGAAGTAGCGGATACGTTAAGAGACTTTGGCGTTGAAGTTCATTTGATGGGCGGAGAAACTGCTGACGTAGGCGATGCAATGCGTACAGTCATGGTGGATGCAGTCATGACAGCAAGATTAAAGAGATCAGATGTTATCACGAATGAAAATATTGTTCCCGGAGATTGTATCGTAGGTTTTTCATCTTACGGACAGACAACTTACGAATCAGAGTATAATGGTGGAATGGGCAGCAATGGCTTAACTTCTGCTAGACATGACGTATTCTCTTCGATTTATGCAGAGAAATATATAGAATGTTTTGACCCATCTACACCAAAAGATTTAGTGTATTGCGGTTCAAAATTATTGACAGACGAAGTTGAAGGTTCTCCTTTGAATGCAGGAAAACTAGTCTTATCTCCTACTCGTACTTATGCACCATTGGTCAAAAAATGGTTGGATGAGGGTTTGAAAGAGCAATTACACGGATTGATTCACTGTTCGGGTGGTGCACAAACCAAAATCTTACATTACGTAGACGATTTACATATTGTAAAAGATAATTTATTACCTACTCCTCCACTTTTCAAAATGATTCAAGAAGAATCAGGTACAGATTGGAAAGAGATGTATCAAGTCTTCAATATGGGTCATCGTTTAGAAGCTTATGTGCCAGAAAGTATCGCTCAAGAATTGATTGATTCTGCAAAGACCTTTAATATTGATGCTCAAATCATAGGCAGAGTCGAAAGCTCCAATCACAAGCAAGTGACGATCAAAAGTCAGTATGGTACTTTCGAGTATAAATAGATTCAAACCAATCTGATATTAAAAATAAACACATAGTTACATAGTTTAGCCTATGTAAAAAGATTTATCTCTCTATCTTTTGCACTTTAAAAACACAAAAGTTGATGTGGTTATTAGTAAAAAATCTAAACACATAGAAACATAGTTTAACCTATGTAAAGAGATTTATCTCCTTATCTATTATAAATTAAGAGTAACAAAATTCTATGTACCTATGTGGTAAAAAATTTCAAATAATATAATTTTTGGTCATTGAGCTTGTCGAAATGCCGAAATACTAAATTGGATAAATCCTAAGCTTTCTTTACAAACTCAGACTTCAGAGCAGTAAAAGAAGATTTATCTTATTTACATTTTTTGTAAACAGATAAAATCTAAACACATCTAAACATAGTTTAACCTATGTAAAGAGATTTATCTTCTTATCTTTTATACTTGAGGAACATTAAAAGCCCATGAATCTATGTTGTTATTGCTTTCTAATAGCACGAAAAGAATTGGATACTTCAAAAAGTAAAAAACAGCATCAACAACCACATCTCTATGCATTTCTGCGACATAAGTTTTGCAGATGGGGAACCCACAGGACGAAAATGGCTAAAAAACATCTACTGTTTGAACTTCTGCGTCACGCAGTGAAAGCAGAAGAAGTTTAGATATTTTAGCCGTTGAGGACAATGTGGGTCATCGAAGAACTCGTCGCGATTTTTTAGTCCTTTTTTCTAAAAAAAGGATATATAAAAGAAATAAAGCTTTCTTTACAAACTCAGACTTCAGAGCAGTAAAAGAAGATTTATCTTATTTACAATTTTTTTGTAAACAGATAAAATCTAAACACTTAGAAACATAGTTGAGTCTATGAGAGAAGATTTATCTCTCTATCTATTATACTTCAGGAACATTAAAAGCCTATGAACCTATGTGGTAAAAAATTTTTAACAATATAACTTTTGGTCATTGAGCTTGTCGAAATGCCGAAATACTAAATTGGATAAATCCTAAGCTTTCTTTACAAACTCAGACTTCAGCGCCATAGATCCAAAACCATCAATTTTACAATCGATATTATGATCACTATCTACTAAGCGGATATTTTTCACTAAAGTACCACGTTTGATACCCTGGTAATTTCCTTTGACAGGTAAGTTTTTTATCACTACTACAGAATCACCATCTTGTAGAACATTGCCATTACTATCTTTCACTACAAACTCATCACCTGTTTCCTCTTCTGTTTCAAGATTTGGATTCCACTCATGAGCACAATCTGGACAAACCATGATTTGATCTAATTCGTAAGTATATTCTGATTTACATTTTGGGCAAGGAGGATAAGTTGACATAGTAGTAGTTTCTTTTAGATAGTTCTGCAAAGATAAGCTTATGATTTACAAGAAGAAAGATTTGTGGGTTTAATAAAATAACATTGGAATTAAAACATACATTTAAAATTATTTAGAAGAATACTATTTCACTTTGCTTTACTGCTTTTTGTATTCATTAAAATTGTATTTTCATGAATTACTTTGAGAATATAATTTTAAGCAACATATAACACAAAATTATTGTGACTGACGAAAATAAAAACGACTCCATTGTATCGACTAGTTCTAGTAGTTTAATCAGAGTTGGCAATTCTATTTCTATTACCAATAAGTTATTGTATGGAGAAATAGAAGAATTATTTAACAACGCATTTTGCTTACTAAATGGAATAAAAAATAGCAACCTGAACTATTTATTCTTAATTGAGAGCAATCCAAATCATAGAAAAACTACTGGGTATCCTTATCGAGCTGAAAAAAATGATGACTATATTGAAGCAATAAAATTATTCACACATATAATAGATAAAAAAAATAATCATGCATTATCTTATGAAATGCGAGGAATTGCAAATCTAAGACTAGAAAACTACGTAACTTCGATTGAAGATTACTCTAAAGCTATTAGAATTAATCCAAATAATGAAAATGCTTATTATAATAGAGGAATTGTAAAAGATAAATTAAAAGACTATAATGGTGTTATTGAAGACTACTCTATAGCTATTGAAATTAATCCTCAATATGCAAATGCTTATAATAATAGAGGAGTTACAAAGCATTATTTAAAAGATTACATAGGTGCAATTGAAGACTACTCTATAGCTATTGAAATTAATCCTCAATATGCAAATGCTTATAATAATAGAGGAAGTGCAAAAAAAGAACTAAAAGATTATTTAGGTGCTATTGAGGACTATTCTAAAGTTATTGAAATTAATCCTCAATATGCAAATGCTTATAATAATAGAGGAAGTGCAAAAGAAGATTTAAAAGATTATGTAGGTGCTATTGATGACTATTCTAAAGCTATTGAAATTAATCCTGAAAATGAAGATGCTTATAAAAATAGAGGAAGTGCAAAACATGAGCTAAAAAATTACAAAGGTGCAATTAAAGATTTTTCAAAAGCTATTAATATTGACCCTAATGATGAAAATAGTTTTATTTATAGAGGAATTGCAGAAATAAATTTAAAGGAATATAATAGTGCTATTGAAGATTTTTCAAAAGCTATTAATATTGACCCTAATGATGAAAATAGTTTTTTTTATAGAGGAATTGCAAAAAAAGCTTTAAAAGATTATTATGGTGCAATTGAGGACTACTCTAAAGCTATTGAAATTAATCCTGAATATGAAGATGCTTATAAAAATAGAGGATTTGCAAAAAAAGAAATTGGAGATCAAAACGGTGCAACTGAAGATATGTTAAAATATGAGAATTTAAAAAACAACAAATAATGGAAACAGAAGCGGTATTTGAAAATATAGCAGAGCGTATTCAAAATGAAATTAGCAAAGCTCAAAAATCCATTTTTGTTGCAGTGGCTTGGTTAACCAATAAAAACATATTTAATGAGTTAGTTCACAAGGCAAATAATGGAAGCACTGTTATGATACTCGTATCCAATGACAACATTAATAATAATTCTTCTATTAATTTTAATAGCTTACATATTGGACAATCAAGAGTTTACAAAATTGGTAATGGAGATAATGAATTGATGCACAATAAATTTTGTGTCATAGATTATAGTACAGTTATTACAGGCTCGTATAATTGGAGCTATAAAGCTGAAAGTAACTTTGAAAATGTTATTATCACTAGCAACGATACAACTTTAGCAGAGCAATTCATTTCAGAATTTAATAAAATCCGTCAAAAATATTATCCTGATATAATAAAAGAAGAACTTATTTTTCCTTTAAATAAAATCATCAAGCGTTTAGAAATATTGAAGAATTATATTCTTTTAGAAGATATCGAAGAATTAGAAAAAGAGTCTTCCAAACTAAAAGAATACGATTTCAACTCTGATTTATTTGAAATTTTAGAAGACATTAGAAAAGAAGAGTTTTCAGCAGTTATCAATAAAATACAAAATTTCATATCAAAAAACCATCAACTCTTAATCTGGATTGACCCTGAAATTGCTGGACTTCAACTAGAAGTTAAAAATTTAGAAAACCAACTCAATAGTTTTGACAACGAAAGAATTGAACTGGAAAAACTTCTTTCAGACTTTCAACATCGTCATTCAATTGAATTAGGAGATATTATTTTAGACATTTTGAAACTTCGCAAGCAGAAATTCAAAAAAGATAAGATTAAATACGAAGAAGCAGAAAATGACGAAAGGCAATATCGTGAACAATTTGATGCTGAAAATCAAAAAGAAATCTTTGAATTAACTGAAGACCAAAAACTAGAACTTAAAAAGAAATTTCGTAAAGCAACTGTTTTATGTCATCCTGATAAAGTAAGTGATGAGTTTCATGATGCGGCTCACTTAAAATTCATTGAGTTAAAGCAAGCCTATGATGCTAATGATTTAAAGAATGTAAGAATAATTTTAGAAGATCTTGAAAAAGGCAATTTCTTTAAATCTAAATCCGAAACTGTTTTAAAGAAAGATTTATTAAAAGTGGCAATAGCAAAACTTCGAAGACAAATTAAATCTATTGAATCTATAATTATATCAATTAAAGAAAGTGAAACATATAACACTATCATTAGCATTGAGGATTGGGACGATTACTTTAAAAGAACAAAAGAAAAATTACAGCAAGAATTTGATGCTTTAAAAGCTGAAATAGAAGATTGATTTTAAAAATATTTTCAACCAATAAACTATAATCAGTATTTTCATGGATTACTTTTAAAATACAATTTTAAGCAACTGATTTCATCCAATTATTGTGACAGAAGAGAATAATAAGCATTCAAACAGGCCAAAAGGTTATAAAGGATTAATTAGAAATTACAATCCACATCAATCATTGGATATAGAATACGAAACAATATTCAACACAGCCTTTAGTTTATTAAATGGATTCAAACAAAATAATCTAAACTATCTCTTTTTATTAGAAACTAATAATATTCATATTGTAGAAGGGAAATATGTATTCAAAAAAGAAAGAATCGAAGATTATACAAAAGCTGTTGAATTATTTTCTTTTATCCTTCAAAAGAACAAAAAGCATGTATTATCCTTCTTAATGCGTGCAGTAACAAAGAAATTCTTATCAGATTTTACAGGAGCATTAGAAGACTTTTCCAAAGCATTCTCCATACATCATCAAAACATTACATCTAATATTTCAAACGAAAATATTTTTTTAATTATAGAAAAAATTGAAAAAATACCGAAAGGAATTGATTTTGACGCTGACCTTTCTTTAATCTATTCTTCTTTAGGTATTAGCTACTTTAAAATAAATGATTATAACAACGCTTTAAAATACTATAATATAGCACTATACATAAACCCAACCTTTATTTTAGGTTATAATCAAAAAGCTAAGGCAAAATTAAAATTAAAAGATTATAATGGGGCAATTCAAGACTTATTAAAAGCCATTAAGATTAACCCTAAAAACATAAATGCATATTCTAACATAGGATCTATAAAGCTTATTCTAAAAAATTATGAAGGAGCAATTGAATATTACTCAAAAGCTATTGAGCTGAATCCTAAAATTGGAGTACTATATTATAATAGAGGAAATGCAAAAAATCAATTAAAAGATTATAACGGTGCGACTGAAGATTATTTGAAAGTAATTGATATTGAACCTAAAAATGATAAAGCATTCAATTTAATTGGACAGATAAAATTAAATAATAATGAATATAAAGATTCGATAAAATATTTTTCTAAAGCTATTGAGATTAACCCTAATGACTCTAATCTTTTTCATAATAGAGGACGTGCAAAGAAATATCTTAAAGATTATAACAATGCATTAGAGGACTTTAACAGTGCACTTGAAATAAATCCCCTAGATAAATTATCATTATTAAATAAAGCACTTATAAAGCAAGGGGACTTAAATGATAATATCGGTGCTATTGATGACTATTCTAAAGCAATCAAAATCGATCCTAATTTTACACCTTCATATAAAGGAAGAGCTGCATCAAAAGCTAACTTGAAGGATTATATTGGAGCTATTGAAGATTATGATAGAGCTCTTGAAATTGACCCATATGATGAACAATCCTATGGATTAAGAGGATTGTTCAAAAGAAAAATTGAAAAATATTTTGAAGCCATTGAAGATTGTTCAAAAGCAATAGAGATTAATCAAAAAAATGAAAGTGATTGGTTTAATAGAGGTCTATCAAAAGATAAATTAAAAGATTATAAAGGTGCAGTGGAAGATTACTCTAAGGTTATTGAGATAAATCCTAATGAAACTCAAGCTTTTTATTTCAGAGCACTTGCCAAAAATAAGCTAAGGGATTATTTAGGTGCAATTGAAGATTTTTCTAAGGTTATTGAAATCAACCCTACTCATGATTATGCTTATAATTCTAGAGGACTAGCAAAAGATAAATTAAAAGATTATAAAGATGCAGTGGAAGATTTTACAAAAGCAATAGAGATTAATCCAAAAATTGAAAGCGTTTATTATAATAGAGGAGAAGCAAGATTTTCTCTAAAAGATTATGCTCTAGCAATAGAAGACTATACTCTAGCAATTAATTTAAATCCTATGCATTCAAAAGCTTATCAAAAAAGAGCAATTTTACAATTCAAAATTAATGATTTTAAACTAGCAATTGAAGATTATACTAAAGCAATTGAAATTGATCCTCAAGATCAGCTTTCAATCTTTTTTAGAAGTATTGCTAAAGAAAACATTGGAGACTATAGAGGTGCTGAAGAGGATATGATAATTTTAAATAATTTATTATCTAACAACATTAACTAGCTTTTTAAATAAATAATACAAAACATTCAATTAAAACGGTTGTAAACTCATATCACAATCGAATCAAATAATAACGCAAAGTATATCTCTGAAAACATTTTCTTAGAGATGCTTAAAGCATGACATTCTTCTATAATCTGCACATTATCTCTTTACCACATTTTTCTCAGAGATGCTTCCAGCATGACATCTTGCAAAAACTATCACATTGCCACATTATCTCATTAACCCATTAGCACATTAACTCTCCACTTAACAATTAAATAATTTGCATGTAAAATCAACATATGAAATAAAACATCTTGATGAAGATTACTTTGTAGAGCAATAAAAATATTTATAGTAGAAAGTAATTTTTGAAGTAAAACAACCTTATTCAAAAACACCTACGACACAAATTGGCGCATTCTAAACATATCTTTGATGAAAATTAAAAGTATGTTAGAAACAGTATTTGAAGTATTTGCAGAAGGTGGAAGTTTAGTCATTGAACGTCAAAGAGATTCCGATGGAGAACAATTCTTATATCATCACAGTGAATTTGACGCAGGTGATGAAGGATTAGATGTCAATATAAATGGGAAATACGATTCTTTTGAACAAGTATTTCAATTGATCAATTCTAAATATCCATGGTTCCAACTTCATTTAGAATCCGTTCACCAAGATTATAGAACTTATGTCACCAATGAACTAATTAAAAAGCTAAATGATCAGTATAAAACATCTAAAGCTCTTCATTATTCAAAAGAAGTTTTAGAGAAAGCACTAAAAATCAAGCTTAAATTTGACTTTGCTCCTATTATCAACGGCTTACAAAATATTTCCATTGAATTTTTCAATGGCACAACTACTGATTATGAATATGCAAACCTTTCAGGAGATTACTATGAAGAAAGTGAACATAGAGATGTATTAAAAATTTACAAAACCACAGAAAATCTTGATTGGAAAACGATAAAGTGCATTGGCACTCTTCACTTTTCAGGTTCTACGGTCATTGTCAAAAATGAATACGACCAACCTATCCATATATTTAATTCTGAAAAAGCATTAGTTTCTACATCACCCATTTTAAGCTCAACAAAACGATGGTTTTACCAGAATGTCTTTTAATTGACATAAATAATAATAAAATTTCATTTCTGATTGAAGTCACTTGATTATAAATACAATAATGCTATCTTAGTAAGTAAACACTAACTTACGGATTTTCTGTTGAGTTAAAATATCTAGTCAAAAATGAGAATTGAATCGATTTAAATAGAATTTATACGACCTTTAAATACTTAAACCATGAAAAAAATATTTATAGTTGCTATCAGCAGTTTTGTATTTTGGAGCTGCAACAATACTAATGAAACTTCCCACGATCATCAAGAAGCGATGTCACACGAAGAAGAGCACCATCATGATGAGAGCACAGAAGCTCTTCAACTAAATCATGGCGAAAGATGGTTGGTCAATGATGAAATGAAACCATTTGTAGAAAATGGAGAAGTATTAGTCAATAATTATCTGTCCAACAATCAAACAGATTACCAAAATTTAAGCGCACAAATCAAAGAACAAAACCAGTTGCTCATCAAAAGTTGTACTATGGATGGAGAGAGCCACGATGAATTACACAAATGGCTACATCCTCACATGGAATTAATAGAAGATTTAGAAGAAGCAAGAAATGAAAATGAAGCAAAAGTTGTAGTGTTAGAATTACAAAAATCTAATGAACTTTATCACCAGTATTTTCAATAAGCTAAATTCTTAATAGATGCAAACTCCAGCAAAATATACAGTCATTCACAGACTCCTCCATTGGATAATGGCGCTCGCACTGCCTATTCTTTACATTACAGGATTTCTGAGATTGTATTGGATGAATAAACATCACATTGTTAGCGTGATAGAAGGTGTGACCAATACTTTGTCTAAAGAACAAATGACAGAAATTGCAAAAACTATCAGAGCTCCGATGTGGGAATGGCATGAAGTATTTGCTAAAGTGATGATTGTGGCTTTCATCGCTCGCATCATTTATATGCTGACAAAAGGTATTCGTTTTCCGAATCCATTTAAAAGTAATATTGCCTTAAAAGAAAGGCTGCAAGGGCTGACTTATGTATACTTCTATCTCATAGTATTGATTTCTGCTTTTACAGGAATTTGTATTGAAAAGGATTTCCTATCTGCTTATATGGATAATATTGAAGCCATTCACAAGCTAGGAATTTATTGGTTTCCCGTTTTTATAGTTCTGCATTTAGTCGGAATTGCCATTGCTGAAATAAGTGATAAAAAAGGAATCGCATCTAAAATGATTGGTGGAGATTAATTGCTTTTGCTTTATTTAAGCTAAATTGAAAGAGTAACCTTCTCTAATATGCTTAAAAAAGTAAAAATTATATTTTTCAAACTCACCAATAAATTATGGTTTAGACCTTTAGTCATATCATTAATTACAATTTTACTTGTCTTTATAGCTCAATTAGCTGACGATACTTTTATTACAGATATAGCTCCTAAAATTGAGAAGAAATCAATTGAGGATTTATTGACAACTTTATCTGCAAGCATGCTAGTCATAGCAATATTTGCAGTTGGGGCGATGGTTTCTGCTTACGCTTCAGCGACTAATACAGCTACACCACGTTCCTTTAAGTTAGTTGTTGCAGATGACGCATCTCAAAATGCATTATCCGTTTTTATAGGCTCCTTTATTTATAGCATAGTTGCTACCATAGCTTTTCAAAATGGATTTTATGGCAAAGCTGGATATTTTACTCTTTTCGCTTTTACGATAATAGTTTTCATTATTGTAATTATTACATTTTTAAGTTGGGTGGAAAGAATATCTAAACTTGGACGATTGAATAATACCATCAAAAAAGTAGAAGAAGCTACTACAAAAGCTATACAGAGTAGAAAAACAGCACCCAATTTAGGAGGAGCTCCAGTTCAAAACAAAATAAAAAAGAATACTGCAGTCTTTAGTGACAAAATCGGATATGTCCAATATATCAATATGGACGAATTACAAGAAGTTGCAGTATCAATGAATGCAACATTTTTAATCAATTGTATTCCGGGGACATTTACCGCTTCTGACAAACCCTTGATTTATTTAATTTCTGGAGACCCATCTGTTTTAAATGAGAATATTGAAAAAATCAATAAAGCATTTACAATTGACCCCTATCGCTCGTTCCATGACGATCCTAGATTTGGCTTAATTGCCCTCAGCGAAATAGCAAGTAGAGCATTATCTCCTGGTATTAACGATCCCGGCACTGCCATTATGATCATCGGAAGCTATGTAAGACTTTTTTCTTTATGGTTAAAAACTGACAATAATGCAACGGCAAAAATAAAATACGATAGGATTCAAGTTCCTGAAATTTCACTAAATGATATGTTGGATGATGCATTCAGACCTATAGCTCGGGATGGTGCAAATAATATCGAAGTGATGTTGAGGATGCAAAAGGCACTTCAGTCTATTTCCCACAATACTTCTTTAGAAAATCAGAAATTTATTCTTTCACATGCTCTTGAAGCATATCAAAGAGCAGAGTTAGCACTTGAATTTAAAGGAGACCAAGAACTTCTGCGAAGAGAATGTCATTCCGAAAACTAGCCCTTTTCTTCTTAATTCAATTGATCAAATCATTAAACAATACTCACTAATTATTGTCAGTAAAAGTATATCTATCTTACACTCATGTCCAACGAACTTATAAATTCTCATTCACCATATCTTCTCCAACACGCTCAAAACCCTGTCAATTGGGTTCCATGGTCTGAGCAAGCTTTGAAAAAAGCAGAATCTGAAAACAAATTAGTCATCATTAGTATCGGATATTCCGCCTGTCATTGGTGTCATGTGATGGAACACGAATCTTTTGAAGATCAAGAAGTTGCAGCTTTGATGAATCAATATTTTGTCTGTATCAAAGTGGATAGAGAAGAGCGTCCCGATGTCGATCAAGTATATATGAATGCTGCCATGATCATTAATGGTCAAGGTGGATGGCCTTTAAATGCAATCGCACTACCGAATGGTCAACCTGTTTTTGCAGGCACATATTTCCCAAAGAGAAATTGGATGCAACTGCTCTCCTACTTTGCAGATATCTATCAAAAAGATCCACAGAAACTTTTAGAGCAAGCAAAGAATGTTACTGAGGGCTTATCTAAAATGGATAGTTTGCCTAAACTAGAAACGCACGTTCAATTAGAATCTTCACTTTTAGATGTTTCTTGGTCACATTGGTCAGGTAAAATTGATAAAGAGTTGGGTGGTCGAAATGGCGCACCAAAATTCATGATGCCGAATAATTACGACTATCTTTTACGTTATGCTTACAGTTCTCAAAATGAAGAAGTCAAAATATTTGTTCAGAATACATTAGAAAAAATTGCACTCGGAGGAATTAACGATGCTGTTTCTGGTGGATTTGCAAGATATTCTACTGATGCTATTTGGCACATTCCTCATTTCGAGAAAATGTTATACGATAACGCTCAATTGATTTCTATTTATGCTCAAGCATATCGATTGTACAAAAATCCATTGTATTTAGAAGTCATCGAAAACACTTATCGATGGTTGCAAAATGAAATGAAAGCAGAAGATGGTGGATATTATGCCGCTTTAGATGCAGATAGTGAAGGTGTAGAAGGCAAATATTATGTGTGGTCATGGAGAGAATTGAAACAATTATTAGGAGAAAATCTTGAAAACTTCGCAAAATACTATCAATGTACTTTTGAAGGAAATTGGGAACATGGACTCAATCATTTGCATAGCGATCAAACCCTAGAAGACTTTTGCAATCAAAACAATTTAGACTTAAAGAGGACTAAACAAGAATTTGATACCTGTAAAGAAATTTTACAAAAAAATCGAGATCAAAGAATCAGACCTGGATTAGATAATAAGAGAATCACCGGTTGGAATGCATTACTTATTAGTGGATTCGTTCAGGCACATTGGGCAAATGGAGAACAAAAATATTTAGATGCTGCTATTGAAATTGCTGAATTCTTTGAGAGATCTTTGCAGAATGGAAAAGGTTTGTGGCATACTTTCAATAATGGCCAAGCTTATATAGAAGGCTATTTGTCAGACTACGCTCCTGCTATCTATGCATATATCGACTTATATCAAGCAACATTTGAAGAGAAATATTTGACACAAGCCTATCATTGGATGGAATATGTAATCGATCATTTCTACGACGAAAAAACTGGAATGTTCTTCTTAAATTCTGATCAAGCAGAGCAATTAGTCAGTCGGCCGATGGAATTAAGTGATAATGTAATTTCTTCTTCAAACTCCATTTTAGCAAGATGTTTATGGAAATTAAGTTTTTACCACGATCAACCAATTTTCAGAGTAATGTCAGAAATCATGATGCAAACGGTCATGAAAGAGACGCTTCAAACTGGAGCATTTTATGCGGAATGGTCGATTTTATTATGGGAGAATGTATATTCCTATTACGAAGTGGTGTTCACAGCTGAAAATCAAAAAAAACAATTGAAAGAGATATGGAAAGAATATTTACCGCAAATACTTCCTATTGGAACTCTAATTGAAAATAGCGCTATTGTATTGACGCAAGGCAAGGAATCTCCCTATATATATGTGTGTAGAAATCAAACTTGTCTAGCACCAATCACCGATATTAATCAGATAAATGTCACATTGTGAGAAGAATCACTGTTGATCTAAAAGCTAACCATAAGTTAAGAGTGAAATCCGAACTGATTTAGTACTTTTGTGGAAATGTCTGCCATGAGAAAACAAGAAGGTAAAATAGAAGTAATGGCTCCGGCTGGAGGTTTTGAAGCTTTAATGGCTGCCATCCATGCAGGTGCTGACTCTGTCTATTTTGGAGTAGATCAGTTCAATATGAGAGCGAGAGCTACTATGAACTTCTCTTTGGGTGATTTACCTGAAATTTCTCAAATCTGTAAAGACAATGGTGTAAGAACTTATTTGACACTCAATACGATTGTTTACGATCATGACATTTCTGCTGTAAGAAGTGTTTTGAAAGGGGTGAAAGATGCTGGTATTACTGCCGTCATTGCTGCAGACCAAGCAGTCATCGCTATGGCAAGAAGCATGGGCATTGAAATTCATATCTCTACTCAAGTCAATATCACCAATATAGAAACCGTCCGTTTTTATGCAATGTTTGCAGATACGATTGTTTTATCAAGAGAATTAAGTTTAATACAAGTCAAACATATTACCGATCAAATTAAGAAAGAGGAAATCTGTGGACCTTCAGGCAGATTGGTAGAAATTGAGATTTTCGTTCACGGAGCATTGTGTATGGCAGTTTCTGGAAAATGTTATTTGAGTCTTCATTCTGATAACTCTTCAGCAAATCGTGGAGCTTGTGTTCAAAATTGCAGAAGATCCTATAAAGTTATTGACCAAGAAAGTGGAAATGAACTAGCGATTGAAAATGAGTATATTATGTCAGCGCAAGATTTATGCACGATAGATTTCTTAGATGAAGTCATTAATGCAGGAGTGACTGTGATGAAAATCGAAGGTCGTGGCAAAGGCCCTGAGTATGTAAAAGCTACAACAGAATGTTATAAAGAAGCTATCGAAGCTTTTTATGAAGGCACTTACACTCCTGAGAAAGTAGAAGATTGGATGTTCCGATTAAAAGAAGTTTATAATAGAGGATTTTGGTCTGGATATTATTTAGGTCAAAAACTCGGAGAATGGAATGACACAGCAGGTTCGAAAGCGACTACTCGAAAAATCTATTTAGGGAAAGGTCAACATTATTACGATAAAATTCAAGTAGCAGAATTTAAAATTGAAGCATATACTTTGAATGTTGGTGATAGAATTTTAGTCACCGGCCCTACTACTGGAGCTGTAGAAACTGTTGTAGAAGAATTACATACAGATGACGGTCCTGCTTATGAAGCTAAGAAAGGTCAAAACTGTAGCTTTAAATTAGAAACACCTATTCGTCCAAGTGATAAACTATATAAAATAGTCCCGGCTCCTACTCCGGTGCATTAATATCATGCCTACTGTTGTTCAAAGAAGACATAAATGTATTGGTTGCAATTATTGCGTAGAGATTGCTCCTGAGTTTTGGCGCATGTCCCGTAAAGATGGGAAGAGTGTCCTTTTAGGTGCAGAAGACAAAAGAGGCAATTGGGTATTGAAGATTTCTGATGCAGATTTTGAATTACATAAAAAAGCAGCAGATGTTTGTCCTGTCAAGATTATTGATGTGAGGGAGTAAATACAACTATATCATGCAGGATATTCAATATTTTTTATTGAGTAAATCTTATGAATTTTTCATAAATTTATAATGTACATTCTTAAAAAGTAATTATGAGCACTGCTGAATTGAAAATTGACTTAATCAATCAAATTACTGGTATTACTGAAAAAGTTAAACTTGAAGAGTTATTAGAATTGATAAAATTTCAAAATAACGAATCAATCTATATTACGAATGAGGATGAAAAACAAGCAATTCTAGAAGCTCAACAACAAATTTCTAATGGAGAAACATATTCTAATGAAGATGTTCAAGCAGAAATTAAAGAATGGCTCAGCAAATAATTTGGACTAAAAAGGCTAAAAAAGAGCTCGTTAACATTCTTCAATATTGGATGAGTCGTAATAAGTCTAACACTTTTAGTATTAAACTTAATTTATTAATTGAAAATCAGTTAAATACCATAGCTGAGCACCCTGAAATTTGTAGAGCAACAGATATTCAAAATGTTCATGTAAAAGTTATTTACAAATATCTAATTTACTATGAAGTTGTTAATGATTCAATTTTTGTTTTGACAATTAGACACGGAAGTAGAAATCCTAAAACATTGAAAATAAAATAACTATTAATATTGAAAATAATTTCTTTATTGTTTTTCAAATTGTAAGAATATCTATTTAGCAATAAAGTTAAAATTTATGAAACCACTCTTAATAATATCTTTTCTAGTTCTTTTAAACTCATGTGAAAGAATAGATAATAATGATATTAAAAAGCAAACAATTCTTGAATATTTTGATGTAGATACATCTTGGCATTTTGTTGCAAATAGGTTTAATTCTTGCTTGCAAGATACAATTGTCTTATTTAGAAATTACATGTAAATTAGATGAAACAAAAACTGAAGGAATGACAACGACTGCAATAAAAAAACAAGTTGACGAATATTTTCCTCTATTATCTACTCAACAACAAACCTTAGTTGCTGAGATGATGAAGAGTCTTTTAAACGTTGATAGTAATCTTGATCGCATCAGTCAACAAGAATACAATATAGAAATTGACGAAGCTGTTGCCAGAATAGAAAATGGAGTTTTTGTAACTCAAGAAGATGCTATTAAAGAATTATCTGTTTAAGCCACATTAAAACGAAATTAGAATTTTAAGAGTTCGACATACAAGCAGAGAACCTATAGAGTATTTAAATTCAAGTAAAATCATGTCCAACAAAGAGCAACAAGAAGAAAATAAAAGACTTCACATTCGAAACAAAAATTGTGAACAATATGATTTAGAAGCTTTAAAGATGGCTATACCTAAATTGGCTGATTATATTAAACCTAATGAATACGGATATGATTCTGTTGATTTCGCTAGTCCAATAGCTGTAAGACTCCTTAATAAAGCTATACTTAAGCATTATTACGGTATACATTATTGGGAATTCCCTAAGGAAAATCTCAGTCCTCCAATCCCAGGAAGAGCAGATTACATTCACTTTATGGCTGATTTATTAGCTGAAAATAATTTAGGTATAATTCCCACGGGCGATAAAATTACTTGCTTAGATATTGGAGTGGGCGCGAGTTGTATCTACCCTATTATTGGAGTTACGGAATACGATTGGAAATTTATTGGTTCAGATGTAGATTCAAAATCTTTACAATCGGCAAAGAAAATTGCAAATGAAAATCCAGCACTAAAAGAAAAATTAGAGTTTAGGTTACAAACATCTAAAACAAATATTTTTAACGGTATTATTAATCATACAGAAAAAATAGATGTAGCAATTTGCAATCCTCCTTATCACGCATCATCCAAAGAGGCTCAAAGAGGGGCTCAAAAAAAAGTGAGCAATCTAACAGGAGTAAATACCGAAAATCCTATATTGAATTTTGCAGGTATTAGAAATGAACTGATTACTGAAGGAGGAGAGTATAACTTCGTGATAAGTATGATTTATGAAAGTAGGAAGTACGCTAAAAACTTTTTTTGGTTTTCAACTTTAGTATCCAAAGAATCTAACTTACTTGGTATTTATAAAACATTTGAAAAATTTGAAGTTCCTCATGTCAAAACTATCCCAATAGAAACAGGTAATAAATTTGGCAGAATTATCGCTTGGTCTTTTCTTACTGAAGAAGAACAAAAAGAATGGCGAACTAAAAGATGGAATCATTAGGAAGGAAATATTTGTAAAAGCCATATCCTAATTACAATGATATACAGTTTCAAAAATGATTACAGCGAATGTGCACATCCACGCATTTTACAAGCATTAGCTGAAACGAATCTCGTGCAAACCGATGGTTATGGTGAAGATATTTATTGCAGAAAAGCAATCGAACTAATTCAAGAAAAGATTAAAAACGCTTCTGCAGATATTCATTTTATTGCTGGCGGAACTTTAGCGAATATCGTAGTAATTTCTTCTCTCCTAAAACCATATGAATCAGTCATTTCAGCTCAAACAGGACATATTCATGTTCATGAAGCTGGAGCAATAGAATCTATTGGACATAAAATTCATACAGTAGAATCTGAAGATGGAAAATTAAAACCTACTGATATTCAAGAGGTTTTGGATGTACATACCGACGAACATATGGTACGTCCAAAAGCAGTTTATATTTCTAATTCCTCAGAAGTTGGAAGTCTATATTCTAAAAAAGAATTGACAGATTTATCCCAATTTTGTAGAGCGAATCATTTGTACTTATTTTTGGATGGAGCGAGATTAGGATCGGCTTTGACTTCAAAATACAGCGATATTAGTTTGGCCGAAATAGCTGAATTAGTGGACATTTTTTATATCGGTGGAACAAAAAACGGAGCGCTTTTCGGAGAAGCGATTGTCATTACTCATCCAGATTTGAAAAGTCACTTCAGATACTATTTAAAACAAAAAGGAGCTTTATTAGCAAAAGGACGAGTTTTTGGCATTCAGTTTTTGGAATTATTCAAAGATGATTTATACTTCCAATTAGCGCAACATGCGAATGAAGTGGCAGATAAATTAGCGCAAGAAATTCAAAATCAACACTTTAAATTCTTATCTCTTCCTCAAACCAATCAGATTTTCCCCATTTTACCGAATCATTTAATTGAAAAACTCCAAGTCAATTACGGATTTTATATTTGGAAGAAAATAGATGAACAGCATTCAGCCATTAGATTAGTCACCTCTTGGGCAACACAGGAAAAAGATATTGAGGGATTTATTTTGGAGATGAAAAAGGTTAAGTTCTAAGTCCTTAAATAAAATTACTTTTAAAAAACATGTCATTCTGACGAAGGAGGTCACTGAGCAATGTCAAAGTGAAGAATCTCGGATACTGAGGCTCTCGAAGTATCAAAAGCATTGTAATTAAGAGATCCTTCAATCCACTAACGTTACTTTCAGAATGACAAGTATCTTATTTTATCGAAAATGACTCTCACTTCAACATTGAACAGTATATCTCTGCCGAATTGTTTTAAATTTACATCAACTATGAGATAACAGATATCATGCAGTGGAGATTCCATCAAAAAAAGCTTAAATTATCTCGATAAATTAAAATACACAACAATAAAAAACATAAATGAATATCAACGAAATAGATAAAATTGATTTAGAATATTTAAAAATTGAAGATTACGAAGTCATCAAGGAACTCATGCAGACTTCTTACCCAAATATGCCAGGAGCTTATTGGAAAGAGCATCATATTAAAGCTTTACTCAAAAAATTCCCAGAAGGTCAAGTGGTCATCAAAGTCAATGGTGAAATTGCAGGTTGTGCATTGTCCATCATAGTTCCTTACAGTAAATTTGAAGGTGGACATACTTATAAAGAAGTTACTGATAATTATACCTTTAATTCCCATAATTCTAGAGGAGATCAGCTTTATGGTATAGATGTTTTTATCAAACCTAGTTATAGAGGTTTAAGACTAGGCCGTAGGTTATACGACTATAGAAAGGAATTGTGTGAAAAATTAAATTTAAAAGGAATTGCTTTTGGTGGAAGAATTCCAAATTATCACAAATACTCTGAAGATATAACTCCAAAAGAATATATCGAAAAAGTAAAAAACAAAGAAATTCACGATCCTGTTTTAAACTTTCAATTGTCTAATGATTTTCACCCTGCTAGAATTCTAAAAGGATATTTGGAAGGAGATACAGACTCTGGCGAATTTGCAGTTTTATTAGAATGGGATAATATCTATTATGAGAAACAGGATAAAAACGTTTCTACTAATAAAGTCGTAGTACGTTTAGGTTTGATACAATGGCAAATGCGTCCCTATGAAAATATTGAAGCTTTATTACAACAAGCGGAATATTTCATTGATGCGGTTTCGGGATATCGCTCTGATTTTGCATTATTCCCAGAATTTTTCAACGCGCCTTTAATGGCAAAAGATAATCATTTATCTGAGTCGGATGCTATTAGAGAATTGTCCAAATACACAGAAGAGATTGTCCAAAAATTCTCTTACTTCTCAGTATCATATAATATCAATATTATCGCTGGAAGTATGCCAGAAGTCATTGATGGTCAACTATATAATGTCGGTTATCTATGCAAAAGAGATGGAACTGTAGAGCGATATGAGAAAATCCATGTCACTCCAGACGAGAAGAAAATTTGGGGAATGCAAGGCGGTAGCGAAGTCAAAGTATTTGATACAGATTGTGGTAAGATTGGTATCTTGATTTGTTACGATTCTGAATTCCCAGAATTAGGCAGAATATTAGCGGATCAAGGCATGAATATTCTTTTTGTACCTTATTTGACAGATACTCAAAATGGTTTTTCTCGAGTAAGATATTGCTCACAAGCTCGAGCTATCGAGAATGAATGCTATGTTGCAATTGCAGGTTGTGTAGGAAATTTACCTAAAGTCCACAATATGGATATTCAGTATGCTCAAGCTATGGTCTTCACTCCTTGCGACTTTTCGTTCCCTACAAATGGAATTAAAGCAGAAGCTACACCTAATACTGAAATGATTTTAATCGCTGATGTCGATTTGGATTTATTGAGAGAACTGCACGAATTTGGTGGAGTACGAAATCTAAAAGATAGAAGAACAGATATTTACGAAGTAAATTTAAAATAGATTCTAATTTCTTTGACATAAAAAAGGGGACAATTGATTTGTCCCCTTTCCTATTTGTATCTTTTTGATTATGCTTCAATATCGCTGAACAAAGTCATGAATTTTAACATTGCTCCCAAATTGCTAATTTTGATTTTACCCATCATTACAGCCATTTGTTTGTTGGTTCTCCCTAATTCAGCATCTTCAAAATCTGAAGCTGTAGCACTGATTACACAATCAGCTTCACCCACTAAACCTTCTTCTACTGTACAAGCTCCATCTACTACATTTACAGTAAATTCTCCTCCACCGTCACCTTCTAATTTGAATTGGAAAATTCCATTTTCAGTTGAAGCGTCTCCGGTAAATCTTGTAGGCAATCCTAATACTATTTCTTTTGCTGTCATTTCAATACGATTTTTTAATAATAACCGAATATAAAATTAATATTTTAAATTTTAACAAAAAATCGAACGTTTGTTTGGTAAAAATTTCAACATAGAGAATAACAGATTATAATAAAATGAAAATGAAGTCATTAGATCAATAAAAAATGAACCACGCTTAAAGGAAGTACTATGAAAAAGCTATTTAGATGAATTCTCTGATATAAATCTCAGAATAGTATCTACCCATTCATCTGAATCATTTAAGCTTTCTACAAGTTGTATTTTCTCTCCTCCTAGTTTCTTAAAATCTTCATCGTATTCAATTGCTATTTCATAAACCGTCTCCAAACAATCTGCTGTAAAAGCAGGAGAAATAACCAATAACTTCTTCACACCTGACTTTGCTAAAGAATCTATAGCTTCTACTGCATAAGGTTGTACCCACTCTTCTTTTCCTAATCTAGATTGGAAAGCTATAGAATGTTTTTCTTTTGGAATTTGTAATTTTTGAACGATGGCTTTAGTAGTAGCAACACATTGAGCACGATAGCACATTGCATTTTTCTCATTGATCACCTCACAGCAACTGAACGTACCATCTTTATGACAATGATTGCCCAGAGTATCTCCATCCAATAAATGTCTCAAAGGCAAACCGTGATAACTAAATAAAATATGATCGTAATTTTCAAGGTTTTGATCTTGAATTTTTTTCACAAAAGCATTGATATATCCTTCATCGTTATAATAACTGCTGACGATTTTCATTGCAGGGATATTATTCCATTTAGACACTTCTTCTAGTACTTTTTGCAAAGCTGTACCTGTTGAAGAGGAAGCATATTGAGGATACATCGGAATAACTATCAACTCACTGATATTCTGTGCTTTTAATCTTTCTAATGCTTGTGGTATAGAAGGTTCTTGATATCTCATCGCTAATTCTACCACGTAGTCAGAAGATAATTTAGCTTTTACTTTTTCAGTCAAATTGACACTGTGATACATTAAAGGTGAACCAGTTTTGGTATCCCATATTTCACAGTAAATCTTAGCTGAATCTTTAAACCTAAATGGTACAATGATTCCACGAACCAGTAATTGTCTAGGTAGCCATGCTTTATCTATAACACGACCATCTGTCAAAAACTCATTTAAATAGGTAAAAACATCTCCGTTTTGTGCTGACTTAGGCGTTCCTAAATTGATTAATAAAACACCCTTTAATGCTTTGCTCATTTTTCGTTTTCTATAAATTTATATCCTACACTGCGAATTGAAATAAAGTGTACTGGATTTTTGGGATCTAATTCAAAATGCTTTCTAAAGTTTAAAATGAAATTGTCGATGGTTCGGGTAGATGGAAAAACATCATAGCCCCAAACGATTTTCAAAATATCATTTCTAGAAACCACTTCATTTTTACGCTCAATTAATAACTTCATTAAAGCCACTTCTTTCTTGGTCAAATCCACATCTCCGTGAATTCCTTTTGCTCTAAAAGTCACAAAATTGATTTCGTTACCGCCAAAAGAATAGGTCTGTAAGCTTTCCTTACCTTCACTTGTGCCTTTTAAATTTCTTCTCACAAGATTCTTGACTCTTAATAAAAACTCTTCCAAATTGAAAGGCTTAGTCAAATAATCATCGGCTCCTTTTTTGAGACCTTTGATTTTATCATCATAACTGTCTTTTGCTGTCAAAAATAAAATAGGCGTATTATCATCTCTAATTCTAATCGTCTCACAAATTTCAAAACCGTCCATATTTGGCAGCATTACATCTAAAACTACCAAGTGAAAAACTTCTTCTTGTGTTCTTTTGATAGCATCTGGACCATTATCTACAGCTACAACTTCATAACCTTCTAGCTCCAAATTGAGTTTAACGACATCGCGAATATTCTTTTCATCTTCTACTAATAAGATTCTTGACAATTGACTCATATAGCTCCAATATAAGGTATTTCTATTCTGAAAATTTTTCCAATTTCTTTTCTATCAATGATTTTAACTGTACCGTGATGCATCAAAGCAACCTGTTGCACAATATAAAGTCCTAATCCTACGCCAATAGTTGTACGAGTATCTTCGCTTCCCGTTCTGTAGAATCTATCAAATATTTTGATTTTCTCTTCATCAGGAATAGGCTTTCCTTCGTCGCACACGTCCAAAACAGCCATTTCGTTAACTTTGTTCAATCGCAAACTTATAGGAGTATTTTTGGGTGCATATTTTACAGCATTTTCCAATAAATTCAACACTAAAGATTTCAAAAGCACCTCATCACCATTCAGCCAAACTCCATCCGTCAAATCGACGTTCATCTGCATTTGAGGATTTCTATTTTTAGTAGCTTCTATACAATCTTCAGTGATTTCTGAGAAATTGACCTCTTCTTTATGAATATGCATATTGTCATGCCCTATTCTCGAAGCCAAAAGTATTTTCTCTACAAGATCATTTAATCTCGTCACATCAGATTCAGTATTATGAAGTAATAATCTTTGTTGATCTAGTGAAAGCTTTCTAGTATTGAGTGTTTGAAGATTGAGTTTTGCACTAGCCAATGGAGATTTGAGTTCGTGCGTAATAGAAAGCAAAAAATTTCTTTGTTTGTCCGCTACAACGACTTCTTTAGTAATCGTACTTCGCAATCTGTAAATTCCAAAAACCATTAAAATTAAAAAAGTAGCACCTTCACCTATAATCATCCACTTTTTACGCTCCTTTTCATCCATTAAATCTTCGTATTCTCTGATATACAAAGAGCTGTCTTCTTGTTGGTATCTGTAATAAAGCAACTGTACCTTATCTCTGTACAATTCATTGTCTTTTCGGAACATCATGATCCACCACCAGAAAAAAACCAATAACATATAAACTACTATAAAATAGAATATGAGATATCGTTTTCGTTTCAATAATCGGTGAGACATTGCTGTTTTTAATTCAGCTACAAAATTAGACTATTATGAGGAATTATAGGATTCAATTTGAAATCTATATAGAAAGTTAATAGTAAAAAAAGGAGTAAATGAGTGGATAGAAACATCTCACAAAAAGATGTAACTTTAAAATATGAATAAACTACGGATTTATTTAGATACTTCTGTCTTTGGAGGATATTTCGATGATGAATTTCAAGAGTTTACAAAACCTTTATTTGAAAGCATAAGCAATGGAGAATACACAATCATATTTTCTACTATGCTTGAAAGAGAATTAGAATTAGCACCTGAAAAAGTTCGTAAATTAGTTTTAGGGATTGAAATGTAAGATTCCGAATTTGTTATTGAAACAGAAAATGCGATAGAAGTAGCGACTGAATATATTTCTGCAAATGTTGTAGGCAAAACCAGTTATTCTGACTGCTTGCACATTGCTTTAGCTACAATCTACCAAGCAGATTTACTAATTAGCTGGAACTTTAAGCATATTGTAAACATTGAACGTATTAGAGGTTACAACTCAATAAATATTAAAAATGGTTATAAACAATTAGAAATTCGTTCACCAAGAGAATTAATGAATTATGGAAACTAAAACAAAGAAAAAATTTGATGCAGTACAAATGTCTCGTGACATAAAAGACATATTGGATGAAAAATTATCCAAAATGACAAAGGAAGAAATTGTTGAATATTTCAAAGAGAAAAGGATGAAAACAAACCGAATAAAACCAAGTGCTTAAATATAATGTAACAATGACGATGTCAATGTTAGAGATTCTTGACAATTGAATTTATATTAATAAAGTTATGAAAACAATACAACCACAATACATTATTGATAAATCTCTCTCTTTTACATAGAAGTTAATACTTTAAAAACTTTCATTTTATTCCAACAAAACAATCCTCTTTAGTATCTTAAGCAAAATTTCAATTGATAATGCACAAATTACTAATCCTTATTTTTTCTATTATTTCAGTTCAAGTAGTAGCGAAAGATTTCAATATTAATAGCAGTAATACCATCACCATAAAAGATAAAGACTCCTATCCTATCCAATTGATTCATGCGGATGACGAATTTGTAATTTACACCAAAGGAACAGAATTCAATGAAATTAAGTCAATTGAGTTTCTGAATAAGACTTTGAGAACAGTCAATAATATTAAACTCAAAACCACTTCAACTGAAAGAGTCGATCATATAATTTGGACAGGTGAGCAATTGATTGTTTTATGGGAGCAAAAAAAGAAAAATGATAAAGCTGTATACTATCAAATCATTCATAGAAATGGTAGAACTTCAGCTAAATCTTTTCTAATCAACTTAGAAAATTGTTTTTCTAATCAACTAAAAGAACATCGAGTAGAAATACTTAGAAGTCCTGATAATGAATACTTTGGGTTTGTAATAAATGAAGTCTACTCCAAAAAATATTCTGGGAAAGATGCGAAATTCTTAGAATTTACAGCCATTTTCAATAAAGAAGGAAAGCTATTAGATAAGCAAAAAAACGCATACAATAAATTTCAACAGTTAGAAGCATTTCACTTTCTAACCCATGAAGCACAACATTTAAAATTTGCAAGTAATGCTTCAAAAAGACAAATATTCTTGACTAAGAAAGACCTCAATGAAAAGCAAACAGAAAGCTCAAAATTGACTTTTAAAATGCCTGATACCGTTCAAGTAGTTGCATATCGAATAGAATACAATCCAATTAAAAACAACTATGCTTATATCTCTACTACTAAAGATCAAAAAAATCTAAAAGGTATCAACGGAACTTATGTAGCTACTTTTGATTTGAATCTAGATACAGCAATTAGTCAATGGTATACTCCCTATACTTCAGAATTATTAGAAACTTCTAAAAAGTCTTTCAAGTTTTCAGAAGGAAATATTCTATTCCAAGATTATTCTTTGAGCAATGATTTCAAAATTAGAAAAGTTGAATTCAAAGAAGATGGTGGATATTTTATTGTTCAAGAATATTATAAAAGATACACTCCTCCATTTTTGAAAGAAATGATTGATCACGAAACATCTGCAAAAACAGAAAATTTGTTTAATGCTCAAAACCAATTCAATACATCTTTAGATCCACAAGATTTCATCATTACAAATGTCAACTCGAAAGGTGCAATCGAATGGATAAAATATTTACCTAAGTCTCAAAATACTTTAGGTCATCAATTTGGTTCATTTGACGCTTTCACAAAAAACGAGGATTTATACCTGATTTATAATGTAGCAAAATCTCAAAAATCTTTCGCAAAATATTTAGACAGCAGTCATGTTGCAGTTGGCAAGCTTATTCCCATTTGTAAAAAAATAGATCAAGAAGGAAAAATCACTTCATTTAATCTAAGAACTACTGCTCCTAAAAACATGGTCTTCTATCCTATTTTTTCTATTTATCAATCAGCGAAACAAGGCAGCTTATATACTATCGCTCAAGAGAAGTCAGATGATATTAATAAATACTCTGTAATTCATTTAAGTGCTGGAGAGTAAATTTGATTATAAGATTAGGAAATTAGTTGATGGGTTAATGTGATAGATTGCGGATCAAGTCCGCAATGACACATTACGCCGTCATACTGAACTTGTTTCAGGTCGTCATTCTGAACTTGATTCAGGTCGTCATTCTGAACTTGATTCAGAATCTTATGATAGATTGCGGAACAAGCACAAAATGACAGTACGCTGTCATTCTGAATTTAGTTCAGAATCGTTTGAGAGTCTCTATCATAATGGAATAGCGCATTCTCAAATTGTTTCAGTCAGTCACTCTGAACTTGATCAGGTCGTCATTCTGAACTTGATTCAGAATCTATTGTAAAATACTACGTCATTGCGAGGAACGAAGCAATCTATTGTAATGTCATCCTGAAAGGATCTCTACGCGAATTGCAAAACAAAATACTCAGTCACTCTGAACCTTGTCATTCTGAATTTAGTTCAGAATCGTTTCAGAATCTTAACAAATACTCACTTTCCCATCTAAATCCATCATCTTTGCAGTAGAGAATTACAAACCATCTCAAAAAACAAAGAATCACTATGGGAGAATTTTTTCCTAATCAAAGATATACGAGTTCTGGAGAGCCTGAACTAGGGTTAGGCATCGTTACAGAAGTCAGCAAAGGAAAGGTAAAAATGCATTTTCCAATTGCAAATGAAACGCGATTATATTCTACGGAAAGTGCTCCTTTAGTTCGTACTATTTTTAAACCTGGAGATATCATTATTGATTTACAAGGACAATCTATAGTGGTTGAACAAGTGCAACTCGTCGATGGTCTTTATGTGTATTTTGGAAACGATAAAATATTGAAGGAGTCTGAACTCAGTGGCAGCTCTATCACACATACAGTAGATGATCGACTTTTTACGGGAGATATTGATACGCCTGAAATGTTTGCTATTCGTAGAGAAACACTTTATAATGATTATAGAAGAAGAATCTCTCCGGTACATGGTTTTGTAGGTGGCAAAATAGATTTAATCCCTCACCAACTTTATATCGCTCATGAAGTCAGTTCAAGATTTGCTCCTCGTGTTTTATTGTCTGATCAAGTTGGGCTTGGGAAAACCATTGAGGCTTGTTTGATTTTGCATCGCTTATTGGTAACTGGAAGAATTTCTAGAGTGTTGATCATCGTTCCAGAGTCGCTCATCCATCAGTGGTTTGTAGAAGTATTGCGGAAATTTAATTTGTGGTTCAATATTTTTGATGAAGACCGCTGTCAATCTCTAGAAGAAAGTGCGCTGGAAGGAAATCCATTTCTAGATAATCAATTAGTGATTTGTAGTATAGAATTTTTAGCCTCTTCTAAAAAACGAAGTCTACAAGCTATTTCAGCTCAGTGGGATATGCTCGTTGTAGATGAGGCGCATCATCTAGAATGGTCTGTAGACGAAGTGAGTCCTGAATATAGCATAGTAGAGTTGTTGAGTCATTCTGCTAAAGGTCTACTTCTGCTGACTGCTACTCCAGAACAATTAGGGGTAGAAAGCCATTTTGCACGTCTTCGATTACTCGATCCTAATCGATACAATAATTACAATGATTTTATAAAAGAATCTGAAGGCAATAAAGACATTGCTGATTTAGTAGAAAAACTTTCTCAAGGAAAAAGTTTAAAGCCGAAAGACCTCAAATTATTAGAAGCTGTTTTATCTAAAGAAGGAATTGCGGCAGCAGCACAAAAAGATGAATTATCAAGACATCATTTGATTGAAAACCTCTTAGATCAACACGGCCCTGGTAGAGTATTATTTAGAAATACTCGTTTGGCTATGAGTGGGTTTCCAAAACGAAAAGCACATATTGTCCCTATTCAAATTCAAGAAAATCATAGCATTTGGATGGAACGTCTATCGAAAGAATTTTTGAGTGATTTAGAAAGCTCTTCTTCAACAACAAATACTCAAGAGTTTTATTTCGATGAAGACCCCCGTGTACAATGGGTTTTAAATAAAATGGAAGAATTAAATGATGAAAAAATACTTCTCATCTGTACGACTAAGGAAAAAGTTTTAGCATTAGAAGCAGCTATCAGTAAGGTTAAATTAAACGTAGGAGTTTTTCATGAAGATCTTACTTTAGTGCAAAGAGATAGAAATGCTGCTGCATTTGCTGATAATGAAGGCATACAAATTCTGCTTTGTTCAGAAATAGGTAGCGAAGGACGAAATTTCCAATTTGCACATCATCTTATTCTATTTGATGTTCCCTTTCATCCAGAATTATTAGAACAAAGAATAGGTCGTTTGGATAGAATTGGACAGAAAAACGACATCAATATTCATATTCCATATATCGTGGACAGTCCACAAAGTTTTTTTGTAAGATGGTTTCACGAAGGTTTAGATGCCTTTAATACTAATCTAGAAGGTGGAAATATGATCTCTAAATTATTCAGTGAAAGATTACTGAGTATCTCCAATATGTCATCTATTGAAGCATCCAATACAGCACTAGAAGCATTAATCATTGAAACCGCTAATTACCAAAAAGAACTAAAGAAAAGTCTAGCAAATGGTCGTGATAAGTTATTAGAAATGAATTCCTTCCGACCAAAAATTGCTCAACAACTGATTGAACAAATACAAGCAGAAGATAAGGATAGAACTCTGGAGATTTATTTAACTAAAGTATTCCAACATTTTGATGTAGAAATGGAAGATCTCGCTGCTCGAACGTATTTATTACATCCTGCTTCTTTTAATTCGGAAGTTTTTCCATCTATTCCGCAAGAAGGTATACAAGTTACTTTTGACAGAAAACGCGCAATAAGTAGAGATGACGTTAATTTTCTAAGTTGGGATCACCCAATGACCACAGGTGCTATCGATATGGTTTTGAGCTCTACATTTGGAAGTGCAAGCTTTGGAATTCTTCGAGGAAATGATAATGCAGGTTTACTTTTAGAATTGATATTCGTACTAGAAACTGCTGGTGAAGAAAGTATTGATATTGACCGTTTTCTTCCACATACACCTATAAGAATTGTAATAGATCATTCAGGAGAAGATGTTACAGAGGAATATCCATTGGAATTAATCAACAAAAAATTAAAACCTGCAAGCATAGATAGTTTGTTGAGAAATGACACTTTTGTAGATACACTATTGCCCGATATGATTGCATCAGGTACTGAAATTGCCAATGAATTAGGACAAAATGAAATCGAAAAAGGATTGCAAAAAATGAAACGCCAACTCAATCATGAGATCAATCGATTGACAGCATTGCAACAAAAGACACAGCATATTCGAGCAGACGAAATTCAAACAGCAATTGATGAAAGAGCAAAATTGTCCAATATTATTAAAAAAGCACGAGTGCGTTTAGATGCATTACAATTGATTAGAGAAGAGTAAATTTGTTATAGAATAAAGAATTATATGAACAGTAAAACAAATTCCAATTCAGATTTACAAGGTATTGTTCAAATAATTAAGGATAGTACAATAGGCATAACGCAGATCGTGCAAGCTATGCATCATACGATTGTTCATCCTCCAACTCTACCTTCTACTCCTATTCAAAATCTCGTAACCAATATTGCTGGAATCGCTTATAAAAATATCCAATGGACCACAAATCTGATTGGAAACGGTTTAGATAAAACATTAGAATACATTGTTCCTTTATTTGGAGAAACAAAGACTTACGATGAAAGAGAAGCACTGATTTCTGTCTTAAACGGTGTGGTGGGTGATTATTTGGAAGAAAATGATAACCCATTAGCAATTAAAATGCAATTCAGATATCAAGGAAAACCATTAGAATTGGCTAGGGAAAGTATAGCACAAACTTTACCTACTCTCAATGGAAAAATTTTATTGATGATTCATGGTTCGAGTATGAATGATATCCAATGGACTTCAAAAGGACACAATCATGGAGAAACCTTGGCCAGAGATTTAGATAAAACAGTAGTTTATTTAAATTATAATAGCGGTCGTCATATATCGACTAATGGTCAAGAATTGAATGAGTTATTAGAAAACTTAATTTTAAATTGGTCTGTACCCGTCGAAGAAATTACGATTATAGCACACAGCATGGGCGGTTTAGTGACTCGAAGTGCATTTTATTATGGTCAAAAACATCTAAAATCTTGGACGAAATATCTGCAAAAAATTGTCTTTTTAGGAACTCCTCATCATGGAGCACATTTAGAGCGAGCAGGCAATTATTTCCATACCATCCTTCATTATATACCCTATACTAAACCTCTCGCAAGATTAGGAAAGATTAGAAGTGCAGGCGTTACAGACTTAAGATACGGCAATATTGTTGATGAAGATTGGCTAGAAAATGATAGATTTCATTTAAAAAAAGACCAAAGACAACATGTTCCATTGCCTCCAAATGTAGAATGCTACAGCATCGCCGCTAATTATAGAAGCGAAACAGAAACTGCTCGCGGATGGATGGACGATTATTTGGTAGATGTAAAAAGCGCTCTTGGTCAACACACGAATCCTGAAAAAGATTTGAATTTCAAGTCAGAAAACACTTCGGTATTTTTTAATAATAATCACTTTGACTTGTTGAGCAATCCAAAGATTTATGTCCAAATAAAAGAATGGATGGTATAAACACAGATTATTCTAAACCTTGTCATTCTGAATTTAGTTCAGAATCGTTTCAGAATCCAAACCCAATTCCATAATTTGGGCGAGCCCCTTCGGGTCGGGCTATCATTACGTCTTCCCTCCATGATATTTCGGGTGATACTCCATTCTATCCCTCTCGCGGCGTTTTGCTAGAAACATATCATCTAGAAACATGTCATCTTCTATAAACATGTCATCCCTTCGGGATTTCATTATTTTTATGTTCAACCGATTTGTCATTCTGAACTTGTTTCAGAATCCATAAGTAATACGATAGAGATTACGAGTCAAGCCCGCAATGACGGTTTGGGTTTAACCCCTAATGTCATCCTGAAAGGGTCTCTACACGAATTATAAAAAACACTCAGTCATTCTGAACCTTGTCATTCTGAATTTAGTTCAGAATCGTTTCAGAATCTATTGTGAAATACGCTTGAGATTACGGGTCAAGCCCACAATGACGGTTTGGACTTAATCCCTAATGTCATCCTGAAAGGGTCTCTACTCGAATTGTAAAACAAAACACACAGTCATTCTGAACCTTGTCATTCTGAATTTAGTTCAGAATCGTTTCAGAATCTATTGTGAAATACGCTTGAGATTACGGGTCAAGCCCGCAATGACGGTTTGGACTTAATCCCTAGTGTCATCCTGAAAGGATCTCTACACGAATTATAAAAAACACTCAGTCATTCTGAACCTTGTCATTCTGAATTTAGTTCAGAATTGTTTCAGAATCTATTGTGAAATACGCAAGAAATTACGGGTCAAGCCCGCAATGACGGTTTGGACCTAATCCCTAATGTCATCCTGAAAGGATCTCTACTCGAATTGTAAAACAAAACACACAGTCATTCTGAACCTTGTCATTCTGAATTGTTTCAGAATCTAAAAGCAATCCATTGAAAATATAATCCAGAAGAATCTCTACAACTTTGAACTTCTATTTCTCAACCAATGATCTGCAATTACAAGTGCAGCCATAGCTTCTACAATAGGTACAGCTCTAGGCAATACACAAGGGTCGTGTCTTCCTCTTCCTGTCACTTCCACTTCACTGCCCGAAGCGTCGACAGATGATTGGGCTTTCATGATAGTTGCAACAGATTTGAAAGCTACTTTAAAATAGATATCCATTCCATTAGATATTCCACCTTGAATACCACCACTACGATTTGTAGAAGTTTTTATTTTACCATTTTCAGAATAAAAAGCGTCGTTATGTGCGCTACCTCTCATTTCTACTCCAGCAAAACCACTTCCGTATTCAAAACCTTTAGCAGCATTGATACTGAGCATAGCTTTTCCTAAGTCCGCATGCAATTTATCAAAAACAGGCTCACCTAATCCGGCAGGAACTCCTTTAATAACACATGTCACAACACCACCAATAGTATCGCCATCTTTCTTGACTTCTTTAATCAGCTCAATCATCCTTTCAGCAGTATCTGCATCAGGACATCTGACATCATTACTATCGATTTGAGTTAAATCAACTTCTTCGTGAGATTGCTCTAAATGTATAGGACCTACTTGAGAAACATAAGCATTGACAGAAATTCCTGGAACAGCTAATAATTGTTTAGCGATTGCACCTGCAGCTACACGAGCAGCAGTTTCTCTCGCTGAAGAGCGACCGCCACCTCTATAATCTCTATGACCAAATTTGGCATCGAAAGTATAATCTGCATGTGAAGGACGATATTTATCTTTAATATGATCGTAATCTTTTGATTTTTGATCTCCATTATAAATTACGATTCCAATAGGAGTTCCTTCTGTGACTCCTTCAAAAACTCCTGATAATAATTGAAAAGTATCTTCTTCTTTACGTTGAGTGACAATTGCAGATTGGCCGGGCTTGCGTCTATCCAACTCCAATTGTATTGCTTCTAAATCTAAATTTAATCCAGCAGGACAGCCGTCAATGATGACTCCTAATCCTTTACCATGAGATTCTCCGAATGTGGTGATTTTAAAAACCTGTCCAAAAGTACTTCCAGCCATGCTGCAAAGATAATTTTTTAAAAATTACATTTTCACTTTTACCTATCTTCTCAATAGGAAAACTATTATTTTAGGGCAATGAAACATAGCGAATATCTTATCGCAAGCAATTATGCTCATCAATACATTGATTTAGTCGAAGAAAACGACCTGCTCGAAGCTTTCAAAAACTCTATCAGAAAACTCCAAATTCTACCTATCGATGAGTACGAGCTACTTCACCAATCTTCTTATTTTCCTGGCAAATGGACTTTAAACGAATTGCTCCAGCATATCATTGATACTGAGAGAGTCATGTCATATAGAGCCCTTACTTTTGCACGTAAAGATCTGATAGAATTACCAGGATTCAACGAAGACAGCTATGCAATGAATAGCCATGCCAACGACAAATCTATTTCTGAACTCATAGAAGAATTAGTCGCTGTAAGAATTAGCTCTTATTATTTATTTAAAAGCTTTTTCAATGAAGATGTCAATACTGTCGGAAGAGTTAATGGACATGATTTTAGCGTTAAAAGTATTGGTTTTATGATGATAGGTCATGAAATTCACCATTTTAATATCATTAACGAACGATACCTGCCTTTGAATCATTCGTAACAAAACATTACCCCTATTAGTAAAATCTATACTTAAGTGTTAAAACCCGAATAAATAATTTTAACAAGACTATATTTACCAAAACAACCAATTTTTTTGAAATGCGCAAAATTTTCAATTTCACAATTTTAATTCTAAGCTGCCTTAGCTTAACTTCTTGTCTAGACATTTTCGAAAATGTCCTCATTAATAAAGATGGTTCAGGGAAATATTCTCTATCTATCGGAGTGAGTGAAAAAGTCAAACAAAATATGAATCAATCTATAGAAGGGGATTCTAATAACACTAAAACAGCTGAAGAATCCGAAACTATGGACGAAGCGCCTGAAGGACAAGACGAACAATACAGAGCTTCCCTAGAGCAAATTATAGAAGGACTGAAATCTGTAAGAGGTATTACTAATGTTCAAATGATTTATGATGAAAGCAATTTCAAATATGGCTATGAGTATGAATTCGAAGACTTGCAAGCCCTGAATAATGCTATGGAATCGAGTGCAGGAACTTACATCCCTGAATTACCAGGAAATGTGCAAGTAGGTAAAAAGAAAAAAGTTTTTGCTTCCGAATCCAATTATATTGAAATGATTAAGAACACCATCATTAGACATCAAAGTGCTGATTTAGGTAAAATTTTAGAAATGAAAAAACCTAGTAGTGGTAACTCCGGTATGGCGGGCGGAATTGATATCAAGTATTTATTACAAGATTTAAATTACAAAACTACTTTCCAATTTGAGCAAGCTATCAAAAGCGTTTCTAGTGAAGCAGCAGAAATCAGTAAAGACAATAAAAGCTTTACTATCAACTGTCAACCTTTTGCTTATCTCAACATGGATTTAAATCAACTCAAATTACAAGAACAAGCTTGTAGTCAAAATTTACAGATTGAATTAAAATAATAATTTCTCCTTAAATTAGTGGGCGCAATTCTTTATAGTCTTGCGCCCTTTATATTTATAAACATGGCTAAGAACAAAATACTCCTTTCTATTTCTGTTGTTTTACTGGTATTTCTTGGCTTATTCATTTTTAGAAACTCCTTGCCGACTTCTATTTTTATAGGTACGGACATCAGAGCAATTAAAAAAAGAGGTGTTTTAAAATTAGTTACTGCCTACAATCCCACAGGTTTCTTTTTATATAAGGATCAAAAGATGGGTTTTGAATATGACTTCATTGAAAAATTTGCAGAAAGTATAGGAGTCCGACTTCAAGTAATTGTCGTCAATCAGCCAGAAGAAATGCGACAAAAGCTTTTAAAAGGAGAAGCTGATATCATGGCGTATAATATACCTATCATGAATTTGCCTATGCAATTTGTAGAGTTTTCTCATTCCTACGTACAGACAGAATTAGTATTAGTACAAAGAAAAGTCAATAAAAAATCTCCAGAGTACGTTGGAAGTGTCAATAGTTTAGCTGGACGTACGGTATCAGTCACAGAGCAATCCGCCTATTTACAAACGCTTTCCGATATCCGATTTGACTTAAATAACAACCTGAATGTCAATATTATAGGAGATTCCAAATCACCAGAAGATTTGATAAGAATGGTAGCTGATTCGGAGATCAATTATACTGTAGCCAATAGAGAAATAGCATTGATTAATAAGAGTTATTATAAAAATCTAGATATAGAAACGACTATCACTCCTCCACAAGATATTGCCTTCACCATTCATCGTAAGCATAGAAATCTACTTAGAACATTGAATAGATTCATCGATAATTCCAGGAAAGACCAAACACTTTATGCCTTATACAATCAATATTTCAAGACCAGCAGATTGACATTAGAGACTTCTAATACTGCAAATGGAAATAATGACGTAGGACTCAGTACTGAAGCGATATCTGTATATGATGGCTTGATACAAAAATATGCTGCTGAGGTCAATTGGGATTGGAGATTGGTGGCTTCATTAATCTGGCAAGAATCTAAATTTAAGCCGACTGCACGCTCTTGGGCGGGAGCAACAGGCTTGATGCAGCTGATGCCTGCTACAGCGCGTAGATTTGGATTAAATACTATGCAAGAAATCTATCAACCTGAATTGAATATCAAAACAGGAACAAAATATATTGCTTGGTTAGAAAATTTCTGGAAAGAAATCCAAGATGATACAGAAAGAAAGAAGTTTATCATGGGTTCTTATAACGCAGGAGAAGGCCACGTAAAAGATGCACAACGATTAGCTAAAAAATATGGTTATGACACTCAGAAATGGGATGGCAACGTAGAATATTTTCTATTGAATAAATCCAAACCTGCTTTTTATAATGACCCTGTGTGTAAATATGGCTATTGTAGAGGTTCGGAACCATTCAATTATGTGCGATCTATTATTAAAAAGTATAGCTTATATACGGCCAAATATTCAGCAAATCACACTGCTGCTTATAACTTCTCATTAGACTTCTCTCCTATCTACGACATGGGATTGAACGACAATTCATCTTCTACAGGTTTAGTCAAAAAGCAATTATTTGAAAAGAAAGACGTGTTTCAGGAGCGTTCAATTTTGAATACAGATACCCATAACTCTGTCAATAATTTGAAACCTAGAAATCCCGATAGAATGAAAATGAAAGAAAATGCACCTCCTTCCAATCAACTGTTTAGGAAAAAGGATTTATTTAGAAAATAAATATCATCGAAACCCTTGGACTTACTGATGTTTTGATCATTAAAAGTAACTGTTTAGAGGCTTAAACATATATTTATTCTGAGTCAATACCATTGATAATCTAAGACTAAGATTTGCACGAAAAAAAAATATCAATAATTATTTAGAAATTGTTTGAAGGATGGAAAAAAGCTTCTATATTTGCACTCGCTAACAGCAAGGATCGGTAGTTCAGTTGGTTAGAATGCCGCCCTGTCACGGCGGAGGTCGCGGGTTCGAGTCCCGTCCGGTCCGCAAAGCCTCAACGAAAGTTGGGGCTTTTGCATTTATATGCATATCCAAAAAACAAAAAATACATTTGATAGTAATAAACCAAAAAAGATTCTATATTCGCACTCGCTAACAGCAAGGATCGGTAGTTCAGTTGGTTAGAATGCCGCCCTGTCACGGCGGAGGTCGCGGGTTCGAGTCCCGTCCGGTCCGCAAAGCCTCAACGAAAGTTGGGGCTTTTGCATTTGTATTAAGTTCTATTTATTGAAGCTCTCCCACTCTAAGAATTATGCAACGACTTATTGACGCCATAATTTTATTAGACTTTAATCAATCATAAGTTTATTTGAAGCTTTGTAAATCATCAAACATTAATTACTTTCAATATTAATACGTTTCAATTTATAGCAGACATCTTTATCCATGGTAGTATATGTGATACATTGTAGTGAAAATAAACAAGTTAGCAGCAAGCGTAATAATTGCAAATAAAATTGAACTGAAACAGAAATGAGTAAAAACCTAAAAAGCGCTACTTCTCATTTATTTGAGAAATATATTGAAATTTTAGAAGAAGGTGGAGAACCGGACGAAGCATATAAATATTTAGCCATAAATACATTTCAGCAAAATTGGGATATAGAAGCGGGAGACTTTCATCAAATGTTGCGGACTTCTTTCAGCAAAGTAGCAAACTTGCTTTACCAAAATTCTTGGGGATTTATTGAAAAATCAGCTCAACATTTCCCCAATGAAGTCCGGGAAATGTTTCGCAACTTGTACGATGAATCTGTAGGTATTTCACAGAGAATTAAAACTTTTCAGACCGAATCAGAAAATATACTTCCAAAAGTCAGACAATCTTTAAACCGAAACAACATTAACGCTCAACAAGACGAAAGGACAATCTCGGTTTATTTGGCTTTTCGCTTTCCTGAAAAATATATGTTGTACAAAGCGGATTATTATAAAAACTTCTGCAAAGAACTCAACATAAAACCGAAA
>DATJBS010000036.1:0-3115 GCA_035515235.1 Chitinophagales bacterium
TCAAGTGACTAAAGAAGCGGTAAACCCCTCTGAGAATATAAAAGTGATTCAAACGGATATTCTAAAATTTTCCTTCCCAAAACATATAAACTATAAGATATTTGGTAATATTCCTTATAACATCAGTACGGATATTGTCAAAAGAATTACCTTTGAAAGTCAGGCTAAATATAGCTATCTTATCGTTGAGAAGGGATTTGCGAAAAGATTGCAAAATCTGCAACGAGCTTTGGGTTTACTATTAATGGTGGAGATGGATATAAAAATGCTCAAAAAAGTACCACCACTATATTTTCATCCTAAGCCAAGTGTAGACTCTGTATTGATTGTTCTTGAACGACATCAACCATTGATTTCAAAGAAGGACTACAAAAAGTATCGATCTTTTGTTTATAAGTGGGTAAACCGTGAATATCGTGTTCTTTTCACTAAAAACCAATTCCGACAGGCTTTGAAGCATGCAAATGTCACTAATATTAATAAACTATCGAAGGAACAATTTCTTTCTATTTTCAATAGTTACAAATTGTTTCACTAAATTAAAGTAATAAAGCGTTCTCTAATTTCACAAGAGGACGCTTTATTCTTCCCAAAAATTGTTCAATATTTATCAATAAATCAGTAGTTTTAAAAGTAAGCACCTGTTATTGCAATAAAATTAGCCTAATTGAGAGAAGTTTCTATAGAATTTTTCATATACTTAACGAGTGCTTTCACCTTTGAATATAGTCCTTCCCACTTATCATCACACTCTCCCCGATAGCCTTTTCTAGCTATATCCAGTAAAGTTACATGCTCTTTAGGTAAAAGAGGTATAGCCCATTCTGCAGCGACATCTTTCGAGGTAATTTCACCAGTAGTCACTGTTTGCCACATTCGAGCTAGGGTTAAAATTACATTACGCTCATCACCTTTTATCCCCTCAATTAGTTCTGGCAAAGAATCCTTAATTGCTCTTCGAATATCTGTCAAAGGTACGGAGACAAGTATACTTGAAGAATCAGGACCAAATAGAGAAATACTATTCTTTCTTGCTTGTGCTAAAACAATAGCCAAATCAGGATCATAGCTTGGTTCCTGAATTTGTCCATTCTCAAATTCACCCCTGAGCCACTCACCGTATATAAATTCTCTTTTTGGAGGATATTGCCAAGGGACAACTTCACTCCTATTTATAACCGTAACTTCAAGTGGTCTAACAGAATCCGTATTTCCAATCTTTCCTGATATAGTCATTAGTCTTTCTGTTAGTTTTTTTCGAGTTAATTGAGGTAAACTATGATTCACGACGACTAGAACATCTACATCGCTGTTAATGCGTAAACCACCATTTACTGCTGAACCAAATAGATATACTCCAACTATTGAACTTCCAAATAAATCTTTTACGATTTTTAATGTTTGAATCGCTTGATTTGGTATTTTTCCGTTAATCAAATTGCTCATGATTTCACCTCGTTGATTATGTTCATATAAAGTTTATATTGATACTCAATTTACTTACCCTAGATTGGACATATACTTAAATTACTGTTCAATAAAGCTGACCGTTAGCGTTTAAGTACATCCTTTCACAATTTGTCTACAGATTAATAATTATTCTTTATTATACAGATCTCCATATAATTTTTGAATTTGGTTCTGTAATTTTTTATTTTCTTTTTCTAATTCCATTACTCTTCTTTTTAAGGTTTTAATAAGGATTTCCTCCGAACGAGAACTTTTCTTGGGTTTTGAGACTACATTTGCTGTTATTTGACGCTCACGAAGGGATTCGATTCTTTGCCTAATATCGTGTTCCTTATAAAGCCATGATTTAGAAACATTAGCTTCCTTTGCTATTGAATTAAAATTAATAACTTTACCTTCAATCGAAAATTTAGAAATCGCTTTGTCTACTTTTTCCCTTGTCTTTTTTGATTTCTGCTTCGCCAAACGTACAATTTCTGTTGTATTTCTAACTTGTTTATCCATTGATAATTACCCCGTCAAACTTCCAATGATTTGTTCTAAACGCTCTTTAACACGGCTATTAGTCTCTACTTGTCTTTGCCATTGTTTATCCTTAGCTATGGCTAATAACTCTTCTGTACGCTCTAACTGTTCTTCGTGCTGTGGTAAGAATTGCTTACTGGTACAGAAGTGAGTGCAATCTAAGCATGCATTCGCATGTGGACAACCACCTGCTACTACTGGCAATCTACAATAACCATTTGGAAGCACTTGTGCATTTATATTTTTCTTGAACCATTGAAGCTCTACATCATCGACTTCATTATCTTCATCTAGATCAAGCACATCTCCATTATTGGTAACCAGTTTTTCCTGAAATTTAGTAAATTCATTTTTTAGAGTTTCATCAAAGATATGAGCGTATCTGCTTGTCATTTCTGGGCTTTCATGCCCCAAAAATTTCTGCACAATATGCTGGGGCATCCCGTTGTTAATCATTCTTGTTCCTACTGTATGGCGAAAGGCATGGGCATGGAATCTATAAATCTCACCTGATTTATCCACTATATTTTGCTCATAAGCTAATTTATTTAACTCACCTCTAAATGTTTCTTGTTTTAATGGCGATCCATCTTTTCTTGGAAAGAGGTATTCACTATCTGGAAATTCCTCTGAAACTTTATCTTCCCGAACTTTAATAAGTAAAGCTACCTCTTTAGATATTGGAACTATATGCTCCTTTTTCATTTTCCATTGATAATACTTTAAAAAGAAATCTCCATCTTTGTCCTCTAATAGACAGCCTTTTTTCAAGGTGCACAATTCACTTATCCTCATTCCACATTCTTGAACAATCATAGTCATCGTAGCTATATATTCGGGTAATTTATCAAGATGACTGTTCAATTGCTCTAGGACGAATTCATCTATAAAGCGTGGTTTTGCTCTTGGTATTTTCGGATAGTCCTCAGAATAAATTAATATTTTGGAAGGAACATCATCCCATTCTAGCCTAAGAAGGGTACTAAATAGTCCTTCCAATATAGAGATCCTCCCAGTTATTGTACTAGGTTTTATTCCCATCATGTTTAGTTCACTTAAATATGCTTCAATTTCCACTCTCGTTAATTGGTGTACTCTCTGAACTTGTTTAAATTTCATG
>DATJBS010000037.1:0-49503 GCA_035515235.1 Chitinophagales bacterium
ATCTTCAACTGTTTGACGATGTTTCGAACTGGCGTAGCACAGTCGAAAGGAGGAGTTTTGAAGATGTAGGCTTTGAACAGAAAGTGGGTCGTCGAGAAATCCAGTGCGATTTTTTGTATACTTTTTACTAAAAAAAGTATAAATAGAAAAGAAAAAGTGTTTTATAATGATTGCTTCGTACCTCGCAATGACGAATAGATGTACTAATTGTATAATGTGATGATGTGCTAATTCATGAACTACTATGTCATGCTGGAAGCATCTCAAAGCAATTCATAAATGGATTCTTTCAGAATGACAGTTTGATATTGAAAAGCTAAAAACTAATCTTTATCCTCTAAACTTCTTAATGATTAAATTTTGTTGTAAAACGTCTGACAAATAGCTTGAGGAATTATGGACTGTCTATTTTATATAGAATCTTGATACTTAACAAATCCAAATATCTCTATAGTATTTTGTGATATTCTAAAAACGATAGTATAACCTTTATAAATAAAATCTCTAACTTCATTCGAGTCAAAATAAATGGATTTTCTATATCGATATGGATTTTCGGGAATCTCTCGAATCTTATCCAATAAATCATTTTTAAACTTTCTTGCTCTAGCTGGACTGTCTATAGCTATAAAGTCAATCTGATTATCTAATCTATTTACAAAGGATTCCTTAAAGATTATCCTCATTACGCTTTATTATTTTTTCCAACCTAGCTTCAACTTCATCCATTTCAAGAAAAGTGGCATTACCACTCAATATTTCATCAAATTCTTTCTTTAAATACTTTTGGTTTTCAATAAATTCAGTATCCTCCTCAATAATCTCCACTTCATCCTTACTGAACTTACTTAAAAACCAGATAAGTCTATCGAAGACCTTATCGTTAATCTTTAGTTTTATAGTATGCATTTTGACCATTTATTCAAAAATAAGCATTTCTTCAATTATATACTATTGAAGAGTTTAAAAGCAATTTTCTTTTCGACTTAACTTCTTAATGGTTCAAATGTCAATAGCGATTCGTAATGAGATCCTTCCAGGATGACGTTTTATGGCAGAGATTGCTTCGTACTTCGCAATAACGAACTAATGTGCTGATGTGACAATGTGCTGATGTGAAAATTCATGAACTACTATTTCATGCTGTAAGCATCTCTACAAAAGTCAACTGTCGATAGTCAACAGTCAACCGAATTTATTAAACCTTATGTTGTGATACTAATAAAGAATCTTTAGAAGTATTTCGCTTGAAATCATTATCAATAGCTGTCCGACTCTTCTGCACATAGATTTTGCAGACGGGGCGCCCACTCTGAGAAGAAGCCGTTATATCTTCAACTGTTTGACGATGTTTCGATCTGGCGGAGCACAGTCGAAAGGAGGAGTTTTGAAGATGTAGGCTTTAAACAGAAAGTGGGTCGTCGAGAAATCCAGTGCGATTTTTTGTATACTTTTTACTAAAAAAAGTATAAATAGAAAAGAAAAAATGTTTGTATAGAGATTGCTTCGTACCTCGCAATGACGAACTGATATACTGATGTAGCAATGAGTTAATGTGATAATTTTTATACTAATATGTCATGCTGTAAGCATCTCAGAATATTTTGTCACTTCGAGTGCCTCATTGACCAACATTCCCGGACTCTGAGGTTATCGAAGCGTCTTTAGTTCATTTCGTCCTTCAATAATTATGTCATGCTGAAAGCATCTTAATTACCTCAACTTCTTAATGGTTCAACTTCAAATTTTCTCTTTCTTGTAATTACGAACGCAACGAAGTGCGGTCACTGAGCTTGTCGAAGTGAAGCAATGAAGATTTTCTTCGTACTTCGTACTTTTAATTTCGTCCTTCAATAATTATGTCATGCTGAAAGATCTTAATTACCTCAAATTCTTAATGGTTCATATTTATATATTGGATTTAAGGCTCTCGAAGCCCAATCACCCCGAAATCCTTCTAAGTTTTTAAGACATGAGCAAAAAAAATCCTCGATATTTCTATCGAGGATTAAATTTTAAAATAAAATTATTTTTTAGTTTTCTAAGATGTTAGCTGATAAAGAAGCTTTAGAAGTTTTTTCTCCATCTGTAGTTTCAATTTCAATTTTATTAATTTCTGCTCTTACTTTTCCGTCAACCATAGTTACTGTAACTACGTCATTAGATTTACCAGTAGAATAGTAAGCTGTTTTGTCATTTAATACTAAAACAGTACAACTATTAGCACCTAATTCTGTACCAGGTGATTTTACAGAATAAGAACCATTAGCAGCAGGCTTTTCTGAAAATGAAATAGTTAAGATACTTTCACTTCCGATTGCTGCTAAATCTTTACCATTGAAAGAAGGCTTAACCAAAGATGTTGCTAGTTCAAACTTTTTTCCATCAATAGTCCATGTGTTTTCTGTAGTTTCTGGCTTTTTTTCATCTTCATCTTTGTCTTTTTTACAAGCAGTAAAAGTCAATGCGAAAGTTGCCATCATTAATAGCGCAATAAGTGATTTTTTCATAGTTGTTTTTAATTATTTAGTACAATATACGTACATCTTGATTAAGTAGGTTTGAAATTTTGAAGTTATAATTATTGTTAACAAATATTTAAATTATTAGCTAATTTCTTGCTGTAGTGAAATGTAGTTAATCCCTAGTGGATATTGCTTTTCAAAAACATTTAGCAAGGATTCATAAGCATACATGTTTGAAATCCAATCGATATTAGTGACATCAATTACAACGACTTTCAATTGTGGATTTTGCTTAAAATATTCGAAATATATTCTCTCGATTTTACCTAAATAAAAACGATTGATACTTTGCTCGTAGGATCTGCCGCGCTTTTGTATGTTCTTTTTTAAATGCTCTGTATCAGTATGAAGAAAGAAAACAATTTCTGGTTTAGGCAGTTTTTTCTGAATAATATCAAAAAAAGTAGAGTATAACTTATAGTCTACTGAATTCAAATTGATTTTTGCAAACAATATGGACTTCGCTAACATATAATCTGCTATCACAAAATCATTAAAAATATTGGGTTCACTTAAGATAGTATTGAGCTGCTTATATCTATCTAGTAAAAAGGAGGTTTCTAATTGAAGAGCATATTTTTCTGGATTTACATAAAATTTTGGCAAATAAGGATTTTCTTCAAATTCTTCTAGTATCAACTTCCCATTATACACTTCTGATAATAATTGAGCCAAAGTGGTTTTTCCTGCTCCTATGTTGCCTTCGATAGCAATATATTTATAATACATGTTTAAGGCACAATTTTAAAGTCAATCTCATCCTTACATTTTGCATTCAATTCTTGAATAGTAAGCTGAGTGACTGGATCAATAATATCTTTTGCAATAGATGCTAAAGGCAAAAGTACAAATTTACGCTCTCTAAATCTTGGATGAGGAATGGTCAATACGTTATTATATAACTGCCAATCATTAAAAAGAATGATATCGATATCTGCAACTCGCGGTTGATAATCACCTTTTTGATTTCTTCCCATTGACTTTTCAATGTCTTGTGTAATTCTCAATAACTCGAATGGATAATAACTTGTAGAGATTTGTACGACTTGGTTATAATAATCTTCTTGTTGTTCTAGAACATTCCAAGGAGAAGTCTGATAAATAGGAGATGAGTCAATAATATTAATATGCTCCAATTTCAAGCGATCTATAATTTCAGACAGATGACTTTTTCTGTCACCAATATTACTGCCCAGAGATAAAAAAACGGTATTCAAGATTTAAATTCAATATTGACCGTAAAAAAAGAAAACTTCTTTATCAATATGAAGGAAAAGTTGTTTTTAATACTGATTTAGTGGTTTTTTAGATATTATATAGAATACAATCAATAATTATAAATAGTTTTACCGCTAAATTATTTTTAATGAGGAGTTTTTTAAAGTATGTATTCGCAACAATAATTGGATTGTTCATAACAGTCTTTTTATTATTTGCATTTATGGCTAGTATGGGATCGGGTTCGAGCTCGCCCAAAATTTCTACAAATAGTGTATTGAAATTGAATCTTGTTGGAAGTTTACCTGACTTGACGGTGGATGATCCTTTTAGCAATTTTAATCCATTGTCTGGATCATTTAATTCTGATCCTGTAATTGGTCTAAAAGATTTGAAGACTATACTTAAGGCAGCTGCTAAAGATGATAAAATCAAAGCTATATGGCTTAATACAGATGAATTGTCTGCAATGCCGGCAAATATGATGGATTTAGTAGCAGAGTTGTTGATGTTTAAAGAATCAGGAAAGTTGATTTATGCCTATAGCAATAGCTTATCTGAGCAAAGTGCTTTAGTCAACGCAGTGGCTGATAAATCCTATGTCAATCCTTTAGGTCATGCTGAATTCAACGGTATGTCTTCTGAAATCATGTATTACACGGGTCTTTTAGAAAAGTTAAAGATTCAACCCATGATTTTCTACGCCGGAGAATTTAAAAGTGCAACTGAACCTTTCCGTTTGAAATCAATGTCTCCTGAAAATAGAATGCAAGTAGAAACTTACTTGAACTCTATATTCGATAATTATCTTGTTAAGCTTTCCGACTTAAGAAAGATTCCAGTAGATAGTTTGAAAATGTTGGCTGACAACTTAGATATTTTTATGGCAGAAGATGCTTTAAAATATAAATTGATTGACGGCTTAAAGTATGAAGACGAAGTAGAGATGGAATTGAAAGAGAAGTTTGGCTATGATAAAGACAAACCTTTGAAATTAGTTACGCTCAAAAATTATAAATCTTCCGTGGATTTAGATGAAGAATCTAAAAAGAAAAGTGGTAATAAAATCGCTGTCATCTATGCAGAAGGTGAAATCGTAGATGGATCAGGAACTTCTTCTGGAAAAATTTATGGTGAAGACTACATGAAAATCATCAGAAAAGTTAGAGAAGATAAAGATGTAAAAGCTATAGTACTAAGAGTGAACTCTCCTGGAGGTAGCGCATTTGCTTCAGAACAAATCTTAAGAGAAATACAATTAGCTCAAAAAACTGTTCCCGTGGTAGTTTCTATGGGTAATTTAGCTGCTTCTGGAGGATATTATATTGCATCTTCAGCGAATAAAATCGTTGCTGAACCTACAACTATTACAGGTTCAATCGGTGTTTTTGGAATGATGTTTAAAATAGACGAAGCTTTAAAAACTCACTTAGGAGTAACTACTGACAGAGCAAAAACTAATCCTTATGCAGACTTTGGATCTATGACTAGACCTTGGGATGAGAAAGAAAAGAACTTGATGACAAAAGCTATTCAAAACATCTATCAGTTATTCTTAAAGCATGTAGCTGAAGGAAGAAAAATGACGATAGAAGAAGCTGATAAAGTTGCAAGAGGTAGAGTTTGGACAGGGCAGGATGCATTAAAGTTAGGATTAGTAGATACTTTAGGAAGCTTAGAAAATGCTATCGCAATTGCTCAGAACCTTGGACAAATCGAAACTTATAAATTAGAAAGTTTTCCTAAAGAAAAATCTACAATGGAAATCATTATGGAATCTATCATGGGTAAAGAAGAAGATGCTGTCCATAAAGTTTTAGCAAATTCATTCGGTGATGAATATTACTATATCAAACAAATGAATAGCTTGAAAGACATGTCTGGAATACAAATGAGAATTCCTTACGTGATAAGAATTAAATAAAACTTAATTTTTATAAAATTGAAATGGCTGCTAATTTTAGCGGCCATTTTTTATTTATGGATTTGGTATACCAAACTATAATGTCATCCCGATGGGATTTTTTATTCTATTTACATTTTATCTACCAAAATGTCATCCTGAAAGGATCTATTACGAATTACTCTTAGATGCCTCCATCATGACATAATAGTTAAACTGATGATTGTGACTGACTCTTTCATTCTGAACATTTTCATTCTGAATTTAGTTCAGAATCTATTACGAATTACTCTGAGATTGTGACGGACTCTGTCATTCTGAACATTGTCATTCTGAATTTAGTTCAGAATTGTTTCAGAATCTCTTATGCAAGATTGAATTCTATTTTCGAATAATTTCTATTGTTTTTTCGATCCAATCGCTATCGGATTCTAAAGGAATATCAGGAGAGATTCCAAAAACTTCATAAGGTAAGTATTGCTTCCATTGGTCTTTCATATCGGAGAAATGAATTCTATACATTTTAGAAGGACTTATTTTGTCTCTACTATAATTCCTACCATATGTAATCATACCTCTAGTTCGTTCTCCTAAAAGTGTGACGTTGTTTTTTTTCATTAATTTTAAAATGAATTGTTCAGCATTACTGACTGTACCATAATTCAATAACAAGTAGATGCTTCCCTTATATCTTTTTAGTAATTGGTAAAACTGTTTAGATGATTTATCTCCACCGCCTGTATTGTTTCTTAAGTCTACAATTAAGTTTTTGGAATTCACTTTACCTGAAATCCCATTGTAAAAACTTTTAGCTTTTTGTATGCCTTGGTTAGATGAATTAAAGTTTCATAGTTTTAGATATTGAATATCTTTTTCGATGGTTTTAAAAACATAAGGTTCATTTGATACTTCTAATGAAGAAGTTTCTTTAATAACTGCCGCTTCTTTTACCCAAGGAATAGTGTAAAATCTTCCATTTGAAAAATAGTCATAACTGGAAATCAATTGCTTATCAATAAATTTTCCCATAAACATTCTGTATAGATGATTCTCTCTGGGAATAAGATACATTATGACTTCTCCTTTTTGCCAGGAAGCTATCTTTGATTCTAGCACAATACCTTTATAGAGCTGACTGTCTGCTTTTATAACTCCTATTTTAAAGTAGGTTTCATAGTTGTATATTCCATCAATATCATTAATACTTCTGGTAGATAATTCGTGCTTAAGGCTATCTAAATCTATGGTTGAGATAGGGTAGAAGTTATAGTTTGTATCATTTCTAATATTTTGAACAAACACGGAATCACTCAAGTCACTATAACTGAAGGTTTCCGTATTTCCATATAAATCATTGTGCAAATCTTTGATTTCATCTATCAATTCATACAGCTTGATAAAGGATTCTACTCTACTTAAATCTTCATTATCCAAATTGTTTTTTAGCTCTTTGTACTTAGCTTCAACATTTGGATGAAGATTCTTTTGTGTCTTATAGGAAGAGGTTTGCTTTAAATTCTCATAGATAAAATTTAAATCTTTCTCAAAAGAACTTTGTGCGTAAATCGAACCCATACAGAACAGGAGGACGATAACACCAATTGAATACTTAACTTTCAAATTATACTTATTTTTCTCCCAATAAATCAATTTTATGCTAAAATATAAAGCAATTTTGTTTTTTTGATATTTGGATTTCAGAAGATATTAAAATGCTTCTTTTACAATATGGTCATTGTCTATTCCAATTGAAGCTAATTGTTTTTCTACTGCATCCATCATTGGAGGTGGACCACAGAGATAAAAGTATTGGCTATTTCCGTCGATATGTTTTTTTAATATCTCTTCAGTAATAAAACCGTGTTCGTAACCATCCAGATTTTCATCAGAAAGAACATTGATAAAATTCTCACCAAGCATTTCATCAAACTTATCTTCTAAAATAATGTCTGCTTTAGTTTTATTTGCAAAAATCAATTTGTTATTGGCTATTTTATTCTCTTTGTTTAGCTCTTTAAATATTGCTATAAAAGGAGTAACTCCCGCGCCACCTGCAATAAATATACCCTCATCTTTATATTGGATATCTCCAAAGACATCGTGAATAAGCATTTCATCGCCTATGGAAAGACTTAGTAATTGATTAGTAACTCCTTTATGGTCAGGATAAGTTTTGATAGTGAATTCGATGAATTGGTCGTCAGGGAGAGATGTGAAAGTGAAGGGTCTCAGTTCTTCTTCCCAGTCATGTAGGTTGAGGGAAACATCGACCGCTTGCCCAGGCTGAAAGTTTAAATCTGATGGTTTCTCTGCAATGATTTGGAGCACATCGTGAGTAAGATTTTGTTTGGAGAGTATTCTTGCTGCTTTTTTCATTATAAATTATTTTTCGTGCATGCACAAGATGAAGAAATTGTAGTGACTTCAATAATCATCTAATGAATAACCTACTAACTAGGATATGGATATTTTTGGCTTCGAAGTCACCATTATAAGGTATATCTTAATAACGAACACGACATCAATAAGTTGCAAAATATTTTAAAATTTTGATGTTCATTTTATGTCAGTTCTATCATCTTATAACTATACCAAACGATTTATATACTTTATGGATAAACGATTTCAATCCTCAATTAATGATAGAGTTAATCTTTCATATTGCTCTTGTGATTCATTTGCATTGATTTTATAAGTATAAAATCCATCTTTTAGAGGTGTTTCTCCAACATAATCTAAAGGCTGCAAAGTGTAAGTATTTCCATTAATATCCAATTCTATAAATGCATATCTATATGCAATATCAAAGGTTTTATAATTTGTAAATTCTCCAGAATTGACATCTTCAAATTTTACATTCCCAGTAGAAGTATTTACTGTGATGTCTTTAAAATCAAATGGACTTGCATTGGATAAACGAATATTTATTTCGCCAGTATTATTCTTGACATCACTTGAACAGCTAATTAATGTTGCAAACGAAAGAAGTAGAATTAGTATTTTATTCATCATTGTAAATTGTTTTTATTGAAGTAAGAGGTGATAAGCAGAAAAGTTAAAGTTTAAATTTTAAATACACTCCATTATGATCAGACATATAGTCCCCATTCAAAGTAAAATGATTCCAAGCTCCTACACGATAACTTTCGAATTGATTCAGTAAAGAATTTGAAATACATATATGGTCGATATTTTTTCTTATGCTATTCTTTTTAGGATCCTTTGATAAATAATTTTCAGAGAAATCAATTTCTGTAACACATGATAATTCTAAATTTTGTAAGTTTTGATTTAAAATTTCTCGAACTCTCTTTGTACCGTAGCCAATATTGTTAAATCTTGTTTGATTAAAGTCTCCAGCTATAATCAAAGGCAACCCTTCATTGTTTTTCAATAATTCTGACCAATTTTCAGATTGTGCATGAAGGTCGATTTCATGAAACTCCCAAGCTTTATAATTCAAGTTACCATACCTTGTACCAGAAACTCCTGCCATATGATAAGGGATTATTGTTCCATATAAAATAATGTTCCCAAATGCAGATTCAATGATTCCACAAATAGTTCTTTTAGAGTCAATAGTTCTCAATTGTCTTATAATAGGCCATTTGGACCATATTGTGACCCATTGTTCAGTAGGAGTTCGATCATAAGATTCAGTACTTAAAGAATAAGGATAGTTTGAAGAAAGATTTACCGCATTAGATGTTTCAGTCAGTACAATAATATCAGAATCTTCTTCCAATATTTTATTTATTGCAAGTTTTGTTTTTTTCGTATTAGACTTTGGTCTTTCAAGGTTCCAAGTAGAGATTTTATACATAATATTTTTAAAATCAGTACACTATTAATTTAAGTTGGAAATGATGCTTCTAAATTAACATTTGATTTTTAAACTTGTGCTAATTTTATTCGATCATTTCCTAAAGTCTTGTTCCAATAAAAAAGGACATCCGAAGATGTCCCCAAATATAATGCTATTCTTAAGAGTGGCTTACCAAATAATCACTCTGTCTTCTTCTTTTACTTCTGGAGTATCGCAATCAAATGCGTCATAAAACTCTTTCAAGTTGGATAAAGTTACATTGATACGTGCTTTGGCAGGAGCATGTGGATCAAGTGTAATCAATTGTTTGATAGATTCATTTGTAGAGTTATTTCTCCAAACAGTCGCCCAACCTAAGAAAAATCTTTGTTTGTAATTCATCCCATCTATTAATGCTGGCTCTTCTTTGTTTTCAAACTCTTTTAAAAGTGCATAATAACTTAAGACGACTCCACCTTGGTCGGCAATATTTTCACCTAGAGTGAATTTTCCATTGACTTTTACATTGGGTAAAATTTCATAATTACTATATTGATCAGCTAGTTTTGAAGTCAACTCATCGAATTTTTTACGGTCTTCATCTGTCCACCAATTTTTTAGATTACCATCTGCATCAAATTGAGAACCTTGATCGTCAAAACCATGTGAAAACTCGTGACCTATTACTCCACCAATACCACCATAATTCAATGCATCATCTGCTTCAGGATTAAAGAATGGAGGTTGTAAAATGCCTGCAGGAAATACGATTTCATTAAAAAGTGGATTGTAATAAGCATTCACTTCATGAGCATTCATCTCCCATTTTTCAGTATCGGTTTCTTTACCATACTCTTTCAATTCTTTTTGAATTTCGAAAGAACTGATATTCATGACATTTTCAAATAATTTATCTGATTCAATGTCAATTGTAGAATAGTTGGTCCATTTATTAGGATATCCTATTTTGTAGGTAAATGTACTAAGTTTATGAAGTGCTTCCTTTTTTGTAAGATCTGACATCCATTCTAAACCATTGATTCTTTCTTCATACACTGAACGCATATTTTCAATCATATGCTCGACTCTGTGCTTAGAAGTAGGAGAAAAATATTTGTCTACGAACAATCTTCCAATCGGCTCTCCTAATAAAGAGTTGACTCTACGTATCGATCTTTCATTGAGGGGTAATTGCTCTTTTACACCACTTAAAACTGTAGAGTAAAAATTAAAGCTTTCTTTCTCAAATTCGTCAGGTAAGTAAGCTGACATGTTTTTGACAAAATGATATTTAGAATATTCCTTCCAAGCATTCAATGAATGGTTTTTGATAATTTTCTGATAGTTCTTTAAGATTTCAGTATTGATAACTATAATCTCTTTAGGTTGAATATGAAGGGCTCTGAAATACTCGTCCCAATCAATAGAAGGTGCAGCTTTTTTCACTTCATCCAAAGTATATTTATTATATATTTTGAACGGATCTCTCATATCTTCTTTTGCTAGATGATAGTGAGCGACATCTTTTTCAATTGCATAGATTTGTTTCGCAATCTTATTTGCTTTTTTAGATTTCTTACCTAATAGTTTTTCTACATTGGACATGTAGTTTTTAAGTTCTTCTCTAATTTTAGCTTGGTCAGGATCATCTGATAAATAATAATCTCTATCTCCTAATGACAAACCTGCTTGAGAAATGTAAAATGTATTCATTTTAGAATTCATCAAATCCTCACTTACGCCACCGTCAATAGGCAATGCAAATCCAGGAATGATAGCATTTAAAACCACTAAGTCATTAAAAGATTGAGCATTGTCAATCATTTTGAAATAATTCTGAATAGGAGCTAGTCCTCTCTGATTTCTAGCAGCTGTATCTAATAAAGATCTATATAAATCACCTATTTGCTGCTGATAAGAATTATCCGGATATTTTTTTTCCAGTAAACCTTCAATTAAAGTTTCAGTTTTCTCCTCAATACTTTTAGAAAGAACATTGAATGAGCCCCATCTGCTTTCGGTTGATGGTACAGGATTTTCATCTTTCCATTTTGAGTTAATATAGAGATCAAAGTCTCCACAAGAGGTATGTGTTTCTTTTGAATGTTCTTGAGCTTCGGCAGGGGAATTTAGTAGCAAAGGTAACAGAATTGCTACTACAGGTTTTAGAGCTGTTTTGATAAATGAATGATTCATGCAATGTATTTTGATCGATAATTGACCGCAAAGATAAATGTATTGTTATTTTGATTGTAATATCTTAACCTTTGTTATGTAAATGTTAAGCGAAATGTTAAAATGTCAATTTAATCTACTTAAATAAAAATTTCCCAATATTCATTGATGAAATTATTTTAGTATAATATTGATTCCTACAATTTTTATTTGTTGCATTGATTACTTCAATTGTCATTTAGAATGCAAGGTTTTGAAAAAGCTTGTACTCTAAGATTGTTTATATAATTTTAAAAGGCTAAACTTTATTTCTTATTGCTATTGTAAAACTCGACAATTAATTGAGCTAATTCTTCTCCTTTGTCTTCTTGAATAAAGTGTCCTGCATTTAGTGTTTGGTGATTTTGGCCTTTAGTTCCAGGAACTAATTTTTGAAAAACTCTATCTGCACCTTTAGTAATCGGGTCTTGGTCTCCAAAAATAGTAATAAATGGTTTTTGCCATTGAATCAATTTTTCCCATGCTTTCATATTTTTAACGGATTCGGGATCATCTAATTCTATTGGAACCAATGAAGGGAAAATTCTTGCGCCTTCTTTATATTCTTCTGATGGAAATGGTGCATTGTATGCATCTATTGCAGCTTGAGATAAGGGAAATGCAGAACCGTTTGAAACTACTTGACCTATATTGAATTTTGGAGAGAATTGAGAAAAGTTCAACCATTGTTTAAATGCTTCTGGCATTGGGCGGTCGCCAATTGGAAGAAAAGTATTAGACACTACGATCATCGAAAATCGCTCTTCCATTTCTGTAATCATTCGTAAACCGATTAATCCACCCCAATCTTGTACAAACAAAACAATATCTTTCAAATCTAATTTCTCCACTAAAAAAGTCACCCAATCAATATGCTTTTGGTAAGTATAATCAGCTCTGTTTTCTAATTTATCTGATTTGCCAAAACCAATTAAATCTGGTGCAATCACTCTAAAGTCCTTTGAAAGAATGGGTATCATTTTTCGATATAGATAAGACCAGCTAGGTTCTCCGTGTAAAAGAAGAATTACAGGATTTGATGGATTCCCTTCGTCTAAATAATGAAGCCTCAAGCCTTCTTCGACGTCCATATAATGACTTCTGAAATTATAATCTTCTAAGTTTTCAAATCTACTTTCTGGAGTTCTTATTGTCTTTATCATGATGATTGTTTTAATATTTGATATAAATAGAACAATTTAGATGCTTTTGTATCTCTATTAAATATATCAAAAAAGGATTTGCTCGAAGAGGAAATATTGATTTTATTAATCTTAAAATATTTTATTTAAAAAGCTTCCATTTATTATCACCTACACTAAACTTCCTTCTCAAATATCAATTCAAAGTAGGTGGCAGAACCATATCCTGAAGTAGCAGGAGCAAAAATTTATATAAACTTCCATCCATTTCTTGCATAAGTATGGATGATTTCTTGATAATCCTGCTTAGGTACTGAAGTTAAAAATTTAGATTTCAGTTCGATTTTTACAAATTCATATTTATACATGTTCATTATTTTAAATTAAGATAAATATTATTTCGGGTTATTCTAGATCAATAAATTCAATTACTGCATCTGAATAATTCTAAAAACAATCACTAAACCAAATATGATCAATAAGGCTCCGCCAAATGCTCTTAAGTTTATAAGATGTTGAGGTTTTAGTTTTTGAGAAATTTTATCAGAGAAGAATATCTTCACTAAGTCTCCAAATATAATAGTAGATAAAAGTCCAAAATAGAACAATTGAGTTTCTTTAGGTTCATAAGTAACCTGTGTGGCGATACCCAACCAAAATAGAAGGACGAATGGATTAAAGGTGTTGATCAAAAAACCTTTCAAGAATAAATTAGTAGATTTTACGAATTTCAATTCAGTAGGTTCGTGAATCTTTTTTCTAGATTTGATAGAGCTGATGCCTGCAATAATTAATATAAAAGCAGCTACGAATCCAAACCTATAATCGATTTCTTTGCCTTCAAATACAGAATGAAGTCCAAAATGTGAAATTGCAGCAAACATACATTCGCTTAACCAAAGACCTAATGCCAATAGTAAAGCAGCTCTTCTGCCTGATTTGATGGTCTCTTCAAGAATAAGTAAGAATAAAGGACCCACCATGAAAAACAAGATGACACCTAATTGTACGCCCTTTAATAATGCAAACACAAAAGCAATAATACAAATTTAATTTTTCATCAGCTCTGAAAAGATGCGAATTTATTGGACATTTGTAATGGATTTTAAATTTTTATGACGAAAAAGGAATTGATTCAACAATGGGCTTTAGAATTAGGCTTTCAGCAAATCGGATTTGCTAAGGCTGAGTTTTTAGAAAAGGAAGCTCCATTATTTGAACAATGGCTAAAAAATGGATTTCATGCGGAAATGAAGTACATGGAAAATTGGTTTGACAAAAGATTAGATCCAAGACTATTAGTAGAAGGTGCACAAACAGTCATGGTCATGACTTACAATTATTTCACTCCTGAAAAGCAAATCTCAGAAGATGCACCAAAGATCTCTAAATATGCATTTGGTGAAGATTACCATGAAGTCATAAGAGCTAAATTGAATTTGCTAATAGATAAAATCAGAATCAATTACGGTGACATTCATGCAAGAGGTTTTGTAGATTCTGCTCCAGTTTTAGAAAGAACTTGGGCAAAAAAAGCCGGTTTAGGTTGGACCGGAAAGCATTCCTTATTAATCAATAAACGAAAAGGTTCTTTTTTCTTTATTGCTTCAGTTATCATGGATTTGAAAGTTGAAGAAGACTCGCCTTTTGTTACAGATCATTGTGGTAGCTGTACAAAATGTATAGATGCTTGTCCGACAGATGCCATTGTGGCTCCGGGAGTAGTAGATGCAAATAAGTGCATTTCGTATTTGACTATAGAGCTTAAAGATTCTATTTCCGATCAATTTAAAGGCCAAATGGAAGGATGGGCTTTTGGTTGTGATATTTGTCAAGATGTATGTCCATGGAATCGATTTAGCATCACTCATCAAGAGCCTGCTTTTCAACCTATTGATACTATTTTAGAAATGAATATGAAGGATTGGGAAAATTTATCTCAAGAAGCTTTTGGGAAAATATTCAAAAAGTCTCCTCTTAAAAGAACAAAATGGAAAGGCATTCAAAGAAACATTCGGTTTTTAAATGATGACACGAATATTCAATAAATGCCTTTACTTTCCATTTGCTATAAGAAAATCGTTTTACGGATTTTGATTTTTCTCTATTAAGATCTTGCGTTTACTGATAAATCTCTATGGAAGTAACTTCAGTTAGTAAGCCTTGTTCTTCTTGTTTTTGATGATTCATATATGCTGCCATGATTAAACCAGGATCATCCATGAGTTGCCAATCTTCAATACGATATTCTGAAGTACCACTTTCATTTTGCACCCATGGGTAAAACTCTGCTAAAGAAATAAGTAAAAAGCTTTGATTTTCCATATTGATCAATGGAACCTTTATATTCATTACAGCATCTTCAATTGAACCTCCAGCAAGGATAGGAGTGGTAAGGCTTACAATTTCGAATTGTCCTCTTTTGTTTCTTGGAAATGGGATATAATCATTTTCTACTTTATTTAATACAGAACCTTCTAACCAAACAAGATTTCCTATGCCGGTATAAGTTCCTTTTACTTCATCAAATTGAAGCGGAATAGTAAATTCAAATTCCTCATAAGTTTTAGCATCAGGAGTATCAAAAGTAACTTTTGAGCTAAAATGTAAGGTGTACCGAACTCTGTCGTCGCATGGTTCTATAGCATCTTTGATTTCAACTTTGTCACTCATTTCGTTCCAAACTTCGGACATGGCTTCATACATCCAATCTGGACTAAAATCTTTCCAATCTGTAATCACTGATTCTTTTATTTTCTGTCCATCAATTTGAATATAGTTCAGTTGTACAACTCTAACACCGTCTCTGGGTAAAGAATGGATTTTGAATTGGAGTAGTCGATGTGCAGGACGCATGTATTTTCCTTTGTCTATACAATAATTCGGATGAGCACTTTGCCATTCTGGAGTAGGAATAATATTATTGTCAGAGTCCAACCAGATTTTCACAAGCATAGCTCCATCGTTGTCACGGTCGCTGTCATCTATTGTAACATAATCTTCAGCAGGCCATTCAAAACCAGAAGCTTTTGCACCGCTGCGGTTTCCAGATTTACTGCTTTCAGGGAAGTCTAATCCAGAATCTTGAATGACACGAGCAACAAGCTCCACCATCTTTAAGTCTTTAGGATTGTCGTCATCTTTTGTTGAATCTTTGTCGTTGTCTTTTTTGCAAGAAAAAAGAAAAAGAACCGAAAAACAAGTAATTAATAAGCGATAAAAAAAGTTAGAAGTCATAACCATTAGTTTTTTTTGTTATTTAATTTTTCTAATTGTTATATAGAAATACCAACAAATAGAAACAATTTTCTACTTCAAGTTTTCAAACAAATTGAGATGTGAAAAGGAAGTAGGTAGATTTCGATCTGCGTTTACAGAATCTTCATCTTATTAGAAAATTAGACAGTAACTCATCGTGAATTACCAAAATGTTCAACAAATTAGAGGAAAATCATTCGTTTTACCAAAGAATATTCGATTTTTCAGAGAAGAAAATGTCACTAATCTTTGAAAATTTAACTAAAACTTTCCTCTTTAGATGATGATTAACTAGTATTATTTGAATAATTTCAGACATTGATTTAAAGAGAACAGGTTTTGTCTAAATAAATAGAAATAATATTCAACAGAATTAAACTTTTAATTGAGGAATTTGTTTGTCTTAAATACAAAATAAAATTTAGTCTACGTTCACATTTTCACAAAACTTATCAAGCATATGTCCTCAGAAGAAAAGGAATCAAAACAAATAGAATTAGCCAAAAATTATAAAAATATTCTCTCATTAATTGGTGAGGATGTAGATAGAGAAGGGCTTATTAAAACTCCCGAAAGAGTTGCAAAAGCGATGAAATTCATCACAGCTGGTTATGAAATAGACCCTATTGAAATCATCAAGTCTGCTTTGTTTCATGAAGATCACAATGAAATGGTCATCGTAAAGGAAATAGAATTATACTCGATGTGTGAACATCATATGCTTCCTTTTTATGGCAAAGCTCATATCGGATATATTCCAAATAAAACTATTACTGGATTAAGTAAACTCGCTAGGGTAGTAGATGCTTATTCTAGAAGATTACAAGTACAAGAAAGATTAACTATACAAATTAGAGATTGTATCCAAGAAGCGCTTAACCCTCAAGGTGTGGCTGTTGTGATAGAGGCTAAGCACATGTGTATGATGATGCGTGGTGTTGAAAAGCAAAACTCTGTTACTACTACTTCAGCATTTACTGGACAGTTTGAACATGAAGCTACAAGATCAGAGTTTCTAAGATTAATCAGTTCTAAATTAAGTTAAGACATATATAAAACGACAAAGGCTTTCCGAGGAAAGCCTTTTTTTATGCGTTTAAGTCATCAAATTATCTCTCAAAAAGCACTTGGAAAGTAGATGCTCTTTTTTGGGTCAATATTGGGTTTTTATTAGCAAGATGTTTTTCTACAATTGCATCATTATAATGTCTAATAGTTAATATCGTCAATCCTTCTTCTTGTTGAATATTGAAATCCACATTTAAATCAGCAATTACTTGTTTGATTTTCTCTGGAGTATTATCTACAACAGCTTGTAAAGAAATTGCGCCTGTTTGAATCATATTAATTTTCAAATTTGCATTTGCAAAAGCTTTTAATAACTCACTAACTGTTTCATCTGCGACAAATGAGAAATCTTTAGAGTGAAAAGTCAATAAGGCTTGATCCTCTTTTAACACTCTTACAGGAGGATAATTGATATGATGTTGAGCGCCATATACTTTTGTGCCTTTTCCTTCTGGATTAATAAAAGATTTTACTAATAATGGAATGTCTTTATTTTGAATAGGCTTAATCGTCTTAGGGTGAATAACACTTGCACCATAATAAGTCATTTCTACAGCTTCAAAATAGGTCAACTCGTCAATAAATACTGCATCTTGGAATTTTCTAGGATCGCCACTCATTACACCTGGAACGTCTTTCCAAATTGTTTGACTTTCAGCATTTAAGATATTCGCAAAAATAGCAGCAGTAAAATCCGAACCTTCTCTACCTAAAGTAGTCGTACAATTATCATCAGTAGAACCAATAAATCCTTGAGAAACTACAGTATTTCTTATCAACATTGGTTTTAAGATTTCTTCTACCTTTTGAGTACTAACTTCCCAATTGATAACTGCTTCGCGATAGGTATCGTCAGTTTTAAGAACATCTCTTACGTCTAACCATTCATTTTTTACTCCGAAGTGATTTAAGTAATGACTTAAAATTACGGAAGACAACATTTCACCTAAAGATACAATTTGATCGTAAACGTAATTATAGCTTTCTAAACGGTCTTCTTCAATTTGCCAATCCAATTCTACCATCAAATTTTCTATTTGATCGTAAGCACCAGAAACTTGATCACCAAATAAATCTTTACAAATATTGATATGGTTTTGCTTTATGGTATTGATTTTATTTTTGGCTTCGCCTGTTTTATTAAAATATGCATCCACTACTTCTTCTAAAGCATTAGTGGTTTTGCCAGTCGCAGATACGATGACTAAAGTTTTGGCGTCACCGAATTTTTTAATAATTTCTGCTACATTTTTAATACCATCAGCATCTTTTACTGATGCACCTCCAAATTTGAATACTTTCATTTGATATTTATAGTTTACGACAAGTATAATTTGTCTTTTTCTAATTTACACGTAATCCACTCACTGTCTAAAGAAGCATCGATTTTTTTGTAAAATTCGATAGCAGGCTCATTCCAAGATAAAACATGCCATCTCAATTGATTGACACCGTGATCTCTTGCAGCAGCTACTAATGCTTGAAATAATAATTTTCCAACTCCTGATCTTCTATGTTCATTTTTTACAACAAGATCATCTAGATACATCATATTGCCTTTCCAAGTAGAATACCCTAAATAGTATAAAGCGATGCCTATAATTTCATCGTCTTGCAAAGCTACAATTACATGATAGCTAGGTCTTGCACCTGAGCCATCTTCAATAAAATCTTCCAATGAAACAGTCGGTTCATGAGGACAATTTTCATATGCTGCTAATTCTTTAATCAAACCATATACCTGTGGCAAATCTTGTTTATTAGCAAATCTTATATATACCTGAGACTCGGAGTTTTCCATTTTTCTAAATGAGTTGCAAATATATAACAAATGCAATTTTTATAGCTTGAAATATGGTTCAATAAATTATTAAAGTTGAAAATTAATTGAATCTCAGTGTTTTTCTTTCAAAACGCTATTTATTGTTTTAAAAGTAAGGCACTTTAGAGATTCATGTCTGATATTTTATAGTATAAAAGTGCACAAAGAGTCTATTTTTTTATAAAATATTTATTACTCTCCAATGATTTTATTGATATTGTATCTTGTTAAGCTAAACTTTACCTTTTATCTATTTTAAAATATAAAGATGTCAAAATCAATACACGCATTTCAAGATGATGCATTAGGTACAATGGATGCGACTGGAATTGCAGAAGCCATCCGCACAAAAAAAGTATCAGCCGAAGAAGTGGCCAAAGCAACAATTGCTAGATTAGAAAAAGTTAATCCAGTTTTGGATGCAGTAGTTTTAAATACATTTGATGAGGCACTGAATATAAAAGGAGCAAATGAAAATGGAGCTTTTTATGGTGTCCCTACTTATGTTAAAGATAATGACCATATCAAAGGGTATCCAACGCAAATAGGTACTAAAACTTTCAAAGCAAAACCTGCAGCAAAAAATGGAATATTTGTTGACTTGATGCAGTCTACAGGATTGAACATCATAGGAAAGTCTACCATGCCTGAGTTTGGTCTAAATTGTAGTACAGAAAATCCAAAATATAATATCACCCGTAATCCATGGAGTACAGATCACACTCCTGGAGGTTCATCTTCAGGTTCAGGAGCCTTAGTAGCTAGTGGAGTAGTAGCTATTGCGCAAGCTAATGATGGGGCAGGCTCTACCCGTATTCCTGCTGCTTGTTGTGGATTGGTGGGTCTTAAACCTAGTCGTGATAGATTGACTAATTTTGAAGGTTCAGAATTTCTTCCAGTAAATATTGGATATCAGGGCGTTTTGACTAGGTCGGTAAGAGATACAGCAATGTTTTATGCAGAAGCTGAAAAGTTTTATAAAAACTCAAAACTTCCTGCAATGGGGTTGGTTAAAGATCCATTGAAAAGAAGAATAAAAGTGGCTATCATGGAAAATCCTGCTGCTGGTCAAGCTGGTAGCGTGGATGAGGATACTTATAGAGTAATGATGGAAACTGTAACTCTTTTAGAATCATTAGGGCATGAAGTTGAGCAAATTAAAATCCCTGTTGATATGGGAGATATGATGTACCACTATTTGAATTATTATGGATTTCTTGCTTTTGTTCAATCTAAGCTTGGGAAAATTCTACTCAAATCCTCTATAAATCAAGATGATTTAGAACCATTTACTTATGGATTGTCTAACCGTTTCAAGAAAAATATTCTTGATTTTCCAAAATCTGTCAAAATTCTTAAAACAACAGTTCCTGAATTAGAGAAACAAATCTTTGATCAATTCGATATTTTATTGACGCCAATAACATCCATTAGAACACCCGAGATTGGTTATTTATCTCCTTTATTGTCTAGTAAAGAGATTGTAAAAAGATCTTCTTTTTATGCGCCATTTCCTGGAATGCAAAATGCCACAGGTGCTCCAGCATTAGCTTTGCCTATGGGAAGAGATAGTCGTGGATTGCCTTTAGGAATGCAATTCTCTGCAAAATTAGGTCAAGATGCTTTATTGTTAGAATTAGCTTTCGAGATTGAAGCTGCTCAACCTTGGAAGCATTTATATGAAATGTAATTAAGATTTTAAATGATGTAGAAAATAGGGTAGTGGTAATTAATTTCAATTATCACTACTCTAATACCGTCCAAGTCGAAGAATGTTTTTTTATTCCAACCATTTTAATGTTCCTCCACAAAGCCAAATAGCTTGAAATCCATTTTCTTTGAGTTGTCTTGCAGCTTCTGCTGATCTGCCACCACCTTTGCCACAAGCAGTAATATATAAAACGTCTTTTTTGAGGAGATGTAGATTTTCCTTTAATACAGAAAGCTCGATGTTGATTGCATTTGGAATCCGAGCTGCTTCAAATTCTTCTTGACTTCTTACATCAATGATTTGGAGTTTTTTCTTATTTATCAAAGCTCGTTCAATCTCTTCTTTATCAATACATTCTTTAATAATTTTAATTTTTTCAGGCATTCTAAATTGAATGATTAAAGCAGAAATTATAGTAATTATTCCAATCAATAGTACAGCATATTCGACTCCGAAAATATCGGCTGTTATTCCTGAAATAATTGCACCAAAAGCATAACCTAAATCTCTCCAAAGTCTAAAAGTGCCAATACTTTCTGCTCTTTGCTGAGGACTAGTAGCTTCAGCAATAGTAGATAAAAACGTAGGATATACGAGTGCAGTACCCAAACCTAAAAGTCCGGAAATAATAGCTAGAATCGCAAAAGATGGCGTAAATGGAATCAATAAAATTACCAATCCTTGTATCAACATTCCCCAAAACAACATGGATTTTTTGGAATATATATCAGACATTTTACCTGTAAATAATTGACCTATTCCCCAAACTGTCGGATAGATTGCAGTGATAATTCCAATTTTTTCAACATTATAATTTAGTGTCAACAATACAATTGGAAGTAAACCCCAAATCATTCCGTCATTAAGATTGTTGATGAGTCCTGCTTGAGTAACAGAACTGAGTGTCTTGTTTTTAAAAGTAGTCTGTAAAAATATATTGTCTAAATTTTGGGTATTATCAGTAGCACTTTCTTTTTGAACAAAAACTCTTGTGTCTTTCACCCACAAAACAGATAAAATAAAACCTACGATAGAAATGAATATTCCAATATAAAATGGATACGGTGTGATGCCGTAATTATTAGCAACAAATCCTGTCAGAAATGCAACCACCCCGACAGCAAAATATCCTGAAAATTCATTTAAGCCCATGGCCAATCCGCGATTTTTCTCGCCTACAAGATCTATTTTCATCACAATGGTGCTACTCCAAGTAAGACCTTGACTCAATCCCAAAAGTATATTGACAAAGATGACCCAATTCCAACTAGGTGCATAAATCAGCAATAAAGGTACTGGAATTGCTAATAACCAACCGAATAACAATAAATTTTTTCTACCATATTGATTGGCAAGTCTACCGGTAAAATAGTTCGCGAATGCTTTGCTTATTCCAAAAGCAGTAATGAAAGAAAGAATAGCTGTTTTGGAAGAAATACCGAAACCTTCTTCAGCAAACTGTGGAATAATGGTCCGTTCCATCCCAATCATTCCGCCTACAAAAGCATTAATAATAACGAGAATAGTAAATTGTTTCCAATTTTCTTTGAGTCCTAATTGTATTTTATCTGTAGCTTTTTTCATGTCGAAGTGCGAAATTCACTCTTTGTAAGGAATTAGTTTGCAACTAATGTAACACTAGGATTTTGAAGAGGACTTTAATTAATAGAAAACAATGAATTTACAATTAAAGCAATATTTTATACTATGAAAGGAGAGTAGGAGTTGATAAAATTTTATTCTATATTTTCTATTTGAGTAATGATTTTGTTAGCTTCTTCTATCATATAAGTATATATATCCTTCATGGTATTGTCTCTCATAATTCCATATTTCAATATATTTCTTGATTGAATAGATTGCATAAACTCAAGCTTTCTTGTGTTTCTAATTTTAGAATTTTGGTTTATTTGAATTGTGTCATCCACAAATGGAGAAATATTTACTTCGAAAAAATCTTGAAAATAAAAATATTGAATCTCTTTGTTGGCAACATCATATTCCCATTGATTAAAATTATTTAAATATTCACCAGAGAAACTATAATAATTCTTGATTGTCTTAATGATTTCGGAATAATTTCCATCAAATATTATATTAGAACTTTGATAACGTTGGTACGCAGAGTTATTCATTTTAATATTACTAAACCCTGAATTAAATAGAAATTCTAATTCATCTAATTCCGATTCTTTAAATTCTGCTTGATTGATTTTTGATTTTTTAAATGTTAAGATTTGATTAATCGATTCAACCTGTTCACCAAAAGTTAATTTGTCTTGATTTAAATCTTGTTTTATTTCTTGGATATATTGTCTAGTTAGATTTGATTTTTTTCTATTTTCATTCCAAGTATTTAAATTAAATGCTAATAATATTCCTATTACTAATAATGAAATTTCGCCCAATGCGTATTTTAAATAATTCAAAATGCTTTTAGATTTCAAGCTTTGAATTCTCAGCTTTCTAAATATTGTTCTCATTCACGTTATATATGTCTTTCGTAAATTTATTCTTTAATTTTAATTATTTGTACTAAATGTATATTAGATATTCAACATCGTATCAATTACAGAATTAGCAATGTACTATAATTTATATTATGTTAAATAGGATAATCCGTAAGCAGGGAAAATCCCTACTTACTACTATTATGTATTATTTTCTTAAATGATCGATGGCTTCAAGTAACTGATCAACAGCTGCTTTGTTGACATTACCGCCCATGATACCGATTCGCCATAACTTTCCAGCCATTGCACCCAAACCACCACCAACTTCTATATTGAATTTCTCTCTTAGTAAAGATCTATTAGACACATCGTCAAAACCTTCTGGCAATAACATGGTATTCAATTGTGGTAATCGATTATCAGCATCTACGAAAAATTTCCATCCACGACTTTCCATTTCTTGTGCAAAATATTGATGGACTTCTTGATGTAGTTCCCAAGTTTTCTCAATTCCTACAGATTGAATATATCTCAAAGCTGCTAACAAACCATAATATTGTTGTGATGGTGCAGTATGATGATATGGACGTTTTGCAGTTTTTTGCCAGTATAAATCATAGATACAAATATCTTGAAACCAAGAAGTTACAGGAGTTTTTCTATTTTTAACTACGTTGAATGCAGCTTCACTAAAAGTCACTGGAGACATTCCGGGTACACTACCTACTCCTTTTTGACTACAAGAATAAACTGCATCTAATCCCCATTCGTCTACTTTTAATGGAATAGCTCCTAATGCTGTTACAGCATCTACAATAATTAATGCTCCGTAATTTTTAGCAAGATGAGCTATTTTTTGAATGTCATTTTTAACTCCTGTAGAGGTTTCTGCGTGAACTACAGAAATGAACTTTGCATCTGGATGTTTTAAGAAAGCAGATTCTACGTCTTCAATTTTAATAGGTTTTCCCCATTCTCCTTTCACACATACGATATCGGCTCCAAATCTTTTAGCATTTTCGTGCATTCTGTCACCAAAAAATCCATTGTGACAAACGATGATTTTATCTCCTGGTTCTATAAGATTGACAAAACAAGTTTCCATTCCTAATGATCCTGGACCTGATACTACATAGGTATGCGGACTATTGGTATGAAAAAGTTGCTGTAAATTATCTTTAATCTCATCCATTATTTCAAAAAATGATGGATCTAAATGACCTAAAACTGGTTGAGACATGGCTTCTAAAACTCCAGGAAATGAATTAGATGGACCAGGTCCTAATAATAAAATTTCAGGTGTTGTTACTGGTGTAATTGTTGACATTATATTTAAAGTTTCTATTGAGTTATTTGTTATAATTGATTAGTTGAGAATAGATTGCACTTGTTCTGATTCGTAGAAAGGTTGTAACTGTTCTCTAATTCTTTGTTCTAAAAATCCAGTAGCATTCATTCTACCTAAAATATCTTCAGCAATATTTATAGACTCTCTGACAACCTTTTCTTCTGTAATTGATAGGCCATCCAATAAGACTTGAATCGGTTGATTTCCGTAGGTCGTATAAAAATGATTTAAGATGACTTCATTGATGTGGTTAAATGCAGACGAATTTTTTACTTCCATCGCAACAGCTGCTACTAAATCTGAAGTAGTATCTTTTCCGCTAGTGGTAATGTTCTTTGCTTTGTCTGCTAATTCCTTGAAATTCAATTGATCTAATTTGTTCCAAAGTTTGTCAGCTCCTTTTCGAATATTCTCATCTGTCAATCTTTTATGGATAATCTTTTCGCTATCCCGTAAAGTTTTATTGATATTATCTGAAAGGAATTTTTTTACATTTTTGTCAATAGTGTCTTCCATACCTGATAAAGCAGCGCCAAGCAAACCTTTTCCTACATTGAAAAGTCCGCCCAAACCTTTTTCACTATTAGAATTTCCACCTAATGGAGATTGTTGAGTGAAAGACTTGATACTGTTATAGATGATCTCAGATAGCATTTCTCCATAAAATTTATTGGTAGTCAATTTATGAACCAACTCTTCTCTGAATTTTCTTTGTTCTACAACTTTTTCTACAATTCTATCCCAAGTGTTTTTGGTAATTAAATCATCTATTTCGATATCTTCTTTAGCGATATCATCCAATACAGCTTTAGTCAGTGACTCAAAATATGATTTAGTTGAATCAGAAACTGATGCATCTTCAATCAATCTTTTTCCAAATGCTTCAACTCTTTCTTGAGAAAAAATATCAGAAAGGTTTTGTTGAGCTACCCACTGATAAATTAATTTAGTCTCCTCTCCTATAGTTTTTTGAATTTGAGAACCAGAAAGTTGGTGTAAAGTATACGCTACTTGAGCATCTAAAAGCTTTTGAGCTGTTGGATTCATAGTGAATTATTTTTGAAATGTTAATTTAGAAATTCTTATTGATTATAAAGATGAAACTTGAAATTAGTAATCAAATTATGTTCAATAACGATTAAAATATTACAGTGCCTTGTTTTTTTGCAACCTCTTTTTTGTGTGCTTGTAGAATTTGTTTCTTTTCTAAAAGTTTTATTATCTCTTCAAAATTATCATTATTAGAACTTTCTTTGATCTTTTCATCTACACTTTTTAATTCTTGTAAGATTTTGTGATATGAAAATCTATTCATAGTAGATTCCACATCAGACTCCCACAATCTGTCCATATTTTTGACGATAATATTGTGTTGACTTTCCCAATTAGGACTCAATTGATATGGTGAAATATTTAATCCAATTATAAATTCTTTCACTTCTTCATCTGTATAATGTTTATCATCTCCGAGTTCTTCAAAAGGAACTTCATTATCATATGATTTTAAATATTGATCAAATATCTTTTGAAAATTTGAATTTTGAAAAGGGACATCATGCGTATGGTCTAAAATCATTGTAGCCACATGTTTGCCATCAGGTAATACTCTGTGTCCATGCATAAAAAGAATTCTCAAAACATCTTTCTCTTGAATATGGAGGTCTTTTTCTGGAGTAGGGACAGGAGTTTGTTCTTTAAAAGGACTATCAAATTCTATCAGCTCTCTTGCAACCACAGCATCGGCTTCTCTGATTTGTTTATTTTGCCTTTGTAATTTTATGAGGGTTTTATTGACCTCTTTGATTAAAATATCTTCAGACAATTGTGCGATTTTACTACACTCTCGAGTATAATAAGCTTTACGGATAGGATCTTTAATGATCGCAATCGTTTCCACAATCTGATGAATTGCATTGGATTTTAGTACGGGATCGTTATTGGTGTCTTTAAGTAAAATGTCCGCCTTAAAAAAGATAAAATCTTTCTTGTTTTTATCAATGAATTCGAGTGTTTGATCTGTACCTCGATTTTTAACAAATGAATCTGGATCTTCTCCGTCAGGTAGAATGACGACTCTGACATCCATTTCTTCTTCGAGCATGATATCTACTCCACGCAACGCCGCCTGAATACCTGCTTTGTCACCATCATATATTAAAATGATATTTTGAGTAAATCTCTTGATGAGTTTGATTTGTTCTTTAGTTAAAGCTGTACCCGAACTAGCCACAACATTGTGTATTCCAGCTTGGTGTAAACTCAAAACGTCTGTATAACCTTCTACTAAAAAACATGCATCTAGCTTTCTAATATCATTTTTGGCTTGATATATACCATATACAAGATTTCCTTTTGTGTAAATATCTGTTTCTGGAGTATTGATATATTTAGCTTGTTTGACATCTGAAGACAGAATACGTCCTCCAAAGGCCACCACTTTACCACTTAAGTTATGAATAGGAAACATCACTCTTCCTCTAAAAAAATCATAGGGACTTCTGCCCTCTTTGACTTTAATTAAGCCTGATTTTTCTAGTATATCTATTTGATAACCTGATTCTTGTGCATGTTTAGTAAACACTTCAAATCCATCGGGAGCATATCCTAATTGAAAATCTTCTATAGTTTTACTGCTAAATCCTCTTTGTTTAAAATAAGAAAGTCCAATGGCTTTTCCTTCTACGGATTCTAATAAAGTATCATGATAATATTTAGACGCAAATTTCATTGCGATGAACAACGAATCTTTAAATGTTTGCTGTTCTTTGGCTTCTTCATTGAATGGCTGATTATCTTCCACCACTTCAATTTGATATCTTTTAGCTAGATATCTTAGTGCTTCTGGGTAGTTCATCTGCTCATGCTCCATGATAAATTTCAATGGGTCACCGGCAGCGCCACAACCGAAACACTTGTAAATATTTTTGGCTGGAGATACAACAAAAGAAGGTGTTTTTTCATCATGAAACGGGCAGTTTCCTTTCAAGTTGGCACCTGCACGTTTGAGATTTACAAAATCACCTACAACTTCTTCAACTCGTGCGTGATCTAGGATATTTTGGATGGTCTCTTTGGAAATCATAATCAGCTTAAAGTTAGTGAAAACTCTATTCTCTCCAACATCCTCTAATTAAATATCTAGTGAAAAGGTATAAATGTCAAAATGAAAGATCTTTTAAAGAAATTGATAAGATAATTCTATTTTTGCGCCATGGATGTTTTTCAACGTGTACAGAGTTATTGTAATTATCGATTACATGCTAAGAGTCATCAGCGGATCCATTCTCCTTTTGTTTTTAATCTACTTAAAGATGTATTCTATTCTGAATCAACAGGATATGACTTTTCTTCAATAGAAAAAAGAAGGCATGAATTATTGCATCTAGATCAAACAATCGATGTAACAGACTTAGGTGCAGGTGCAGATAAATGGAAGACATCTCAAAGAAAAATTAGTGATATTGCAAAAAATAGTCTGAAAAGAAAGAAATATGCTCAACTCATTTACAAATTGGTCCATCATTTCCAACCTAAAACTACTTTGGAATTGGGCACTTCACTTGGTATTACTAGTTCTTATATTGGTCAGGGACATCCAAATGGACAGGTTGTCACTATAGAAGGCTGCCCAAATATAGCTGCAGTTGCACAAGAAACTTTTGCTACTACTCAAACCAGTAATATTGAATCTCATATTGGTAATTTTGATGCTGTCTTAAATAAAGTTTTTGCAGATTATCCTGTATTAGATTTTGTATTTATTGATGGAAATCATGCTTACGCTCCGACTATCAAATATTTTGAAGAATGTTTGAAGTATTCAAATTCTTATACCGTTTTTCTATTTGACGATATTCATTGGAGTAGTGATATGGAAAAAGCTTGGTCAGAAATTAAAAATCATCCTAAAGTCACCATTACAATTGATATTTATGAAATGGGATTGGTTTTCCTTAGAAATGAAATCAAAGAAGCAGAGCATTTTATAGTGAAGTATTAGGGTTAGACGACAGACAACAAACGACAGACATCAGACAAAAGACGACAGACAATAGACAACAGACGACAGACAACAGACGACAGACAATAGACGACAGACAATAGACGACAGACAACAGACGACAGACAATTGTATATCCCTAAAAGAGGTTGACCGTTTTATAAAACTAAGCCACCACCGTTTAATAATCTAAATTAACCATTAAGGAATTAAGGAGATTTATACCATTAATGTCATTCTGAAAGGATCTCAGAACTAGAGATTGAAGAGTTTTTTACTTCGATATGTCATTAGGAGAAACGAAGCAACCTAGTGCTAATTTCTTTGTTGTAAAATGTCATCCCTCTGGGATTTTTCAAATCACATCTAACATCCGTTCTAATCACATATTATCCCTCTGGGATTTCATGATTCTAGAGTATATTCTGAACTTGTTTTAGGCAGTCATTCTGAACTTGTTTCAGAATCTTTAAAAAGATTGCGGACTGAATCCGCAATGACTACGCGGTCTGAATCCGCAATGACTATGGGCGTACTTAATCTTCGATGATTGGTTGGACTTAATCAGATTGACGATACATTAACACATCGTCGCATTATCACATTAACTCATTAAACTACTCGTACAACTTCATCAAAGTATTGACTAAAAAATCAATATCCTCTTTTGTATTGTACTTTGAGAAAGATACTCGCAATGGAATTCTGTCAGCAGCTTTACCTAAGGCAGTTATGACATGAGAACCCATTGATGCTCCGCTACTACAAGCGCTACCACCTGAAGCACAAATGCCAGACATATCTAGTTGGAATAGCAATAAACTTCCCATTGGATGGTTCGGTAAAGAAAGAGAAACTACAGTATAAAGTGATTGATCGCATAAGAGACCATTGAATCCCACTTCTGGCATTTCTGTTTTGATTTTTTCAATCAAATAAGATTTGAGTGATTGGATATGAGCTTTGTCTTGGGAAAGATTTTCGTAAGCAATTTGAGCAGCTTTAGTCAAACCTATAATTCCAGCAACATTTTCTGTGCCTGCACGCATACTTCTTTCTTGACTTCCACCATGAATAGATGCCTGAACTTTAGCAGTTTTTCTCATGTAGAAAAAACCAACTCCTTTAGGTCCATGAAATTTATGTGCAGCTGCGGAGATAAAATCAATAGGTGTTTTTTGAACATCTAAATGATAATGAGCAAATGTTTGAACGGTATCTGAATGAAAATATGCTCCGTAAGACTTACAAATATGTGCTACCTGATCGATATCTATCATTATACCAATCTCATTATTGGCATGAATTAGTGAAACTAGAGTTTTTTCTTTCGAATCGGCTAAAGCTTTTTCTAATTCACTGATCATCACTTTTCCATTTTCATCAACAGGAAGTACGGTTAATTTGATTTGACCAGTTTTTTCTAAATATTCTACTGTATGTGATACACAATGATGCTCTATTGCAGAGATAATGATGTGTTTTACTCCTAAATCTCTTACTGCACCTTTTAAGATGGTATTATTGGATTCAGTACCTCCTGAAGTAAAAACAATATCTCCAGGTTGAGCATTGATTAAATGTGCTATTTTTTTTCTTGCGTCCTCAATCGCTGAACGCACGCTCCTTCCCACACTATGTTGAGAAGATGGATTGCCATATAGTTCAGTAAAATATGGAATCATTGCATTCAAAACTTCAGGATCTAATGAAGTAGTGGCTGCATTATCTAGATACACTCCCATTTTACAAAATTACAGAAAAAATTAAGCTTCTTTTACAATAGCCATAATATCTCCTTTGATTTTGTTGGTGATACTATGTGCAGTGTTTTCAGTAGAACTTTCAGCATAAATTCTAATGATCGGTTCAGTATTAGAACTTCTTAGATGTACCCAATAATCATCAAAATCGATTTTTAATCCATCAATAGTATTTTGTTCGTATTGATTGTATTTCTCGCTGATTCTTTTGATAATATTTTTAACATCCATTCCTTCTTCTAATTGCACCTTATTTTTAGAAATAACGTACTGAGGATATTTGGATTGTAAGCTAGATACTGTTTTGTCAGATTTAGCTAAATGTGTTAAAAATAAAGCGATTCCAACTAGTGCATCTCTGCCATAATGTAATTCAGGTAAAATTACGCCACCGTTACCTTCTCCGCCAATTACTGCATTGACTTCCTTCATTAATTTTACAACATTCACCTCTCCTACAGCTGATGCAAAATGCTCACAACCATGCTGTTCGGTGATATCTTTTAAAGCTTTAGAAGAAGATAAGTTAGAAACTGTTGAACCTTTTTTATGTTGTAATATATAATCTGCAACTGCTACTAAAGTATATTCTTCACCAAAACAAGCTCCCTTCTCATCTACAAATGCTACTCTATCTACATCTGGATCTACTGCAATTCCAAGATCACATTTATTGATTTTGACTTCACTACAAAGTACAGATAAGTTTTCAGGTAAAGGTTCTGGATTATGAGGGAAACGACCGTTAGGTTCATTGTATAATTCTACAATATCTTTAACTCCTAATGCTTTTAATAATAATGGTACAGCTATTCCTCCAACAGAGTTCACTGCATCATAAGCTATTTTGAAATTCTTATTTTTAATCACTTCAATATCGACATAAGGCAATGCTAAAATCATTTCTATATGTCTTTCGATATAATCATCGATATGAGTTCTTACTCCTAAATTATCAACATCTACGAATATAAAATCTTTAGCTTCAGCTATTGCTAGCATCTCTTCTCCTGCTTCTTGTGAAATAAACTCTCCTTGATCGTTGAGTAATTTCAATGCATTCCATTGTTTTGGATTATGACTAGCAGTAATGATAATACCACCGTCGGCATTTTCATGAGTAACAGCAATTTCTACTGTTGGAGTCGTCGATAAGCCTAAATCAATGACGTCAATTCCAATTCCTAATAGATTGCCAACAACAATATTGTGAACCATCTCACCAGAAATACGCGCATCTCGACCGAGGACAATCTTCTTGCCGCCATTTCTTTTTATCATAGTGCCATATGCTAAAGCAAATGCCGTAATATCAAGTGGAGTTAAGGCTTCACCTACTTTTCCGCCTATAATACCTCTTATTCCCGAAATTGATTTAATGAGTGACAAACTTTATAAAATTTATGTGTTACGTGATAATATTGAATATAATTCTACTTTTATTATGCTTTAGAATAAATTAAACTAACAGCTTATGTTATAATTTGAATTTATTTCTAAGTGGTGCAAAGATATCTAAATACTTTTACTCTGCACTTAAAATTAATCATAATCTACCCACATTTTTCGTTTTGCAAGTTTTAAGTCTTTCAACATTTGAGCTTTAACATTTATTTCAATTGAAAAACTCTTTTGAAAGCCTAATGGAACCCAATTAAAGGCTAATTGCCAACAATGCAAGTCTCTGTAAACAGAAATGTCTGTTCGTGAAATTGTTTTATTGGTAAAGTCATAACCAGAATTCACACTGATTTTCCACTTAGGTGTCAAACTGAAATTAACGCCAGAACTTAATGTCTGTGTAATACTTGATGTGTCTTTTCCTCGAGAATAAAACCTATTCAAACTCAAGGAGTAATTGTAATTGATAGATATTGGAATGTTGAAATCTACATACGCTAATGGTGTTCCAAAGACTTGATCTTGAACATAATAGCCGTCAATATTCATCATAGAATCATTAGGTAGTCCATATCTTGGATCAAATTGATCTCCAAAAGATTCAGAGCCACTTCGACTTTTAGATTGCCAAGAACCGCTTAAGTTCATGCTAAAATACTTTAATCTCAGCCATTTACCACCATTCGAAATACCTAAATTGGGTGTTCTACGGTTGCGGTCTTTATCATAAATATATGGGTCAAATGAACCGTTAATATTTAAAGATAAATACTGGGAGATTCGGTTATTTGCAGAGAATGTCAAATCTGATAATTGAAAAGAATCGGCAATAAAGTTATATGAACCTCTAACATTTAAGTTTTCCAGTAATGGTATTTTCTTCTCTCCTTTGATAGTGTCTTTAGAAGAACGGATTTTCATTTCAATATTATTGTTCAAACTAAAACCTATACTTCCTACAGGTCCACTTGATGCATTACCATAAATTCCTTTATTAAATCTGCTATAAGTCTGAATATTTCCTTCAGGATTGGTTTGGACTCTGCCGTAATATCCCCATTTCTCTTTTCCGAAATCTGGTCTATAGGTGAAATTTAATTGAGGTGTAACTACATGTCGTATGGCTTTAAGTTTGCCCTTTTTGAATTGGAACATACCATAAAGTCTCGTAGATAGTGTTGCATTCCCTCCGAAATCTCTAACAGCCTTAAAACCATTTTTAGTGACTTCTTCTACATAGAAAGTATCTACCGTTTCTTGATAAATTCTATCTTGATATTTAAAATACCACCTTTCGACATAGTCCATGCCGATAGATAGACTTAAAGATTTTCCTAATGATAAACCTCCAGAGCTGATAGGAATGCTGTGTTTAATACCATTCTGCATGTTTTTAAAAGTCTCTTTTCTAAAAAGCAATGAATCTTTTGTGTTGATTTGATTTTGCATATCCATGGTATAAGAAAAGCCTATATTTTCATACCATTTCTTTCCTCCTGTCGGGACTTTTCTTTGAAAAGGATTGACTCTAGATACTGAGAAGTTAAATTGCGGAATCTGGAAATTGATATCTTTTGTCTGTGTGTTTTGGCTGTGACCACCGCTTACACTAAGTCTAAACGGTTTATTCGGCCACCATTTTTGATATGCTATGGAAGAACGATAAGTATTATTTAGAAATGTTTGTGCGTCGGAGACATTAAATTGATGGTAAGACCTTGTTCCTGCATATACACTCGCACTGAAGTTTCCATTATATAATTTCTTTGGGTCAATCCTAAAGCTAGAGTTGATGAAAAACTCTTTACTTGGTTTAGTGAAAGAAGATGATCGTCTTTCTGATTGTTGAAGACTTGTGAAGGAAGTATTGAGCGTTCCTGAATATTTGTATCTTTTATTAAAATCAAAATTACTAGTGACTCCCCAGCTTCCAAGAGAGTATATCTCTCCTGTTATAGTCATATTGACATAGTCATTGATAGCCCAGAAATAACCCAATCCTTTTAAGAAGAATCCTAATTCTTGTGTTTCTCCATACTGAGGCATTAGAATACCTGTGTTTCTCTTTTTCAACATAGGGAAAACACCAAATGGAAGAAATAATGGAGTTCTTGTATCTTCTATCACCAAGTTTGCCGGTTTGCCTACGATAATTTTATCATTGATAATTTTCGCTTTACCTATTTCTATATAATAGTGTGGATGGTCATATTCGCAGGAAGTATATTTAACACTTTTACCGAAGTATACATTCTCGCTTATGTTTTTAATTTCTGAAGAGTGTAAATAACCATCGCTTTGTTTGGTTACTGCACCTAAACTTTTACCTTTTTTAGACTTAAAATTAAATCTCAATAAATCTGCTTGGAAAATATTTTCTGCTTGGGCAAATTCGGGTTTTTCTCTTTTATTTTCAAGAGAATCCATTCCCCATTGGGATTCGACTTCTTGATTTTCCCAATTGTAGATAATGACTCCACCTCTAATAGTAATATCTTTGTACAAAATAGATGCATTGCCATACAAGTACATCTTTTTATTAGGGATATCATAAATGATAGAATCTTTAGCAAAATAATCTACAGGTTCTTCCAAAGAGTCTTTGCTCAATTGTATATTAGGGACAGGTGTTTTATCAGGAAATCTGCCTTTTAAAATAGATTCTGGTGTTTCTATTAAATTTAAGGTGTCAGTTTGATTGTTTAATAAGTTTTCGGCATTAAATTTGGATGTTTTTAAACTTTTAGCAGGTAGATTTGGTAACCCTTGTGCTAAAAGGACATTACCAACAATACATGTTAGAATAAAAATACTAAAAAAAGTTGCCGTAGTTTTCAAGCAATAAACAATTAAGAATTTCAGTTACAAAAAATAAAAGCGACAAAATTATGGTTAAAACCATAAAACTCAGAAAAAAAATCAACAATGTGCTCACATTCTGCTTAATAGTAGTTTTGCCACAATTATTTAATCCAATTCATGCTAAAGATTACAAAGTCAAAACAATTGTTTTAGACGCTGGTCATGGTGGAAATGACTCAGGTGCTAGAGGCGCAGGAGGTTCCTATGAAAAATTAGTTACCCTTCAGGTTGTTTTGCTTTTAGGTAAAAAGATCGAAACAGCTTTTCCTGATGTTAAGGTGATATATACTCGTAAAACAGACGTGTTTATTCCTTTATTTGAAAGAGCTAACGTGGCTAACAGAAATAAAGCAGATTTATTTATCAGTGTGCATTGTAATTCTTCTACAAGCAGAACTCCTTACGGTACTGAAACATTTGTATTGGGTCAACATAAAACCGATGATCAATTTGATGTCGCAAAAAGAGAAAACTCTGTAATTGCTTTAGAAAAAAATGCTGATGAAAATTATGACGGGTTTGATCCTAATTCACCAGAGTCGAGTATTTTATGGTCATTGAACTTAAATGCATATTTAGAACAAAGTATGCTACTTGCTGATAAAGTTCAAAATCAATATACGCACAAATTAGAACGTACAAATAGAGGCGTAAAGCAAGCAGGATTTGTAGTGTTATACAGAACTACAATGCCGAGTATTCTGACAGAAATTGGTTTTTTATCCAATATCAATGAGGAGAAATATCTAGTTTCTCCAAAAGGTCAAGAAGAAATAGCAGAAGCATTATTACAGGCTTTTAAATCTTATAAGAATACGATGGAAAATTCTAGCGGTTCTGTATTGAATGAAGTCAATCCTTTTCCTGAAATACCATCTAGAGAATCTCTACCTACGGTAACTACCACAACTATACCGCCTGCTACAGAAGTGAAGTCTGAAGATTTTTCTACAACTGGAGTAAATTATAAAATTCAAATTGCTGTGACCAGTCAAATGATTAATCTTAGACAAGCTCCTTATAGCAATATAAAAACGATAACTTTTGAGAAAGTAAATAGTATGTACAAGTATTTAGCTGGAAATTATGGCAATTATACCGATGCGAAAAAAGAGTTGGATCGAATCAAAACACTAGGTTTTAAAGATGCTTTCATTGTAGTTTACAATCAAGGAATAAGATTAAATGCGAATGAAGCAAAAAATCATCTACAATAGCTAGAAATTAATATCTTTATCCACTCAAAAGTTAAAATCTTGAAAGTACGCCACGAAGTCACAGTTGGAGCCCTCACAGTCCTAGGTATTGTTTTAATGATATTAGGATATAATTATCTAAAAGGCAATGAAATTTTTAGTAAAAACTACTACTATAATCTTAGTTTCCCTAACACCGTTGGTTTGTATCCTGCAAACTCAGTTGTCATCAATGGATTTGAGGTAGGAAGAGTAAAAACAATTCAACTTGCAGAAGATATGTCCAATCAAGTGAGGGTGCAAATAAGTCTTCCAAAAGATTTATTTATTCCAGAAGACAGTAAATTCAGCATTGAGAGTCTTGATTTATTAGGAAAGAAAGCCATTGCTATAGAAAGAGGTACAAGTACAATCATGATGTCACAAGAGAAAGTCTATCAAGGGACTGTACCTGGTGATATGTTTAGTGAAATTAAAGATCAATTAGATCCTATTGCAAGAAAAGCTGACAAGCTTCTAGCTTCCATAGATACTATGATTGGCGACATTCATAATGCAATAGGCAAAGGTGAAGAAGGTGCATTGAAAAAAACAATGGACAATCTAACTGCTACTTTACAAAATGCCAATAAAGTTTTAGCAGATGTCTCTACTGTTTTTAACATGAATAAAGACAAGATTGATAATATCATCTTAAATGCAGATGATTTAATGGCTAATGCCAACCAAATCAGTCAAAAAATTGCAGATAACAGTCAAAATATTGACAGCATCATTAATAATTTCCATACGCTTTCTTCTAAATTATCAAGATTGGATATTGAAAATACTTTGAATGCTACCAAAATGACTTTAGAGCAAGCTTCTACCCTTTTGGCCTCTATTAATAACGGAGAAGGCACTTTAGGCAAAATAGCTAAAGATGAAAATCTTTACAAGTCAATAGATAGCACAATTAATTCACTCAACTTCTTATTGAAAGATTTACAAGCTCATCCTAAACGATATGTAAGCTTCTCATTGATTGAGCGAAAAAATAAAGATTAAAGTTGGATGCTATCAAAAAGTTGAACCATAACTATTTGAACATTAAGCAATCTCTTACGATTGTATTTTTAATATTTTTTTCATGTTTTCAAGCTAATGCTCAATCTTCGGGTGGAATTTCTATTCCTTTTGATCCATTAAAACTACTTCCTAAAACAGGAACTATTGCTCAAGATTCAGTTCAGAAACGAACGATAGAAATACTCTATTCGGATTTTCTTGAACAACAAACTGATACTTCAACAGGTATAGTTAAAAGAGTTTTGAAAGGTAATGTTCGCCTACTTCACGATGGGGCATATATGTACTGTGATAGCGCTATTCTTTACCCTCAATCCAATTATTTGGAAGCCATTGGTAAAGTGAAAATTATCAAAGGAGATAGCGTAGATGTTCGGTCAGAAATTCTAAAATACGATGGAAATACTAAAATTGCATTGTTAGAAAGAAATGTAAGACTGAAAGATAGAGGTTCTATTTTGACAGCTCCAATGATGACATTTGAAGTAGATAATGAAATTGGACATTTTTATAGTAATGGAAAGTTAGTTTCAGACTCAACAGTTCTGACGAGTTGTTCAGGTACCAACTATCAGAAAAGTGGCTACGCTGTTTTTAAAGGTGATGTAGTCTTAGTTCATCCGGATTATAATATGTACGCAGATTCTATGAAATACTTTACAGAATCTAAAATGGTACATTTTATCGCAAAGACTATAATTATTAGTGATGGAGATACGATCATTACCGATGACGGTTACTTTGACACACAAAATAGCAAAGCTTACTTAAAAGGGAGGTCTATCATCAAAAACGGGTCTGCGAATACTTTACAATCAGATATTATCGATTATGACAAATCCACAGGAATAGGTATAGCCACAGGAAATGTAGTTTCTATTAATACAGATGAAAATGCAACGCTACTTTCAAATCATTTGCATTATGTAGATAGTATTAAATATACTAGAGCTACTGAAGATCCATTGATGATTCAAACGGATGGAACAGACACGCTTTACTTGAGTGCAGATACCTTAATTAATTATTCAATTCCTAGGACAGAATATGAAAAGTCACTTCTAGAAGATGTTAAAAATGATGCAGATAGTAGTCTTATAGATTCATTGATAATCAATTCTTTAGATTCATCTGTTGTTATAGATAGTTTAGGTGTAGATTCCATAGATTCTTTAGAAGGAGTATCCTCGAAAAATGATAGTATTTTGTCTTTAGAGTTTATTCTTCCAAAAGATACCTTATTTGAAAATCATACTCAACTAGATACTTCTGAAATTATTTGGGTTGTGGACTCTTTAATTCAACATGATACTTTATTAGGAATAAATGATTCTTCTATTGTTGCAGAAAACGATAGCGTCAAAGTATTTTATGGATATAGAAATGTGAAACTGATTCGAGGAAATTTATCAGGAGTTTGTGATTCCATTTATTTCAATAGCAAAGATTCTGTTTTTAAATTATACTACGAACCTATTTTATGGATGGACAGCACACAAATGAAAGCTGACTCCATCTATATTTTTATGAAAGATAAAAAAGCAGAGCGCGTAGAATTATATCAAAACGCCATCATTATCACACAAAACGAAGAAGGTATATACAATCAAATCGGCGGAAAAAGAATTACAGGTTGGCTCAAAAATGACAAAATTAATCATGTATTGGTCAATGGAGATGCCGAATGCATCTATTATTTGAAAAATGACAGCAATCAATATATCGGAGGAAATCTTGCTTCAAGTGCTTTGATTAATATCTCTTTCAACGATTCTAGTGAGATACAAAGAATCAAATTAGAAATATCTCCGGAAGCCAAGTTTACACCTATTCAAAAGATTGACTTTGGATCCTATCAGTTAGATAATTTTAGCTGGTTTTGGTCCTACAAACCACAATCCAAGTGGGATATTATTAGAGATTCCTTTCAATACCAAATGTATCTTTTGGAGCATCCTTTAGCGATAGATTCTAATCAAATTATTTCTGATAGTATAAGTTCTGCACCTGAAATGAGTTCAGAAAACGTTATGGATGAAATAATTCAAGACTCTTCTCCTATGAAACAATTTCCTGCTTTAATTGAAGAAGGCGATAAAACCATTCTTCCTCAGCAGAAACGAGCTAATAAAAAAGGAAAGAAAGAGTTGTAGATAAATTGTAAGAAAGAAGGACAAAGCAATCTATATCAAATTTCTTTCGAATTGTACTTGTCATTGCGGAGCAAACTGTCATCCTGAAAGGATCTCTTACGAATTACTCTGAGATGCTTCCAGTAACATAATAGTTAAACTGTCATCCTGAAAGGCTCTGTCATTCTGAACCGTGTCATTCTGAATTTAGTTCAGAATCGTTTCAGCATCTATAATTAATACCGCTTGAGATTGCGGATCAAGTCCGCAATGACTACACGGAATATGTCCGTAATGAAAGTAAAGAGAATCGTCATAGCGAGGAACGAAGCAATCTAAAGCAAACTGTCATCCTGAAAGGATCTCTTCCGAATTACTCTGAGATGCTTCCAGCATGACATAGTAGTTAAACTGTCATCCTGAAAGGCTCTGTCATTATGAACCGTGTCATTCTGAATTTAGTTCAGAATCGTTTCAGAATCTATAATTAATACCGCTTGAGATTGCGGATCAAGTCCGCAATGACTACACGGAATATGTCCGTAATGAAAGTAAAGAGAATCGTTATAGCGAGGAACGAAGCAATCTATAGCAAACTGTCATCCTGAAAGGATCTCTTACGAATTGCTCTGAGATGCTTCCAGCATGACATAATAGTCAAACTGTCATCCTGAAAAAATCTCTTACGAATTACTCTGAGTTACTCATACTCACTACTCCTTTATAGCTTTCAACATCCGATTCTTTTCCATCAAATCTTCGATAATTTCAACTTCTTTAAAACCTAAATTTCCTATCAGCTCTTTAGTTTCAGCAGCATAATATTCATTCAATTCGAAGTACAAAAATCCTGAAGGCGATAAATGCTGAAGGGCAAACTCCCCAATCTTTCTGTAAAAAATCAAAGGATCTTCATCTGTTACAAAAAGAGCTTGATGTGGCTCAAAGTCCAAAACATTTTTTGACATTAAACTCTTTTCTCTTGTAGGAATGTAAGGTGGATTACTCACGATAATATCCCATTTTTGTGAAGATGGTTTAGGATGAAGTATATCTTCTTTGAAAAGCTGAATCTTCGTTTGATGTAAATCACTGTTTTCTTGGGCAATCATTAACGCTCCATCTGAAATATCACAAGCAGAAACTTCCCAACTCGGTCGATTTTTTTTGATAGCAATCGGAATACAACCGGTGCCTGTTCCAATATCTAATAGAGATAAATGATTCTCTGAATGATTTTTCAGAATGTGATAGACTAATTCTTCCGTTTCAGGTCTTGGAATCAATGTCTCTTTAGTTACTTTAAATTCTAAATCATAAAACCATTCTTTGCCTACAATATATTGCCACGGTTCTGAGGTGGATAACCTTTCTACAACGAGATTAAATTCTGGATCGGACAGATTTTCAATACTTGGCAGAATATATTTGATGATATTATTCGACTCTCTTTCTCCGTATATAGGGAGCAAAACCGAAAATAAAAATGGTTCAATATCACGCTGCATGGAGAAATCTTTCTATTCTTGAAAAGGATTTTGCAATTTTACGGATTAATATGACGGAAAATTCATTTTCTCACGAATTCTTGATGCAAAGATGCTTGCAGATTGCTGAAAATGGCAGAATGTTGGCTATGCCTAATCCTAGTGTTGGAGCATTAATCGTTTACCAAAATCGAATCATTGGCGAAGGTCACACTTCTGAGTATGGTGGATCTCATGCAGAAGTCAATGCTATTCGTTCGGTGGCTGAAAATGACTTGCATCTTATCCCCTTGTCTACTTTATATGTTTCGCTCGAGCCGTGTAGTCATTTTGGGAAAACTCCACCTTGTGTTCAATTGATTATTGAAAATAAATTCATAAAAGTAGTGATTGGTACTCGTGACCCACATCCTTTGGTCGGTGGAAATGGTATTCAACAATTACAAGATGCTGGTATTGAAACCATTGTAGGAGTTCTAGAAGATGCCTGCAAATGGAGTTTGAGGAAGTTTTTAGTTCCAATAGAACTCCAAAGACCTTTTGTCACACTCAAATGGGCAGAAAGTACGAATCGTAAAATTGCACTACATACAGGTGAAGCTGTCAAAATCACTTCTTCGACTACACAAGTTTTAACGCATCAATTAAGAGCTGAACATCAAGGAATTCTTTGTGGTTGGAAAACAGTTTTTCATGACCAACCTGCTTTAAATAATAGACTTTGGTCAGGTAATTCTCCTCAAGTCATCATCATTGATCTTCATCAAAGATTAAATAACAACGAATATTTCAATTCTAAAAATGATTGGTGGAGAATTGTACAAGATCAATCTAATAGAGCAAATGATATCATCATTTATGAAAATAATTTAAATGATATTTTACAAATAATATTTGAAAAAGGAATTCAAAGCATCTTTGTAGAAGGTGGAACTTATACTATCCAACAGTTTATTGACCATCAAATTTGGGATGAATGTTATGTTTATCATGGAAATATTTTCATTGAAAATGGTTTGGATGCGCCCAATTTGAATCACCAAAACTTGATAGAGCAATATCAATTAGAAGATGATATAATCCATATTTACAAATCAATCTCGAATGAATGACAGATGTATATTCATATCGTACAATTTCTACTGCTGTCACCTCTTTAATTAAAGAAAAAGGAAGTAAATTTTATGGATTTGCATTTCCAGTGACCAATGAAGAAGAAATTAAAACCCATTTAGAAGAATTAAGAAACCTTCATCCCAAAGCTACTCATCATTGTTATGCTTGGCGATTAGGAAGTGATGGACATCAATTTAGAGCGAATGATGATGGAGAGCCTACTAATACTGCTGGTAAACCTATTCTAGGACAAATTGATGCTTTTGAAATCACGAATTGCTTGATAGTGTCGATTAGATATTTCGGAGGAACAAAATTGGGGGTTTCTGGATTAATCACGGCTTATAAAAATTCGGCAAAAGAAACTTTGAATTTAGCAGTAGTTCTTGAGTTAGAATTGTACAAACCTTTTAAGATTTCTTGTACTTATGATGTGATGAATTTAACTTTTCAGTGTATCCAACAATTTGAAGGAAATATTTTAAAGCAAGATTTAAATGAAAAATGTATTTGGCTCATTGAAATTCCTGCAAGAAATTATCAATCTTTATTAGACAGTAAAGAAAACTTCTATCCTATTGAAATCAACGAAATCAAATGAGCTTACCTATAATAAAAGTGTCGCCCAAGTTTTTTAAATTATTTTTAGCGGAATGGGTTTCGGGTATTGCATTATTTCCATTTGTGCTGATTAAAAATGAAAAAGATCTCCAAAACCAAAAACTTATTAATCACGAATGCATTCATATTCGTCAACAATTGGAAATGCTTGTTGTATTTTTCTATGTTTGGTATGGAATTGAATATTTGATCAGATGGATTATTTTAGGTTCTAAATTAGAAGCATACCGCAATATTTCTTTTGAAAGAGAAGCTTATGCCCATCAACACGACCAAAATTATCTTCAAAAACGTCCATTTTGGGCACATATACGTTGGATAAGAATTTGATAAGGATTTTAAAATATGAAATTCATTACTTTTGCATAGAATAAAATAAAATAAGATGTCAAACATCCAACTTTTCGTAGTAGATGACCATCCAATTTTCATAGATGGAATTGTAGGATTATTAAAAGATACTCCTGGTTTTGAGATTATTGGAACAGCTAATAATGGACAAGATTTCTTAGACAAAATCAAAGATCAACAGCCTGATATTGTACTCATGGACATCAATATGCCTGTGATGGACGGAATTGAAGCTACTAAAGAATTGAAAGTCAAATATCCAAAAGTAAAAGTGATTGCTTTAACGATGTTTAATGACATTAGATTCATTAAGGATTTATTAGAAATCGGTGCTAAAGGATATGTTCTGAAAAATATCAGCAGAGAAGATTTGATCAGAGCTATTGAAAATGTAGCTGAAGGAAAAACGTTCTTAGATGCAGCAGTTCAAGAAAAAGTAATTTCTAGCATGTCAGCTAGTGATGAAGATGAATTTGATGATAAGGAAGCTGATTTGATGGTTCAAAACATCACAACTAGAGAATTAGAAATCCTTCAATTGATTGCATTAGGATTGACAAGTCAGGATATTTCTAAGAAATTATTTATCAGTAAAAATACTGTAGAGACTCACAGGAAAAATCTACTAGCTAAATTGAATGTAAAAAATACGGCTAGTTTATTAAAATTCGCTTATAAAAAGAACTTAGTTTAATCTTTTTATACTTATAAATTGAAAGAGCTACCATAACAGTAGCTCTTCTTTATTTTTGACTATTTCTGATGTCTTTGTTTCAATACTTCTAAAACATCATTGAGTGGAATATTCTTTTCTACTAATAATACTAAAAAGTGAAAGAGTAAATCTGCCGCTTCTCCTTTGAACAAATCGTCATTATTGTCTTTTGCTTCAATGACTATTTCTACAGCTTCCTCTCCTACTTTCTGTGCGATTTTATTCAAACCCTTGTTGAAAAGATGATTCGTATAAGAACCTTCCACTGGATTTGCTTTTCTGTCTTTAATCAAACTTTCTAAAAAATGAATAAATCCAAAATGCTCGGAATTATCTTCGCTCCAGCAAGTATCAGTGCCCTCATGGCATGTTGGCCCTTGTGGTCTTGCTTTAATCAATAAGGTATCATTGTCACAATCGACTTTAATATCTTTTAGAAGTAAATAGTTTCCACTAGTTTCCCCTTTGGTCCATAGCTCATTTCTACTTCTGCTAAAAAAAGTCACTTGACTTGTCTCTTTGGTCTTTTGATAAGACACTTCATTCATGTATCCCAGCATTAAAACCTTTCCAGTCAATTCGTCTTGAACGATGGCAGGTAATAATCCTTTAGAAAAATCTGGTTCTTTCACGGCACAAAGATAAACAACTTATATTTCCTATAAATTGAAAAGTTGCTTTCTGATTCGTATTTTCAAATAAAAAAATGTCTGCGCCAGAAATTAAAGGGAATATTGCTTGGTTGGTATATAGTTTTGTCAAAGATCCTATCGGTTTTTTAGATCAACAATTTGAATCCAAAGGTGATGTAGTGAAGATTAAGTTACTTCTTAAGAATTTTCACGCTACAAGAAACCCTAAATGGATGGATCACGTCTTTGTCAAAAATCACAAAAATTATGAAAAAGATTTCTCGATGGAGCAAATAGAGATTGCATTGGGAAAAGGTCTTTTGACGAATACGGGTGATTCTTGGTTCAAGCAAAGAAGACTCGCTCAACCTGCATTTTACAAAAAAAGATTAGATGGTCTTTTTGATACGATGGAAACTTTGACGGATGAATACATTGCAAAAATTCAAAAACTTCGTTCAGGTCATAAGATTTATATAGATCAGGAAATGATGACTTTGACTTCGAGTATTGTCTTGGAGACTTTATTAGGAGAAAAGATGAATCCTCAAATTAAAGAAGTTCAGAAATCTATAGCAGTAGTACAAACCTATATCATCAAAAGAGTCAGAATCCCTTTTTATATTAAATATTCAGAGTGGTTTGGCGAGCACGATAAGTTTTTAGGCATTATCGATAAAATGGATCAAATCATTTATGATATTATTCAAAGAAGAAAAGCGCATCCTACAGAAGATAATAATTTGATTTCTATGCTCATAGAAGCAGAAGATGCAGATACACGAGAGAGAATGTCTGATAAGCAACTTCGTGATGAATTAGTGACGATATATGTGGCAGGACACGAAACTTCTGCTTATGCATTGAGTTGGACTTTTTATGAGTTAATGAAACATCCAGATGTAGTCCATAAAATTAAAGAAGAAGTCGCATCTGTGATTCAAGATGGCAAAATCGGTGCAGAAGGTCTTAAAAAGCTCACTTATACTTCAGCAGTGATTCATGAATCTATGAGATTGCATCCTCCAGCTTATTTCGTATCGAGAGTGAGTTTGGAAGATGATATCATTGATGGTTATGAGGTGAAGAAAAACACTGGAGTTTTGATTTCAATTATTGCGATGCACAAGCATCCTGATTTATGGGAGAAACCTTTAGGGTTTCTACCAGAAAGATTTTTAACACCAAATGAAGCGACTAAAAAATATTATCATCCTTTCGGAGCTGGACCTAGAATGTGTATTGGAAATCATTTTGCGTTAATGGAAATTACACTCATTCTTGCTAAAATGATTCATCATTTCGATTTCAAATTAGTGCCGAATCAAAAAATAGAAGCTCAACCTATGATTACTTTGAAGCCTAAATACGGTATTCAATTGATGAAACTCTAATGAATATCAAGGAGTTATTGTCCAAATCTTAAGCAAAATAATTTTATATGATATTTTGATAAAATACTAGTATAAGAAATCTTAAAATTGGTTAACTTTATTCTTAAATAATTTTAAATGAGAATTCTATCCCCCTTTTTCATTCTGTTGATCACTACTTTTTTTAGTACATCAATACATGCTCATGAAACCATTCATAGAACTTGTGCTTCTCAGGATATCGTCACCCAATACTTATTAGACAATTACACTTTAGAGGAATTAAAAGGCAGTGTTCCTTATACTTCAGTTTCTAGAAAAGGCGAAGGTGATTTGGACTATTCCGTTCCGGTAGTCAATAGCGATAGTGTTTATACTATAAAAGTAGTCGTGCATGTCGTGTATTTAGCAGATAATAAGTATGAAAATCCAAGCGACGAACTCATCCAAAGTCAAATTGACGCTTTGAATAGAGATTTTAACTTAGAGAATGATATCAATCATGTGAGACCTGAGTTTTTGCAATTTATGGGAAATGCTAAAATCAGATTCGAATTAGCTAAAGTTCAACCTAATGGTAAGCCTACTACAGGTATCAATAGAAAAAAATCTGCACCAATTTTATTTCCAGATTGGAATCCAGTATTAGATAATATTAAAAACTCTGGAACCGGAGGAGTGACACCTTGGAGCCCGAAAGATTATTTAAATATTTGGGTGTGTGATTTGAATATGGTGAATAGATTAAAAAAGAATGAAGTAGAAGTAGATCGCTCTAAAGGATTATTAGGAGGAATGGCTAATCCACCACAAGGTCTACCTAATTGGGTATTCAATATTGGTGGCGTTCAACAAAATTTAGCTATCACTAAAGAAATCAAACAAGGAGTAGTTATTGACTTTAGATTTTTCGGTCAAAATCCAGAATATGTAATGGATTATTTAAACGGTTCACCTAATTATAGTTTAGGAAGAACTACGGTCCACGAAGTAGGTCACTATTTAGGTTTGAGACACTCTTGGGGTGATGGTCAAGCTTATGCTGAATTATTTGGCGGTGATGAATGCTTAGATTATGATGATGGAATTAAAGATACTCCAAGTGAAGAAGGTCCATATTCTGCTTATGCTGAACCGGGTAATGTTTGTGGTGTGAATGTCAATAGTTGCGATGTTCCTTATCCTGGAGATGGCGTAGACTATCCAGATATGAGAGAGAACTATATGAACTACTCCACAGATGCTTGTTATGGGATGTTCACCATAGAGCAAGTCAATATGATGAGATATGCGCTTACTGCTAAAAGACCAGGTATCATAACTAAAAGAGAAGTTCCTATTCCTACTTCTATCAAAAACAGATCTACATTAGAAGCTATGATTTACCCAAATCCTAGCAACGATATAATCCGTATTAATTTAAATTCTGCAGGTAGAGATGAAAGCAGAATTGCAATTTTCAATACTTTAGGACAAAACGTAAAATCACAAGTTTTATCTTCAGGTATACAAAACACAGAAATCAATATTCAAAACTTATCAGCAGGCTCTTATATCGTTCAGATAGAAAGAGGCAGTGAATCAATCACTAAACAATTGATCGTTCAGTAAGAAATATCGATATAAATTTTCAAAGGCTAATTGAGCAATCAGTTAGCCTTTTTTGTGGAATATACGAAAGCGACTATGTTAGAAAAGAAGAAAAATTGTCGTCTTGAAAGGATCTCATAACAAACTGTTTTCTTTCAATAATTATCACATAAACACATTGCCACATTAAAACCGTCATCCTGCTTCGAAGATGCTCAGCATAAATGAAAGGATCTCTTAAGGAATTACTTTGAGACGCTATTAGAAGTTCATCATTCAAAAATTAATTGTATAATTTATGGAAAACTAGTATTGACTATATCTCAATGAAGTAAATCATTTCTATTGAAGATAAATATCAGAGCTATGAAACCATCCATCAAAATATACAAAATTGATCAGTACCTAGAAATCCAAACTTTAGGATTCATTCCAGAATTCAAACAAAAACTACAAGAAATTACACTTCCAGACTGGAATATTTCCCTCAAAAGATGGGTCATTGAATATCGTCCAGAATATATAGACCAACTCAAAAACACTTTTAATGTCATTCAAAAAAAGGAAATAAACATTAAAAGTATGGAGAAGAAAACTGAACAAATAAGAATGAAAAAATCGCCTTTTATTCATCAATTAAATCCAGAAGGAATATTACAATGTGAAAAATTTATTTCTTGGCTTCAAAGTAAGCGATATAGTCCTAATACTATAAAAACTTATACAGATGCGTTAAGATCTTTTTTGTCCTTTTTTAATAAAAAACCTATTTCTACCATCACCAATGAAGATGTAGTAACTTATAATAATGAATACATTTTAAAAAATAATTTTTCTGCTTCATATCAGAATCAAATCGTCAATTCTATCAAACTTTTCTTTTCTACAATTTATGAAACAAAAATTGAAATAGAAAAAATTCATCGACCACGTAGAGAGCATATTCTACCCAATGTCTTAAGTAAAGAAGAGATAAAAGCAATTTTAGAAGCTCATAGCAATATTAAACATAAAGCAATGCTTTCGTTAATTTATAGTTGTGGTTTAAGAAGAAGTGAATTACTACATTTAAAACCCACAGATATTGATTCAAGAAGAAATATTGTCATCATCAGGCAATCCAAAGGAAAAAAAGATAGAATTACACCTTTATCCCCTAAGATATTAGAGCTTTTAAGAGCATACTACAAGCTTTACAAACCTAAAGTATGGTTATTTGAAGGTCAAGAACCAAATACCATATATTCTGAAAAAAGTTTACAATGCGTTTTGAAGCAAGCTCTAATTAAAGTAGGAGTTTCAAAACCTGTTACTTTACATTGGTTGAGACATAGTTATGCTACTCATTTATTAGAGAGTGGCACCGATTTAAGATATATACAGGAATTATTAGGACATAATAGCAGTAAAACAACAGAAATATATACCCATGTCAGCACTAAAAGTATTCAACAAATTAAAAGTCCATTTGATGATTTATAAGAAATTTTCTTTATTTTAGATTTAAAAAAAGGATGACGCTTATCAGACATATACAGCCGATTTTGGGTGAATTGGTCTGATAACGTCAGACATATAAACAAGTTGTAACACATTAAAATGACAGTACAGGAAATACATAACATTTGGAAAGAACAGTGGCAAAACGAACAGGTTCGATACCATGGGAAATATGGATTTCCTGAGATTCTTTATGAGATTCGAGAATCAAATCGTTCGTGGACAAATGATGAGATTGGAGTATTCTCTGATTACCTAAATCAAGTCGACAAAAAATGGTTTGTAGCAAATTTATTTGCACTTCAGGAGAAACTTCCTAAACAGCTTTTTGAATCATTCATTGATGCAGGAATATCGGAACCTGACCCAAGTCAAAATGCAGATTATATAAATCCATGTTTGAGAGTATTTGGATTTGAGCGAGTTTTCGACTTGTTGGATAATAAATTTCAAAATGGAGATAATCAGGTTAAAATTGGAGTATGCAAATTATATTATTGGGCAAGGACTCCGTTAGTTAATGTAAAATCTGGCAACAAACCCTTTGAGATTAAAGGTTATTTAACAAAATGGAATGGGCATTACTATGGTGACTATGATTGGGACAATGGTGTTCACTTTGAAATGAATGAATCTGAAGTTGCAAATTGTAAGGAAATAGAAAGCAAACTTATGATTAAAAGGAGAAGATTCTTAATGGAGGAGTTTTTAAAGAACCACGATGTTGACGTTCGTTATCAAATAAAATTAGCACTTCCCGATAAATTATCTTCTTATCCAAATGAGAACCGAGAATTAGCAACAGATTATTTTAGAGCACTTAAAAGAGAATATGTTCCAGACAACTATTCTGATTTGATGCTGCAGAAGAATGCAGGAATTTTTAGAAATAGCAGAATAATTAGATTCTTATTGAAATGGAGGAATGTACATAAAAAGAAGAAAGAAATAATAACCTTGAAGAACAAATAACGTGTTACAACAATGTATAAAAATAATAGCCGGGGCGGTAGTAAATTCAAGGAATGTAACACGCTTCAACTTTCTTGTATTTTGACAGGGAAGTGCACGCGGTCGGCTACTATTCTTATACTAACCGTTATGTGCCATTTTTGAATGACAATGCGAATAGATACAGACAAACAAATGAATTTACTTAGTGATAAGAACGTTGCAATAATTGGTGGTGGACCCGTTGGACTGACTATGGCAAAATTATTACAGCAAAA
>DATJBS010000038.1:0-123813 GCA_035515235.1 Chitinophagales bacterium
TTTTTACTTTTTTTTCTTTCAACTTTTTTTAGAAAAAAGTAGCAAAAAATCGCGCCGAGTTTCTCGATGACCCACATTGTCCTCAACGACTAAAACATCCAAACTCCTCGTACCTCGTCAAACAGTGGATGTTTTTAAGCCGTCGTCGTCCTGTGGGTGCCCATCTGCAAAACTAATGGCGCAGGGGAGTTTCGTACAGCTTTTGCCGTTGATATCGATCGAAATACTTTTTCAGCTCTACAATTCAAACTTCTAAGACTTCTTTCAGAAAAATATCGCTGCACTATAAGTAACCACATAACACTAAAGCCACCTCGCGGTGGCTTGTTACTTCTTCTACACGTCTTTCGTCTCTAGTCTTTTGGTCTCTAGTCTCTCTTCTATAAGGAACCGCCTTTTCTAACAAAATCATAGAAGTTGCGGGGCACCAGCATGGGGGAAAATTCGTTATAAATTTTCCATATCCAAAAGGGAACTTTCTGGTTTGTTAGCATTAAAAACAACCTTAATATTATCTCCTATAGAAATAGCTTCAATATTATCCTCCGTTATTTCTTGAGTTCTTTCATATCTATTTCCATCATAGAAAAATTCATAAGTTAATTCATTGTTAGGTCTTAATACAAATTGCTTTCCTTTAATATTTGTTACTGTAGCAATGGTATATTCCTCTTTTACAGTGTTTGGAAATTTCATTATTGTATAATCCACATAGATATTTTCGGGTTTAAGTGAGTCATAATATACAAGGTAACATTCTCCAGATTTGTAATAAGAAGCAGTTGGGTACTTACTTCTATAAACCCTGCCATTAATATCATACTCAAATAAAGCATAATATGACTTATTCTTTCCAACATATTTTATCTCGCCATATGTATAATTTTGACCTTCATATATTTTTTTTCCTTGTGCATCATTTTTTCTAGTTACAAAAAAAACTAACAGGCAAAATAATGGAATTATTATAAACATTGCCTTTATAAAATCAAGCAACTTTTTCATTCACCAAATATTTTTCCCTTTATCCATTTATATCCATCTGAAATTTTAGCCTCTACAGCTCCTGCAACTGTTTCATACATTGACTTCGAAGTTTCTTTGACAATGGTTTTGTTAGTTTGTGCTGTTTTGGACGAAGCTAAATTAGTTTGTGCTGTTGTCAATCTCTTCTGAGTACTTTGTGTTGATTGCTTTGCAAGGTTTGGGTCTTTGAATACTTGTTTCTCCAATCTTACTGCCTCTTTACTTACTTTTGTAGTCTGCTTTTCTACGGCATCATTTGTCAATTTCACTTTCAATGTTTTGTCTAAGCCAACTTCTACTTTTTTAGTAATCTTACCGCCTGCAAAATCCAATCCACCCTCTACAACTGCGTCAATAAGTGGTTTTCCTCCTCCTACATTTTTCAACCCTTTTTCTTCAGTAATATCTATGCTTGCTTTAAGCACCGTACTAGAAACTTCTGCTGTAGTAACCAATCCAATACTTGTTCCTCCAGTAGCCGCGATAAGAGCACCCTTTCCTGTTTCAATTCCTACATCAAACCAATCTACTTCATCCCATTCGAACCCGCTTGAAATTAATTGACTTCCTAATTCTATACCGCCTCCTAATAATCCACCTCCTATTATATGCCATACATCTCCATTTTTATCTACATATAGATTTGGATTATCTGCTAAACAAACATAAGGCGACCATTCTGAAATTTGATAATCTTCTGGGTCAATATTCCATCTTCTACCCAGCCTACCATCATACATCCAGTATTCAGCGGTGGTAAATGAGGGTCCGAGTTCTGTCTGTCTCTCTTGTCCATTAAACCCGAACCTATACCTACTCTCCTGATCTGCTAATTGCAGGTTAGATCTATCGCAGTTGAGTGTTTTTACAAAGCCTTCTCTCAGCTGAAAGTTGTCGATATAATAGTGGTAGGGTGCTGCTCTCCTAGCATTGGCAGAGATGGATATCACCATATCTGATTCGGTGGCAGTAAAGCGTAAAACGATATGGTTTGTATCTTGATCCAAATACACACTATCGACTTGAATCATATTAGTATCTACTGGTTGGATGATACCCATCCTAAATTCTGAATTAGGAAATACTACAGAATTAACTTGTCGGATTCGATGTACTCCATCTGTCTGTATTTCAAAACTCGCTTCATACTTCTTTCCGACCTGTAAGCCTGTTAGCTTACGTGCAGTCGCTCCTAATAGCTCATTCTCATTATTAAAGTCTTGTACCATATCTAAGCGCATCCTACCTTGCAAGGTGTCATGGCTGATATAACTCAATAGAATACTATCAATGGATATCAGACTGTCTGGCCAGATAGAACTGCGCCAATCATCGTACACACCACTGGTATCATCAAAGGTCATACTCAAAAGGGTATCTCTCTCAAAAGGCTCTATGGAGATCACCTTCACATCGTCTAAGATGACTCTACCGAACTCTGCACTTTGATACATCATCACTAAGCTCATCTTGTCTGTATTAGGACGGAAAGTAAAATAGAGGATTGTCTCTTCAAAATCTTCTGCCTCAGCATGTGCCATAGGTTCTACTGATAAAGTACTAAAATTCACATTGGCTGCTAGCTCATCATAGACGCCCAAGGATACTTTGGCATTCGGATGGTCAGGTAGTATCACTTTTGCCATCACCATATTATAAATCCCTGGCACGACATCTATCTCTCTGACCACTGAGCCTATCACGCCCACATCATTGCCCCAAGGCCAAATGCGCATCGTTTCATCCTCGCTTTGCCAATCTATTCTGCCCGCAGTCAACTCAAGACTGTCCGCAAACTTAGATCGCCAGCCTGCTGCTGAAGTGCTAAAGTCATTCGAATACAATTCGCTGATACTTATGTCTAAAAGCTCCAAACTCAAACTATCTACATAGTAATAAGTACTTGAATCTCCCATTACGCCCAAAAGCAAGGTCTGTAATCCTCCGCTTTCACTATAAAAAATAATTTCTGATGCTTGATTCACATCAAAAATTTTCATATCTCTTATATTTGATTCACTGTGATCCCTGGTAAGTGCCATGACACCAGTTAGGTCATTACTAGTACTGATCACTGAGATAGTAGGACGGAATCGATAATAACGATCTGCTTCTAATACCACATCTTTCATGAGAATCCCTACATATTCAGGAGCTTCATCTTCTAAAAGATTTACTCTTAATCTGTTCTCAATCGTATCGTATGATATTATTCCCATAGACAATGTATCATCTTCTTCTACAATATAAGAATAAATATCTTCTGGTAGGCTATCAAAACCTATTTTCCATAAAAGTTCTGTACTATCGATATCAAAAAGATTGAAACTAAAGTTATCTATAGAATAAGCGATCTCTGGTTTATATCCCATACTGTCACTTATCCCTAATATTTCAAAAACATACTGATCTGTAGTCGCTGTAAAATCCAATCGATATGTTCCACTTCCTTCCAATGGCACTACGCTTTCAAATCCATTAAAATCCATAGGCTCGGCAATACCTGTTAGATATGATTTCCATGCGCCCGCTATAAAAAAGTCAAAAGAGTTTGTATCATTTACAGTTAAATCAAATTCTACTCGATATTGTTTGCCTACAGTGGTCTCTAAATCTTTTGCCATAAATGCCACTTGACTATTAGCCATTTCAGATCCCGTTTCTGAGACAATATCTCTTAGCCAATATGGATGAATACTTAAATGTTCATTTAATGTATCAAAAACCAACTCCCCAAATTCTGCCTCAGGTATTGCACTTATATCAGTCAGCCATGATGGACTATAGAAATCCGTACTCCAAATACTTGTACGCCAGCTATCTTTGTAATCTTCCAGTGTCTCTGTCAGTAGCTCACAGCTATCACTTGAATAAATCCGCTCTAGGACAACATCTTTAATGTAAATCAGCTGAGTACTGTCGCCTATTATAGTTTGCCAAAGATTTATTCTAAGACTGTCTGTAAATGCATCGAATATAAAAGAATAATTGCCCGTGCTTTCTATATTGATTCCACCCACCCATTGAGAATTAACATCTCGAATAGCTTCTAGTCCTATTGCTATAGGGTTAGAAGATATACCGCTCTGTTCACAATGTAAGCTCAGTCTATATCTCCCAAATTCTGGGATTGCAAACTTTTTACTTAAACTATAATATGCTGTAATAACAGAGTCAGAGATCACATATGCATTAGGATGTAACACTAAGCGATTTAAAGAACTATCTACATCTATAAGTTCAGGATAATATCCATAAAATCCAGATAAACTTCCTGTATTGAAACTGTCTGAAAACAATTCAATATTTTGATTAGGATTTATTGTATTACATTTTGTTATTGTCATATTGCTCATACTAAAATAAGGAGCATTGACTCTTGTACTGTCCCATTCTTTAAAAAACATTGCTGACAAGCTCTCTGATTGGGCTTTTACCTCAAATTCGTAATATCCAGAGCCATTCAAGCTCGTTTGGGCGATTTTATTATTCCACCAAATGTTTTCAGACAAATCTTGAGTCTCTGAAATCTTCAAATTCAAACCATAAAAACCATACAAGCTATCGATATTAAATCCAATTTTATAAGTGTTTCCTGATACTACATTAAAATCTCTTGCTAGAACAATATACTCTGGATGGATGGTATCTACAGCTGAAACTTGAACTAAACCAGTTAAGCTATCAATAAGAAGCGCACCAGTGGATAAGAATCTTTCTGGACGTATATGACTAAAAGTATTTTCATCTAAATCTAATACTCTCCAAGCTACTGGGTTTTGAGAAAAGTCCTCCACCAATATATTTGTGGACACCGAAGGAGATAAAGCGGTAGTCTTTTCGATAAAAATATTATCCACTAATATACTTGTACTACTATCATTGCCATTGACTGCCGCGGCGATCAATATAGACAGTTCGGTCGTATCTGTTAAAGAAAAAGATAAAAACTGATATGGATCATTGGTGATCATATGAGCAGAAATAGCTTCAAGTTCCTCTAGCTCCTCATCTTCAAAGACATTGGCATTTTCAGCTAATAATTTGCTCGTTTCGACTAAGGTTACAAATCCCACATCTAAAGCTTCCGCACCGAAGAAATTCATATTCAATCGATAAGCACCGGGAAGATATGTTCCTAGCTCCCTTGCTGCAACCCCTATAGACGTGCCCTCCTCTTCGTCATCTTCTGTAAATGGTAAATAAGCGATCTGCAATTTCATGGCTCCATTTGTAGATTCCTCTCCTGACCGGTCATACCAGCTCAAGTTCCCTAATTTCAGTTGATTAATACTATTGAGCACAAAGAGTTGATTGTTCCAATCACTGACTCCTCTTTTATCCGAAGAGCTTGCTATTGCATCAAAATCATTGTTTATAATTTTCTCACCAGATCCTTCTACATCTTTTTCAACACATTGCCCTTTTTCATAGCTTCTACCTGGCATTGGCATACCAAATGGATAATAATCTTGAGCCATCAATAAATCTGCAAAATAAACCCCACTTGACCCCTCAGGAAAATCGCTTATTGTTGCCAGTACATTGCCTAGATGATTATTTAATTCAAAACGTTTTTTCCCTAATTGAAGATAATAATCTCCTGGTTCATTCAATAGAGACACATTATTGACAATATATTTATCCTGATACATCCCTAGTCTTGAAGAGCCGTAAAGGTGATATTCTTCAGATGAAAAAGTCTCTGGAGCACTGCTTGCAGGATAAGTATGAAGGCTCGTTTCTGTATATAATACATTTCCTTGAGCATCTCTAACATACCAAGTCGTATCCGCTATATGGCTGACATCTTTAGGGAGGACTATCTTAGCGATACGATTGCCAGTAGCATCGTATAAAAACGATAAATTAGGCTTATCAGTTGCGACTTTAAACTGAATCTCGGAAATTTTACCGTAAACATTCCAAATAATATTATCAATTCCTTCTTGAGCATCACTAGTTAGATTTCCTATCTGATCGTAAATATAATTAAGAGGATCCTGTCCTTGCTTTATGTCTTGAACCTCTGCTGCTAGTGAAGCATAAGCTTCAATTTGATCGTCAACAGAATTGAGTTGGTTATTAGAAATAGCATAGTTGTATACAAAATCATCTATTAGCACAGGAGATTTAATAGATCCAGCTCCAAGGGCATTTCTAGATAAACTTTTAATATTCCCATTTGCATCATAACTGTATTTGGTATCATACCAACCCCTATGTGACAATTGACCAGCCTCTAATCCGTAGGTTTGAGAACCCTTGATTCTGTTGAGCTGATCATAGTTGTACGCCATGACTTGCACGCCATTATTTGTTTGAATGGATGCGCTTTGAAGCGGAGAACTAGAAGAAAATCTCGTATCCAAAGACTGCCCTATTGCAGTCTGCATCCAAGCTATATTGCCATTATAAAGCTCTCTTGCATGCTGTTGAGGGTTTGGTGAAGGATCTGTTGCAAAATAATCTTCAGCCTCGTCCCAGATATCCTCATTTAAAGGTGCTCCTAAAATCGGTGTATAATCTCCTTTAAAATAACCCAGCATCACGCTATGTTCTGCAATACCAGTGAACTCATGTAAAGGATTTGCACCAGGCGATGATGGACTAGATCCAGGCTTGTTGATATATTTCAACCATCCTTGTAGCGTATATGCATAATCTATGCCTTGTACCTGATCATGTCCAAGCTCTACCCGAGCGAGTGGTCCGTGTGGATAGTAAAAATAACGAGCTTCACACTGCTCTATATAATCATCTTTGGAAGAATAAATAGCCGTAATTCTATTATCGCTATCATATTCATATCTATGAGTGAGATAACCTTTTTTCAAACCTGTAGGTCTATTAATATCTTTAAATGTAACCTTATTGACCTTACCGCTATATAAGTCAAAGTCGTATGTAATAAGAAATTTACGAATATAGTCTACTGCCGACTCTTTATAAATCTGCCATATATTTTTGACATTGCCGATTTCATCATAATCGTAAAGAGCCGCTCTATAGCGTGGCGAAATATTTGCTGTAATAGGACTTTGATTTGGTTGATCATAATACACCGATGCCGCTACCCTATTTCTCAAGTTTTCACCAGAAGGAAGTCCTGCGATACGACTATAGTCATATTGAGTTTCTGTAATCTGGCTACAATACTGATTTAATTCATTGTTCTCATAAGGGAATGTGGACATGAGCAGTAACATATCGTCCATTGTATTATTAAGAACCGTATTATCATATTCTCCCACAAATGAAATCCTTCCTTGCTTGTCATATACAGTAAAAGAATATTTATCATTTAAAGCCTGTTTTGCATTTTGAGAGAATCTGAGTTGTCCTAACCTATTGTACCAAAATTTAGACTCCCCTCCATCTGGACTGATTTGTCGAATGAGCTGACCTCTGGAATTATACTGATAGGTCGTCCTTAATCGATGTGCTGGTTCACTTCCTGTTATTAATTCTCCTTCTATAAAATCGGTAAGATCTAATAAGTCTACTCCTTCAGGAGGTACTGTCTGCACTAAGTTATTCGCTTGGTCGTAATAGTAGAGTGTATAATGATACTGCCCGTTCTCACCAGAGTAACTAAAGTTTTCATCCAGTCCATTCATACACTGGTTGAACAAATTACTATATAGTTCATCTTTGAGCGCATCTACCATGTTCTGATAGGTAATCCTAGCCTGATCTTTGGCATTTTGTTTGGCTTCTTTCTTACAAGAGATATCCCATTCCGCTTCTGTAGCAACTGCTCCAGGACAGATAAAACAAGGGTCTGACGGCTGTGTTTCTCCATTTTCAGGGAGATCAAACTGTTCGCAGTAGTCCTCTTCTACTTCACATTGTATTCCTACTGTAAATTTGCCTTTGCTAATAATTGGAAAAATTACATCCTTACAGTTATACGGTATTTCTGTAATAATATAGTGATAATTCAATCCAGAAGTTTTTGCTGCTGCCCTAGCACTAACATTAGAAGGAGCAGAACAAAGCGCAGGATTTGCATTGCTACAGATATCACTAGAACAAGGGAACCAGCCTACTTTATCAGGATAATAGCAATACTTTACAGGTGACCCTGTCATCGTATATTTAGTTTCACAATCACAGGCATCCATATTTAATGTTTGAGAATCAAAATAATCATCAACTGCATATTGAGCTGAATCTTTATCGAAGCCACTAATACCAATCGAATCAAGCCCTGATGTATTTCTCTGTGCATTTACCTCATTTAACCGATTCATCGCCTCTATAGTATCACTAAAAACTTCTACTCTTTTATTTACAATCGTACTATCATAATCAAAAATAATAGTATGAGAGCTGTCTCCATCGTGAGTAGAAAAGTTGATTTGTCCATAATTTATACTATCCAAGCCTCCTTTAACGATAATACCTCCAATACTGTCATATTCCAGATACCATCCTCCTAAAGTATCATACTCATTTAAGTAATATGCTATGTCTTCCAAGCTAATAATCGAAGTATCTATATCTATATGCTGACCATTAAAATCCCAACTATTGAGTTTTGCTCCAGAGATAGATGTTACTAATTCAGGTGCTATTATACCATTATTACTGGCACCTCCAAACTCTTCAACTACTATATAACCTGAATAGATTTTATTCTCTCTTGCTATTTTATCTGATAAAAAAGGATCCGTTTCAGGGAAAGGAATACCTAATTCATCGGCCTTCCTCTTATTCTCTAATCTCATTACTCTGGCTTTATTCCCTACGTCTTGCTCTTGACCATCTTTATCCCAAAATCTCATATACACCTCACAAGATGGGCAGTTTTCTTCTTTAGTGTAATCAGCATCGTCAGTGCCATCATAACAAGAAAGCATATTGATATCAATATCGAATCCATTGGAGACCCGCTCTGATTGCATGGAATAGCTATATTTATCAGGGTAAGTTGCATCTAAAAACATTCTTAAAGAAAATTCTGTATCATTTAATTCAACAGGACACTTTCCCTGTTGATTTGGATTAAGTCCTAAAATGATTTTATTTATAACAGACAATTTCGAAAGAAGAATTGCATTTGTATTATTATAAAAACATTGTTGTTCAGATGAATATATATCTGATTTTTGACCAACATACATTTGCCCTTCTTTAATTGCACTAAACATAAAAAGCGTCAACAGATAGAATGCATTGTCATCTCTTGAGTCTTCGCCCATATATTCATATTGAAATTGAGGAAATATAAATTCAATATCATCAGGTGTAATGTCACTACATCCAAAATCTTCTACTAAATCCATGATTTGACCTATTTGTTCCTGACGCAAATTTTCATCATCAGGGCTGAGCATCCCCCATGGATTGAGATATCCATCTCCGCAATTATTCTTACAGATTCTTTTCATCTCACTGAGTATATGAGCGATCTGCGCTTTGTCAGCAGGAGCATCACTACCATATACTTCATTGAGATCTGGACATCTCCCAGCCAGCATTGAAAGCCACATCTGTGCATTGCCATCACAACCTTCTTCGCACAACTCTCTAGCCAGCCTATCGTTATTTTCAAGAGCATAATCCATACTCAACAACTTGGTAGCATCTTCGACAATCGTATTTTCATCGTTTGCAAAGGTAATTCCCAATACATTTTTCTTGTAATTGACAATAGCTTCATATCGCTTAGCAAAATAAACCCCTTTATATATTTCCCATTTTAGAGTATCTAGTTGGAGCAATACAACAGGATCATCATAATGAGGCAATAGGAACTCTGGTCTGGCAGTAGGCTCTACTCCAGACTTTACCAAAAGATGTTTCCTTAATTTTAGAAGATAACTACTCTCCAACACTGTATTGTCTTCATAGTCCAATATGAACCATAGCAGTTCTTCTGTAAATCCACTGCCGCTCGGAGTTACTGGCAGTTTTAATTTTTCTTCTAAAAACCCAGACACTAAATTAGTAACAGGATCTTTTTTACTTGCTCCAATAGGAGTACCATGGAGATTCTTGCCTGTTCCATTTTTAACATAATTTTTAGTTCGAGCCTCAGACCATGTATTGACCATTGACATTTCATATTGAAACTTTGTCAATTCTTTGCCTTCTTCCATACAGAAAACGTAATGTCTGTATTCTCTATGTAGCGGGGCAAATGTTTCTGCTATTGCATCATCCCAATTTTCAGTTAAGATCAATTGCACATTGGCATTACTTGCTGTTAGCTGATCATAAATCAATCTATAATAATCTTCTCCAAGACCCTCCTCTTCTGATTTCGGTTTTAGATTCTCTAACAAACCAAAAGTAGAAGGCTGGCAACTTACTGACTCAAAAAAAGGACCTCCGGGTGATAACTGGCTTTTTATTTGGTTTCTGATTCCTTCACACTCACTTTCTGCCAGCTTTTCAATATCATTAGAGGTTAATTCAATTGCATCACAATAGGCTGCCTGACATTCATTAAGTTTTAAAGTTCTGTATTCTGCCTCTGTTAATTGCTCTTCATTGTTAGGATCATAAGTCAACATCTGCTCCTCTACAAATATCTGACAGCGGCCTTCGCATGTACATGGATTAAATACATCTACTCTTTCCTCTGCCTCAGAAAGAAATTCTTCCAGTTCAGGAAGCACTCCTTCTGTTTTCGCTTCCAATATCAAGGCCTCTATGACCCCTTCTGATAAAACTAGTTTTTTGGTCACTACATAATTTCCAAAATCATTAAAATTTGCTGTAAACTCAACTAGTGGGGTTGTATATATTTCATCTTCAAGACATTCCCATGTTGCTTGTGGTTCTATTTTCTTACGGTACACTAAAGGATCTTCTCCAGGTAGTAAGCCTGACCATTGTAGCTCTACAGGTTTCCCTTCTGGATTTGTGATAGAAATCTCCAGATCATATATACAGGCTGCACAAACAGGTTGCTCAACAAATGCCCCTGTATTAGCTTTGTTAATAATCCCATCTAGACTGTAATTAAATGTATAAACACCAATATTTGTATTCAGAATAGTGGCTTGAGTTATACTCTGCATGGCTGCTTGATTCACCTTATTATTTTTGTTGAGACTGGTGGTAAATCCAGTTTGAACTTCATTACTGATTAATTTTTCTAGGTTTATAGGAGTTTCACCCGCAAGACAAGTAGCTATTGTATTGCCTTTCATATCCACAAACGAAATAGATATCTGTCCGTTGGGATCTACTACCATGTTTTTTTTGTAAAAAACAGATTGTCCAACATTGCTTCCGAACATTCTGCTGAGTTCAGTCTCAGAAGTTGTTCCATAAAACATTCTGCTAAACCGCTTATCAGGATCATTCAGAGCAAAAGTTTCTCCTACTCCTGATTGTGCAACAGTTCTTCCTGTAGCATCTAATGAATATCTCACCTGTGTAGTAACAGCACCATTAGCATTTGGCAATAGAGACAAATCTGCTTTCTTATATGTAGATAGTAAATGATTGTCTACCCAATAATAATTGCCAGCTCCACTTTCAACGGAGACTTTTCCTTGTAAATTATCATCAAAATCAAAATCAAATTTAGAATAAGGCTCAGTTGGATTCAAATGGCTTTTGGTCAAAAGTTCTTTAAAATGTAAACCTTCCTGATCCATATACGGAACAGGTAATACATTCACTACTGGACGTCCTTCGTAATCGTAAAAAGTTTCTGCAAACAACGTTAGCTTATCTGTACTTAAATGAGTGGCCACTTGTTGAGGTCTCAGCATTTTATCGTAATACGTGATAATCTCTTTTTTTTTCCCACCTTCTGCAAAAGTGAGCGTTTTCTCCCAGTTACGAGAAGCTTCAAAAGGTGCGATACCTGTGCTGGTGATATCGATCACTTTTTGTGTACTCCACAATCCAAAAGCATACGTTTCTGGATCTGAGTATATATGCCTACCTACAGGTCGTATTCTGTAGTATAGATGTCCTTCAGGGAAGGTAGGAAAAAGCTCATAATATGTATCATAAGTACTGACTCTAACTCCTTGTTGCTGGAATAAGCGCAAAAAATCATCTGTCGTAGTTGGGGCTTGTGCAATATATTTATCTAAAAAAACATATTCCAACTCATATTCATAAGCACTATGAAAATGCTCCCAATGAAACCGTAAATGCCCATCACCTAATAATTTATGATCAAATTGTGTAATCATGTCATTAGTAATCATCTTAGGACGGAAGAGTATTTTATTGTTCAACTCTAATCTGAAATCATTTTGAAACTTCTCTGAAACAGAAACGATTGAACCAGATTTTAAAAATTCAACGCTAGTGACATCCAGAGAGATTTCAGCCATTCCTTCATGCACATTTAATGCCTGATATACGGGTTGCTCTTTTGATAAGGAAAGATAAAGCTCGCCATTCTGAAGTGCATTCAGACCTCCCAAATCTATAGCATATTTTACTTTTACCATATCTGCTTCTAAATCATTAAGATCTGTATGCTCTGTTCTGTTATAAAGCAAACTTACAACAGCACTATATTGATGCTTGTCAAATGTCCTATACTGAGTAATATCTTTTACATTTAATGAACTTCGGATCCCCTTAGCGTTATCATTTAGACTCAGTTGGTCAAGCAGACGCTCACCGCTCTTACCATCATGTACAAGAGTAGGCGCTAAATCGTCTTTCAAAAAAACTTTTACAGAGGCGGGCGTACTACAGCCATATTGATTGGTCACCACTACAGAATATTTACCTGGTTCATCAACGACTATTGGATTAGCTTCTAATCCATTCATCCATCTGACAATATCCAGCGAACCTAAGCTCTTTGCCTCTAACGATACATTTTGCCCCCAATCCAATTCTACTACAGGTTGATCGAATGTAGGTTGCGGTTTAGGTCTGTTAACTATATCAACTATAGATTCACTACTACAATTTGCCAAATTTGACACAATGAGCTTATACTTACCAGGAACTACTGTAGTGAGCTGGTTGCCTGTAGAAAGGAGTTCTGGACTCCAATATCCATCGGTCTCCTTTTGCCAAACAAAAGAAAGTCCTGTTTGCTGAACTGTGGCAAGACCACTAGTCAGCGTTATGTATTCCCCTTCACATTTATATTTTACTGTTGCGCCTAAGTCAACTTGAGGAATCCCACCAGCTGCTATCGTAAATTGTTTTTCTAAAGTACAACTATTCATCTCTGTTGTGACTTTATATAAGCCGACGCCTAATACATTTTCTTTATTAGGATTTAAAGCCGTTTGTTCTACAAAACCACCTCCCTCTTCTTTCCACCATTTCACTGAAGTAGAACCAATTTGATTAAGTTTTACACTTTTAGGCAGAATATCGCTACAGTTATTAATTTCATCAATACCAATACTTCCCATTGTAAGCTTTAAATTAAAATTTACTGCTCCGCTAATAATAGCTTCTTTAAAGTCTGGCCATTGTAGTTTGTCTGTAAGGATCATTACTTGTTGGGTCTCACCTATATTTGTGTAATTGATACTTCCTTTCCAATCTAAGGAAAAGGTGGTACAGCCTCCTAAAAAGAATACATCTCCTTTGAGTTCTATATTACTATTATATTTAAAATCACTTATACTACATCGATCTAAATTATAATTAAATGATTGGGCATTATATAGATATGCTTGTTCAAACATATGGTTTTTCGTGGTTCCGAAAGTATTATCCAATTCTATATTATAAAGCTTGTTTCCTATTATAATTTCTTTAATTCTAAAGACAGGAGATGAACAATTAAATTTATTGACAAGCATATAGGATTGATCAAAATCACTTAACTCCAGCTTTAAGTAAGTGTCGTTAGCTTTCAAGTCTACTGAAAACATTATCCCTCCAAAACAAACTACCAGAAGCATATACTTTATGCCACTCAATATTTTTTGCTTAAATAGCAGAGATAAAATATTGACTAAACAAAATCTTTTATCGATAACCATTAACTGGCAGTTAGTTTTAGGAGATTCCATAACTACATTTTTTCTAAAGTGTAAGTAGAATAGCTTGGTGAGACTTGCCCACCTATTATAAACTTTGATTTATCAAATAGAGTATTATCTATATTTTCTCCACTCAAAAATGTTCTATAGAAGTATGTAATTACTCTACTATCATTCTTTTGAAAATAAATACTCTTGATAATTTCACCTGATGAATTAAAATATAACTTCACCTTGGAAAAATATATCTTAGGTTGATTAGTGTTTAAGTTCAAAATAAATACTTTTTCTGAACTTTGATCTTCGACCTCCAAAGAAAGCGTGTCCTGCATAATTGAGTTAAATATTCCTAAAGGATTTTGAAAAAAATTTGTACCGATATTATTAAGATTTTTCTCAACTAATGGTGTATAATAAATTCCCTGCATCAAATGATTAACAAATATCAAATCAGTAGCATCTTGTAAGATTTCGAAAGTCCCTTGATCAATATAAATAGAATCTCCTCTTTTAGAAATTCTAATATCAATACTGTCTCCGCTATAAAAATTCGTAGTATCTCCCATTTGGGTAGTAAACTCTATTCTATAATCACTCAACCCAATATAAGGCTCTAAATAAGACTGTAGAATATCCGCACTATTAGTAGCGTTACTATAATAGATACTATTACACAAAATGATTACTATCATATACAAATTCTTCATACAAACTAAGGTTTAGGGACTATGTGACTTTGATTTACTTGTAATGTTTTAATGCCTTCTGCCGTTTCTTTTTTTACTTGAAACAACTTGCCTTCATCATCATATTTATAAATCGTTGCAAAATTATTCTGATCTAATATCGCATCTAATCTATAGGTAGATGGATCATATACATAGGTCTGCATATTCCCTTCTTTTGGGAATATTCTCACATCATCCAAATAAAATTCATCAGAATTTTTAAAGACAAATGAGATCTTCTTTGCTCCTATAGGGTACTTAAAAGTATGCTCTAACTTTTGCCAGCCTTCTATAATAGCTCCATTAGGAAGGTAAAAGTCAATTGTTGATGTTCCTAAATAAAAATCAAGTCCAATGCCCATATCTGCGTCTTTAAATTTTTTATACAAAGCATTCGGTGTCAATAATTCAGAACTAGTTGTTTTAATCCATGCACTGAGAATATATTCCTTCCCTTCTGACAATTCCAAAACATTTTGACTCATAGAGATGGGGGCTGAATTACAAGGTTCAATTTTTAAACTTCTGCTACCTGTATGAGCTATATCTTTCACAATAGATATATTATCCAATATTTTGCTTTCTACATCTATCTGCTCAACAATATGAATATTGCCTTGCCAATATTCACAGCGATCTGCTGCGTCAAAAATACTTTCTGGCAATTCCAACATTAATCCAAAATCATAACAAAAATCTTTTAAAATACCAGCTGACATGTGGTAAACTCCAGACTTACTCTTTTTCTCAACCTCATCGAGCGAATTGATTTCTGCAGGTACTTGAACTTCTATTATCACATTGGCAAGATCACTAGATCCATATTTTCCTTCTGGAATATCTGTTAATACATATCTTCCCGATCCAGCTAAAATATTATAAGTATGATACTTATCTAAAATAACATCTTCCTGTTCATTAAATATATCCAAATTACCTTGCATATTATTTAGCGGTGTGACTGTTCCAGATACGGGATACTCTTCAAAACCCTCAAAACCAATCTCTCTGTTTCTAGAATTAATAGCTACTCCAACAGGTATACTACCATCAAATCCAAATATTACTGATGCAAAATTACCCATCAAATCAACACTCTCAATTGCCTGTCCAGAACTGTTGTATTTTAATATCCGTCCATTATTTACCCACTTAGGAAATGTAGTTTCAAATCTTGGATGCGTCCAATTGAATGATACGACGTCATTAATTACTCCATCCTCTTTTAAATCAGGAATAGGATTATTAGATACATTTGTCGTCTGTATTCGTTTATCCAAATAATCATGCCCTGACAAAATTTTATAGGAGCCTAACTGACCAGACGAATAGAGATTTTTATCAATAATTGCTCTATACCCATCAGCGTCTTCAAATCTTTCATCTATAAAATCTTTCAACCAAGTAGCCTGCATCTTTGTAGCACTGATTGTTAAGACATTCTGTAATAAAAGAGGATCCAACAAAGGAGGTGTGAAATCTGGAACCTCTATACTCGCTGTAGAGATACAACCATTTTCATAAACTCCTGTTACTCTTTGATCGCAAAAAATATGATTTGGAAAAATCATCTTCTTATCCTCATCGTCAGATTCGCCCGCTAAAGGACTTCCATTGCCATCTAAAAATTTAGGAGGCTCCCATTTCCAATAATCTATATTACTAACATAATCTTCAGGTGCTCCTGCCTGTAACAAATAGGGCGCATCACTACAAATAGACGGTAAATATGTTAAGGTAACAGGTGCCACATCCTTCGCTGTAATAATAATAGGCTCATTCCAGGGTGTAACATCGTAGGTTCTCGTACCATTTACAAGCCCTTTTTGATGTTTGGTAGTTATTCCACTAGCTGCTGTAACAATTCCTGAATAACGTGGTTTAATAGGTGAATTTGTAATCGCTCTAATCCAATATACTCCGCAAGAAACCTTGAAAATACCATCATAATTATAATCCACTCCTTCCTTTGGAAAGAATTTATTAACGAATCCATTTTCATTATCACCTAAATGATGTAAGTATTTATTTGATTTTAAAATATTATAAAATTGAGATAGAACTTGAAAATAATTAGGAAAATAAGTTGAATAAAACTCAGCATCTTCACAACTCATCTTTTTGCCATATAACTCATAACTGTGACCCTCTGGGTAATTATCACATATTTTAGGACGACCACCTACCACGTTTGTAATATTGATTTCGCCCAAGCCATTATTGCCACTTGGAGCTATCTCCTCATCATTTTTACATGGATAAGATACCTCCAATGTAACTTCTTGAATATCAGGAAAAGCTTTTAATTCCGTTAATATTTCAGATCTGAAGGTAAGAAATTCATTTCCTTGTTCGACGCCTTCTAGAATAATTTCAGATGGAGATCGCAAATCCTCATAAGTATGAGATACCATAAATTGATATCTAATAAATCTAGGATTTTCATCTTGTCCATTTTTAATGTCCTGATACATTAATTTTAAAGGAGGACATGTATAAGCATAATTACCACCGCTATAGCTATAAAAATTAGAAGCTTGCATAACACTATTACAAACATCTTCATTAATGAAATCATTTTCATAATTAAAATACATCTCTGTATTTTCATTAATAATTGGATTGATTGTATATCCACTACTATAGTGCTCCTCTCCATTTGTCGGTTTTGTTATTTGATAAATGGGGAAAAAATCACTATCCTCTGGTACTGGAGTTTCTGTACCTCCATAATAAGGCTCTACCCTCATGAATATATTCCATTCTAATAGATTGAAATAATCTGTCTCTCTGAAATTATTCGTTCCAGAGGCTCTATCCAAAACAAAAAATTGACCTACATCATTACAAGTTCGCTTATTATTATGAAAAAGATTATCATCATATTCTATGAAGTTACTATTTACGTCACAAGGGTAAAAAGGATTACTTCGACTATTATCAGTACCTGAAATAGCCGATAAATAATCATGATTTCTGTAGAATACAAAATAACTTTGCCCTATAATATCATGCATCTGCCTCGAATAATCATAAGAACTATGACCAATAGGTTGTGTAGTTTTAGTAATAATTGGAATGGCTATGTTTGTAGCACAATTAGTAACCGACGTCCCATCTGAAATAGAATTGGCATCATTACAATATCCAATATATTGTGAATACTCTGACAACTCATAGGTGTTATTGTTAATGTTAAAATTGCCTCCCATAGCTCTTGGAATTGCCAATCTCATAAACTCAGCTATGTTATCAGTAGGCTGATAACATTCATAAACTATATAACAAGTAAAACTAAGTGTGTCATTATTATCTGGGTCAGAAGCTAATAGCCCAGGCGAAAAATTTGTCTTAGAACATTCTTCAATATAGCTTGGAACTAAAAGTCCTTTACATTCTGGAAGATTGTCATTAACTTCTATATAATCAGCTACATTATACGTTATCTCTCTTTCTTCTAATAGTAGATAACCAGTTCCTAGAATTCCTGCTATTATATTCTCGCTGGCTGCAATAATATTAGTTCCAACTTTAAAAAGATAAGGGCGCATCCTTACTTTCACCTTTACATTTTCAGGCTTTATTTCTTTACTATTGATAGGTCTAGAATAATAATATTCTCCAGTTCTACTTTGTGTGCCATAAACTTTTCTAGGAAAAGGTTGGGAACTTACCAATGGAACAATCTTGTTTTCTATTTTATTATCATTAGTATATATTGCATCTGCTACTCGCTCTATTTTCCCATCCTTAATCTTTTCAGGAAGATTATAATTAAAAAGATCAATATTTTTAGTTATCAGTTGATCAGTATTATTAGAACTATTGTGATAATAATATTCAACAGTCAATAAAATTCCTAATTGATACCCTTCAGAAGGGTACTCAATATTTTGAGCATTAATTTTTAATTTTAACTCATTAGCTAAAACTCTATATCTATAAAGAAATTCCTCTTCAGTCTGTTCTGTTTGTTGAGTTTGAGCATGTATAGTTGAACAGAAAATTACGACAGTTAAAAAAAGTGCAAAAAACCTAATTATTAAATTCCACATAAGTTCGATTTTATTTTATTTTAAAACTGTTTTACTACCAATCATTACATCCAGTTGATTTCTATCAATAGGACGATATAGGTATAATTCACAGAGACCTGATGCTCCATTCAAATTAGCGGTTAGTCCTGTTACATCTATTTCCATTTGGTTCTCAGATTTACTGACTACTGTACCTTTTCTGTGAAAAGTTTGAGAAATTGGGTATTTAAGAACAGTGCATTTCACGCTCAATTCATCCCCTATTCTGTAATCTTTATTATTTAACCGTACACTCAAAAGGAACTTATTAGGATCATGTTGATTAACAACTACTGAAACATTACCAATACCTTTTACTCCTATCCTCTTATAAACAGGTCCCATTTCAGAATAATGCCAATAAGCAGGGTAGCTCGATGTCTCTAATGTATTCCCAAATTCATTTTTAACAATTTGTATTATCGGTAATCCTGTTAGTTTATCTAATACTTTTGCCTTAGTAGACACTTGTGCACCATCTGTCATTTGTACAGTCTCATCTATTAAACCTGATCTATAAAAGACTTTATTAGTCACTGCAGTCTGAACTATAGATTCTGAAACCGAAGCATTAGGCATTACAAAGGGAAAGCCTATAGGAAATACGATTAGCATACCATCCAAGTTCAAATCCAAACTCCCATTATATCCTACTGATATGCTTTCTCTTGTATCATTAATCACTTCATAATCTAGACCTACTATATAATTGTTGTGAAGTTTTCCATTTTCATCCATGACGTCTATTCCTTCATTGATGAGTTGCCATCCATCATATCCGTTAATATTGCTTATTTTCTTAGCTTTGTAATTGTAGTAAGTTCCAGATATTGGTACATTCACTATTATCCCTTCTTTGGAAATTTGAAATGCTTCAATACTTTTAGGTTTTCCATGCATATCATTTAATTCGATAGAATAACCTTGGGTTGCCATAAAATAATCAAATGTATAATTATAAAGATATGCGTAAAAGGTCTCTGACTTGTCCGTTTTCATTGGTGTTAGAGTAGTATAATCTGTTATTACTGGAAAATCTTTTGCAGTGTAAAACTGGTAGACCGTCTGTCCAGTAGTAGGTATTTGATTATCCCATTGCTTGCTTAAAACTTTATCTGTTGCATAACTCCGAACCGTCACCTGCCTATAGCCTACCGAGGCTCCTGGATAAAGCGATTGATTAAAGGGTTTTTCTGCATATAACTTATAATTAGTTTTTAATTTAACATCTACTTCAAACTCTAAGGGCAATTTCAATGCATTTTCTTCTCCACCTAAACTAGGTTCGTAAGTTGCCACTCCTGAACTTGTCCACTTTCCACCTTCATTAATAGTGTAGTCATATACTACACCCACTATATCATCAGGAGAGGAACTATCATTTTCTTTTAAAATCACTTTTTTGATTCTATGTCCACCGCCATATTTAAAATTTTCAATCTTACGATCTGTATCTATTATTTCTGTACGTTCATTTTTTGAATTTAATCTGATATAAGAATCACTTACATCGAGATTCTTTCCATATCCTCTATTTCTACATGTTCCATAAAAACCATTGATAAAAACCGCCATCCCCTTAAATGGATTCACTAAACTAAGCAAGGCTGAACGCATTTCCTTTTTACTAGGATCCGCATCATCCTCTTTAGGTATTTCGTAATCACCCACCTTTCCCATTAATTCAGGTCGGTTCAGCTGAAAATAATTCCACGCAGCTATAGATATCGGATGATCGTTCAGTGTTTTACCCTTTAGCTTTACCTCCTTAAACTGAATATAACCTCTTGTATAAGCATCTTTGCCAGCATCATAACTCGAAGCGTCAATGCTTATTGATGTATTATCAGACAAATCTACTTGTCCATAACCAGACACATACTCTTCATCATTTCCCTTGTTCAGTAAATCTATTTTTACCTTAAAAAAAACATATCCGCTATTATCCAAAAAACTCCTCATGTGTTCGTTAGTGGAAGTATTTGAATTAATTGCACTGGGATCTGTTACCCCAGTAGGCTTTTTATAAGGTTCGGTTAGTTGAAAATAAAGACCTCGACTTATATCTAACTCGCTTTTAGCGTCTATTTTATACAATTGCATCGCAGGCTTGTTTTGTACATAAGCATAATCATCCATTTCATACTCTAATTCTATAATCGACCCGGAAGGGAGTTTTATTTTATTCAGATTCCACATAGCTGCATTTTTGTCTTGCGTTGCCTTATTTTTTGTCTGATCTACATATGGGAAAAGTCGATTTTGAGCTTGTCCATTATCAGGTTTTTTATACGTTCCCCAAACGTCTTGTGCATAAGGATCATATTCACCCTCATTCTGCCCTTGATTGTAATCGAATTCATAATAATTATGAGTAGCTCTGTCATTATTTCTGTATTTAAACCAAACTTTTTTTAGCGTCAATTTCCCTTCTCCTAAAGCATTCAAGTGTCCAGCTTCTTGAGCTTTTTTGTTTTTAATTCCAGAACACAATGAATAATCATATTCAAAATAAATTGTTTTAATTGGAATATGCTGAATTGGATTGGCTTTTAATTCAGCCTTACTGAACAGTTCTATTTTTTCAATTGCATAACCTCCATTTACCCCTTTGTCATCCGATCCAAAACTACCTTGTCCTGCTGCTTCCAAGTTATCCAATCGCTTTTTTAAGTAAAATTTTGCTATATGAGTCTTTGTTTCAGCAGTTTGTAAAAAATAGGATTCTCGTTCTCCGTAGACATAACTTGCCATATCATCCGTAACTGTAGATAGTTGACCCGGAATATAGTTCATACCATTGTATGGCATTCTCCATTTGTAAATAGCGTCTTTATAATAGCCAAACTTCACCCAGTAGCCCAAATCATCGTCTGTAATACCATCATTTTTTACATCTACATAGTCCACTCCTAACATCGCTGTCAATGGAAAACAATGGGGATATTCAGGAGTCTTTGTTATATTTAATCTTTGACTACTTAACTGACCACCTTTTTTATACAGTTCCTGTTCAGAACCATTATCATCTCTGTATATTGTATTTCCATTTCCTCCGTTTATTTTTTCCCCATTAGTAACTTTAATGCTAAAGCTAGATTCTATATGCTTCTTATTAATTATAGGTAATGCATAAACATATCTCAAACCATCATTTTTATAGGCTACAAATCCAGCTAAATGATGAGCTTTCCCAGTTCTTTCAAAATATACTGGAGTTTCAAATTTATTTAAATTTTCGTAGTATTTAATTTTAAACTCTTTAAATATTGGGTCTTCTTTATTAATATCTTCGTTTTTGACTTCCAAAAGATAGTTGGATCTAGGTGTCCTTTCTTTTTTAATATGATCAAGTGTTTTACGATTTCCTGATTTATCATAATAAAAAGGATGAATATCTTGATCACTTCGTTTAAAAATACTATTTTTTCTAATTTCTCGATGTAACTTCATTGGAGATGTTCCAGCCGTATTCTTCAAAAATTCATCTGCTGAAAATGCCCCAGTTTCTCCATGAACCTTGTAATAATATGGCTCGTATTTTACATCTGAAACATTAGAATTTCCATAAACACTCTCAAATGTACTCTCTCCTGCGTAAGTACCCCAACCACCTGACTTAGATGCTGAATAAGAATATCCTACAGAACCTCCAACTTTAATCAAATTACCACTACCAATTTCCACACCTACACTAAAATTATTTATTTTGCTCTCTCTATATGGGTCTCTAACAAAACCAATATATGACTTATAGGGTCTAACCATTTGGCCAATACCCTGACCTGTTATTGACCATGTATCATAAGTATAGTTTGGAATAGCTAAAGATTTAGTATATTTATTAATAGCTCCATCTGCTTCCCTATTAAAATCCATCAAAGCTCTTTTCTTTGAAACAGCCTTTCCTGAATTATTATATCCAAAGACTGGATAATCAACATCTACATTTTTATGTACTAATTGCTCTTGTCTATAAAATCCACTAGCTTGAATATTAGGGTTTCCTCCAAATACTTCCGCTCCAATTTTTACATTTAAATTTGCTGCAAACCCTTGTGTCTCTGAATTAATACTTGGAGAAACAGATGGTGTTGCATTATATCCAAAACTAAATGCACTCGAGGTTGATTTTTCAACATATTTAACTGGAACTTGAGCGGTTTCAGGTGTATAAGTATTTTCGTCTTCTGATTTAGACTCCATAATATTTTGTGAGGTGAACATGTCTTTGCCATCTTTTGCCTCTTCGGTTACTGGCATGTCTACCATTTTTGTTGCCATTTTTTCTGCCTGTATTGAGAACCCCAAACCCTTATATCCTTGTAAGGAATTAAAACTAGCAGAAAAATTTACAGTTGTTCTCATGTCATCTGTTTCCCTACTTAAGGACAAATTTGGACTCAAGTCCACGCCCTCTTGAGTATTTAATGTTACATCTAAACCCAAAGAGCCTTTGGCTCCGTTGCCCGTAGAAAAAGCTTTAACGTTTACTCCAAATCCAATGCTATAACCTATTCCTTTGTAGTTATTATAGAATAATGAAACTGATCCTAAACTAACAACGTCTTTACTAAAAATTTCAAAATCTGGAGAATAAGATAATCCTACTGTGAAGTTCTTTTTCACATCTTCTCTTACTGTTATATTATCCCCTTTTTCACCATCGAACTCATCTGGTACTCCGCGCATACTTCTATTCATAGCACCAGCATTTAAATCCCATCCCAGTCCTACCCAGCTAGCTTCCTGTTCCATTGTAATCCCTGAAGTATAAGATAAATTAAAAGGATATCCTCCATTAGGTCCTGGCAATTCAAATAATGGAATATTATACGCCATATCGCCTGAAAATATATTCACCATATCTGTAGCAGAAGCTGGAGTGAACTTTTGAAACTCAGGCTGAGTGGGACCCGATGTCAACGCCATCGCCAAAGGTGGATAACAAATATCCAATGTCATCATTACTATTAAAACCCAAGCAATCTTATATCTGAACTTATTATTTGACATTTGTTTATTTTTTAGGGTGGAAGAGCATCTTTACAGGTGGAAAATTAAATTCCTTAGCATAGTAGGTCAATAAAAACTGGCCAGTCTCAGACATTTTTTCAGGATAGTCAAAATGTAGATGTAAAATAATATCGTTGGTAAGCTTATAATTTCTTTCAAAAATTGCTCCGACACATCTTTGTTGAACCCCATCATACTCCAACCAAAAATCATTTTCTACTTGATAAGAAAAATAATATATTCTGTCTAAATACCTTTGCTGATCTTTAATCCCATACTCTAGAACGTAAATACTGTCTTTGGTAGAAATTTTATAAGTAATATCTATTCCATTTGTTTCATCCATACTCTCCACTGTAGCTGTAAGAACAATGTTACCAATTGTTTTCTCGTCGCTCAAGATTACTTTATCATCGCAACTCACTATTAATGTCATAACAGCTAATAAATATATTAATATCCTATTACTTGCCATTATACTTTTCATTTACATATTCCAACACATCAGATGTAATGTCTTTTCGTTCAGCACCATACATCATCGTACCTGTACCATTAGCTCCAAATATGTATCGGTATTTTTTTTCGTCTCCAAATTCAATAATATATTGGTTTAAAAGATTCCAAGATTGTTCCCGGATATCTGACCTGTACACCTCCATCTGTTCTTGATATACATAATGAAGGCTATCTCTCACATAACGTACACTTGACAATTCTTCTACCCTATCTATTTGTTTACCCTTTGTTACTAAACTGTCCAATATGAGCAATTGATAATTTAGAGTATCCAAATACTTATGTAGACCAGATAAATCTCCCTCTGCTTTCTTCATTAGCTCCTGAGTGCCAGTAAACTCCAAAAACAACTTATTATTATCGACAAAACCATCCTTATTAAACAACATCGAAAACACGAATACTAACGAAGCTCCCAATACCGACACAACCACTACAAATAAAATATTTCTATAATTATTCATCTACCCAATTAAATTTTAATGCCTTTTTTAAATCTTTACCATTCACTACTTCCAAAAAATATACTTCTGATAGCTCTATTTCACCTTCAATACCTGAAAAAAGTTCTGTCCAATCTAGATAGTTGCTCCCTTTTTGAAGAGAAAAAAATGTAGAAGCGATTACCTCTCTTTCCCAATTATAAATTTTACATTCAATCTGGTCATTTTCGTATGGACTGAAATAATGAAACTTAATATCCGATCCCCACCGCTGAGAAAATACATAAGGAGTAGATTCATTAGAAAAATCAAAGTAGCCGGTGCTTTCTATCTGCTCTAATTCCAAATTAGAACAATTAATTTTGAATACAGGAAGTTGTGAAGAAAGTATTTTTGTGTATGCCGAATTATTTTCAAAATATTCCCCTCTCAATCGTTTTGAAGAATTCTTATACAAAGTAACTCTCCACCCATATTGTTTACATGTAACCCATTCACTATAATCTACAAAAACTTGATTCTGCCAGATATTAAAAAGAGATGTCGCCCAAACTGGAGGACCGATTGGATTCATTTGCTCATTAGTTTCATATACCTCGATTCTAATTAAAGATATATCACTAGTCTGTCCACTTAAATTCCACATAAGTGTCACAGGAGGTATTACCTCTTCAAATTGACGAGGTGATCTCAATATAATATCTGTATTTGCACAAACTGTCGAACTAAATGCCACAAAACACATAAAACTAAAAAACCATCTTGTCATATTATTTAACATTGCACTGACAATATAGTAACATTTAACATTAATTTACCTAATTTAGTATTTTATTTTAAATGAATTACTTTAGAATTAATAACATTAGCCTTGTAGTAATTGTATTTGCATTTGTTATTCAAAATGAAATACACGCTCAAAGTATATATTTTCCTCAAAATCCTCAAAAACTATCCAATTCATTAGACCTCGTCATACAAACAACAAAGCAAATCAACTATCCAGTCTATATCAGCATCAATATCACTGACGTAAATGGTCAAATATTCAGCGCTTTCAATACGCCTTCTTTTGAAATTCAAATGAATAACATCCCTATAAAAAAAGAACTCTTTGAACAACTCTATTTCAGTATCGGCAATAAAAACAAGCTTGAATATCCACCTCATGGAAAATATAATATAGAGGCCGCTCTGGTCAACATCTCCAATCAACAGAAAATAGCCCAATCTGAAATTTCTATTTGGATAGATAGCTCTGCTATCACTGATAGTATCCAAACTAATAAAGCAAGTTTTATCATTCAAAATACAAGTGAGATCAATCTGCCTAAAGACACATTGAGCTTATTTAGAAACTATAACAGAACTGATATAAGCGGAAGGTATCAGCTAAAAGGTATTCCTTTAATCTCCGAAATTGGCATTACTAAAGATTTATTTCAAAAAAATATTTACATCGATCATCTTTCTTTCTCCTTAGACAGAAGCCAAATAGAAAAACAACTTCAACAAAAAAGAAAAGAAATAGAAGAAGACATCCTTAATTCTAACGACACAGCCAAAATCAGAGAAATCATCAATCATAGCTACTCTAATTATACTGGGGTACAAAATGATTGGTTTGATTTACTCCAAACTTACCAAAACGATAGCATCCGAAAGACAATTCAACAAATTCAAAATATTGACTCTAACAATATTAAAAACAATATCTCTTCGCTAAAAAAACAGTCTGTTGAAATTCAAAATGAAATCAATCATCTAGAAAATCTTTCCGAATACCAAAAAACATTATCTCAAGACTCTTTATTCAAAACCTACCAAGACTCTAGCAAAATCATACAGAAAAAAATAAACGAACTCAACTATATTCTAAAAAATAAAGAAAAACAAATTGCCTCCATTCAAAATGATTTAATAAATATTGAAAAATACAAAAATGTAATTGCAAATAAAGATGCGCTTGATTCTATTTACAAGAAAGACCCTGAAAAAATAATTCAAAACTATATCAGCGATAATGAATTATACAACATTGGATTAACAGATAAAAAAAATAATATCCTTAGGAAAATTAAAGATTTCAATATCGGAATGAGCAACATTAATTGGTCCAATCAAGCAGTTTCTTTTTTAAGATTAAACGGATTGAATTTTAGTTTTGATCTCAATAAATTTACAATATCAGCTTTCGCTGGAATATCCACAGACTATAGCAGCATCATTTCTTTGATCAAAAAAGATTCCATCTTTGACATTAAATCCGGTTTAAATATCTCTTATAAATGGAAACCCAATCAGATATTCAGCATCTATAGCATCATCAATAAAACAAAAAATAATAGCGATTCAAGTAATATAGCCAGTTCTCTTATTGCATCTGCTGGTATCACTTACCACCACTTCTTCTCAGAAAACTTAAATGTTCTGCTTGAATCTAGTTTTTCGAAAAACATGAATCAACAAATCAAACAAAAAATTCAAAATCTTTTGTCTTCTAAAATTAAATTCCAAAAGGACAATACCACTATCACTGCGGAACTACTCTACAAAAGCAAAGATTTTGAAACAAATAATTTCTTCTTTAATCCTTACGATAACATCGTAGCCAATCTCCAACTCTCTCAAAAATTACTTGAAAACAAAATTCAACTAACAGCTTTCAATACTTTTTCTCATAATCTTTTTGCTGACCTAAACAATTATAATAAAACCTCTAATAACATTGCTATTTCCATAAATTTATTCTTATCTAAGCAACTATCTCTACTACTATCTTCCAACTTCTTTCTAGCAAATAATAGTGCTAATCAAAAAAATGATACACAATTCTCTATAAACATCTCCCATGATTATAATAAAAAAATTAACGATAAATTACAATTCAATCTTTCTAAGTCCCTACAATTCAGCTACAGACTCTCTAATTATATTTACTACAACCAAACACCTGTAATAGAACTTAACGTCTTAAACTATCAGGAAGGAAAACATATTAATTTCAACCTAAACTCGTCTCTCTCTTTCAATCAAAAACAAACTGTATTATTTAATTATAATATACTGCACATTATTATCCCTGATGCAGAAACTAATAATAAAGTCAATCAATTCCTATATAAAATAGCTTACACTCACGCACTATCCAAAATCTCCTTTGAAGCGAGTGCACTATACATTAAAAATATTCAAAAAAATACCACCACTCATTCCTATTCCCCCAATATTAATATACAAGGAAATATCTCTGAAAAAATCAAAATCGGTGCACTCTATCAATACTTTAAAAACCAAGTCTCTATATACCAAAATACCATCCCTAACAATCATCTCATTAGATTAAATATCATCTATAAAATTTAAACTTTTGTTCTTAAAGGTATTTATGATGCTTAATTAAAAACATATTAATATTAAATCCCAAGGTAAATATTAATCCGAAAATCTATTTGAGGGCAAACCCTTGTAAATAAACCAACTTTAAAATCAAGGAGCTTCGCTATTGATTTTTTGTAATTATTTTCTTATAATGTAAGCATGGAATTGCCTTTTGATTTTGATATAGATTTTACCAAAAACTATTTGCCTAAAGATGGCACTGTCAATTATTACGGTATAATATTTTCTCCTGAAGATTCACTTAAATATTTCAAAACTTTAACGGAGGAGATATTATGGAAAAATGATGAATCTATTATCATGGGCAAAAAAATCATCACTAAAAGAAAAGTAGCTTGGTATGCTGATCAGCCTTTTGAATATACTTACTCTAAAGTGACCAAACAGGCTATGCCGTGGACACCTATTTTATTAGAATTAAAACAAAAAATAGAAGAAATCACTAATACATCTTATAATTCCTGCCTGCTCAATCTATACCATGATGGAAATGAAGGCATGGCATATCACAGCGATAAAGAAAAAGATTTAGTAAAAAATGGCTCTATTGCTTCTTTGAGTTTTGGTGCCGATCGTAAATTTTACTTCAAACATAAAATGGATCATGAAAAGGTAGAAATCTATTTACCTAATGGCAGCTTGATGGTCATGAAAGACACTACTCAAACACATTGGCTTCATTGTCTGCCTGTCACTAAAAGAATCAACACTCCAAGAATTAATCTCACTTTTAGGACAATTCAAACTTCTTGACAAAGTAAGCTTACCGTTTTTTAATAGTTTAATTGATTTAAATTTCAAGAAATCATCTACGAATTCACGATATTTGCAGAATATTCATGGAAAATCGTAAAAAAGTAGTTGTCGGACTTTCTGGAGGTGTAGATTCTAGCGTTACAGCATATTTGATGCAACAACAAGGGTATGATGTAATAGGTCTATTTATGCGTAATTGGAGCGATGATTCAGTTACTATTGATAATGAATGTCCTTGGGTGGATGATAGCAATGATGCTTTGATAGTTGCTCAACAATTGAACATTCCTTTTCAGGTCGTAGATTTAAGTGCTATTTATAAAGAAAGGATAGTCGACTATATGTTTCATGAATATGAAATAGGTCGCACGCCTAATCCTGATGTTCTATGCAATAGAGAAATCAAATTTGATATTTTTCTTAAAACAGCTTTAAGTCTTGGTGCAGATTATGTCGCAACAGGTCATTATTGTAGAAAAGAGGAAGAAATTATTGATGGCGAAACGGTCTATAAATTATTAGCAGGAAAAGATCCTAACAAAGATCAAAGTTATTTTTTGTGCCAATTGACTCAAGAGCAATTAAAATTTGCACTCTTCCCTATTGGTGCTTTACAGAAATCTGAAGTCAGAGCTATAGCTGCAGAAGCTGGCTTGATGACGGCTGGCAAAAAGGATTCTCAAGGTTTATGCTTTATCGGAAAAGTAAGATTGCCAGAGTTTTTACAACAACAACTTGTCCCTAAAGAGGGAAATGTAGTAGAGATTCCTTCTGACTTGGAAATTTTTCCAAAGTTCTCTTATCAATTCGATCAGGTCGATACTAAGCAACTGCCTTATTTGGCTCAAAACTATCAATATCGTTCAGATTTAGGTAAAATTGTAGGTCGACATAAGGGGGCTTTTTTCTATACTATCGGTCAAAGGAAAGGTTTAGGAATCGGTGGATATGATGAACCTTTATTGATCATTGGTACAGATACACAAGAAAATATTATTTATGTAGGTAAAGGTGAAAACCATCCTGGACTGAATCGACCTGCATTATTTATATCTAATCAAGAAACTCATTGGATAAGAACAGACTTATCTTTAAATATAGGTGAGCAAAGAAACTATCTCGTTCGAATCAGATATCGTCAAGGTTTAGAGAAAGCTTGCTTATACCAAACTGAAGATGGATTGTACATTGTTTTTGAAAATTTACAAAGAGGGATTGCTTCTGGTCAATTTGCTGCTTGGTACGAGGAGGAAGAGTTAATAGGTTCTGGGGTTATAAATTAAGATTTCTTCTATTAATTAGCTGAATTACTTCAAATAAGACTATTTTAGTCAAAACTTTTTTGAAAATTCATGTTCCAGCTTGCTCATAAAGATGTTTCTAAATATTTTATAAGTGACATCGTTACTGCTTATATTAGCTGGCTCTTGTTTTTTATAATTAGAAAGACTCAAGTCGAGCACATTCCTTTTGATATTGAACAGTTTGCGCAAGATTCAAATTTCTTTCTAGCAGGTTTTGTAGTCGCTTTGTATTGGTCGATCATATACACGATGACGAATACTTACCAAAGTGTGTATACGAAATCAAGATTAGCAGAAGTCACTAAAACAATTTTACAAAGTATCATTGGCTGCTTAATTTTATCTGTATTTGTAGTATTAGATGATATAGTAGAAAGTTATAGAGACTATTATTATTTGATGGATAAAATGATTTTGACTCATTTAATTCCTACACTCGCATTGAGATTAATTTGGTTATCAGTAGCTAAGCGTGATATTAAAAGCGGTAAAGTTACATTTCCAACTCTTCTGATTGGTAGTCATAAAAATCTGAATAAAATTTTTCAAGACATCACTCAATTAAGATATACTCAAGGTTTAGACATTATTTCTATTTACTCAAATCTTCAAGACCTTCACACTCCGGCTCCTTCAAATTCATTACAATTGAATCAGATTAGTGAACAATTAAAAAACTCTTCTGCTACATTTGCTATTCTAGCCTTATCAAAAGAAGAAAGAGAAGATCTTCCTCAATACATTAGTACATTAGATGAAAGAGGATTTTTGATAAAGATTATTCCTGAACTTAATGAATCCTTGACATCTCAAATAAAAATAAACAATCCTATTGGAGCGACTTTAATAGATATTGACACTCATGTCATGTCACCTGCTCAAGCCACTTTCAAAAGAGCTTTTGACTTAGTAGTTTCTATATCTGCATTGATAATATTATCTCCGGTTTTTTTAATTGTAAGTATACTCATTAGAAAATCTTCTAGTGGTCCTATTTTTTATAGTCAAGAAAGAATAGGTCAATATGGTCAAGCTTTTACGATTTATAAATTTCGCTCGATGCATATGAATGCTGAAGATACTGGACCTCAATTATCTTCTACAAATGATAATAGAACGACACCTATCGGTCAATGGATTAGGAAATATAGAGTAGATGAAATCCCTCAGTTTTTCAATGTACTTAAAGGAGACATGTCCATAGTAGGACCAAGACCTGAAAGAAAATTTTATGCGGATCAAATTATCCAAAGACATCCAGAATATAAATATATCTATAAGTTACAGCCTGGAATTACTTCATGGGGAATGGTGCGCTTTGGATACGCGAGCAATGTAGAAGAGATGATAGAGAGAATGCAATACGATATGATGTATGTCCACAATTATTCTATATTAATGGATTTTAGAATCATCATTTATACTATCAAAACAATTATCAGCGGAAAGGGAGTATAATAAAAAAGAGACTACCAAAAAATGGCAGTCTCTTTCCAAAAACCAATAACTAACATTATGAGAAACTTTTGATCACTCAATAGCTTCAAATTATTTTACTTCAGCAGCAATTTCTTCTACTACTTCATTCACTGACTCAGCAGTTTCATTGACAGCTTCTTTCGTTGCTTTAGTAGCTTTTTTCACTTCTGATTTCGCTTTAGATTTAACAGCTTTCGCCATATCTTTTGCTTCTGTTGTAGTATCACTTGCAGTTTTAGAAACTGAATCTTTAACGTCTTTAAATTTAGGAGTAACGATTGATTTCAAACGATCGAAGTTTCTGTTTAAAATTGAAACTAACTCATTGCTGAAAAATGCAACTTCGCCTTTCACATCTTCTACTACTTCATTTTTGTTAAAACCTTTAGCTTTCAAAGCTTCGTATCTTTCTTTGTAAGTATCTAAAGATAATTTTTGAACTTCAATTTCTTCTTTAGCAGCAGAAACGATTTCAGAATAAGCAGCAGTAGCTTGAACTTTTGCTACTTCTACATTTTGTTGAACATCACCAACTATTGTGTTGATTGTTCCTTGTAATTTTTCTTGTATTTTCATAATAAAACAGTTTAATCTTCGAACTACAAAGTTATGTCAACCTCGACGGTTTAGCCACAAAAATTGATTATCAAAGCTTAAATTAAATCTGTTTTCTATTTAAAAACTAAGTTAAGACATTATGAATATTTACAATTTCATAACAAGAATAAGAATATTGTTAAATTAGATAGCTGAACGTGTTAATATATAGAATTCATGTAAATTACTGCGCACTTTGCCATTGAACATTATTCATTTGTCTACTTATCCATTGTTGTCTTTTTCTAACATATGGACCAGGATTTTTTGCAGAATACTTTTTGGGAGAAGGTAATATAGCAGCTACTAAAGCTGCTTCAGATTTAGTAATATCTATTGCATCCTTATTGAAATAATGAAGAGAAGCTGCTTGCACTCCATATATTCCATTGCCCATTTCAGCAATATTAAGATATACTTCCATTATGCGCTCTTTGCTCCAAAGCAGCTCTATTAACAAGGTAAAGTAAACCTCCAGCCCTTTGCGAATATATGATCTACCCTGCCATAGAAATGCATTCTTAGCAGTTTGCTGACTGATGGTACTTCCTCCTTTGATTCTATCGGCATTTCTTGAATTGTGTTCTATTGCTTTTTCAATAGCTTCCATATCAAATCCATTATGCAAATAGAATTTTTGATCTTCTGATGCAATGACAGCTTTAATATATTGAGCCGAAATTTGATCTAAAGATTTCCAATCTTTTTCAAAGAATACAGGCTCGTCTGTGCCCATATTTTCAATGCTATTGCTCACCATAGTCATCGTAATAGGAATTGGTACAAATTTATAAATCAGAACCCATACAAAAGTGATGAATAGAAAGCTCAGAGCTATCTTCAATAGCAACTGGAAAAAACGTTGAAGCATGCTTTTAAAATTCAATTAAATTGCAATATTAAAATAAAAAAGGTTGCCATTTAGACAACCTTAGTATTTTTATTTTTTCATCCATTTTTCACATTCTGGGAAAGTCTTACCAGGACAAGAGCTTTTTTGAGGTATGAATATAAAGTCACCCGTTTTCATTTCGTTATTCATCACTAAATAACAAAAGTTAGACATTCTTCTATTCAATTCTACCATTCCCCATTCGAAAGATCCGTGACCTCCACCACATACTTTATCAAACCATACGGTCTCTCCTACTGCTTTCAATCTTTCATACAATGCATTACAACCCATTACCATAGGTATTTTATTGTTGTTCTTGCAATGAGGAAATGCTTTTTCATAATTCCATGGAATCAATTCATCACATTGACCTTGTAAAAGATAGATAGGAACATTTTGTTTTTCTATTGCACTAGGTGGACCCATTAAAGGACCTGCAAGAGTAATCACGCCATTAGGCTTAGAGCTTACATTTTGATATCTGCCAATTGATTCTAAACCACCAATTGATTTTCTAATATAATCAGGCACTTCATTATCTTCAAAATAAGTAGCACCTAATGCATTTGCACCACCAGCACTTCCGCCTGCGACATAAATTTTATTAGGATCAATACCATATTTTTCAGCATTTGCTCGTACGTGTCTAATGAGTGCTTTAGTATCTTGAAATGCTCTAAATGCAGCTTCAGTCATATTGGTTTCAATATCACCTATACATAATAATGCTACGTTGGATTGCTTAAAGCCAACTCTATAGTCCCCAGAAATAGCCACATAACCTCTCATCGCTAATTCACTATTGAATACATCGAATCCTTGTTTCATTTTCGAAGCCCATGCTCCACCGTAATAGAAAATAATACATGGTCTTCCTTTACTTTGATCATCTCCTTGTGGAGTATAAATATCTATTTTAAGATTAGTCGTTTTATTGTCCCAAGTAGGAACTCCTGTTAAGAATACTTCTGAATTAACATCGTAAGCATTGAAGACTTTATCTCTATATCTTACACCATCAGGCTGATAAGTATCACGATTCCCTTCATTACCAGACGTTTTACCACCACCTCCACCATTATTGCCACCGCCTGCACCTTTATTAGCTTGTTGCTTTTTTTGATTTTCTGCAGCTTGTTGTAAAACCGAACAAGAAGAAAATAAGATAGTAATTAGAAATAAATAAGATAACTTTTTTAACATGCTTGTATATTTATACGTGAAAGTATTTAAAAATGACCATAATCGCCCGACTTTTTTCAATTTTAAAAATATGTTCACATATTAAAGCAGTATTTTTGACGCTAATAATATGAATTCAACATCTACTTCTCCGTCCACATCAAAACTGATGTACTTATACTTACTCATTTCCATTGTTGCGTTTGGTGTTATCAGCGTATGGAGAATCCCTGAATTTGTGGATGTACTCGGTTGGGATGAAGGGCTTTATATGCAAAATGGTTTATTATTTACCACCAAACTTCAAAAAGCTTGGGGCCCTATGTATGCGGCTTGGTATTATTTTTTACATTATTTCCAATCTAATCCGCTCTATCTATATCTATTCAATTTTCAGGTATTGACAATGTTACCTGGGGTTCTGTTTTTCATTTATTGGACTAGAATAGGGATACGTCCATTGATTGCAGCAATAGTTTCTATGTTTTACATAGCATCAGCTATCAATTTTCACTCTTGGCCCAAAATATCTCTTTATACTACTTCTATTTTAATTTTCACATTTATAGTTTCTACGTATTTCAAAAGAAAATTAGACAAAGTCATTATTGTAGCGGGAGGAACTTTGATAGCCTCTTATATGCGTCCTGAATTGTATTTAGCATTTATAGTTTTAGCATTTATAATTATAGGTACAATTATAGTACAACTCGTTAAAAGAAATAACATTCACAAAATTAGTTGGGGACTTTTTGCATTTTTAATTTTAGGTATTGCTGGACTTCAGAGGGTATTAGGCAATCCATTATTTAGTTTTGAAGGAGGACGAGCTATAGCTGCCTTCGCTCAACATTATGCATACAATTATTCTATTTGGAATAATCTGAGACCTGACAGATGGCAATTACATGGTCAAGAAATTTTCGAAGCTGATTTTGGTCAAAATTATGATTCATATAGTGCCTACAAAGCGAATCCTGTAGCATTTATGCAGCATATCCAATCAAATACGCTTAACTATTTAATCAATCTTTGGAAATTTTATACAGATTTATTGCTTCCTGAATCTATGTTTCACTTATCTGCAATTTGGAGAACTATCGTTTTAAGTATTCCATTAGCAGCATTGCTGATTTTTAAGAAAATAAATTTTTCTGTATGGTGGACTACCATGAAATCTAAATGGATAGAATGGCTTTTACTTGCTATTGTTATCGGTCCAACATTCTTATCTGTAATTTTAATTTTCCCGAGAGAGCATTATATGGTGATGCAAATCGTATTTCTGATGACACTCATTTTGAGTTTGTCGTATGGGTTTACAGGCTGGTCTTCCTTGGTGAAAAATAGAAGTCATTTGGGAAAAGTTTCTGCAATTGTTTTTCTCTTATTGATACTAGCTCCGAATGCAGAAAACAGAGAGTATTTTGACAACTTTAGAGAAGTCAAAGGCAATTTCAATGTTCAAGCGGCGAAGAAACTCAATAATTTTATTTTCTTAAAGGATACTATAATCATTTCAGAAGACGAAGGTGGAATCATATGCTTTTTACCTCAAGAAAAAACAGAACGCTACAAATGGAAACCTGCAATGTGGAAGAAAACGAGCTTCGACCATTATGCAGATAGTATGGGGACACAATTATACTATATCACACCACTCATGTTGTATGACGATAGATATTTGTTGGATTCTACTTGGCAAGAATTTTTAAGAAATTACAAAACTGAAGGATTTGAAAAAGTAAGTGTCGCCGATGAATGGTATTTTTTATACGACACTACAGCTTTAAAATATCCTCACTAAGAATTTCCTTTTATAATCACTTTAGAAGTGGAAAGCTGTTGAATTTCTTCTTCAGAATAACCTAAAGATTTTAAAATATCTTCATTGTCTTCTCCTAATAATGGTGGTGCCCAACCTTGAGAGGAAGGAGCTCCTGTAAATTTAATAGGTTGATTGATGCCTTTGTAAGAACCATAAACAGGATGCTCATGTTCTACAAACAAGTCTCTCTTTTGCAAATAATCATCCGATTCTAATTCATCCATTTCTAAAATAGCTGTCAAACAGATATCTGAATTTTGAGCAAATTCTACCCATTCGTCTCTAGTTTTAGTACGGAATAATTCTTCGACATCACTTATAATAGAAGCGTTAAAGATTTTATTCATCCACTCATTTTTCCCTACTAACTGGCAAAATCCCATCCAAAATTTTGGTTCTAAAGAGCCTAAAGCAATCCACTTTTCATCTTTGCACTGATAAATATTATAATTTGGAATAGAGCCTGCAAGTGCATGTTCTTGTCTTTTGTAAGTATTGCCACTATTCAAGACTTCTGCCATATAAAATGACATCAAAGGCATCGAACAATCTACCATAGCTACATCCACGAATTGACCTTTGCCAGTATTCATACGAGAAATCAATGCAGACAGGCAAGCTATTACTGCTGGGTAAGAACCTCCTGCAATGTCTGCTATTTGCACACCAGTTTGTAAAATTTTATCTGGAGTACCATTTGTAGCTAAAACTCCTGCATGACCTAGATAATTGATATCATGACCTGCTTTTTGAGAGAGGTTATTTTGATGACCATAACCTGATACCGAAACATAAATGATATCCGATTTGTGTTGAGTAGCCGTTTTGTAATCGATACCAATTTTCTCCAAAACTCCTGGTCGAAATGAATCTATAACGATATCTGCAGTTTTGACTAAGTCCCAAAAAATCTTTTTCCCTTCTTCACTTCCTAAATTGATTGCCAAACTTTCTTTAGAACGATTGAGTGCTAAGTAGGTCAAACCAATTCCATTATGATGTGGCGCCATATTTCTAGCGTAATCTAAAGCTTTAGGATCTTCAACTTTAATGACATCTGCTCCAATGTCAGCAAGCATTTGTGTCGCTAGAGGACCAGGTAACAATCTAGATAAATCAATAATTTTCACTCCCTTTAAAGGGCCTTCTTTGGATGGTCTGCTCATAATTTTAGTTATAGAAATTGGAAGTTATCTTTTAAGTAACTTTTCAATTAAGTTAGTTTTCAATATAGTTGAAGCAGTTAGAATTCCACTCATTAATGCTCCACCCACTCCTACTGTAACGATATCTTGACCTGTTAGATACAGATTATCGATAGGTGTAGATGGCTTTAAAAATTTAGCTTCAAATCTAGCAGGGTCATGATCTAATCCGTAAATCTCACCATGCTTATAATTTGCAAAATGCTTAGTAGTCAATGGTGTAGATAATTCATAGTGGTCAATCTTTCCTTCTACTTCAGGAACAAATTTATACAAATGTTGTAAAAGTTTTTGAGAAAAATATTCTTTCAATTCCTCATAATCCTCTCCTCTTTTCTTCCAACGAGTACCTTCCCATTTTGCAAATAAATCATTAGGAATAACTGTCACCAATTCGACAGTAGACTTTCCTGGATATCTATTATTAAAATCAGGATCTTTTGCAGAAGGGAATGACATATATACTACTGGAAATTCTTCATTAAAAGGATCATTTAAAAACTTTTCAGTTGCTGCATCGTGATCATTTCCAGTAGGATAGTACCAAATATTAGCTTTTGTAATGCCTAATTCTTCAGCGGTGTGTTTCAATCCGATATACAAACTCAAATGTCCATGTGATGGTTTGAGTTGAGTAATAGTTTTTCTAAAAGGAATTTTCAATAGTGCTTCTCCGGGAATCAATTTCAGAAATGTATTGTGTAGTCCTGCTCCACTAATGACCATATCTGCATAAATATTTTTACCGTCCAGCATTTGTACACCAATTGCCTTTCCTTTTTTCAAAAGAATTTGCTCCACGGCTGCACTGACTAAAACCTGACTTCCATTTTTTAGAATTTGTGGCGCAATCGTATTATAAATAGCTGCAGAACCTCCCACCGGATACGCTCCTCCACCTAAATAATGCTTTGCTACTGTTGCGTGAATGGCAAAACTACTTTTGCTTGGTGGCATTCCATAATCTCCATATTGACCAGTTAAAACTGCAATCAATTCTTTATTATCAGTAATAGATTGTAGCACTTCTAAGGTGGTTTTCTTTGCGAACTTCATATATCCACTTCGCATATAACTGCCAGTAAACATTGAAATATAACTAGGAACAGCTTTTTCTGCGTAAAAAGAAGATGCACTTCGCGTGCACTCAAAAACAGTCTGAATATATTGATCAATGGCAGATTGATCTTTTGAATCGGGAAATTGCTCTTTAAGATGAGCTATATAATTTGCTTTCCCTTTGTGCAATGGATATTCTTTGTCTCCAATAACTATTCTGTCAAAGACTTCGCCCATATCTTCCCATTTCAATTGCTCTTCGGTGATATGGTTAAATATTTTAAGCAAAATGGAATTTGGTCGAGTACAATCACCTACGTAATGCACGCCGACATCCCACTCGTAATCATTTCTTGTATAAGTATGCGTAAAACCTCCAGGAGTATAATGCTTTTCTAAAAGCAACACTTTTTTCCCTTGTTCTGTTAGAAAAAAAGCGGTAGTTAAACAACCTAAACCGGTGCCAATTAAGATAGCATCGTATTTATCTTCAAGTTTGGGTTGCTGTTTGTATGATGCATATAATTTCATGGATACAAACTATAAGTATTTATTTAATTATCAAAAAGAAAACAAATATTTATCCAATGCGTGCATTCATTAATCCGCCCGTGTGCAAAAGAATGATTTTACTATTAGGCTTGAAATAGTTATTTTTCAATAAATCATCAAAAGCAAAAACCATTTTAGCTGTATAAACATAGTCTAAAGGTATAAGGGTTTGGGCTGAAAAGTCTTTAGCAAAATTCAATAATTCTTCATTAATTTTCGCATAACCTCCACAATGATAATCAGTTAGAATTTGAAAATTATCTGATAAAGAAGTAATCCTCCCAATCTCCTCTGTCAAAGTATCTTTTCCTTTCAAAACAGATATTCCAGTCAATCTTATCTCATTAGATGTATGCTTTAATATTCCAGCTAAAGTCGTTCCTGTACCACATGCTAAAACTATCTCATCGTAGGGTATGCCGATTTCATCTATAATAGATTGACAACCGATTAAACCTTCTACTTCTGCACCTCCTTCAGGTACTATCATATAACCATCCAAATCTAATTCGGGATGAGTCTTTTGTAATGAACTGATGTCTTTGTTCCGATAAGCACTTCTCGACAATGGAAGCAATTGCATATTTTGCTCTGACGCATATTTCAATGCACTGTTGTTGACATCAATCTCTCCTCTAATTATACCTATACAAGGAATATTCAAAATATTACATGCAGCAGCTACAGCAATAATATGATTAGAAAATGCTCCACCGAAAGTGAGGATTCCGCAAAAATTCCCTTGCTTATATTTTTGGAGGTGTCCATAGAGTTTTCTCCATTTATTGCCAGAAATGGAAGGATGTATCAAATCATCTCTTTTAAAATACACTTCTATCCCGTTATTATTCCAATCCGAGTATTCCACTTTTTGAAGTGGAGAAGGTAATTGTAATATTTCGAGTAGTTTTTGCATAAAAAAACCCCTCTTTTCGGAGGGGTCGTTGAGATATTAAATTTCAAACGTGAAGTTTAGCTTTTTTATTCAGCAATTCATCCTCTTCTTCCACCATATCGGGGTCCGGAACACAACAATCTACTGGACATACTGCCGCACATTGTGGTTCTTCGTGAAAACCAACACACTCTGTACATTTATCTTCTACGATATAATATATTTCATCGGACTTCGCTTTTTGCTTCGCATTAGCTTCCACTTCTTTGCCGTTTACTAGTGTATATACACCTTTCACTCCTGTACCATCAGCCATTGTCCACTCAACACCACCTTCATAAATGGCATTGTTTGGGCACTCTGGTTCACAAGCTCCACAGTTTATACACTCATCGGTAATCATAATAGCCATAGACTTCTTACTTTTGTGTTTAGAATACGAAAATACTAAAGAAGTACGACTTAAAGATTATGGAATTAATAAATAGAGTAAATTCATTCATAAAACTTGGCAATTACATTGCTGAAGACCCTGAAGAGCTACAATCCGTCATTCGTTTGACAGGTATCAAGAACCATTGGTTTACTAAGGATAACTGCTATATGGCGATGAATGCAATCGCACAAACCATGCTGAATGAAGAAAAGCTACAAAATTGGTTGCAAGCATATAATTTAGAAAATGTCAAAAATAAAAACATCGGAATTATCGCTGCAGGTAATATTCCACTAGTTTCTTTCCATGATGTACTATGTGTTTTGATAAGTGGACAAAATTTATTTCTAAAAACCTCAGAAAGAGACAATGTACTTTTACCTCATTTCTTAGACAAACTCATCTCTTTTGATCCAGAATGGGAGAAATATATATTTATCGATCAAAGATGGCCTAAAATGGATGCCGTAATCGCTACTGGTAGTAATAATAGTGGTCGATATTTTGAATACTATTTTGGAAAGAATCCACATATTATTAGAAAGAATAGACATTCTATTGCAGTATTAAGAGGTAATGAAAGTCAAGAAGAACTCTACCAATTAGGATTAGATGTGTTTGAATATTTTGGTCTAGGTTGTAGAAATGTATCGATGCTATGGATTCCGAAAGATTATAAATTCGAAAACCTTCTAGAGGCTTGGCAACCATTTTCTGAGTTGATGATGTTCCATTCTTATAAAAACAATTTAGACTACCAACGAACGATATATTTAATGAATGGAACTCCTATTGTGGATTGTGATTTTGTAAATTTAATCGATGTCAAATCTATCTCTTCACCGATTTCTTGCGTGAATTTGGTGCATTATGAAAACGAATCAGAAATAAAAGATTGGCTAGAAGTCAACCAAGAGGAGATTCAGTGTGTTATCAATTTTGATGATTTTGAAAGAAATGTAAAATTTGGCGAAGCACAAGCTCCCGAACTAAATGATTACGCAGACGGAGTAGATACTATGCAATTTTTAATCAACTTAAAATAACATCTCTTACAAGTTAGCTACTTGAATATTCATTAAATTTGTGACGGATGAACGCACTTTTTGCACTAAATAAATATCTCTATAAATATCGTTTGCTTTTAAGTTTGGGGATGATTTTCGTCGTCACCTCCAACATTTTTGCTCTTTTTCTTCCTCAATTAATTAGGATTGGAATTGAGCAATTGCAAGTGTATATACCATTTTCCTATAGTTTTATTGGAATGGAATTAGAAAAGGAATTCTCTGATTGGGTAGTGGTATTAATTGTGGTCATCAGTCTTCTAGTAATTATGACCACCCTGATAAGAGGAGGTTTAATGTTCTTGATGCGACAAACATTAATAGTGATGTCAAGACGTATCGAGTATAACCAAAAAAATGAATTGTATCAGCATTATCAAGAATTAACTCCATCGTTTTTCAAGAGGAATTCTACTGGAGATATGATGTCCAGAATATCTGAAGATGTGTCGAGAGTGAGAATGTATACTGGTCCAGCTATTATGTATATCGCAGGATTGGTCATCACATTTAGCATGGTGATTTATGCAATGGTATCTATCAATGCGTATTTGACTTTTTGGACACTTTTACCTTTACCTATTTTATCTTATTCAATTTTCAGAGTCAGTAAAGCGGTGAACGTTAGAAGTGAAAGAATTCAAAGAACTTTATCCAAGCTTACTTCCAAAGCACAAGAATCCTATTCCGGAATCAGAGTTATACAAGGATATGCGAGAGACCAACAAGTACAAGGAGAGTTTGAAGAATTGGCTTCACATTACAGAACAGAATCTTTAGGATTAGCAAAAATTGAATCTTTCTTTGGTCCATTAATGTTGTTTTTAGTTGGAGTCAGTACTTTGTTATCCATTTATATTGGTGGAAATGAAGTAGCAAAAGGAAGATTTACGGCAGGTAATATTGCAGAATTTGTAGTGTATATCAATATGTTGACTTGGCCGGTTGCTTCATTGGGTTGGGCGGTTTCATTAGTACAAAGAGCTTCAGCTTCACAAAAAAGAATCAATGAGTTTTTAAATATTCAACCAGATATTTTAAGCGGTAAAAAACATTTTATCAAAAAAATAGATTCTATAGAATTTAGAAATGTCAGTTTTACCTATCCTGATACTGGAATTAAAGCATTGAAAGATGTTTCTTTTAAAATTACAACTGGACAAAAAATAGCGATAGTCGGAAAAACTGGTTCGGGTAAAAGTACTGTTGCCGAGCTTCTTCTAAGAAATTACGACCCAGATTCGGGAGAAATATTCATTAACGGTCATCCTTTCAAAGATGTCAACTTGTTTGATTACCGAGAATTAGTAGGATATATTCCACAAGAAGTCTTTTTATTCTCAGATACAGTCAATAATAATATCAAATTTGGTCATCCTGATGCTGAAGATGCTAAAGTTATTGAATACAGTAAAATAGCAAGTGTATATGATGACATTGAATCTTTGCCTAAAAAATTTAAAACCGTAGTTGGTGAAAGAGGAGTAATGCTTTCTGGCGGTCAAAAACAAAGAATAAGTATTGCAAGAGCACTAATAAAAGAACCTTCTGTATTAATTCTAGACGATTGCTTATCTGCCGTAGATGCCAAAACAGAAAATGTAATTCTTTCTAATTTTGAAAAAAGCTGGAAGAATAAAACCGTTTTCAGTATTACCCATCGCTTATTTACAATTAGAAACTTTGACAATATTTTAGTTTTCGATGATGGTCGTTTAGTTGAATCAGGAAAACATCAAGATATTTACAATAATAAATCCTTTTATTACGAACTTTATCAGTTACAGCTCAAAGACGAGGTAAATTCATAATCAAATCCTTTTATAATTAAGTTCTTTTCTCTTTTTTTACATTATTGATTAATCATCTTAAATCTGTGTAAGTGGAAAATGACTCTAAGCATCGCAATGATGTGTATTCTGTTAAGGTAAAAGCTGGAAAAAGAAGAACGTATTTTTTTGATGTGAAAACAACTAAAAATAATGATTACTTTTTGACGATTGCAGAAAGTAAAAAATTACCTAACGATGAGTATGAGCGTCATAAAATATTTGTCTACAAAGAGGATTTTGTAAAGTTCATCAACACACTTCAAGAAACAATAGATTACGTCAAAACTGAATTATTACCAGATTACGATTTTGAGAATCCTAATAATTATGATGATGGAGATTATCCTAAAAAATCTTCTTTATAATTTTTGAAATCTCCACTTACTTTTTTGAGGTAGTTTTATAAAATCTCACTTTTCATTTTTTGGAGAAAGCATTCGTGTATTCAATCATGGAGCTACTGTATCTCTGTTCAAAGACTTAAAAATATTGGGAATCTTAGCATGAAATCCATCTTCAATTATTTTAAAGAATATTGGGAAGAGCAAAATATTTTCCATTTGCTTTTCATAGCTGTTTTTCTAATAATAGCTATACATCTCAATTACAAATACGATATAGAAAATGGACTTATTGATATTCATTATCAATCTTTCAAGCATTTTTATCTGTATTTCATTCTTTATTCTTGTGGTTTTATACCTATTTATTTGTCTTATGCTTATAATAAAAGCGGTAGAGAAATGTTGCTTCAACCTGGATTATGGTTACGAATTTTTGTAGGGCTTCTGGCTTTCTGCACTTACTGCTATATCTATCAATACAAGCCCTGGATTACAAATCATATTTCAGATTATAATGTAGCTTCTATCTTAAAAATTTGTGCCGACCAAGTCGTACAAGCTACCATCATGTTTCTCATTATTGTAGCATTTTGGTTTTGGAAAGACAGAAAAAATCAAATTCTATATGGTTTAAAAATAGACAGAGAGCATCTTAAAATATACTTACTTATGCTTGCTGCTATGGTTCCATTAATCATAGCGGCATCATTCACAAAAGATTTTCAAGACTACTATCCTACTGCCAAAAGAATTCTAAGATTTTGTGAAGAAGGTATGCCTAAAGGATGGTATGTAACACTGTACGAAATCTGTTATGGTTTAGAATTTTTCCATATTGAATTTTTTTTTAGAGGCTTCTTAATTTTAGCATTTGTAAAATTTGCAGGAAGTCGCGCGATTTTACCTGCAGCAGTGTTTTATTGCTTTATACATTTCGGCAAACCTATGGGAGAATGCGTGAGTTCATTCTTTGGCGGAGTTACTCTAGGTGTATTGAGTTATCGTTCAGAATCCATCTTTGCAGGCGTACTTATACATATGGGTATCGCTTTGCTGATGGAATTAGTAGCGGGATTTTGGTTGTGGCATTTGTTTTAAATTTTTTGATGTCAGACAATTGACAATAGACCACTTCCGTTAAATTAAGCACTTTTTGTCATCCTGAAAGTAGCTTTAGCGGAATGAAGGATCTCTAAATGCATATGCTTTTGATACTTCTAGAGCCTCAGTGCCAGAGATTCTTCACTTCGACGCTGCTCAGTGACCACCTTCGTCAGAATGACATTTCCAACTAACTTAACGACATTGGACAATAGACTACTTCCGTTAAATTAAGCACTTTTTGTCATCCTGAAAGTAGCTTTAGCGGAATGAAGGATCTTTAAATGTATATGCTTTTGATACTTCTAGAGCCTCAGTGCCAGAGATTCTTCACTTCGACGCTGCTCAGTGACCACCTACGTCAGAATGACATTTCCCACTAACTTAACGACATTGGACAATAGACTACTTCCGTTAAATTAAGCACTTTTTGTCATCCTGAAAGTAGCTTTAGCGGAATGAAGGATCTCTAAATGCATATGCTTTTGATACTTCTAGAGCCTCAGTGCCAAAGATTCTTCACTTCGACGTTGCTCAGTGACCACCTTCGTCAGAATGACATTTCCCACTAACGTAACGACATTGGACAATAGACTACTTCCGTTAAATTAGTTTAGAATCCTAAGAGATTGCGGAACGAGCCCGCAATGACATTTTGCTTAAAAACGAAATAATCGGTCATTTCACAACTACTTCATTCTGAACTTGGTTCAGAATCTTTTAGTAATGCGTTAAAGATTGCGAAACGAGCCTACAATGACGAAATAGGCTATAAATAGCATTTTACCATGGAGATGCTTACAGCATGACATTATTCATTAGCACATTTTCAACAATGTCATTCTGAACTTGGTTCAGAATCTTTTAGTAATGCGTTAAAGATTGCGAAACGAGCCCGCAAGGACGGAATAAGTTATAAATAGCATTTTACATTGTAGATGCTTACAGCATGACATTATTCATTAGCACATTACTCAATAGCACATTGCTCAATAGCACATTAATTCACAAATAACTTATTGATACAAAAATCGTACTTATAAGGCATTATAGAATCTATTGCTAAAACATCAAAGATTATGAGTTCACCTCAATCAAAATTAGAAATCAAACATGTAGATGACACTGCGATGTCTATCCATAAACGTAGGTATGGTAAAGGTTTTCAATATTTTGATGAAGATGGTGTAAGGATTAAAGACAAAAAAATATTAAGAAGATTTCAAAAACTTATCATTCCTCCGATGTGGACGGATGTATATATCTGCAAATGGGATGATGGGCATATTCAAGCAATTGGGAGAGATGCCAAGGGAAGAAAACAATACATTTATCATTCTGTATTTGAAAAAGCAAAGCAGGAAGAGAAGTTTGCTAAGATGAAAGACTTTGGTAAATCTTTAGAAAAACTCAGAAAAAAAGTCCTTGAAGATATCAAAACTAAGCAATGGACAAAAAGTAAGGTGGTCGCTATATTAATTTTATTATTAGACGAAACAGGTATAAGAATTGGCAATAAACAATATGCAAATTCTAATGGTACTTATGGCCTAACTACCCTAAGAAGAAAGCATATGATATTGGAAGGAAACCAAATCATTTTTGAATATAAAGGCAAAAGCAATAAAGCTCGACATGTAGAAATCGATGATGTCTACCTCAATAAATTAATTAAAAAGTCTGCGCAATTACCTGGCTATGAAATTTTCAGATATCAAGATGATACAGGTTGCTATCAATCTATTGACAGTGAAGATGTTAACGAGTATATTCATGAACATATGGGAGAAAATTTTAGCAGTAAAGATTTTAGAACTTGGGTAGCAAGTCGATTAGCTGTTGAAATGTATCCCTTCGCACTTGAAGCAATTGCCAATGCTCCTCGAAGTAGATTTAGCAATACACTTATCCGTATGGTTGCCGAAGAATTAGGCAACACTCCAACTGTTTGCAAGTCATATTATGTGCATCCTAAACTTCTACAAAAAATAGAATCTAAAAATTTACCTAATCGACATTACGAAGATGATGGAGCTCTTGGCTGGAAATTAACAGCTTCTGAAAAAGAATTGATGAAGCATATTTGATAAAAGATGTGATTTAGAATTGTCATTGCGTGGGTAAAGCAATCTTTTAGCATTTTGCACTTGAGATGCTTACAGCATGACGCAGTAATTAAAAATCATCAGCACTCAGTCATTCTGAATTTAGTTCAGAATCTATAAGTAATTCTCTTTAGATTACGGGTCAAGCCCGCAATGACGTTTTGCTTAAAATGAAATTATTGGTCATAATTTACTAGACTATCATTCTGAATTTAGTTCAGAATCACTTAAACAATTCGCTGAGATTAAGGGTCAAGTCCGCAATGACGTTTGAAAAGAACCCGCAATAACAGAATGGACGATAAAAGGCATTTTACACTTGAGATGCTTTCAGCATGACATTATTCATTAGCAAATTATTAGCATCATCATATTAGCACATTATTCACATCAACACATTCCCTCAATTAGTACAATAGCAAATTAAAAAACCAATAAAAAAAGCTCCGCTAGGGAGCTTTCGTATGATGTTATAATTATAATTTAAAATTCATCAGTTACGCAACCTTCTGAAGCAGAAGAAACAGTCTTAGCGTATCTGTATAAAACACCTCTTGTTGCTTTTAATGGTGGAGCCACCCATTTAGATCGTCTTTCGCATAATTCAGACTCGCTGATCATAATGTCCATTGTGTTATTAACAGCGTCTATTTTAATGATATCACCATCTCTTACTAAAGCGATATTTCCACCTACTTGAGCTTCTGGTGTAACGTGACCTACCACAAATCCGTGAGATCCACCTGAGAAACGACCATCCGTAATTAATGCTACATCTTTGCCTAAGCCTGCTCCCATTAATGCAGAAGTTGGTTTCAACATTTCTGGCATTCCTGGACCTCCTCTTGGACCAACATATCTGATAATCACTACATCACCTTTGTTGATATTTCTAGACATCATCGCATCAATAGCATCAGGTTCATTTTCGAAAACTCTCGCTGGACCTTCAAAAAACTCTCCTTCCTTGCCAGTAATTTTTGCAACAGCACCTTCTGAAGCTAAATTTCCATATAAGATTCTAATATGACTTGATTTTTTGATTGGATTGTCTAAAGTATGAATGATCTCCTGACCTTCTTTTAAGCTTGGAACTTCTGCTAAGTTTTCAGCCATGGTTTTACCTGTAACTGTCATACAATCACCATGCAATAATCCATTCTCTAACATGAATTTCAATACTGCAGGAGTACCTCCTTGTGCTTGTAAATCTTCCATTACATATTGACCACTTGGACGGAAGTCAGCCAGCATTGGAGTAATTTCACCTAAACGGATGAAGTCTTCTAAAGTGATTTTCACATCTAAAGATTTCGCCATAGCAATCATATGCATCACTGCATTGGTAGATCCACCTAAAAGAATCACTAATCTGATCGCATTTTCAAAAGCTTCGAAAGTCATGATATCTTTTGGTTTGATATCTTTTTCTAATAAAACTTTTATGGCAACAGCTGCTTCAGCCATTTCTCTTTTTTTCGCATTGCTATTAGCAGGATTGGAAGAAGAATATGGTAAGCTAATACCTAAAGCTTCTAATGCAGATGCCATCGTATTTGCAGTATACATTCCTCCACAAGCTCCTTCACCAGGACAAGCGTTTTCTATGATTTTTTTGTAATCTCCTTCTGAAATTGTTCCAGCGATTTTTTTACCTAAAGCTTCAAATGCAGAAACGATATCTAATCTTTCTCCTTTGTAATAACCTGCTGCAATTGTTCCACCATAAACTACTAAGGAAGGTCTATTAAGTCTAGCAATTCCCATGACAGCTCCTGGCATATTTTTGTCGCAACCTGCTAAAGCAATAATACTATCATAGTATTGAGCTCCAGCATTTGTCTCGATTGAATCAGCTATTATATCTCTAGAAACCAAAGAATATCTCATTCCTTCCGTTCCCATCGAGATACCATCGCTCACTCCTATCGTGTAAAAATTCAATCCTACTAAACCTAATTTATTCACTTGAGCTTTAATCTGAGCAGCAAATACGTTCAAGTGCATATTACAAGGATTACCATCCCATCCAGAACTAACAATTCCTACTTGTGGTTTTTTGAGGTCTTCATCAGTTAATCCAATGGCGTGCAACATTGCTTGTGCAGCTGGCTGAGAAGGGTCTTGAGTAACGTGACGGCTATACTTATTGAGTTGATCTGACATTTCTTTTGATTTATAAGGCAAAGATAAAGAATTGGATATTTAGAATGAGTTGAAATACCAATAAATAGTACTCGAAAATACCAAAACCATTCTTTCTTACATTAAAAAATCATTAATCAAATATGGCAATGGCCACTCCTTCTGATGCTGACGGCCAATTAGGAACATTTAAAACTCTACCATTCATTTTAAAAGTAGAATAATCTCCACCTTCTAATGGAAAATAAATATCTACTCCCGCTAAAAATGGAAACAATGAAAATGAGTTGATGGTATTCAAATCTGTTTTCTTATTTTTATTATCATCATACATAAACATTGCAATGGTAGTGTTTTCTGCAGTAGCTAATTGATTATTTGCCAATTCATTACCATTGACATTCAATTGATCTCTACCTACAATTACCGCCTGTGACGCACTGAAAAACGCCATTGCTGATTGATCTTCTTTGTTAGGTAAGTTTGTTAAAAACACAGCTGCTAATGATCCTGATGGAGGATAAAAACGAACTAAAACATTCTTATTATTTCCAGTAAAAGGTTCTCTATAATAGTGGACTGGTCGATCTCCTTTTTTTCCTGTAAAAACTTTGAACTCATAATGAGTATTAGATTTCACTTGAATTGGACCCCAAGAATTATCTTCTTTTATAGAAAATGTAAATTCTGGTGTTCTACTTATTCTAAAACCATTCTCTGAGATTAATTCATAGATTTCTAAAGTGGCTCCTTCACCTGTCAAGTTTTCACCAAAACTGAGTACTTTTCCTGAAATTGTAGGATTATTTTGTACAATTACATCTGTAGTTTTTGGTGCTTCTCCTGTAAATAACTGATACATTTCTGTAAATGTTTCGGGGCAAGTAGCTACTTCATAATGATCTTTATCCGCTAAACTCACATTTTTAGTTCCATTCACTTTTCCTCCAAACTGAACAATTTTATCATAAGGAGAATAAATATTCAATGCTCTGACAGGATAGTTTTTTGTCCCTGGAGTTTGAGTTTGCTTTGTTCCCGCTAACATAACTAAGCTTCTCACTTTCTTCGCTCTATAATCTGCTAAAGAATATTCAAAAACTAATCCGCTACCTGCAGAGTGACCGACTAAATCTATTTTAGTAGAACCAGTTTTTGCTAATACTTCATCTACAAATCGATCTAATTGGTCTATATTATTTGCTCCTACATTCAGAGAGTTCCAATCAAAAGTGTACAACATATTTAAATCATATCCATTAGAGGCAAATCTCAACATCTGTTTCTCATAAGTGTCTCCACTTGCTAAAAAACCATGTACCATAATAATTGGATACTTCTCGTAGTCTGTAGCAGGGGTATCAGTACTTTCTTTCTTACAAGAGAGAGAGAATATTAGAAGTAATAGTGCTAAAAGATGGATTCTTTTCATGGAGATCAATTTCAATAATAAAATATAAGGAATAATAAAACAAAACACACATTGTTCAACTTGATCATTTTAAAAATGAAAAAAATAATTCTATCCGTAAAATGGTTTGATTATCTTCATTGGAAGTTAAAACAACAATTATCCCAATGCTAAAAGAACAAGCTTTTCAACTCCTAGAACACGGTAAGCCTATTGAATTTGGTCGTTATAAAAATTTAATCACAAAGCCCAATACTTCATTTTGGGATGATGAGGGTTTTGCTTTATTGAAAAAAAGACGGACTCAAAGAAAAACTTGGATTTTTTATGGAGTGTATACAAAAGACTTGTTTGCAGGAATTGCTATTGTAGATGCAGGAATTGTGGCAACAGCTTTTGCATATTTTTATGTGCCTTCTGAAAATATATTTATTGAGGATAAAATGACGATGCCTTTGGGTTTCAAATCTAGTTTTGATCCAGCTATGACGGATGAATGGAAATTAGGCAAATATTCAATTCGAACTACTAATAATGTCATGTCTTTGAATTATAATGGAAAATTCAAACTAGAAATGACCGGTCAATTATTAGATAATGGAGTGAGTACAGTAGCTCCTTCGCAAGATGACCGCCCTTTTAATTTTACGTATAAAGATTTGTCCATTCCAACAAAAGTCGATATTCTTTATCAAGGTAAATCTTACTCTGCAGATGGAGATTTCGGTGCAATAGATTTCACTAAAGGATATCCGCCAAGAGCGACAGAATGGAATTGGAGCAGCGCTATTGGACAAACAGAAAGTGGAAAAAAGATTGCATTTAACCTCGTAGATAAGTTCAATAAGAACATGGAGAATATTTTATGGCTCGACGGAGAAAGAATTATATTATCTGACGCTGCTTTTCAATATGGACCTGACTTAAAAAAAGATATTTGGAAGATTCAAACCAAAGATCAAATATTAGATATGCAATTACAACCTTATGGTGCAAGAGCTGAAAATATCAATGCTGGTTTAATGAAAAGTATTTTCACACAGCCTTTCGGAGAATATAATGGAACGGTGACTTATCAAGGAATTTCAGAAAAATTCACAGCTTGGGGAGTTGCGGAAGAGCATTCTGCAGTTTGGTAAATTAGAAAGTTTTTAGGTTTAACTAATTCTCTTTCCTTTTTTCGAGTTGCTCTTTTAAATATTTCGTGGTTCGTATAGGATTAATTCCAGAACGAGGTCCTGACAAAAGCGTTCCTTCATTTTTTAGTTGTTCTAAAGCACCTTCTGGAAGAAAGTTTTCAGATTTATCTTTTGATTCTTTACTCATTTTGTATTGATAGCTTAACTTATTTTGATTCAGATTTAAGTTAGATAATAAAACTGTTATTTAAACGAAAGAGAAATCTCAGATACTAATAGTATAAAAGCATTCTTACTCAAAGATTCTTCACTTCGCATACGCTACTTTCAGAATGACAAACGTTTTTGTCATTTCGACGAAAAAAAAATCTCTAATAAATGAAATTAATTTTTATTCAATACGATCAGCTGAACTTTTAATACGATCAGCTAAATCATATAATGCATCTTTTAATTTTAGTTTTTCTTCTTCATTAAATTCTCCAATTCCTCCATTACCATCCACTCCATTGAGTTTATTGTATAACCAAGAGCTAGATTTCCCGAAGTATTCATTAGATATTTTGCCCCAAGTTACAAATAGAGCGATGTCTTTTAACTGATATTTTGTTGGTCTTGAGATTGTTTTCATAAGTTTGGCTTTAAATTAAAGTATATTAAATGCAATGAAATTTTGACGAAAAAATTATTCCTCGAGTAATTTCTAGAACAGTTCTCTAACCCACATTTCTAATTCCCAAGAAGGATTATGTTTTGATTTTTTCAAAAGTCTAATAGCTTCTAATAGTTCTTTTTCTTCTTCAGAAATATCTTTCATTGCAACTACAATAAGTTTCTATTCAAATATACTATGAATTTTCATAGTAAAAGATAGTTTTCCGTAAATTTTAAAAGTACAAAGTTGTTGGAAAGAGTCTTATTATTAAAAAAGAAAACAATTATATTCTCTAAGCTAAAGCAATTTTATAAGTTGTGAGACATCTTTCCCGAGCTTCTTTATGATCAACAATGGGTCGAGGATAAGAAAACTCTTCCACTTCAGGCACCCATTTTTTGATATACTTCAAATCTTTGTCAAACTTTTTGACTTGCTCGGTAGGATTGAAAATTCTAAAATACGGCGCTGCATCTACCCCACTCCCAGCTGCCCATTGCCAATTACCGATATTTGAAGACTGTTCATAATCCAATAATTTCTCTGCAAAATACGCTTCGCCCCAGCGCCAATCAATCAATAAATGTTTACATAAAAATCCTGCAACGACCATTCGTACTCGATTGTGCATATTTCCAGTAGCATTCAATTCTCGCATTCCTGCATCTACCATAGGATAACCGGTATTTCCCTCACACCATTTTGTAAATTCTTCTTCATTATTTCGCCAATGAATTTCATCATATTGCGCTTTAAAGCTTTGCGTCACTGTATGAGGAAAATGCCAAAGAATCTGCATAAAAAACTCTCGCCAAATTAACTCATCAACCAATTTTTTATTATTCTCTTGAAAGGCTTTAGCAAAAACTGCACGAATACTCACTGCGCCAAAACGCAAGTATGGACTTAAATGTGTGGTAGAATCAACAGCTGGAAAATCACGATGCTCAGCGTAATTTTTTAAAGTTAGAACTGAAAGATCAAATGACTTAGGCTGAATAGTAGACTTTTTGAAGCCTATATCTTTTAAACTCAAAAATGGAAAGTTATGCTGTATAAAATTCGATTTTTGTAATTCTATGTTTTCACTTTGAATCTGTTCAGGTTTTAATTTGCTCTTCCATTTATTAGCATAAGGAGTAAAAACCACATACGGCAAACCATCATCTTTGACAATTTCATTGCGCTCAAAAATTACTTGATCTTTGAAGGTTTGAAAAGCAATTTTATTATTCTCTAAAAGATCTTTGATTTGTATATCTCGCTGGATAGCATACGGTTCATAATCGTGATTAGTAAAGACTGCTGTTATATCAAACTCTGAAATTAATTTTTCAAAAACATTGAAAGGAGTATCATTATAAGTAGCCAATGAAGTTTCTACTTTTTTCAATTCTGAATTTACTTGAGATAAAAGTTGATGGATGAAAGTTAAACGAGCATCTTCTTTGGGTAATTCCTCTAAGATGGTAGGGTCATAAATAAAAATAGGTATAATTTTCAATCCCGATTTCAGTGCTTCGTTGAATCCGACATTGTCTTCGCTTCTCAAATCTCTTCGAAACCAAAAAATATTTATTTTCTCCTTCATCTAATGTAATGTGTTTGAATTAGACAATTGAAGAGAGGAATTGTTTTTTGTAGAAAAGAATTTTTCTTTAAATTAAAATAATAGCTGCAAAGCATACAGTCAAATGTCGTTGAGTTAAGCACAGTTGTCGTCCAGTATGGATCTCTTTCAAAATCGTCATTGCGAGGATCGAAGCAATCTACGAGCAAAGTTATTTTTTCTTTCTTTTCATACTTTTTTTAGTAAAAAGTATGCATATTTCGACAAGCTCAACATCCAAAATCGCGCTGGATTTCTCGGCGACCCATTTTCTGTTTAAAGACTACATCTTCAAAACTTTTCATTCCTTTGTACAATGTCGAATGCGGTCACTGAGCCTGTCGAAGTGCGGACAGTTGAAGATATTACGTCTTTTTCACAGAGTGGCTGCCCGCCTGCAAAATCTAAGCGCAGACGTGTTGGACAACTTTTGATTTTCCTTTCAATCGAAATACTTTAAGATCTACATGATAGCGATAAATCTACATCAGAGAATTTTTTACTTCGAGTGCATTTCGACAGGCTCAATGACCTCAGCTTCTCTTTATTTCTCAGTGTAAACACTTCGTTAGAAGAACATTTTTATCTATTCAAACTATACAGTATAGTGGAAATTGCTACAATGAAAACTGCTTAAATTTATTAAACATTAATGAGCATTTTCAAACCAAACTGATTTATTTCAGCTTCTAATACCAAGTTCAATTCAAGGTTGTACGATTAAAAGAGTCTATTGCCTCCGTATTTGGATGTTGGATACGCGTTTCAATTCAAGGTTGTACGATTAAAAGTCACAATATGCTGGAAGATGTCGCAAATACTCCTTAGTTTCAATTCAAGGTTGTACGATTAAAAGAATGGCATTGACATGAATCCAATATTACGTTTTCAGTTTCAATTCAAGGTTGTACGATTAAAAGGCAGTTTCAGAGGTTCAAGAAAAGAAGTTCGATATGTTTCAATTCAAGGTTGTACGATTAAAAGAATGCACTGGTAGGAGCTTCAATTTTTGTAAATATTGTTTCAATTCAAGGTTGTACGATTAAAAGTTTAGTAAATATTCTTGGAATACCTTGACTGTACATGTTTCAATTCAAGGTTGTACGATTAAAAGCCGGTTATCAGTTACCGCCTAATTATGCGCTCATGAGTTTCAATTCAAGGTTGTACGATTAAAAGGGTGTTTAAATCGTCAATTTCAGGACTCCAGCCATTTGTTTCAATTCAAGGTTGTACGATTAAAAGTATGATGATTAAAATGTTTTTCATTATGGAAGTTTGTTTCAATTCAAGGTTGTACGATTAAAAGCTGCAAAACTTGTTAAAGGTTGCATAGGTGTATATGGTTTCAATTCAAGGTTGTACGATTAAAAGCAGGAAAAGGTAGCGCTATTGATAGACGTGTAGAATGTTTCAATTCAAGGTTGTACGATTAAAAGATTGTGATTTGACTCATCAGGAGAAGCATCTGTTTCGTTTCAATTCAAGGTTGTACGATTAAAAGCTACATATGGAAGCTTTTTGAGTGATTCTATAGCCGTTTCAATTCAAGGTTGTACGATTAAAAGTCGTTTGGATCGTTGTGTTTTACTCGTATAAGTCTTGTTTCAATTCAAGGTTGTACGATTAAAAGTTCTACGCCTGGTATCTCTGTAGGTGTATCTTCTGAGTTTCAATTCAAGGTTGTACGATTAAAAGCTTGCTGGCGAGTCTATTGATATGAAGCTTTCTCCAAGTTTCAATTCAAGGTTGTACGATTAAAAGTACGGTCAAGGTCAAGGGTACATGAGCCTTTAGTTTCAATTCAAGGTTGTACGATTAAAAGATTCTGACATGCTTGTTTTGTTTAAAAGAAAGGGAGGTTTCAATTCAAGGTTGTACGATTAAAAGCTGCTGAACTGGATGAAGTTACCTTCCATGCCTCCTCGTTTCAATTCAAGGTTGTACGATTAAAAGAGTTTTTGATCAATTATAAGCTGTTCAGATAATCTGGTTTCAATTCAAGGTTGTACGATTAAAAGACATCAAATGTGAATTAAGGCCTGCTTCTTTTAACCGTTTCAATTCAAGGTTGTACGATTAAAAGCTCTCAAAAATTCGGATTGAATTTGAGAGAATATTGTTTCAATTCAAGGTTGTACGATTAAAAGTTCAATATAGAAAACATAAATCATATCATTACTTCCGTTTCAATTCAAGGTTGTACGATTAAAAGCTCCGACGTAAGAAGAGAATACACAGCTTGCTCTCAGTTTCAATTCAAGGTTGTACGATTAAAAGTACCATTTTTGTAAAGTCGCCTAGATAAACTGCTCTAGTTTCAATTCAAGGTTGTACGATTAAAAGCGAATGTAAAAGCTTTGCAAGATGCTTATGATAAGTGTTTCAATTCAAGGTTGTACGATTAAAAGTTTTGGAACAATGCTTGACACTTTTGACATTCCGCTGTTTCAATTCAAGGTTGTACGATTAAAAGCAGTATTTGAAGGATTAGGAGATGCTCAAAAAGCATGTTTCAATTCAAGGTTGTACGATTAAAAGATGCAAGAAACGCAAGAAATGAGAATAGGCTCTTTTGTTTCAATTCAAGGTTGTACGATTAAAAGAAAGGCATTAAACCAAACGCTACCTTATTAGAGCAAGTTTCAATTCAAGGTTGTACGATTAAAAGTTCCCGTTAGGGTGGCGCATCCTCTCTTGTCTTATGTTTCAATTCAAGGTTGTACGATTAAAAGGAGTAAATATCGATCGTGAACTATATAAATATCGTTGTTTCAATTCAAGGTTGTACGATTAAAAGCCAGCTTGTTAATCTTATTAAACAAGGCTTTAAAGGGTTTCAATTCAAGGTTGTACGATTAAAAGTTGGTACAAAGAAGAAATGTGTGTATACGTCAATTGTTTCAATTCAAGGTTGTACGATTAAAAGTAGGCGAATTTTTTGCGAGAAAATTAAATTCTACTAGTTTCAATTCAAGGTTGTACGATTAAAAGTCCATTTGACCATATCTTGAATTGGACGATACATAGGTTTCAATTCAAGGTTGTACGATTAAAAGTTCTTCGATTATACTCTTCCATCATTGAATTGCCATGTTTCAATTCAAGGTTGTACGATTAAAAGCATTAGTGATGGTATACGTGGTCAGGAATATACATGTTTCAATTCAAGGTTGTACGATTAAAAGCAATCTCATATTGGAGGCATTCGAGCCTAATACTATGTTTCAATTCAAGGTTGTACGATTAAAAGATGAATGAAGTAATCGTATTTTACGGGGGCTTCGAAGTTTCAATTCAAGGTTGTACGATTAAAAGTTATTTGCCCGGTACAACCCTATTTGCCCTATCCTGGTTTCAATTCAAGGTTGTACGATTAAAAGTAAATACAAATTTTCTTCCTCTATATATACACTTCTGTTTCAATTCAAGGTTGTACGATTAAAAGCTAGTTATTCCACTTAGACCCTCTGTGCCGCCCCCAGTTTCAATTCAAGGTTGTACGATTAAAAGCTCCGACGTAAGAAGAGAATACACAGCATGTTCCCAGTTTCAATTCAAGGTTGTACGATTAAAAGTAAAATCTATTCAAAGGTTTTAGTATCAGCTCCTACGTTTCAATTCAAGGTTGTACGATTAAAAGATTCTTACACACTTTATGGGCAGGTAGAAGTGCTTAGTTTCAATTCAAGGTTGTACGATTAAAAGATGAGAAGAGTTTTGGTTCAGCTTTGGGGAGATGAGTTTCAATTCAAGGTTGTACGATTAAAAGCTTTTTACATCACGACGAAAAGTTCATTATAGCAGGTTTCAATTCAAGGTTGTACGATTAAAAGTCGGACAAATCTTTTCATACATAGCGTCAAGATAGTTTCAATTCAAGGTTGTACGATTAAAAGTTTTATCGTCAATTAGTTAGAAATATCGCTCAGTGGTTTCAATTCAAGGTTTTACGATTAAAAGTCGTAATAAAAAGTATTTAATCGAAGTTTATTTCAATATGTCAAATAACTTTTAGAATAGTGCCACTCAGTCACTCATCCATTTTCTAAAGTTGATTATTGATTATAAAACTAAATCTGATTTTCATAATCGAATGCCATCATTCTATCCATCAATAGTTGCTCTGCTCGATCAAGAGCGTCTGCAGTTTCTCCTTTTGTCTGTACATAGCCACTTGCTTGCAATGTAATAAAGGTTTCTATGCCTTCAAGGTTTTCTTCAATAATAGGTTGAGCTTTATTGGAGTCTTCTTCTGAAAGTTTAGCACGAATACTACCAGCTATTTTATTAGCATTATCACTTATACTCACTGCAAGTGTATCCATCAAGCTAAAAGTTCTAGATTGATTAGAAGTTATTTTCCAATTGATTATAGCTTTTGCAAGACCTTTAGCCCACTCTTCTCTTATGATTTTGGGAGCTACTAAACAATCTCCAAATACATTTTTAGAAATTACCCAACCTTCCTCTTTTAATTTCTCAATAGTTTCTGCTGACATTTCAGGTTCAAAGGAATTTAAACTGACTGAAAAAAGTCTTCTTAAATCTATCGCTATATCTGAAACAAATAATCCAGATGCTGTACTTTGATTTGGAATCCACTTTCTACTCAAGCTTCTATCCTTACCTTCTAAGAAACTTATAATTTCATCTTCAGATAATTCTTTGCCATTCTCATCTCTAACTTTTACTATATTATTAGGTCTATCACTTCGGTCAAAAGAAGCATTATCAGTATCTGTGCTAGAAAGTAATGGGTGTAATCCTCTCATTGCTGAAATAGACAATGGACTTCTACGTTTCAACATTCGCTCCTTTCCTCCTTTTGCTGCTTTCATCCATCCTCCAAATAATTGATCAGCATAAGTTGGGTCACAGGTTCCATAAACCTCCCCTTCCTTTAGTTCTTTTTGTTTCACTACATCAAAAAGAAATGTAGTTGGACTTGGAGTCTGGTTGAGTTCTTCGCAAATAGAATCTATGATAGACCTTTTAACTTGTTGACCGCTAGAAAAAGGAATTCGTCTATTAAATTGAGTGTCATAATAGTACTTTTGACCTTCTGCGACACAGAATACTGTATGTTCTGCTCTTTTTAATGTTCTGATATAAATAGTGTTACTCATAATATTAAGGTTTTAATTTGTTTAATTATTAAGCTTGTTTTTCTACAAAAGCGTAGTCAAATTTCAATAGAGTATTAAAGTATCCAAATTCTTCATTAGTCATTAAATGAACTTCATCTTTTAGATTCTTTATGGCACTTAAATCTCCTTTATCCACTCCATTTATCATATCTGCTAAGGCATCAATAAATCCCTTTTTACTTTTAGCTCCTAGCAAATCCTTTTCAATTAAGTTTTTTCGATCAGTACCTTTAGCACCGGATCTATACTTTTGGATTAGGTACGCTAATTCTAAAGTATAGTCTTTAATTTCTTCTTTGTTTTTTGATATCATAGCAATTAACCAGGTTTTATATGATTGATAAATTAAATTGTCATCTTCATTTTTAAAAGAAAGATTATTGTCTCCTTCCATATATTTTTTTAGACTATTGGGTCGAAGGGCATTCAATCCGATGCTTCCTAACTCACATGCTCTTTTAATATGCATTCCGAATAAAGATTGAAACTCTATCTTTTCAAATGAATTTTCTGTGGGATACAATTTTTTAAAAACATCTTTAAGTGTTTTTCCAGACTTTAAATAAATCGGAATAAAACCAATTGTTTTATTGGTTTGTCCAAAACTATAAATGTAAGAATTCAGAATATCATCTGGAAAAAGTCGAGATAAGCTAAAAAATAAATTTGACCAATTTACAGTTTCTACTTCCGCAAGCTTCTCATCAACTTTAAATATTTTTTGTTTTGTCAATTCAGCAAAATCAAAATTTTCTCTATAATCCTTACCTAACTTATATGTAAGCCATTGACCATTCCAAGAATTGATTTGATTCCCTCTGAGTTTTTCTAAACTAGGCTCATTCAAATACTTACGATAGTATTTCCAACCATCATAAGTTTCTAATAAAACTTTTGGATTATTAATTAGGATAGTAAATCCTCCAGCTACGCCAATACCTAAACCTGATCCTATCCAAGAAAGAAAAATTTCCTCTTCATTCGATTTGATTATAATATCTGAAACCAATCCTGAAGTACTTGCATATTCTTTAACTTCTGAAGCTGAATATCCAAGTGCAAAACTAGCATCAGGAGTTTCATTTTCAATTTTTTCAAATAAGCTTTCTAGTTTTTCCTTTCTCTCAAGATTTGTAAGTAAATGAACTTTTTGTTTGCCTTTCATTTGAACAAATGGGGAATTAGTCACCCATTGCATATATTTAGAATGATTAAAAAATAACTCGAAATACTTTTCTTCAAAAAATTCTTTGGCTGTATATTTTTTAGCATGCTTGTTATTATATGCTTCTAAAAATTTTTTTCCTATTAATGATGTAATCATAAAATCTTATTTAAAACATTAAAATTGACTATAGATATTTTGCTGACATCTAAACCTTTTTCAAAATCGTAGGCTGAATCAGGAATTATAAAGGGGCGATTTCCTTTCTCTGATTGTCGCATTTTTGCCACACTATAGTAATAAACAGGAATCTCTAAATGAAGTCTATCTTCGAAATTACTTTCATTGTACTTATCTTCATCTGACTCTACAATACAAGCCACACTATCAATTTGAAGCAATTCAAACAGAATTGATTTACTATGATGTGTAAGCTTATCAAGTGTAAAAGTGCCATCAGATTTATAAACTGAATGCTCTTCTATATTTGAAAAGTCTATAGAAGTAAACACGGAGTCTATTTTATTTTGTAGACTTCTTTCTTTTAAAATTTCACCATTCATCAGAGTTTCATATGACTTTTGTAATATTTCTAAGTCATAAGGTCTTGCATCACTTATTGTCTTACCCGGAGCTATTATATAGATGTTTTTATGAGTTCCTATTGTACTTTTAGTTCTTTTTCTATTAATTCTTCCAAACCTTTGAATCATTGCATCTAATGGAGCTGTCTCAGTAATCATAAGATCAAAGCTTATATCTAAACTAACTTCTACGATTTGTGTAGAAACTACAATACAGGCATTCTTGCTCGTATTAAATCTTCCTAATAAAACTCCATCATCATCTAATCCTATTAATTCATTTTCTTTCAAATTTCTATCTCCTCGTTTAAATCTACTGTGTAGTAATAAACTAGGAATTGTAGGATGGTTTTCTTTTATTTCAGAATAGACTTCTTGCGCATTTTTGACTTTATTTAAAACAATTAATATTTTTTGATTATTCTTTATTGCATCATTTATCATAGGTTGAGCTTCATCATAACTTTTAATCTTAAAAACTTTATGACGATCAAATTCATCTAACTCCCCCTTTTCTAACTTTACTTCAAGAACATCTTGACCAAGAATATTTTTTATGCGTTGATATAAAACAGATGGCATAGTAGCAGTTCCAATATGAATCCTACATTCTAATGAATTGAGTATTTCAATTAATTTCAAAACTAATGCTTGAGAAATCCCTGAATAAGTATGTACCTCATCCAAAATAACATCACAACCTTTCAAGTCCAGAATTAGAGCTTCATAACCTCTCAAACCAAATAATATCGAGGTTAATTGGTGAGGAGTTAAAATTTTAATTGCAGAACCTATTAAATTTTGTAAAGCTACTTCTTCATTATTATTTCTTTTTACTATTGAAGAAGTTGAATGTAGAACTCGAATATCTAAATCTGGATTATCTTTTTCCAATTCAATTGCTACACGTTTGAACATAGCATTTATAGAAGCTTGAAAAGGTAGAGTAAAGAAAACACGACCGCTACATCTTCTAAATAAATAATCTGTTTTACCTGCTCCTGTACTTGCAACTACTAAAGTGTGCTTTTTAATAGAATCTGCACTTTTTTTAGATAATGGATAGAGCTCATGAGTCCTATTATAAAAACTTAAATCAGGAGACTTAAAAGTTCTATTTAAGAACTTACTAGTATCGTAAATAAGTGCTGAAGCAAAATGATCTGCTCCCATTAATAAACCTCTCCAAGATGAATATCCTCTTTTTTGAACTTCTTGCTCGCAATATTCAATGCAATATGTGAGATTTTCTAATGCTTCTTCTCTTGAAATAGTATAATTTTCAATAAAAAGATTACTTAGAATTAAATTTACTTCTACGCTCCATTCTTCCCAATTTCCAAGATGAAATTCAATGTAATCATCATTTTCTTCGAGGTCTAACAATCCTTTTTCTCCGACATCATTTTTTATCGACTTATGATGCCCAACTACCATTTCAATTAATTGATTTCTATGCTCTCTAGGAAATATTGAAAGAAAAAACAAAGAAGATATTTCGTGTCTAAAAACTTTACTTTTATTGGTTTTTCCTAAAAGTCTACTTTGAAAATATGGATGCGCCTTTCCTAAATCATGAAGAATTGCACCATTACGAGCTATATCTGAGTCGAGTTTAAGATATTCTGCAAACCTAACAGCCATTAAAGCTACTTGATTTGTATGTTCTTCAAGTGTTGTCCATTCTGGACTAGATTTAGCAAAGAGTTGTTTCATTTAAAAACTTTTTACTGGAGTTCCAACAATTTTCAACCAACCATACATAGCATTACTACTGTTTCTATCATATCCAACATGAAATGAATTTTCTATATTTTCAAACATCAATTCAAAACCTGAAAAAGATTCAATATCAGTATCAAATTCATTCTGATTGATTGACATCAACTGTATTGGCAATAAAATATCTTCATTGCGACAAAGGCAGACATGTTGTTTCATTGCAATTTCAGCATCTTCTAATTTTGCAAAAGCGAGAAATAAAACAGGATTAATTAAAACTCCTCTCAATAAAATTGCTCTAGGTCTATCAAATAAAATTTCTTTTCCTTTTTTTGTTGTATTCCATCCTCTCGTTTGAATAACTTCTTGTTGTTGATTTATTTGATCATAAGACAATCGATGTCTTTTAATTTTATAAATTCCTTCTTTTATAAGAAGTTCAGGAAATAATTTCTTTTCAATTCCTTCAACTATACTTTGTGTCAAAAATTGTTGACTAAACGTTTCACTATCACGAACAGCTGTCCACGGTTTTATAAAACCAAATGAACCAGAATATTTTACTATATAATATTTATCCATCATTTCATTTTAAAGCTCCAAACCCAATTCCTGTTGAATGTCCTAAGCCTACAGACCAAGCAAAAGCAATTTGATTAGAAGTTCCTTTTATAATTAGAGGAGCTAAAGATGTTTTATTACTAATTCCCTTATAAGTTACAAGCTTCGTTTCAGGTGAAGGATAGTTTTTATCCAATTCTACACTTACTCCATCTGAATTTATATTTGCTGATTGAAGCTTTGACTTTAAATTTTCAGTTAAGAGAGATTCAAAATCATCATCTAAATAGGTTACATGTTTTGTGTTTTCACCATCTTTTTTTCTAATTAAAACAGGACTACTTAGAAAGAAAGATTCTTCATTCGAAAACTGTGGAATATCTATAAATTGAATATCTATTGCTTTTGACCCACAGAAAACATCAGGACTTTCTAATATTCCTTTCATTATTTTCTTAATTAATTCTGTATCATATGCACTTATAAAAAAGTAAGAATTTTGTTTAAGTCTTAAACCATTTCCTTCTTTTAAAGTATTCTGTAACCATGAAAAAGAATATAAACTATTCTTTCCATGCTCTTTATTATTCTTTCCTAACCACTTATGTATTACTCCAGTTAGCAGTTGCTGATAATTGAATGGAATTAATTCTTTATTCCTAGATAGTGATATACATATTCTCATTTACTATAAATTTGATTGTAGAGTATTAACTGAACCTCTTACTATATTAAATATCGCTTTTTAAAAATACAATATTCAATATTTATTGACTTCATCTATTAATAAATCAAACTTAAATACATTCACTGCCAAATTCTGTCAGTCAGAATAATTTTTTAGATGTTTTTTTAATTGATTTTCGATATGATCTTTGAATTGAGTTGATTCTATAATGACCACCTCATCTAATAATCCCATTACAAAACGAGTTATTCCTTTATAATGAGCTATCGGTATCGATAATAGATATTTATTATCCGTTAATTTATTTACAAATTCTTGAGGCAAAGTATATTCTTCTTTCAAAGAATTATAAGCTCTTAAAGATATTTCCAAAACGACTATGTCCATTGGTTGTTTGGATGACATCCTAAAAATGTCTACAAATGGCTTTTGATGTTTCGACTCTTGTTCCCAATAAAAACCTGTGATTTCTATGGATTCTATGCGACTTATTTTAAATTGTTTACACATATCACTGTGAGGTTCATAACCCCATACAAATCTGTAGTTAGGAGAAAAATAAAACGCTTCTATTATTCTATCTTGGATGGTGCTACTATTTGATGAATGATAAGCCAAAAGTTTAATTTGTGTTTTTTGTTGGATTGATTTTTTAATCATTTGAATTTTAATCAAATCATCTTTATCCTTGAGAGATTCTAGAATTTTTAAATCATAAAAAACATCCATTTTTCTTAGAAGACGACTTTTTGTATTTGAACTTCCTTCTAAATGCTCTAAAGTTTCAAATAAAATTGCAGCTTCTTCTTCTGTAAAATGAAATAGATTTTTGAATTGAGAAGAAGTGGAATTATCCAATATCAATTTGTACTTTCCATTTTGGCGATCTAATACATAGCCTGCATATTCCAATTCATCTAAATCTCTATAAACACTTCTTTCTGATTGATCGAATCTATCCATCAATTCATTTAATGAATATTTCCTTTTACCAGAAAGCAAAGTCAACAATTTCAATATTCTACTTGTTTTATTTGATTTCAAGTTTAAACACTTTATAATAGTATTGAAAGTATCAATATAAGGATATTAATCGCAGGATTAATGAAAACATTTAGTGCCTCGACTATCTTCGGGGCAATTTAATTTTAGAGAGGTAATTCCTAATAGACACCTACTTAACTGACTAAAACATGCTGGTTTTGCACTTTTGGATATGCAGGTTGACTAAAATGTAATGTTCGTTTAATCATACAGCCTCGATTTATTTAGTCCACTAAAAATTATCTAGTAAAAACTGATTAGTTTCGTCAATATCAAACTTAAATTCATATTCATAACTGGTTCTTTTCGGCAAATCGTACCATTCAAGCTTTTCACGCTCTGTTGCCGTTTTTCTACTCTTGTTCATAATTCCTACCAATTCGTAAAATCCCCAAATACCCCCACAATCTTCTATTGGTGCAGCATTTTCGCCTTTAATACATTTGGGATATAATACCTCTTCTGTAGGCTTTTTGAGGACAGTAATCACATGTCGCCAATCATCACCAAAATCATAAGTATAATTCATCTTTTTGACCTGACCATTAAAGAAGTCAGACAAATAAGTCTCCGCTGCATCGTACTTTTTATATCTGCTACCCCAAAAATCATCATCATCATCATCATTGAGCAAACCGATAGAATCACTTGCATACGGAGTACCTAAATTAAACTCAAATAAATGGCAATTCTGCCAATTCATCACACTCTGAATCACTATATGTAATTGATAAAAACTATAGTTTTCCGGCACAATGACCGTTCTATAAATTTTAGGATCTGTGTCTTTTAAAACAATTTTTAGTTGATGTGCCATATTTATTTTTTTAATCTTCTCATTCTATTTTAATTCTCCGTAATACTCCAAATATACGTCCTCTATCTCATCAGCAAAACCATATCCAGATGTGGAAGCCCATTTAACACATTGTTCTGCCCGGTTTTTAAATTGCTTCAACAGCTCGTTCTGTTCTATATATTTTAATGCTGCGCTGAAGTTGTTGTATGCGGCATTGTAAAACGGTTCATCCATATCTCCGTATACGTATGTAAATTCGCAGACAGTTTCGGGCAATACCATCATCACATTAGCCAAACTTTCGGGCGAAGGAGATAAAGACTTAAAATCGGAAATCGCTTTCTTGGCTACCGAAAACTTAGGATAATCTTTGCTAAACTCTTTCCTGATTATGGTGATATATTTTTCTGCCAACACATTTTCACTCTGAGGGTCGAGATAAAAATTGTAAAATTCTTTTACTGCTTTATTTTTGTCATACAAGTCTAATATTTGTTCAACCAACTGCTCTTTGGTCAGTAGTTGTAATTCTTTTTTGAGTTTTGCTTTTGACATATACTTTATATCTTTTGACATTAATTTAATACTCTCCCACACCTACAATATCTCCCAAATGATTGAGGCGGACTTTGATAATTTCTTTAATGCCATTTAATCCTAATTGTGGATAATAGGCAATGTTCTTTAGTTCTGGTTTCACATCAACTGTTGTTTCTAGATGATGTCTAAACATATAATTTTTTGTTGCTAATTTCTGCACTCTAAACAAATTCGGGCTTATCCTTTTCTTATTTTTAGGGTCGAGCAAATCAATTTCCTTTGGATTAAATCCTGTTTTTTCGTTAAGGAAAATAAAATATTCGTTTTGCTTCATCGTAAATAGAAATTGCCAACCCAAACCTTGATTATATGCTTTATCAATCACAGATTCACCTGCATTCACCAACTGAACAGCATCAAACAACGACACTACTCTTTCTTGCAAATTTACTTTTTCATCTCTGTAAATAGCTACGTGATGGTTATTGCCGGTACTTACAAAATCAACTGGAATTTGTTTTCCATTTTTATCTAAAATATCGTTACCCAAATGGTCTTTTTTGTAATGCAAAAATTCTGCATTTTTCACTCCGGTAATTGTTACTCGCTTGATAGCAATTCCTTTTGATTGATTCAACCAAATTGGGTTTTTATCTAAATCTGAAAATGCTTTTTTCGGGTCATTTCCAAATTCTTTTAATCGGTTGAGTAAAATACGTTTTACGCCTTCATCTAAGATTTTTTCAATAGTTTTTAAATCTTTAAAATTTTCTGGTGTGATGTCTTTTCGGATAGAATAATCTTCTTCCAGCCAAGTTAACTTTACAGTTTCTGGCAAAGTTTCTGTCTTGGCTTCATCCAAATAAATGGGCATTTTGCTTAAAGCATTTTTACCTATAAATGCTTTCTTTGGATCATTGCCGTTTTCTTGTAAACGTTGTAACAAAAGGCTTTTAAACATCGGATTGCTCACTTTTGCTATTGTAGCTTCATCAAATTTCCCACTTACTTTTTCTTCTTTGTTTACATAATACTGATACTTGCCGTAAACAGTTTCTTTATGCAATTGGCCTCTTGGTGTAAGTTCGACTTTTACTTTTTCACCATTTTTAGATTTGGTTTTATTCTTGTTTTTAGTTACCACTTTATTCTTCGCTTTGTGCGATACCAATACATTTTCCAAATGTTCTTTGGCGACTTGTCGGAAGTTTGGAATAGGCAAATTGAAAACTCTTTTTTTATTACCATCATCATCGTGTTTCCAGGTGGTTTCTTTGCCTTCGATACCGATAATTACGTTATGTTCTTTGTGATTTTCGTTCTTTCTGGCATTTAAAAAATTCAGGTATTGAATATGATTGTGTTTAGTAAAAGCCACTGTCAAAGCATCCATTGCGTGGTGGCGATGGTCGTTTCGTTTGCTCCAATCCACAATTCTTTCTTTAAAACTTCCGTCTTTTTTCTCAACCATTTCGGTCAATCCCAATGCTTTGAATTTCTCAAAATTCAATTCTTGCATAATGTTGATCAAACCCCAGTCGTCTCTAAGCCTATCGGTTATTTGTCCAGAAGTGGAAACAACGGAGCGGGTAATATCGTACAACATATTTTTCGCCTTCTTGGCTATGTATTGGCTGTCCCGCAAGTCCCTATCTATAAAGCCATCGCCAATTTCAGATTCTTGCTTCAGTAATTTTTGGTACTTAGCTTTTGATATTTTCTTCTCTTTATAAAGTGATTCTAATATTGAAATATAGTCCTCATAATCTTTTTGGGATTTGTTAGACATATAGTCATTTGCAGTTTTGTTTCCTTTATCTAAATTGGCTTGTCGAGGAACAAGTACTTTGTTTGAGAAACTATCATCAAACATTTTTGATTGTGGAATGATGTGGTCTATATCATATTCTTTTCCGAATAATTTGTAGTAATCTATTTTTTTGTGAGTGTATAAATCTTTGTATCCATTAAATGCCAATTCTTGGTAAAGTTTATATCGAACAATATCATTTTTAGTTGGATTTGGAACATTTGAAAATTCTTTTTTGATTGTCTCTCTTATCTTATCATTTTCAATCTTAGCCGCATTAATATTGGTGGTCATTTCAGCTCGTTCTTTGGCATTCTTTTTTAATTCTCTCGATAACTCTATGCGGATTTCGTCAAATTTGAAATCTGGGTTTATTACTCGATTTTTTTCAAGAATGGTATTGATTACATTCACCAATTGGTTCAATATTTTTTCAACAACCGGATTACGCAAACTGTTTTTCTTCAACAATTCCAACTTGTCTTTCAGCGGGCGATTGGCTATTTCTTCTTTGGTTAATGATGCCGCAGAATGTCTGTAACCCGCCATATCACAAGCTTTGTCGTAATGCAATTCTTTGATGTGCGGAAAAATTTTCCGAATAGCTTTGCTGCTCAAATTTCCGTAATCATCTGAGAATGTAACATTGGCTAAAACCTGTGCGTGTTCTTTTTTGAATCCAAATTTCTTTGCTAATAATTCGTATAACTTTTCGTTTCCGCTTGGTGAATCGTCCCCTTCGTAGCTGTACAACAAATGCCATAATTGATACGATGCTTGTTGCTCAAAGGCTTTTCCTTCCAGCTCCGCATCGAAATCTAAGATGTTTGTATCAATGCCTAAGCTGGCAAAAATTTGATGAACCATATCTTTGATTTCCGATGCAGGCACATCCAAATCATCTAATGCTACTTCATCTTTATTCGATTTTACCTTCAATAAATCTTTTACATCGTAACCTTCTATATCTAAAATTTTCAAATAAGCATTGTAGAGCTCTTTGTTGGTGCGGTTGCCTTCTAATTCAGAATAATTCAATTCCCAATCAGCCGATTTGTAGTCCAATAGTTCAATAATTTTATTCGATTTCAAATTGCCTTTCAAGTTCAATTCATTGAATAAAACTTGTTTGGCGGCTAAGTCAAAAGCAAATATTTTTTGTTCTTCTTCAAACAATTTAGTTTGGTCGGTGTTTTTAGCAACCCGTTTTTTACTGCCTTTTTTGCGAACCAATACATTATTCAGAACCTGCCAAATCTTAAACTCTTGAAACAAAGGCGAAGATTTTGGAGCTACTTTTAGACCAATGGTTTTTTTATGACCATTAATGTTTTTTTCTTTACATTCAAATTCACAAAAACTCACCAAATCCTTTTGGGATTTAAGCTTGCGTTGATAAAAAATGGTGATGTCTCTAATTTCAGATTTTAACTCAGCGGTTAATTCAGCGTGATGTTTGGATTGCTCTGCCCAGATGGCTTCAAATTCATCCAAATAATCTTGTCTGTAAAACACTTGATTTTTCAGTCGGGTATGTGGATTTTGCTGCAATTGTTTGTACAGATATTGCCCCACCGTTTCTTTATTAAAATACAATTCCTTGCTTCTGTCTGAAATAGCCCCCAGATAGCCGCTTGAATTATTCAAATTATTATTGATTTCCTGCAAAACAATTGCAAGTTGCTCCAATTCTAATTTTGTAGTTATGGCATCACTTCTCCATTTATAATTTTCGATTTTTTGTTCAAATCCTTTTGCGCTACGTTTTATTCCAACTAAATTCATTGGCTCTTTACAAATAGCCCAAGTTTGAGTTTTATTTTTGTTCAGTAAATTTTGCTTTAATTCATCTGTTAGAATCTCAGAATAAAACTGCTTTTGCACATTCCAAACCTTATTAAATTCCGTTTGCAAATCGGAACGATAAAAATCAGGAACTGTCTTTTTACTATCTTTCAACAATTGATACGCTAATTGTCCAGGCGTAAGATTTTCTTCATACAATCTTTTTGCAATCGCCATTCCATCTATAGCTTGTCCTTCGTCTTCATTTTTGGCTTTACGACTGCTTTTATAACCACGCTTTTTATTGATGGCTAAAAAGACTCTCGCCAATTCCTCTTTTTCTATTTTTTCAGAAACAGATTTTGCCCGCAAATGCCATGTTTCAAAAGTAGTTTGTTTGCCATCTTCAGCCAGAATAGCATCTTTGGTAATGATATTGGCCTTTTGCAAGGCATCAATCAAATTGTCTCTTCGCAATTGATAACGGTCGAGTGTACGCCTTGCTCCACGTTTAAGAGTTCTATCCGCATTTACTGAAACTGGTTTGCCTTTTTCAAAATTGGTTTGCTCGTCTGTGGTTAATGGGTTTACACGTGATCCTATTTGAACTATAAAAGATTGTTCTGACGTATCGCCTTCTATAACGTGTGCGAAACCAATGGAGGTAGTGCCCAAATCTAAACCAAGTATATTTTTCATAATATCTAATATAATTAGAAAAATACAAAATGTTTCATATATTTGAATCTCAATTTGAAAGCAATTCACAATAAGGATTATTCCGTTGTGAAAACATTTAGTGCCTCGACTATCTTCGGGGCAATTTTATTTTAGAGAGGTAATTCCTAATAGACACCTACTTAACTGACTAAAACATGCTGGTTTTGCACTTTTGGAAGTGCATTTATTATCAAGTATTGCACATCCTATTGTGCATTTTTGTTAATTTTGATAAAAATGTCAGTTAATTGGATGTGATTTATGATTAAATTCTGAAACACTTAATTGGTTCAGAATAACTGTTCAAATGAGACTTAGTTATTCGAATAGATTCTGAAACAAGTTCAGAATGACATGGTTCAGAATGACATGGTTCAGAATGAAGAATTAATGTGCTAATGTGAAGAATATGCTAATGTGGAAATTCTTTTATAAATAGATCCTTAGAGTTATTGGAATTGAGATCCTTTCAGGATGACATTAATAAGCAACATATGAAGTATAGCAAAATGGATTCTGAAACAATTCTGAAACGAGTTCAGAATGACATGGTTCAGAATGAAGAATTAATGTGTTAATGTGAACAATGTGCTAATGTGAAGATTAATTTTTTAAGAGATTCTGAAGTGATTCTGAAACGAGTTCAGAATGACATGGTTCAGAATGACATTTAGAAATAATACATTTTCTGTTTTGAACTCTGTCTCGGCTGAGGGATAGAACGGAGGATCACCCGAAATGTAATGGAGGGAAGCCGCAGAGAAAGCCCGACCGCTTTCCTGACGGAAGGAAGGAAAGTGGACAGCCCCAAATAAAAAAGCAGGCAATTGCTTACCTGCTCCTAAAAATCATTATCACCAAAACCAACTTTGGCTTTATCTAGTAGGCTCGCAGCAATGTTCGACGCATTGAGTATCTACATTATAAGATGGACTGACGTAGGGTATGCCGAGATTCATGCCTCTGAGGATCATGATGATACCTAGAGCGACAATCCAAACAGGGACTATTTTTTTGAATGCATTTTTGACGGATGGCTTGATCCATTTGCTAGCAATCATAATTCCTGCCATCATGGGTATCGTGCCTAATCCGAAGAAGAACATTAGTAAGGAGCCTTGCCAAACTGCTCCGGTGGCAAATGCTGAAATCAATGCCATATATACTAATCCACAGGGCAAGAAACCATTGAGTATGCCTATGGATAAATAGGTGACATAAGATTTCTCTTTGCGCATAAGCTGTCCTAGCTTGCTGGAAATTTTTGCGCTCCATGCCGCTGAGGCTATCCACCCCGGTCGATAATAATAGACGAATGCTAGCAATAAAATAAGAACTCCGCCTCCAATGGAAAGGGCTTGTTGTAATCCAAATATTTTAAAGCTACTGCCTAATAATCCCAATACTGCACCCATGAGAGCATAGGTGATGGCTCGACCTATATTGTATAAAAAGATATTGGTATATTTCTGAAAAGCAGGAAGCTGATGTACTGGTAGTGACAAGGCGATAGGTCCGCACATGCCTACACAATGCATACTTCCTAATATACCTATGGTAAGACCGGTGATGATAGGTATAGTGATCATGGTATTATTACTTATCGGATATAGATGTTTTCGTCGCTATAGTAATGGCTTTTTTGATTGTTCCATTCTACTCTGATTTTATACATTCCTCTTTTAAATTCTGATTTTTGAACTAAAAATCTACCTGTGCTATCTGGTGTCAATTTATATTTTAGATCGTGAATCTTATTGTCTTGCTTTAGAAAATTCACTGATCCTTCTTCTATGTTTTCAAAAGATGTAGCAGGTAATTGTATGGTGACAAATTGCTGATCTTGTTGAATAATAGGTTCTGTTTGAATAGCGTTTAATGCTTTTTTTGCATCGATTAGAGATTGATATTTCATCTCCTGTACGTAGTAGTTCTCATCGAACATTTCATTGGTCTGCTGCATGGCAATATATACCATGCTCAACATACCTACTACGAATACAATGATTACTAAAAATATTTTGTACCCCCAATTCATAATTTAAAATTTAAAAGGTGCTAAAAATTTAGTTTCTACTTTTTGGAATAATTTCCCATTTCTATACACTCCTACTTTAACTTCCGTCGTTCTTTTACCGAGAGATTCTTTAGGTAATTCGATGAAGAAGGTGGTTTTGTTGATTGCTTCTTTTTTCAATAAAAGATGATTGTCTTCGTCGTGACCTACTATTTTAATTGTTCCTTCGACATCTATTAATCTCAATTCTACTGGTACGTCTAATTTAGATTTATTGATAATTTTGGCATCAAATAGGTTGCTTACTGTGCCTGCTTGCGCATCGACTTGGTAAGTTTGACCTTTGACTCTACCTATAAATGTTTCGATATTTTTACGAGTAGCGATCAATGTACCTAAGAAGATAAATAGGATGACTAATAGTCCTGTATAAGCTTTGACTTTAAGTGTGATTGGTGATTTTACTCCAGATTCGATTTCATTTTCAGAAGCATATCTGATCAGTCCTTTTGGAAGATTAATTTGCTCCATGATATCGTCGCATGCATCTATACAAGCTGTACAGCCTACACACTCCATCTGTACTCCGTCGCGGATATCTATACCTGTAGGACAAACGACTACACATTTTTTACAGTCTATACAATCTCCAAGTCCGTCTTCTTCTTTATTTTTTAGTTTTCCTCTTGGTTCGCCACGGTTATAATCGTAGCTGATTTGCATGGTATCTTTATCAAACATTACTCCTTGCAGACGTCCGTAAGGACAAATCGTAGTACACACAATCTCTCTTACATATGCGAACACAAAATAGAATACGAATGTGAATCCTATCAAACCTGCTAGAGTAGCGAAGTTTTCAGAGATAGGTTGTTGCATTTTTTGAAACAATACATCTGAGCCTATAATATAAGCGAAAAAAGTATTGGCTATTAGGAAAGAAAAAAGGAAAAATATGATTTGCTTCCCTCCTTTTTTGAGAATTTTCTCAGCATTCCACGGTGCTTTATTAAGCTTGCGTTGTTGTGCAGGAGTACCTTCTATCCACCACTCTATCTGACGGAAGACAAATTCCATGAAGATGGTTTGCGGACATACCCAACCGCAAAATATTCTTCCATAGACTACAGTAAATAAGACTACAGTAATAATTAAGGTGATGAATGCAATAGCGAAAATAAAGAAATCTGTTGGCCAAAATATTTTACCAAACAGATTGAATTTTCCTTCTAATACATTGAATTGTAAAAATTGTGCTCCATCGATTCTTATCAATGGCATAATGAAGAAAATAGCCAAATAGAAGTACGCTAAGTATAATCTTAGGTTATAGAATTTCCCTTCTGGCTTGATGGCATGTATCCACTTTCGCTTTCCTTCTTCATCTACGGAGCTTATGCGTGAGCGAAACTCCTCGTCTTCTTCTTCTATTTGGCTATTATATTTCATTTTTTATTATTTAGTAAGAATTATACTTCAGCTACTTCTTCAGCTAATATATCAGCCGTCGCAGTAGTGTCAGCTGATTCGTATAATTCTCCTTGAGGTTCTTTTGCATCAGGAGGGTTACTTCCTTGAATAGAATGTATAAAAGAAACCACTTCTGAAATTTGTACTGGAGATAAGACATCTGCCCAAGCAGTCATCCCTTTCTCTAATACACCATATTTGATAATTTTAAAAATATCACCTGCTGTATTTCCGTGTAACCAATAAGCATCTGTTAGGTTAGGACCTACAGAACCACCGCCATCTGCTTTATGACAAGCGAAACAGTTTGCTTCATATAGTTTCTTTCCATTAGCAATACTTGATGCATCTGTTAAGAATATAACAGAATTTTCGTCTACAGCACTTGCTTGAGTTTTCAAATATTCGTTATGAGCTTCTTCAGCTTTGGCCATTTCGATATTATATTCTTCGATTTGCATTGGAGCAGATTTACTCACATGGTATACCCACATATAGATAATAGCTATAGCTATAGAAGCTAAAAATCCAAATGTAAACCAAGGTGGTGTAACGTTATCTAATTCTTTGATACCATCATATACATGACCTGTTTCAAGTTCAGACTCTTCTTCCATTGGTCTCAACTTGTTCATTTTAGTCCACATGTCTACTATCCAATTAGTTTTGGCTTTAGCGCCTTCGTGGTCTGCAATAGCCTTAGCGCCTGAGAACCAATTCAATAAGTTAGTGACATTATATGCCAATATACCAATGATCAATAACTCTATAAGTATAATGATGATCAACATCCAAGTGACATAGTTAAAATCACTCATAGAAGAAGCATTAGCAGTGGACGCAGACAAAAGGATTAATCCTAATACTCCTGCTGCTTTTGATTTTTTATCGATATTAATTTTTACACTAAAGATGACTAGTCTTGCTAAAAAATAGATAGGTAAAGTTAAGAATACGGCAAACATCATTAATAAAGTGTCTGTATTAATAGAGAAGAATTCTGTTGGAGGCAATTCTTGAGCTGCTTCTTGAGCAATCGTAGGAAGAGCCAATAACATTGCCAGGACAAAACCTGAGATCTTTTTAAAAGATTTGAATTTCATGGTTTTTATTTTAGTTATCATCCAATGGTAGTTTTTCAATATGTTCGAGCTCTTTGCTATTCATTCTCATAATCATTATAGTAACTAAAATGAAGAATGAAACGAATAATACGAGTGAAATGATGGGGTATATTGCAACCCCATTTATTGTAGTTAAATATTCTGCAAATTTCATAACGATTAGTTTTGAGCCTTAATGTCTCTACCCATTCTTTGTAAATAGGCAATTACAGCAATAATTTCTTTACTCGGTTCAATTTCAATGTCTGCTGTTTTTAAGTTAGCAACGATAGAAACCGCTTGTTTTTTCAAATCATCATTAGCAATATCTTCGTAATTGAAAGGATATGGTACTCCCATTTTACGCATTGCATGAATTTTTGAACGAGTCGTAGCTATATTTAAGTCATCTTCAAACAAGAACGGATATGGCGGCATAATAGAACCTTCTGCCATTGAACTAGGATCTAACATGTGGTAGAAATGCCAGCTATCTGGATATTTGCCACCGATTCTAGCTAAATCCGGACCTGTACGTTTACTACCCCATTGGAATGGATGGTCGTAAACAAATTCACCAGCTTTAGAGTATTCACCATAACGTGCTACTTCGTATCTGAAAGGTCTAATTTGTTGAGAGTGACAATTGTAACATCCTTCTCTAATATAAATATCTCTTCCTTGTAATTCTAAAGGAGTGTATGGTTTCACACTAGAAATAGTTGGAATATTACTTTTAACTAAATAAGTAGGAATCAATTCAACGATACCACCAATAGAAACTACTATTAAACTTAAAGTCAATAAAACAATAGGCTTACGCTCAATCACACTGTGCCAGAAAGCATTCTTAGGTGCATGATATACTTTAGGCAAAGGAGCAGCTTCCATTTCTTCAGTTTCAACAAACTCATCTTGCTTAGTAGTTCTGTAAACGTTGTAAATCATTAATACTACACCACTTAGATATAATAAACCACCTAAAGCTCTTAACATATAATAAGGTAGAACTGTATTCACGATATCCATGAACTGGTATTCTAACTGACCTTCAGGAGTAAATGACTTCATCATGAAGTAAGATCTGAAAGCTGAGAAATATAATGGAATAGCATAAATAATGATACCTAATGTTCCTATCCAGAAATGCGTAGAAGCTAATTTTCTAGAGAATAATGTAGTGTTGAATAATTTTGGGATCAACCAGTATAACATACCGAATGTCATGAAGCCGTTCCATCCTAATGCACCAATATGTACGTGAGCAATCGTCCAGTCAGAGTAGTGTGAAATTGCGTTCACATTTTTCAATGACATCATCGGGCCTTCAAATGTACTCATACCGTAACAAGTCACCCCTACTACGAAGAATTTCAAAATAGGATCGACTCTTACTTTATCCCAAGCACCACGAAGTGTAAATAAACCATTCAACATACCACCCCAACTAGGCAATAATAACATGATGGAGAAAACTGTACCGAGAGATTGTGCCCACTCAGGAACAGCTGTATATAATAAATGGTGAGGTCCTGCCCAGATATAAAGGAAAATCAAAGACCAGAAGTGTACAATACTTAATCTATAAGAATAAATTGGACGATTAGCTGCTTTAGGTAGGAAATAATACATCAAACCTAAATATGGAGTAGTCAAGAAGAATGCTACCGCATTATGACCGTACCACCACTGTACTAAGGCGTCTTGAACACCTGCATACCAAGAATAACTTTTGAATAAACCAACAGGAATTACTGCAGCGTTCACAACGTGTAATAATGCCACAGTCACCCATGAACCAATAAAGAACCAAATCGCAACATATAAATGTCGTTCTCTTCTGGTCAATATCGTTCCAAACATATTTACACCAAACAGTACCCAAATAATTGTGATAGCGATATCAATAGGCCATTCTATTTCAGCGTATTCTTTGGCTTGAGTAAAGCCCATTAAGAGCGTCACTGCAGCTGCAACAATAATCAACTGCCATCCCCAGAAATGAATTCTACCTAATTTCTCACTCCACATTGGAGTCTTTAATAATCTAGGCATGGAGTAATAAACAGCTGTAAAGATTCCGTTTCCTACGAATGCAAAAATCACAGCATTGGTATGAACAGGTCTTAAACGGCCAAAAGCCAAATGAGGGAAGTACTCGCTAAAATTGAAAACTGGAAATGCTAATTGTAAAGCAGCTAACAGTCCTATTAACATCCCTACAAAACCCCAAAAAATCGTCGCGTAAGCGAACCATTTCGGCAGTCTGTTGTCATAAGTGAACTTTTCTAATTGCATAAAATTGGTTGGTTAAATATTTGAATTTGTTTTGGTTTTAATTTTGGTTTTATCGTCAAAAATAGCTCTTTGTGCTGGAGAAAAATCATCATCATACTGACCATCTTTAACACTCCATAAAAATGCCACTAAAAAACCGCCTGCTATGGCAATACTCATTATTAAAATGATAATCATTACACTCATACCGTTGGTTCTTTTTGAGTATTAGTTAATTTTAGGCCTCTATATTTCGCCATCCATTCGCTCATTCCGTACGTAATCAAAACAATACTGATGGAACTACTAGGCATCAATATTGCAGCAATAAATGGTGATAAAATACCTTGAACAGCAAAATATATTCCTATCACATTGTAGATAATAGAGATTAAGAAACTTACTCCTATAATTCTATATCCATCTTTCGCAAATAACAAAAACTTATCGAGAATTGCTAATTTATTGGCATCAATTATGCCGTCAGAAGCAGGCGTAAAGGTATTATCACTATCAGTTACAGCTATACCAATATCACTTTGTAATAAGGCTCCTGCATCATTCAAACCATCACCAATCATCATCACTTTATCTGTAACATTAGATTGTAAATGTTGGATATAGTCCATTTTATCTTGTGGCTTCTGATGGAAAAGGATAGATTCTTTGTTGCTAAAAAAGTTATTTAAAACTGCTGCTTCAGAATCATTATCTCCAGAAATAACCGATAATTTAAATTTATGATTCAATTTTTGTATCAAATCGAATATCCCAAAACGGTAAACATTAGAGACTTGAAAAACTCCTTTAAACTCTCCATCTTTCGATATACATACTTGGCTTCCACTTAGATTTACAAATGTTTTACCTACAAATGCTGGCGAGCCTAATTTATAATAATACTCGTCTATCCAAGCTTCTACTCCTTGACCTTCTGTCAATTTGTAATTTTTCACCTCATGCGCTTCTGATATTTCTAAATAATCACAGATAGCTCTTGTTGCAGGATGATTTGCTTGAGAAAGTATATTAGCGAGATGTTCTTGTTCTTCTCTATTTAAAATTTGACCTTGATAAGTAATTTTACTTTTTCTATGCTGAGTCAAAGTACCTGTTTTGTCAAAAACAATATGAGAAATCTTAGCCATTTTCTCAATCACTTCTGGAGATCTCAAATAAAACTTATTGATACTAAAGATTCTTAGAATATTCCCATTTGTAAAATTGCTACTCAATAATAATGCACACGGACAAGCCACAATCAATATAGTAGTCATCGCATTCCACATCAAAGTTGTCTCTCCTTGCCAATACCAATATCCACCTGCAAGAATACCTATTGCAAAAACTACATAAGTAAAATAAGTACTGATAGTGTCTATTAAGTTATGCTCAAGTGCTGGTTTACTTTGATCGATTTCTTTATTCCACAGATTGGTTAAATAGCTTTGAGAAACCTCCTTCACTACAATCAGCTCTAATTTTCCATCCGTTTGTTTGCCACCTGCATAGACGATTTCTCCTTTAGATACATTTACGGGAGCACTTTCTCCACTGACAAAACTATAGTCAATTAAGGCATTTCCTTTAGAAAGGATAGCATCTACAGGTATAATTTCTTGATGATGAATTTGAAAAACATCATCTGGACGTAATTTATCGACGGTAACTGGTATAGATTTGCCGTCTTTAATGACATTGACTGCAATTGGAAAAAATGATTTAAAATCTCTATCAAAAGATACTGCTTGATAGGTTCTATCCTGCAACCATCTGCCTATCAACATAAAGAAGATAATTCCAGCCATACTATCTAAGTATCCTGAACCTGTACCACTAAAAATCTCATAAAGACTTCGTATAAAAGTCATAGCTAAAGCTAGAGCAACAGGTGCATCAATATTCAAATATCGATGTTTTAATCCACCCCAGGCACTCACAAAAAACTCACTTCCACTATAAAAAAGTGTAGGAATAGCCAAAGCAATAGACAATACTTTAAACGCAAGTGCTAACTCAGGTTCTAAAGTACCTCCACCAATCAAATACTCAGAAAAGCTCATCATGGAGATATTGCTCAAACAGAATCCTGCAACGCCAATTTTATACCATCGAGTTCTATTAGTTCCTAATGTTTGTTTGGCATCTAGTTGATCCAAACTGATATGAGGTTCGTAGCCAATATCTGCAAGAGTTTCTACGACAGACCTAAGAGTAGCTTTTGAATTGTCAAAACTGATAAAGATTTCCTTTTTACCAAAATTGACTCTAGAAGATAAAATACTAGAATTGACGTGATGAATATTTTCTAATAACCATAGACAGCTGCTACAATGCATTTGAGGCAAATAGAATATCAAATGAGTTTGATCAGCATCTTTGTATTGAATTAATTTTTGTTGAACTTCAGCAAGCTCTAAAAATTCAAACTTATCTTTTCTGTATCGTTTACGTTGAGAAGCGCCCGGCGCAGCATTCAAATCATAATACTCACACAAATCACTTTTATTCAAAATAGAATAAACCGTTTTGCAACCTTCACAACAAAAATCTTTTTCGTCGAAATGGATAGGATGTCCCAAACATATATCACCGCAGTGATAACATTGAGCGTCTAATTTTATAGCATTGCTATCCATTTATTGAAAATTGTATTAGATTTTTTCGAAAAAGTTCTGTCAAATCCGTGTCAAAACTATTACTAGTTGTAAAATTAAAAGGTGATAGCCATTACTACAAATGTTAAGCGAAAGTAAATCAATAGAATGATTCTAAATAAAGAAGATGAAAATCACATATAGGGATTATTATGAATTACATAAGCATACAAAAAGAGAGATGAACTAATGACTAACCTCTACTAATCAATGACTTATAATTAGAATCAAAGAAAATTATATTCTAAAAATAAAAATTATTTACAATCTCCTCTCTTTATTTAGAACAGTTCTAAAAAGCAGTATTTTTACGATATTTTAAGAATTAACACTAACAATACTTTAACTCAACAAAAATTAAGTGAAGCGATAGGAAATGCCTTTAAATGTTGAGTTTGAAAAATTTGATATACTGCATAAATTGTATGGAGACCTAAAATTACTTGACTAAAAGCATTTCCTTACAGATAAAAATTTATACTTTTATTTCTTATGGCAACTTTAAGCAAACAGGCGGTAAAAGGTATCAAAAGAATTGGCGATGTTTTTTTACCAGGCAATGAAGAATTTCCTTCTTATTCTGTAGGTGGCGGAACTTACAAATTGAATGATATAGTGAAGTACGCACCAGAAGCTGACATCCAAGATTTAAATTTGGTGCTCATTATCTTTTCTTTTACTCCAATGTTTATACTAAAGTGGCTCGTCAAATTAATGGGCAACGCTACTCAAAATGGTAAATTAGGATTAATCCCTACTACTTTACGTCAATTAGATTTAGGGTTAAGAGGTATTTTATATTCTTCTTATTATGGAGAATTTACAAATCCAGAATACAAAGGTCGCACTCCTATGGAATTGATTGATTATACTCCAAATAGAATTCCCAACTAGTCATTTAGAATAAAGAGTTTTTTAGACTATGTTCTAATGTTGATAGAACAGGAAAGATTATCATTCTGAAAGAATTTAAAACCTCTTGTTTATAAATATTATTACGATTATTTTTCTTTTTATTCATACTTTTTTTAGTGAAAAGTATGCATATTTCGACAAGCTCAACAGCCAAAATCGCGCAGGATTTCTCGGTGACCCACTTACTGTTTAAAGACTACATCTTCAAAACTCCTCTTTCTTCTGTGCTATTGCCAGAAGAAATCGTCAAACAGTTGAAGATATTACGCCTTTTTCACAGAGTTGGTACCCACCTGCAAAATCTAGGCGCAGGAGAGTCGGACGACTATTGATTTAGATATCAATCTAAATACTTTTCAACTCTAAATCAGTCTCCAATATGCTTTTAGCTAATGAGATTTCTATAAACCATCAAGAGCTTTAATTCATTATATGAATAGGTGTCTCCTACTATTTCTTTCATTTCTTTCAAAGACAATCCACTCAAAGTAGAAGTATACAAACTATCCATTTCGTAGAGTTGATTTATAGGTATTAATTCTGAAATATTCACTTGTTGCTCTCCGACTAGTTTAGTAAGGTGTCCAAAAATTGTCGTCTTATTTAGATTTCTTTCTTTAGCTACTTTCTCCAAATCTTTATGCTGATTCCATAACTCTAAAGTGATGAGATGTGTAGGAGTTTTTGAGTTTTTAGTAGTCGATTTTTTACGATAGGATTTGATTTCATCCACATCGTCCTCTTCTTCTTCTAGATCTTTTAAAATTTCTTGACTTTCTTCCTTCAGTTTTTCAGTAAGCAAATTAATTTTATTGATTTTATACTGACCAACAAAAGTATTGTGTAAAGTAATTTTATTAATCGGTTGGTCTTCTTTTAATACTTTGAGCAATTGTTGGTTTTTTTTCAAGCCCAAAATAATTTTGATATGCTCCTCTTCTATTTCTTCCAATTCTTCTAAAAAAGCTTTCATCTTTTTCATTTTTTGAACCTTGAGAACATTCATCAAAATCCCATCATACATCTGATCTAAAATTGGAAAGAAGTAATCGTAAGCTTTTTCAAATCGCTCTCTCACGTATTCCATATCAATTGAAGCATCTTGAAATGCTTTTTGCAATTGGAATACAAATTTTTTAGCATTGGAATGCAGAGCATCAAAAGAAGCAACATTTTCTTCTGTCCATGAAAAGAACTGACCTTTTTTAGACTTAGTAATTTCAGAAGAATAAGAACGTATATGAGCATTCCATAAATAACTCATTTCATTCCAAGAGAATGCTTTATATAATGACTGAGCCACATAATTCAAAGTAGAATCATCTAAAATAGGGCCTAAACGATCTTGTGAAGCTTTGTTTTTAGCAAATTGCATCACGTCATTATCATTCTTCAAACCATTTAACTGAATGGGTTTTAATAACACCAATCCTTTTAAACTTCTTAATCTAGAAAGCGCAACATATGCTTGACCGGGAGCAAACACATTAGAAATATCCAACACAGCTTTATCGAAGGTCAATCCTTGACTTTTATGTACAGTAATCGCCCAAGCTAATTTGAGCGGAAATTGAGTGAATGTTCCAACTACATTTTCTTTGACCCCTTTAGTATTATCATCTATTTCATATTTAATATTCTCCCAAGTATGCTTTTCCACTTGAATTTCTAAGTTCTCTTCTGGAAATTTCACATAAATATTGTCATTAGTAAGTCTACTTACTACTCCGATTTTACCGTTGAAATATTTTTTTTCTAAAGCCGTGTCATTTTTCACAAACATCACTTGAGCGCCTTCTTTCAGAACCAATATTTCATCTATTGGATAGATTCTTTCAGAAAACTCCTCCTCTATTTGTGCTCTATATTTAAAGCTATCTTCATTAAGTTCATCTAGTGCTAATTGATTGATTTGCTGTGCACTACCATTATGAGTAGTCAATACAATATATCCTTGATGGTCTTTGATATCAAAATTAGGTTGGACATACTCATTCAGAACTTCAACGTCTTCTTCAGTGATATAATTCACTCTTAAGTGGCTGAGAATTTCTATAAATACTGGATCACTTTGGCGATAAATTTTTTCTAATTCTATATATAAAGGTGGATGCTCTACTAAAACATGAGAATGAAAGAAAAATACGCCTTGATAATATTCTCTCAAAACATCCCATTCTACATTTTTAACTACGGGAGGTAATTGCAATAAATCTCCAATAAAAAGCAACTGAACATTTCCAAAAGGTCTACTATCTCTGCGAATTGTTCTCAATTGATAATCAATAGCATCTAAAGTATCCACTCTCAACATACTGACTTCATCAATGATTAGAAGTTCCATATTTCTAAGGACTTTGATTTTTTCTCTTCTCATGGAGAAATGCCTTTTCAGGGTCGTTCTGTTTTCAAAACGAACAGAATCATTTGCTATAGGTCTAGCGTAATCATCTGGAATAAAAGTAGCAAAGGGCAATTGGAATAAGGAGTGTAAAGTTACTCCTCCTGCATTCAGAGCGGCAATACCTGTAGGAGCAGCGACGACGGTATTTTTATGAGTAGATTGAATAATTTTCTTCAGTAAAGTTGTTTTACCAGTACCAGCTTTACCCGTCAAAAAAACATTGGTTTGGGTTTGATTGACAAATTTTAAAACATAATCTGCAAGTTCTTCAACAGTATTCAGCATAATATCTAAGTAAACAAAAAAATAAACAATTCAATGAAGATACACAAAACATAAAATTCAATTATAGATAAAAATCAACTTTTATTCGTTTTGTATAATTTGCAAAAAAAATAGGATGCCTATAAGACATCCTACTTAAAATATTAAAGATAAAATATTAAATTTTTCCTACCATTTTCAAAGGATCGACCCACTCATTAAATTGAGCTTCAGTCATGTGTTCGAAATCCAAACCTTTCAATTTATATTCCAAAGCAGCTTGTTTCAAAGTGATGCCTCTATGATGTGCATCTTGTGCGATAGCTGCAGCATTATAGTATCCAATTTTTGGATTTAATGCAGTGACTAACATCAACGAATTATTGACATGCTTAGTGATATTTTCTGTCAATGGCTCAATTCCTACTGCACATTTATCATTGAAGCTTACGCAAACATCTGCAATCAATCTAGCAGAATGCAAGAAATTGTAAATCATCATTGGCTTGTACACGTTCAATTCGAAATGACCACTCATTCCACCAATATTAATAGCTACATCATTACCTAACACTTGTGCTGCTACCATAGTCATCGCTTCACATTGTGTAGGATTGACCTTACCTGGCATGATAGAAGAACCTGGCTCATTATCAGGAATGTTAATTTCACCGATTCCAGCTCTAGGACCTGAAGAAAGCATACGAATATCATTACCGATTTTCATTAGAGAAGCTGCTACAGTTTTCAATGCACCATGTGATTCTACGATTGCATCATGAGCCGCCAAAGCTTCAAATTTATTTTCAGCAGTGACAAAAGGCAAACCCGTTAATTGAGCAATATGTTTTGCAACATTGACATCATAATTATCTGGAGTATTAATACCTGTACCTACTGCAGTACCGCCTAAAGCTAGTTCTGATAAGTGGCTCAAAGTATTTTTAATCGCTCTTAATCCATGATCTAACTGAGATACATAACCTGAAAACTCTTGACCTAAAGTCAAAGGTGTCGCGTCCATGAAATGTGTACGACCTATTTTTACGATATGTTTGAATTCTTGAGATTTTGCATGAAGTGTTTTTCTCAATTTCTCGATTCCGGGAATGGTTTTCTCGATGAGAATTTTATATGCAGCAATATGCATCGCTGTTGGGAAAGTGTCATTAGATGATTGTGATTTATTGACATCATCATTTGGATTGATGGTTTTCTTCTCATCCGTTAATTTTCCACCGTTTAAGACATGAGCTCTGTAAGCAATAACTTCGTTACAGTTCATATTACTTTGCGTACCAGAACCTGTTTGCCAAACTACCAAAGGAAATTGATCGGCTAATTGACCTTCTAAGATTTCGTCACAAACTTTTGCAATTAAATCTTTCTTTTCTTCTGGTAATACACCTGCTTCAAAGTTAGTAAGAGCAGCAGCTTTTTTAAGATATGCAAATGCTAAAATTATTTCGCGAGGCATTTTATTGATATCCTGTGCGATTTGAAAATTTTCTATTGAACGTTGTGTTTGTGCACCCCAATATACTTGAGCGGGCACTTTCACCTCTCCCATAGTATCTTTTTCAATTCTGAATTCCATTTGTTGTTTTGTTTTATGTGATGAATAGAAGTAGCATTTTTATAAAAAACGACTTCTCTATAGATTGTTATTTTTAATATTATTCGCCAGTAAAATTAGCTTTTCTTTTTTCTAAGAATGCGTTAACTCCTTCTTCTACATCAGCTGAATTGAATATATCACCGAAAGCATTGACTTCTGATTCGTAGCCATTGACACCTTCTTTGAAATAATCATTGGTCACTTGAATCACTTTAGAAACCGCAACAGGTCCTTTAGAACCAATTTTATTAATGAAGTATTTTGCTTTTTCGATAGCAGCTTCTTTTTCAACTTCTACATAATTCACTAATCCCCAATCCAATGCTTTTTCTGCATCAATAATATCTGCAGTTAAGTGCAATTCTAAAGATCGAGCTTTGCCAATATATTGTATCATTCTTTGGGTACCACCGTATCCTGCAATAATTCCTAAGTTCACTTCCGGCTGACCAAATTTCGCATAAGTAGTTGCTATTCTCATATGACAAGCCATAGCTAATTCACAACCACCACCTAAAGCAAATCCGTTGACCACAGCTATTACAGGAACATGCAATTCTTCAATCATGAAAAACACATCTTGACCCGCTTGAGCTAAAGCTTTGGCTTCTTCCACATTCAATCCTTTAAATTCTGAGATATCTGCACCTGCTACGAAAGCTTTTTGTCCAGCTCCTGTAAGAATCACACCTTTAAGTCCTTTTAAAGTTTGAGCGGTTTCGAAAGCTTCTTTGAGTTCTGTGACGGTTTCGCCATTTAGAGCGTTTAATTTGTCTGACCTATTGATTGTGATGGTTAAGATTCCCGATTCTAAAGACCACAAAAGATTTTGAAAATTCATATCCGAGATTTATATTTTACAAATATCCACTTCAAGCAGTATAAATACAAATAATCTTATAGACAAAAGTCTGAGACGGTGGATTTTAAAGCCATTTAATGTCCAACATTTAACAAAAAGAGCTAGAATTATAAATTGAAGACAGAAAAGCTTTATTCTAACGAATACTTTATAAATTATTGACGATTTTTTTCCTCAATTCGAAGTTCTGACCTAAATACACTTTTCTCACTGTAGGGTCTGCTGCCAACTCTTCTGCTGAACCTTGCATCAAAATTTTACCTTCAAATAAAAGATAGGCTCTATCAGTGATGGACAATGTTTCTTGCACATTGTGATCAGTGATTAAAATACCGATATTTCTGTTTTTCAAATCTGCTACAATAGCTTGAATATCTTCTACTGCGATAGGATCTATTCCAGCAAAAGGTTCATCGAGTAATATAAACTTAGGTTCAGGAGCCAAAGCTCGAGCAATTTCAGTTCTACGGCGCTCTCCTCCAGAAAGTACTTTTCCAAGATTTTTCCTCACGTGTTTCAGGCTAAACTCATCTAGTAATTGCTCTAATCTATCTCTTTGTTGAGCCTTTGTAAGTGGTGTAAATTCCAAAATAGCTTTGATATTATCTTCTACACTTAAACTTCTAAATACGGAGTTCTCTTGTGGCAAATAACTGATTCCTAATTGAGACCTTTTATACATAGGCATCTTAGAAATATTCTTTTGATCGAGAAATATCTTTCCTTTATCAGGAGTCAATAATCCTGTAATCATATAGAAAGAGGTCGTTTTCCCTGCACCATTGGGACCTAGAAGTCCTACAATTTCTCCTTGATGTACCTCTATAGAAACTTCATTGACGACAGTACGACGATTGTAAGTTTTTACAAGTTTTTCTGATCTTAATATCACGCTATTTCAAATCTTTAAGTCTAATTTCTATATTTTTTTGACCATTCCACTCATTCATGTACATCTGATAGCAAATGTCAAAAACTCCTTTATTTCTCAAATATGGTATATAATCCCACATGCCAAATCCTATACCTGATTTTGGAGCTTGACCAAATTTAGACACATGTAATTTGAGGTGAGATTTTCCTACAAAACCATTATTACCAGTATCTTTTACATCTTTTGTGACAAATATTGGCTTATGGTTCCCACTTCCAAAAGGAGCCATTTTTTCTATCCAACTGTAAAACTCTTCATTGATATCATCTAATTCTACAATTGCATCAATTTCAATTTTCGGCTCTAATTGTTCTTCTAAAATTCGTTCTTCTACAATATTTTCAAATGCTTCTATAAACTCTTCTACATATTGTTTTTCCATACTCAATCCGGCAGCATATTTATGTCCGCCAAATTGAATCACATATTCGCTACAAGCATTTATCGCTTCATGCAAATCAAATCCAGGAACAGATCTTCCTGAACCTACTACCAAACCATTAGATTCTGTCAAAATCAAAGTAGGTTTGTGAAATTGCTCTACCAGTCTAGATGCTACAATCGCAATCACACCTTGATGCCAATCCGGTTGATAGATGACAATGGCTTTTTTATCTACGTAATCATCATCTTCGATAATATCTAAAGCAGAAGTGGTAATATCTTTGTCAATTACTTGACGATCTGAATTATTATCGTGAATTAATTGCGCTTTAATTTTTGCGAATTTTTTATCTCTTTCTATTAATAATTCTACGGCATAAGAAGCATGAAGAATTCTTCCGGCAGCATTAATTCGTGGACTAATCGTAAACACCAAATCCATCAACTCTAACTTTTTTCTAGAATTGACGATATCCAAAATCGCTTTAAATCCTACTCTTGTTTTTCCATTGATGAGTTTCATGCCATGGTGAGCCAAAATTCTATTTTCACCAGTGACAGAGACAGTATCTGCAGCAATACTTACTACTACAAAGTCTAATAAATTTTCAACTTGAGAATTTTCTTGCGGATATCTTTGAGTATAAGCTTGCAATAATTTAAAACCTACACCACAACCACTCAATTCTTTGAAAGGATAATTACAATCTGGTCTTTTAGGATCTAAAACAGCTACTGCCGATGGCAAAGTCAAATCAGGAAGATGATGGTCACAAATAATAATCTCCACTCCGTTTTTTCTAGCATAGCTCACTTTATCGTGATCTTTAACTCCACAATCTAAAGCAATAATTAATTTACAAGAATCTTCTCTTGCAAAATCAATTCCTTCATAAGAGATCCCGCATCCTTCTTTATTTCTATCCGGAACATAAAAAGAAATATTATCATAGAAGTTTCTGAAGAAAGTATACAACATGGAAACAGCAGTAATACCATCCACATCATAATCTCCATAAATCAGAATTTTCTCTTTCTTTAAAATAGCTTGGTGAATTCGCTCGACTGCAATGTCCATGTCCTTCATTAAAAAAGGATCATGTAAATCTGCTAAAGAAGGATTGAAAAAACGCTCGGCATCTTCTTTATTCTTCACTCCTCTCAATACTAAGATTCTACAAATTGAAATATGAATATTCAATTCTTCATGAAGAGATTGCACAATAGCTTCATTAGGTTGTAAAAAAAACCAATTTTTAAATTTGGGTGTAACAATTAATGAATCTGACATGCCTTGCTAAAATAGTTATATCCTACGGATTTAGTGTTAAAGAAGATAAAAATCGACCTTCTATTTTTTATAAATAAATTATACTCCTATACATTGAAACAATATTCAGGGATTATAGTTGTACTTTAACTTAAAACGGGGATGTTAGAGGTTTAAAAATTAAAAGATTGAGAATCCAATTCATTTTAACCTTTAATTAGCTTTTTTCAGTTTTGCATTCCACATAATTCCTTTTAAAATTGGTAATTTTATACTTAGAATATAATCAATGAATCACTTTTACGAACAAATTTTATATACTACTATAGGCACTTTAAAAATTAGCAAGGATAAATTTTTAGAGTTGATGGAGGATTTAATACAAAATCAACCTTATGCTGAAGATGAAGGCAAAAGGATATTTCTGGAGTATTCTTACAAAATAGATAGTTTCAAAAAAGATTTACACGCTAAGTTTTTATTACAAATAGAAGAAACTCGTTCTAGTATTGAAGGACCAATCCATCAGAAAGTAGATGAAGTTCTAAAAGACATCAAACAAAAAATTCAAGATTATTCTATCCAACAATTAATGTCTAACAAGAATTAATTGACACGTACAAATCCCTATCTTATGGATTCAAGCTATGAATTGCCAGCTCTTGTAGATGGTGAAATAGAATATATAGAAATATCAGGAGCAAGAGAGCATAATCTTAAAAATATACAGCTTAAGATTCCAAGAAATCAAATGACTGTGATTACAGGTTTGAGTGGTAGCGGAAAATCATCTTTAGCATTCGACACTATTTTTGCAGAAGGTCAAAGAAGGTATATGGAAAGTCTTTCTAACTATGCAAGACAATTTATTGGAAGTATAGAAAGACCAGATGTTGAGCAAATCACAGGATTAAGTCCCGTCATATCTATTGAACAGAAAACCACTAATAGAAATCCTAGATCTACTGTAGGCACGACCACAGAATTATACGATTTTTTGCGTTTATTATATGCTCGATTAGGGGAAGCTTACTCCTACAACACTGGAGAAAGAATGGTGAGATTCTCTGAAGAGCAAATCATCGATCATCTATTTCAACAGTACCAAAACAAATCCATTAGCATTTTAGCTCCTTTAATTAGAGGTAGAAAAGGACATTATAGAGAGCTTTTTCAAGACCTGACTAAAAAAGGATATTTAAAAGTTAGAGTGGATGGAGAAATCATAGAAATTACTCCAAAACTTCAACTCGACCGATACAAGATTCATGATATTGAATTAGTAGTAGATCGTTTAAAAATTTCAGAAAAGGAATTACAGAGATTAAGATCATCTATTCAGACTGCTTTGCAATTAGGAAATGATTTGATTTTTATTGAAGATTGGAAAACCAAGAAAGTTGAAACTTTTAGTAAACAATTCATTTGTCCCACTACAGGAATCTCTTACGAAGAACCTTCACCAAATACTTTCTCCTTCAACTCTCCTTATGGCGCTTGTCCTACTTGTAAGGGTTTGGGAGTTGAGAAAAAAGCAGATATTTCTAAAATTATTCCAAACGATGACTTATCTATTGAAGAAGGTGGAATTGTAGCATTAGGTCCTTTTAAGAATAACAATACTTTTAAAATAGTTAAGGAACTGATTCATTATCATAAAGATGATATCAAAACTCCTATCAAAAACTTATCTCCGGAAAGTATAAAAGTATTAATGCATGGTACGCTTCAAGAAACTGAGATTGAAGCTGATGAATCTATAAAAACGAAATACTCTTTAAAATTTGAAGGGATAGCTACCCAAGTTGAGAGAAATTACAACGATGAATCTTCAGATGCTTTAAAAAACTGGTCTTCTAATTATATCAGTGATTATAAATGCTCGAGTTGTGAAGGCTATAGACTGAGAAAAGAATCTCTAGCTTTTAAAATCGACCATTTACATATTGGAGAAGTAGCACTCAAAGACTTGACAGATTTTTATACTTGGATAGAAGATCTCTCTGATTATTTTAAAGATAATCAAGCGATTATTGCAAAAGATATTCTAAAAGAACTTAAAGAAAGAACACATTTTTTATTAGAGGTGGGCTTGGGCTATTTATCATTAAATCGTACTACAGGTTCTTTATCCGGTGGAGAAAGTCAAAGAATACGTCTAGCTACACAGATAGGCTCTCAACTAATGGGCATCACTTATATCTTAGATGAACCTAGTATCGGATTGCATCAGAGAGACAACGATAGACTGATAAAATCTTTAAAAAATCTTACAGAAATCGGAAATACAGTTATAGTAGTAGAACATGATAAAGATATCATGCTCGCAGCTGATTACATTATAGACTTAGGTCCAGGAGCTGGAGAGCATGGTGGGGAAATTGTAGCTGAAGGAACTGCTGAAGAATTTATGAAGTTCAAATCTGTCACTTCCGAATATCTCAATGGAATTCAAAAGATAGAAATTCCTAAAGAAAGAAGGAAAGGAAATGGAGATTTTATAATCATGAAAGGTGCTACTGGTAATAATCTCAAAAATGTAGATTTAAAAATACCTTTGGGTACTTTTGTATGTATAAGTGGAGTATCAGGCAGTGGCAAATCCACTTTAATTAACGACACTTTATATCCAATTCTGAATCAACACATTTATCGATCTCCAAACAATCCACTTCCTTATAAATCTATTGAAGGTTTAGATAATATAGATAAAGTAATTGAAATAGATCAATCTCCAATAGGTCGAACTCCAAGATCTAATCCTGCAACTTATACTGGACTTTTTGATCCAATTCGCGCATTATATGCACAGATTCCTGAATCTCAAATTAGAGGCTATAAACAAGGTCGCTTTTCCTTTAATGTAAAAGGTGGACGTTGCGAAGAATGTCAAGGTGGAGGAATGAAAGTCATTGAAATGAATTTCTTACCGAATGTGTATGTAGAATGTCCAAGATGTCAAGGTAAGAGATACAATAGAGAAACATTAGAGATTAAATACAAAGGCAAAAACATCTTTCAAGTACTAGATATGACTATTACTGAGGCATCTGTTTTCTTTGAAGCTATACCTTCTATTAGCCGAAGGCTTAATACTTTAGTAGATGTTGGTTTAGGATATATCAAATTAGGTCAACAAGCTACTACCCTTTCTGGTGGTGAAGCTCAAAGAGTGAAGCTTGCAGAAGAACTTTCTAAAAAAGATACTGGAAGAACATTTTACATTTTAGACGAACCTACAACAGGATTGCATTTCGAAGACATCAGAATTCTATTAGAAGTCTTACAAAAACTAGTGAATAGAGGTAATACAATGGTTGTCATTGAGCACAATTTGGATGTCATCAAAGTTGCAGATTATGTGATAGACATAGGTCCAGAAGGAGGAAGAAACGGAGGGATGATAGTGGCTCAAGGCACACCAGAAAAGATAGCTCAATCAAAAAAATCAATCACAGGAAAATATTTAAAAGCAGAACTTTAAATCAAAACAACCCCAACAAAAAAGTCGACCAATTGGTCGACTTTTTTATTTTTATTTTCTATGGATTAGAACTCTAATCTATACTGCAAAGTATAATTAATTGGTGATTCTAATTTTGGAGGTCTTTGGTAATATTCGTGGTTGCTCAAGTTCTTTATAATTAAACCAATATTGTGTTTAGAATTGATTTGATAGAAAGCTCTAGCTCCTATGACTACATCTCCTTTGAAGTTCTGACTCACTCTATATTCATCAAGTTCAGTAATGTAGAGATTAAAGATATCATCCATTTTCTCCATAAAGCTGTAATATCTAACATCAGCTCCAAGTGTAATTCCTTTAAAAGACCATTCAAAATCTGCTGTCAACAAGTGTCTATTTCTATATTTCAGTACATTTTCCATTTGAGGAGTACCGTCTAATTTCTCTGCAGTTTTAAAATTAGATTGGAATAGTTTTTTAAGATATTCACCTACACCTTTAACATTACCGCTTTCTTCATTATTTAACTCCACAGGATAAGAGTAGCTATAACCTGCATTAGCTCTAAAAACATGCTGATTAACATTCACAGAGCTTTTCCATGTCACTTCATAACCAGCAATTCTAGCTTTGGAAATATTTACTGTTCTGAAACCCATATAATTAAATGGATCATAAGGATTACCTGATTGAGCAATAGAATCTGGAATATAGATATCAAATAAAAACTCTACCAAGTCATTGTATTCTTGCCAAAAGAAAGCTACATCAAATGAACCTGTAAATCTTTTAGATTTCGTTGCAAATTTCTGTTCAAAACCTATTTCACTCGTCCAACCATATTCAGGACTTAAGTTTGGGTTAGGGTATATATTCACGTCTGCAATATCAGCAGTAGCATATCTTTCTGCTAATGATGGGAAACGGAATGCTTGCCCCCAATTGAATCTTACGAAAGAATTTTTGATAGGATTATAATTTGCTCCTACTCTCCAATTTCCAGGTGAAGCAAAAACTCTTTCTTTGTTTTTATTATAAATAGGTGCTGCAGCTAATCCTACTTTATTTTGAATTCTGAACATTTCTAATCTGTTACCTACAACAGCAGAAACTTTATTCCATTTCTTCTCCACTTGAGCATATCCTGCAATGAAATTTGCTGACAAAAGCTCTCCAAAAGAACCCGCATCGTTGACTATTAAAGTCATCGCATTAAATCCACCAACTAAACTCCAATCTCTATCGTATTTTTTAGATAATTGGTAGTCATTATTGATCATGTATATCGGCTTCTTGGAATACTCTTGCTTGAGGATATAGATTCTGTTTTTGAAATCATGTTTGATTCCTCTTTTACCGTATTTTATTAAGAAAGGATCAATGAGGACTCTTACGTTGTCAACTTCATTATCTGCACCAGGACGCAATGCTCCGCGTTTGCTATTTTCCCACCAGAAAATATCATTTTCTTTACTATTAATAAAGTTTCCTTTGACTCCCCATAATAGAGTTTCATTTTTATTCCATCTCAAACTAAAATTAACACGAGCTAATTTCTCATCGATACCTTTATATTGTCTTTGAGCATTGTACATACTTGCTCCTACTACGTATTCGAATTTATCGGAAACTTTATGAGCTCTAGAAAAATATACTCCATTAGTCATTCTTGGAGATCTCCACCATTTGGTCTCTTTTCTTTTTGGATTACCTATAAAAGAAGTATATGTTACTAATTTATTTTGAGGAGTAGACGTTGGCTTAATAGTTTGAATATTAATTGTACCATTCATCGCAGAAGAACCATATAATACAGACGAAGCTCCTTTCAAAACTTCTACTTGTGCTATATTTTCAATTGGAATAAAATCCCATTTCACATCAAATTTATCAGGAGAAAGGAATGGCTGACCATCAACAATGACCATCACTCTACTTCCTACGCCGTAAGACCAACCGGAACCCGATCGAATATTGGCTTGACCATCGATAACGTTTAATCCAGTAACTCTTCTAGCTACATCATCAAATCTAACAGGGTTAATCGCATTTATAAATTCAGGACGAATCACCTCGATAGAAACCACTTCTTCACTTGCTCTCTTTTCAAAAATACTACCAGTTACTACTATTTCCGAAGTCGATTCTATAGCTTCTTGTAAAGCAACATTAATAGTCTTTGTTTCATTTTCAGAAATAACAACGTTTTTTTCTACTTTATGATACCCTATATAATTAAAAGAAATCACATACTCACCAGCACTCAATTCTAGCTTGTAATTCCCGTCAATATCTGTAGTTGTACCTATTCCATTCTTTGCAACAACACTAGCACCTATAAGTGGATCCTTATATGTAGCATCAGTGACACTTCCTTTAATGGTTGCAGCATCTAAATGATTGGAGACATTTAGTATAAAAATTGCAGAAAATAAAACCTTTAAAATATACTTCACGATAAAAAATTAATTGTGCAAAGATAAGATATTTAAGAGCGAGCCTTTCATTAAAATTGTATTAATTAAACGTATATAAAATAAGTAAACAAGAAAATAATTAACTAAAAACAATTAACCCATTCCTTAACTTACTAATTATCAGTGTTTTATAGGAATTATAAATAAAGCTATATTTAAAAATATTAAATATTCATGAGATTAGAGTAACGTTTACTGAAATACAATTGTATTCTTTAAGAGAAATATCAATAAATGTTAGATTTCTAATAGTGGATATGTGAATTGATAACAAAAATGTATCTTTGGCGCATCAAATTATAATATGAAAAACTCTAGAATTATTACAAAACTTTTAGGTGCAGCATTGATAGTAGCTTTCACTACTCTTTCTATCTCTTGCAAAAATGACCACTCTAAACCAGTAACTGTCAAACTCTCTAACGACATGGACTCTATTAGCTATGCATTAGGTGGTTTGGCTGCTAAACAACACAAAGGAAACGGTTTAGATTCTTTAATCAATTTAGATTTATTTTTTGCTGGAGTGCAAAATGAATATTTAGATAAATTCGATATGAAAGATGAAGACATTCAAAATCTTTTTGCAGAATACGAGAAAAAAGAAGTCCAAAAAATGATTCAAAAGAACATTGAGAAAGGTGCATCAATGGATGAGAGAACATTTTTAGATGAAAATGCTAAAAAACCAAATATTAAAACAACTGCTACTGGACTTCAGTATGAAATCATTAAAGAAGGTGATGGACCACAACCCAACGAGAACAGTACTGTAAATGTTCATTATGTAGGTACACATATCGATGGTACTACTTTTGATTCTTCAGTAGATAGAGGTGAGCCAGTAGAATTTGGTTTAAACCAAGTCATTCCAGGATGGACAGAAGGTATTCAGTTAATGAAAGTTGGATCAAAATTCAAATTCTATATTCCTTCTAATCTTGCTTATGGTGAGCAAGGAGAACCAAGAGGAGGAATCGAGCCTAATGAAACACTTATTTTTGAAGTAGATCTTTTAGGATTCAACTAAAATATAATCTCTAAATAATAAAAGGCAGTCTAATTTTTCATAAATTAGACTGCCTTTTTGTTTATAACAAAACCCATTGATTTTGAACCTCTTCAATCCACTTGACTTTAACGATCCCGTATCTTATGCTATACCTGGATTCATTATTCTAATACTTGCCGAATGGTATTTTAGAAGAAGAAGAAAGTTAGACATGGATTACAGACAGGCTGCTTCAAGCATAGGCATGGGCTTAGTTTCTGTGATAGTTGACATAGGCGTAAAAGCGGTTGCAATTGGATTTTTTATATGGTTGTATCAGTTTAGAATATTAGATCAGTTGGGTCCTGCAACCATGGAAGGATTTCTGGATTTAAGTTGGCATAAGTCACATTGGTGGGTTTGGATATTATGTTTTTTAGCAGATGATTTTGTTTTCTATTGGCACCATAGATTAAGTCATGAAATCAGACTTCTTTGGACGGCTCATATCAATCATCATTCATCAGTAGAGTATAATTTTTCTACAGCTTTAAGACAAAGTCCCAAAGAATATTTATACAAAAAAGTATGGTGGATATGGATGCCATTATTAGGGTTTCATCCGTTGATGATTTTGACATGCATGCAGATCAGTTTAATTTATCAATTCTTACTACATACAGAATTAGTCAATAGATTAGGAATATTTGAATCTTTTATGAATACTCCTTCTCATCATAGAGTACATCATGGAAGTGACATCATATATTTAGATAAAAACTATGGAGGAATATTTATTATTTGGGATAAATTATTTGGAACTTTTCAGGTAGAAAAAGATACTCCGCATTATGGAATTACTACAAACATTAATTCTTATAATCTATTACAGATTACTTTTCACGAGTTTAGAGACCTAGTGAAGGATGTCAAAAATGCTAAAACTTTCAAGCACAAAATTGGATTTTTAATTCATTCACCAGGTTGGAATCCTTATGGAGAAGATTTAAGAGCAAAGACACTTCAAAAAAATGTAGATAATTCATAATAAATACATAAATTCACTTCCCAACTGTTCCACTATGCATATTGACATTAAGCATCTAATATACTTTTTTCTACTTGTCACCATTACATTGTCGTGTAAAAGCAAGTCTCAAAACAACATAGACGACATCGTTGTAGAAAAAGACAATACCAATTATATTGAAGATGCTGGTCCAAAGTCATATATTCCACAGATAAATGACACTATAGCAGAAACTAGGAAAATTAAAGATGGCGTATATACCGCTGATGTTGAATATTACAATAATACTACAGGTATCAATACATTATACGTAACTAAAGTACATGTTGAAGATGGCTATTTAAGAGTAATCAAATGGCCAAATGGAGTTTGGTTAGCTTCTGAGTTATTCAATCCTCAAAAAATTAAAAAAGACGGCACTTGTATCATTTCTAATATTGAAGCTGGATACGAAAATAGAGTGAAAATTCTAGATTTAGAATATTATTAATTTCTATTTTTAACAATAATACCTACTTCAGATATAGACTCCAAAGGATTTTTTCTCATATTCTGAACCACTTCCCATCTTACAGTATCTTGATTGAAAGCTTGAGTTTTCCAAAATATTGTTTTTGTACATATACCTCCTGTGCAATTCCCTAAAGGTTTTCCTGTTTTATCAAAAAGAGGAATTTCTACTCTCACTGTTTTCGTTTCATCTTTAATTTTTAACCATAGGTTGCTGAATTCATATAAATCAGAATACCGTACGGATAAAAATAAATTATAGCTACTGTCTATAGCAGGTAAAAACTCATATTTTAAAGTATCAGAATAATTAAATCTCTGCTGATTGACAGTTCGATATTGAGAATAATCAAAATCATTTAGATTACAAGAGTTCAGTACAATTGATGCTAAAAGAATGACTATGTATTTATTTATACTAAACATTTCGCTAAGATATCATTTCTAAAAATTCTGTTTCATCAATTATTTGAATCGATGATATTTTTTCTGCTTTTGTTAATTTTGAACCCGCTTTTTCCCCTGCTACCAAATAATTTAAATTGGAGCTTACACTTGAAAGAATTTTACCTCCATTCAATTCTACTAAATTCTTACCCTCATCTCTGGATAAAGATGGCATCGTACCAGTAAATAAAAAGGTTAAGTCTTTTAATTTTTCTGAATTTAGTTTCAGTTCTTCACTTTTAATATTCACTCCTAATGCTGCTAGGTTTTCTATTAATTGGATATTGAAATCATCATGAAAGAAATCAAATAAACTTAGGGCGACTTTAGGTCCGACATCCTTTAATTGCAAATATTCTTCCATCTCCCAGTTTTTGAAATCCGTTAAGTATTCCACTTCCCGGGTTAACATTTTAGCTGTAGTGACGCCAATATGTCTAATTCCTAAACCTGTTAATAATCTCCAAGATTCATTTTTCTTAGATTGCTCTATGGAATTTTTAAGATTGTTTACAGATTTCTGCTTAAACCCTTCTATTGTCAATATCTTTTCTGAATCCAACTGAAAAATATCTGTTATAGAATTGATCAATCCTTCTCTCAAAAATGTTTTTATAATTTCTTGACCTAAACCTTGAATATCCATAGCATTCACTGAGGCAAAATGAATCAAGCGCTCTTCAATCTGAGCTGGACAATCAGGATTGATACATCTCCACGCACTTTCGTCTATCAATCGCACTAAGTGGTGTTCGCATGAGGAGCAATTTTCTGGAAAATTAATCGGTTCTTGCGTGCCGTCTCTTTTTTCAATATCTGGTCCGATGATATAAGGAATCACATCCCCTGCTCTCTCTACGATTACAGTATCTCCGAGTAGAATATCCTTGTCTTTGATGAAGTCTTCATTATGGAGTGAAATCGAGCTAATCTCGACGCCCATGAGCTGTACAGGATCTATTTTTGCCACGGGAGTAATCGCACCCGTTCTACCCACTTGATAATCTACTTTTCTAAGTATAGACCTGGCTTGTCTAGCTTTAAATTTATAAGCAATTGCCCATTTAGGATGATGAGCAGTCTTACCCAACATATTTTGATAAAGAATACTATTCAATTTAATGACCATTCCGTCAATATCTATTGGATAAGTATCTCTTTTATCTTGCCATTCTAAGCAATAATCTGATATAGCATCCATATTATCCAATCTCGCAATTGACTGAATGCCCGTATTAAAACCTAAATCGTCTAACAGTTGGATATAATCAATGTGCTGACCTCTTATTTGATCAGTAACGTCATTGCCTTGAATATCTTCGGCATAGCCAACCTGATAAATAAAAGCTTCTAAACCCCTCTTTTTGACTTCTTTCACGTCTTTCATTCTTAAAGATCCAGCCGCAGTATTTCTAGGATTTTTAAAAAGCTCTAATTCTCTTTTACCTTTTTCTCTGAGGTGAATATTCTCTTGTGCTCTATCAAAATTTATTTGTTCGAAAACTTTTAAGTTAATGACTACTTCTCCCCTAACTTCAATTTTGTGAATTCCTAAATTGCTGAAATTTACTTTTAAAGGTACTCCCTTGATGACTTTTGTATTCTCAGTGATATCATCTCCTTCAAGACCATTGCCTCTAGTTGCTCCTCTTACTAATAAATCATTTTCATAAACAATAGCGATACTAGAACCATCATATTTCAACTCTACAGCATATTCTATTTGTGCAGAGTCAGGAAGACCATCTTTAACTCTTTTATCGAATTTGTTGAGATCTTCAATGTTATAAGAGTTATCCAATGAAAGCATTGGTTTCAAATGTTTCACTGATTTTAAATCTTCTTGAAGGATATCTCCTAATCTTTGTGTAGGCGATTCTTCTGAAAAAAACTCAGGATATTCATTTTCTAGTTTCTTTAAACTTGAAAAAAGAAAATCGTAATCTTTATCAGAAATAATAGATTTAGATTGACCGTAATAAAGTTGGTCATGTTGAGAGATAATCCCTCTCAATTCATTGATTCTATCTTCTGCAGCTTTCTTATCAGAGATTTCTTCAGATTGGTTGATCAAAAGAAGGGTTTTATTTAAAAGTTTTTTTTCATCCTCTGAAGACGCAAACAAATCCATAAAAAATATTTTTAACAGCTAATATAAAATAGTAATCGCATCTTCCAAAAATAAAAAAAGCTGCCAAAGATAAAACTCTAGCAGCTTTCAATATCGTTATTTAAAATTTATTCAACTGTTACACTTTTAGCAAGATTTCTTGGTTGATCTACATCACAATCTCTCATTACCGCTATATGGTAAGATAATAATTGTAATGGGATTACAGTCAAAAGTGGAGATAAGAACTCAATTGTATCAGGTACGTAAATCACATAGTTAGATAATCTTGTAATATCTTTATCACCTTCTGTGACTACAGAGATAATATTTCCTTTTCTAGATTTAACTTCTTCAACGTTAGAAACTACTTTCTCATAGTGTGCAGCTCTTGGAGCAATCACTAAAACAGGCATATTTTCGTCTATCAAAGCAATTGGACCATGTTTCATTTCTGCAGCTGGATAACCTTCTGCATGTATATATGAGATTTCTTTAAGTTTTAAAGCGCCTTCTAGAGCTACTGGGAAATTGTACCCTCTACCTAAATATAAGAAGTTTTGTGCCTCATAGAAATCTTTACTGATTTCCTTAATTTTCTCGTTTTGCTCTAGAATCTTTTCAATTTTGGAAGGAATTGCGTCAATCTCAGAAATATACTCATTCAATTTTGACTTAGAAATAGTTCCTCTCAAATCAGCTAACTGAATAGCCATTAAAGCAAGAATGGTCACTTGAGAAGTGAAAGCTTTTGTAGAAGCTACACCAATTTCAGGACCTGCATGCGTATATGAACCTGCATCTGTCATTCTAGCAATAGCCGAACCTACTACGTTACAAATACCATAAGTAAATGCTCCTTTTGATTTCGCTAATTCTAGTGCTGCTTTTGTATCTGCAGTTTCACCTGATTGGGAAATTGCAATGACTATATCACCTTCACCAATGATTGGATTTCTATATCTAAACTCACTAGCGTATTCTACTTCTACAGGTATTCTAGCTAAATCTTCAATGAGATACTCTCCTATTAAAGCAGAATGCCAAGATGTACCACAAGCTACAAATACTATTCTTTTTGCAAGCTTGAATGCATTTTCAAATTCTTGTACTCCACCTAAAGTAATCGAATGCTTTTGTAGATTAGTTCTACCTCTCACACTATCATAAACAGCTCTAGGTTGTTCGAAAATTTCTTTTAGCATAAAGTGATCGAAACCACCTTTTTCTAATTCTTCTAATTTATACTTTAACTCGTCAATATAAGCTGTATGGATCGTGTTATCAGCAATACTTTTTAATTGTAATGGCTGTCCTAACTCCATGATAGCTATTTGTCCATCTTCTAAATAAGTCACCTTACGTGTATATTCCACTAAAGGAGATCCGTCAGATGCAACAAAAAACTCATCGTCGCCATAACCAATAACCATTGGGCTACTTAATTTAGCAGCAATTAATTTATCAGGTTCAGCTTTAGAAATTACTACTATAGCATATGCACCTATCACTTCATTCAATCCTATCCTTACACATTCTTCTAATGCGAAACCTGTCTTTTTTTGAATATCAGAAAATAGATGAACTAAAACTTCAGTATCAGTATCTGAATTAAAATGATATCCTCTACTTTGAAGCTCTGATTTTAAAACATTATAGTTTTCAATAATTCCGTTATGGATGATAGCAATATCTCCATCGTTTGAGAAATGTGGATGAGCGTTCACATGGTTTGCTTCTCCGTGAGTAGCCCAACGTGTATGACCTATTCCAATATTACCACCAATATCTTTATTTTTAACAAACTCTTCTAAATTGATGACCTTACCTTGTCTTTTATAAACATTTAAGTCATTCTCTTCATTGAGTAATGCGACTCCAGCACTATCATATCCACGATATTCTAATCTCTTCAATCCATTGATGATGATTGGATATGCTTTCTTGCTACCGATATAAGCTACTATTCCACACATATTTCTACTAAACGTCTAATATTTTTTATTATTGTGATACTTCTGAGTACCACACTTTAAATTTCATTTTTCTTTCTTTATCTACATAATTTGGACCGCCAAAAATAAGACTAGCTGGCTCAATATATTGACTTAAAACTGAATTATTTCCTACTATAAATTTTGGTGTCAAATCAAACACAGGATAGTTCGTTAAATAAATACTGCTTAAAGAAACTTTTCCTAATGCATAATCATTCATTAATCGAGTAATATTAACTTGGTATCTATATAATTTTTCTCCATTTACATCTGTCAATAACGTATCCAATTTTGTGGGTCCGTAAAAATTATTAGTGTAATCAGATATAGCTACATTTTGACCACCTGCTCCTTTTAAGATTGGAAAAACATTTAATGTTCTATAGTAATTCGTCAAAGGTTTTTCTACTTCAAAGATTTCCAAAACTGCCTTATTGATCAATTTCCCTTTAAACCTTTCTATATTATTCAAAACTACTTCAGTTTTTACTCCTGCTTGAGATTGAATGTACAGCTTATCATCTATAGGATTCTGACCACTTTGAACAGCAGCATTCACTCTAGTTCCATCGTAATCATGTTTCAAACCTGTATGTACAAATTCTGAAGACGTAAACGGTAGAATAAATATTTGATCTACACCTTTACTGTCCGTCATATTTAAATAAACACCTCCAGATAAATGTGTTAAATCCAATTGGATCATTGTTTTACCTTTTTGTGCAGAGGAGGTCTCAATATAAAGTCCTGGAAATCTAGAATTAAATAAAGTATCGTTAGTGATATTACCTGTTTCTAATAAGTTCTTCACTGCAACTCCATACTCTAAATCCAAAGGAAACTTAATCAACCCTTTAAGCATCAGAGTGTCTGATTCTCTAATTTTTTGCGGTGTATTCGGTTTAATCAAATAATTAGAAACTTCTCCAATAATCTCACTATTATAATTAGGAACAAAGTCAGAATTATAAATAATCGATGTATTTGCTGGAGATGTCAAAGTATGAATCGAGAAAGTCACAGGCTGTGTTGTATCCCCTACCCAACCGTCATAAAAAAGATACATACTCACATCCTTTACAGTAAAAGGTGCCAAAGATGTATCGTAATCAGAAGGCAATCCAAACTGTACAGAAGTATTTGCAGTTGATTGACCAAAGACAGGATGATCTGTATGTCCAAGATAATTGAATAACAGCCTGTCTGTTCTTAATGGATCTTCAAATTTAGAAGAAACGGTCAAAACTGTACTATCGTCGAAATTTAAACTTAAAGGATTTTCACCTGGTAGTAAATCACTACCAAAACCATTATCCTTTTTACATGCATTGAATGAAACCAAAATAGCTAATAAGCTGATGGCGACAAGATTTTTTTTCATCTACTATATATCGTTCTCTGATAGTAATTTATTGTAAAACTCTAGATAAGTAGGAGCTATATCCAAATCTTCATGGATTTCCAATTCTACTTTTCCTTTTGCTACTTCTTCTAATTCTGCTCTTTGAGCTGTTTCAGGTAATGCCCAAACTACTGCATCTGAATTTGAAATTGCTGATTTATTCAAGCTTAAATGATCTAACCCACTTAATACTTGCATAGCTTCATCAGTAATATCATCTGAAATTCTAGCTTTAAGTAAAAAAGATTCATCTAATTTTTCAGGAAACTCTTCTCCATAATTACTAAATACAACTTTAGTCTTATCAAAAACAGGATCTTTAGCATAGACTGTTTTTAAATACATAGGAATTAAGCTAGACATCCATCCATGCAAATGCATAATATCAGGAGACCAACCAAATTTCTTAACAGTTTCTAGAACTCCTTTAGAGAAGAAAACCATTCTATCAATGTTATCTTCGAAAAAAACTTCGTTATCATCTCTGAAAACTTGTTTTCTCTTGAAGAAATCTTCATTATCTAAAAAATAAATTTGTATTCTTGCACCTGGCAAAGAAGCCACCTTAATAATTAATGGATGATCTTCATCATCAATAATAATATTAATACCTGAAAGCCTTACTACTTCATGCAATCTGTTTCTTCTTTCGTTGATTACTCCAAATTTTGGCATTAAAACTCTTACTTCTAATCCATTGTCATGTACAAATGGTGCAATTTTTTTTACGACATTACCTATTTCAGTCAAAACTAAATATGGGTCCAATTCTTGGGACACCAATAAAACTTTTTTCCTATCCATATTTTTGGGAACCTATTTATATCTTTGATAAGATTTTATCAAAGCACAAAAGTACGAAATTTCTGACTTATTTAATAGTTAAATATAATGTAGTTATTTTTGTAAGATATTAAAATTCAACTTTGGAGATACTATATACCAGAAACGAACTCACCAAATACCGTGAATTCATTAAAAATCAAAATAAGACTATTGGATTTGTTCCAACAATGGGCGCATTACATCAGGGTCATATGAGCTTAATAGACACCGCTCATGAGCATTCAGATATTGTAATTGCGAGCATTTTTGTCAATCCTACTCAGTTTAATAATCCAAATGACTTTCTCCATTATCCTGTTACTCTCGATCAAGATTTAGAGCTATTGATTGAACACAAATGCGATGCAGTATTTGTACCATCAGAAAATGAAGTTTATCCTGATACTAATTATCAGCCTTATACATTAGATATAGGAGAGTTAAATTCTTTATTGGAAGGACAAAAGAGACCTGGGCACTTTGACGGAGTGATAGAAATAGTTTACATTCTATTTAATTTAGTACAGCCCGATCAAGTTTATTTTGGAGTTAAAGACTATCAGCAAGTTATGGTGATCGAGAAGCTTATTGAACAAATGGATCAAAATATTCAACTTTTCAAATGTAATACTGTTAGAGAAGATGATGGTCTGGCTGTGAGTTCAAGAAACCGAAGATTAAGTCAAAAAGAAAGAGAAATCTCATTAAATTTGTACATTACTCTTCAAGAAATCAAAGATTCTTACCAAAAAACAGACCTTCCTATATTAAAGAAAAGTTATATCGACAAGTTAAACTCCATCGAGAACATACAAGTAGATTACTTGGATATCGTTGATAGTCAAACGCTTAACTCACTATCGGAGTGGAATGTTACAGGTAAAAACTTAGGTATACTAGCAGTTTATGTTGGAAACATCAGACTTATAGACAACCTCTTATTTTAAAATTATTATTTTTGCAAACGATGCTTTTACACGTATTTAGGTCTAAAATTCACCGTGCTACTGTCACGGAAGCCAACCTTAATTATGTTGGGAGTATTACTATTGATGTTTCTTTGCTAGAAGCATCAGGAATTTTACCCCACGAAAAGGTTCAAATTGTCAATGTAAACAATGGCGAAAGATTTGAAACTTATGTTATTGAAGGCGAAAGAGGTGCTGGTCAAATCTGTTTGAATGGTCCGGCCGCTAGAAAAGTTGCTGTTGGCGATAAAATTATTATTATTGCATACGCTCTAATGGAATATGAAGAAGCTAAGATACATCAGCCTCAAGTAGTATTTCCCGACGATCAAAATCAGTTGACTAAATAATCTTACAGTATTGAAAATTAAAATTGGCAATGTCATTCAACTAGTTCTTTCTGTAGGATTAGGTGCGGGATTAGTGTATTGGTTCATTAACCAAATGACTTCTGAACAAATAGATGCAACTATTGAGTCTTTTAAAAGAGCAAATTATTGGTGGCTTTTATTAGCATTAAGTTTTGGATTCCTTTCCAATTTTGCAAGAGCACAGAGATGGCGCCTAATGCTAAAACCAGTAGGATACTATCCTGGATTTTGGAATACTTTTTTTTCTATCAACGTCATGTTTTTTGCCAATCTTTTTATCCCAAGATTAGGTGAGGTTTCAAGATGTGGAATTTTAGCTAAATATGAAGGAGTACCCGTAGAGAAATCTATTGGAACGATGGTCGTAGAAAGAATATTAGACCTCATTTGTATTTTCATACTATTGGGGATTCTATTATTAGCAGAATACGATAAAGTTTCAGGGATGCTTTTTGATACTTTTTCAAAGAAAGATAGTGCTGTCGTAGCAGAGCCTTCGCATTGGCTGATTAAATACGGCATTCCTCTTGTATTAATCGTAGCTGTAGGTTTATTTTCTGCAATCATTATTAGAAAGCACGGCTTAACTCATTTAATAAAAAATTTCAAGATTAGGTTTAAAGGTTTGATGGAAGGAGTAATTTCTATCAGATATATGAAAGACTTCGGTCAGTTTATTTTTCTTACTGTCGTTCTTTGGAGCTGTTATTTATTAATGACTTATATATCGTTCTACGCCTTAACTGAAACTAGCCAATTAGGAATTTTACCTGCGATGGGTTGTTTAATTTTTGGAGGTTTTGCTATGGTCGCTACTCCTGGAGGTATCGGAGCATATCCATTAGCAGTGAGAGCTATTTTATTACTTTATGGAATAAATGAAGTCATTGGTGGCGCAATAGGCACCATGATATGGGGCACACAAACTTCTGGTGTCTTTATAATGGGATTGTTAAGTTTGGTTTTATTAGCTTTGATCAATCCTTCTAAGAAATAGAGGAGGAAATCGAAATGCAAACAAATTATCATAATAAAATCTTAAAAGGCGAATACGCTTCTTTGTTCAAAAAACTCAAAGAACAAGGCAAGAAAATTGTTTTCACTAATGGTTGTTTTGACATTCTTCATAAAGGACATATCAAGACATTATTTGAAGCTAAAAGAATCGGAGATGTTTTAGTTGTAGGGATTAATGACGATGCTTCTATTAGAAGATTAAAAGGTTTTGACAGACCTATTATTCCCATGGATTCTAGAGTAGCAGTATTAGCTTCTCTTGAATTCGTAGATTATGTTATTCCATTTTCAGAAGACACTCCACTAGAAATCATCAAATTAGTTCGTCCTAAAGTGCTCGTCAAAGGTGGCGATTATGATGAAGATGAAATTGTGGGTAGAGATTTAGTCCTAAAGCTCGGTGGTTTTATCAAAATCATTGATGAAGTTCAAGGATTTTCCACTACAGATATTATCAATAAAATCCAAAAACAGGTAAAAAAATCTTAAGTTTGTACATCCAAATTTTTAAAAAATAACAATATGAATTTTCAATTCTCAGAAGAACAACTGATGATTAGGGACATGGCTAGGAGCTTTGCTCAGAGTGTTTTAAAAACCGGTGTTATTGATCGAGATCGTGACATGATATTTCCTAAAGATGAAGTCAAACAAATGGCTGAACTTGGTTTTTTAGGCATGATGGTCGATCCTCAATATAATGGTGGTGGATTCGATACGATTTCATACGTATTGGCTATGGAAGAATTATCAAAAGTAGATGCTTCCGCTTCAGTTATCATGTCTGTAAATAACTCATTAGTATGTTGGGGATTAGAAAAATACGGTACCGAAGAGCAAAAACAAAAATATCTTACAAGATTGGCTTCAGGTGATTGCTTAGGAGCTTTCGCATTATCAGAGCCAGAAGCAGGTTCAGATGCTACTTCTCAATCTACTACAGCTGAAGATATGGGGGACTATTATCTTTTGAATGGCACTAAAAACTGGATTACAAACGGTGGACAAGCTGAAATTTATTTGGTAATTGCTCAAACAGATCCTGCAAAAAAACACAAAGGCATCAACGTCTTAATTGTAGAGAAAGGCATGAAAGGCTTTGAAGTAGGTGCAAAAGAAGATAAATTAGGTATTCGTGCATCTGACACTCATACTCTATTGTTTTCTGATGTGAAAGTTCCTAAAGAAAATAGAATTGGTGCAGACGGATTTGGATTCTCATTTGCAATGAGCACTTTGAATGGTGGTCGAATTGGAATTGCTGCTCAAGCTTTAGGTATTGCATCAGGTGCATACGAATTAGCATTAGCTTATTCTAAAGTACGTAAAGCATTTGGTACTGAAATCTGTAATCATCAAGCTATTCAATTTAAATTAGCAGATATGGCTACTGAGATTGAAGCGGCAAGATTAATGATTTTAAAAGCAGCTTGGTTAAAAGATAATGATCAAGATTATACTACAATCGCAGCAATGGCTAAATCTTTTGCTTCTGAAGTAGCTATGAAAACCACTATTGAAGCCGTACAAATTCATGGTGGATATGGATACGTGAAAGAATACCACGTAGAAAGATTAATGCGTGATGCTAAAATCACTCAAATCTATGAAGGCACTACAGAGGTTCAAAAAATAGTAGTAAGTAGAAATTTATTGAAAGGAATTACAGTTTAGTTTTCATTTCATACCAATAAAAAAAGGCTATCTATTCGATAGCCTTTTGTGTTTTATAGATATACTTTAAATTATTTACTCAAATTTGGGAAAGCTATTTTATAAGTTTTTAAACCTTCCTCTAAACATTTAATGGCTTTCTTTAAAGCTTCGGATTCTAAAACATAAGCTACTCTTACTTCATCTTTACCTAGTCCATCAGTAGAATAAAATCCAGCTCCAGGAGCCATCATCACTGTAGCACCATTATATTGGAAGTCTTCTAGCATCCATCTGCAAAAGTGATCTGAATCAGTAATCGGCAATTGTACCATACAATAAAATGCTCCTTTTGGTGTTGGACACTTCACTCCTTCTATAGCGTTTAATCCTGCTACTAATACATCTCTTCTTTGAATATACTCTTTATTGACCTCAGTAAAATATTCGTCTTTTACATCAAATAAAGCAATAGATGCAATTTGCTCTACACTTGGAGGGCTGAGTCTTTGTTGTGCAAATTTTAATATAGTATCTAAAACTTCTTTGTTTTTGGTCGCTACCATACCAATTCTCGCACCACAAGCACTAAATCTTTTCGATAATGAATCTATCAAGATGACATTTTGCTCAATTTCAGGATAGCTCATCATACTCATATGAGGCTTGCCGGTATAATTGAACTCTCTGTAAACTTCATCACTGATAATAAACAAATCGTGTTTTATAGCGATATCTCTCAATCTGTCTAGCTCTTCTTTAGTATAATTATATCCAGTAGGGTTACTTGGATTGCAAATCAATATTGCTTTAGTCTTAGCAGTAATCGCTTTTTCAAACTCATCAATAGAAGGCAAAGCAAAACCATCTTCAAAACTAGTCGTGATAGCTTTGATTTTCACATTTCCACTTCTCGAATAGCCGATATAATTAGCATAAAGCGGCTCAGTGATAATGACCTCATCTTCTTCATCAAAGATAGACAGCATTGTAAAAAACAACGCTTCAGATGCTCCCGTAGTAATCAAAAGATCATCAGCTTTTAATTGCTTCAATCCACATTTCTCAGAAAAATACGCAGCATATTTAATTCTCAAGTCTTCGAATCCATTTGAAGGGCTATAAGCTAAGACTTTCATATCTATGGCTTTTATGGCGTCCCAAAATTCTTTTGGAGTTTCAATATCAGGCTGACCTATATTCAAATAATAGATGAATACACCTTTACTTTTCGCTTCGTCAGCAAAACGAGCGAGTTTACGGATGGGAGAAGAAGGCATTGATTGGCCCTTTCGAGAGATATTAGGCATAATAGTACTGCAAAAATAAAAACTCCATACAGATTATGTATGGAGTTGATCAGAATTATTTAAAATTATTAATTTCCAAAAATCGAAGGCTTCGCATTTTCTACTCCTGTAGATTGTATCGCCTCTCCTGTAATATATAAAGTAACATTTTCTCCATCAGCTGTTTTGATAGTAACAGATTTTCTGTACTTACCTTCTCTAGCCATATTATATTGAGCTTTCACATGACCTTTTTGACCTGGCATAACAGGTTCTTTGGACCATGATGGAGTCGTACAACCACATGAAGCTTTTACATCAGTTAGAATTAATGGTTTGCTTCCAATATTCGTAAATTCAAATTCATAAGCTACAGGTTTACCTACAGCTAATTGACCAAAATTATGTTCTTGCTTAGAAAAACTAATTTTTGAATTCATATTTAATTCGTTCTGTCCGTAAGAAAGACCAATAGACAAGAACAATGCTGACACAATAGTAAAAAGAGTTTTCATAGTTATTTTATTTCAAATTCTTACATACAAAAGTATGCCATAAATCGTTAGGATTATTTGATTTAACTATTTTTTATCTAATTCTAATAATAGAGTCAATCTCCATTAGAATACATTCATTATTCACTTAATTAAAAGTCAACAAAAGTTAATTTTCAATATTACATTAAACCTGAACGTACTTCTCTAGTCTAACAGTACATTCAATCCATTTCAAAATCAAATATTATGAAAAACATTATTAAAACTTTTACAATTGGAGCTATTTTATTCTCCACCGCTCTTATTCCATTAAATGCTCAGAATGGTATGGGTCAAAATTCACCAATGAATAAGAACTATAAGTCTAAGCAAGATTATAAAAATTACACTCCAGAGGAAAAAGCTCAAAAAATCACGGACAAAATTGCTTATCAACTTCAGCTTACTGAAAGTCAGAAAAAAGAAGTTTATAACATGAAGTTAGAAGATATAAAAAGAAGAGAAGTCATGAGAAACTCTCAAAAGGAATATCGAAATAATTCTGAAAATAATTTTCGGAAGATATTAACTCCAGAGCAAATTATAAAACTAGATGAATTAAAAAATAATAAAGAAGGATATAGAGGCTATAAGGGTCAAAATAACCACAAAAAACAATACGGACCTAGAGATTAATTGAAATCCAGCTTCTAAATCCTCAACATTCATAAATAGTCGTTATTGAAGAATAGCGACTATTTTCTATTTATCTGTTTTAGCAAATCCACATTCGATTGATAATTAACACTTTTTAGAAATATACCAAGTTTATTTATCAGATTTTTGCATCAGACAATACATCCTTTATGCGTTTATATACTTTCATTATTTTAATATTTCTTGGCACACAATTAACTTTTGCACAAGCTCCGACAGGCAATATTTATGGAAGCGTAGTAGATATCGACGATAAAGCTCCTTTAGAATACGGCACAATTTTACTTAGAAATAATAAAACACAATCCACTACAGGAGGATTGACAGATGAAAAAGGTCGATTTAATATTAGTAATATTCCACTTGGCACTTACTTTTTAGAGATTTCTTACATTGGATACAATAGTTATATTCAGAAAGAATTTAAAATTCAACCTTCTACCCTTTCTCGAAATTTAGGAGAAATTAAATTGTCACAAAATGCTTCCCAGTTAGATGTTGTGGAAGTTATTGGAGAGAAGAGTATGTTTCAATTAGGTGGTGAAAAAAAGATATTTAACGTAGACAAAAACGCAATTTCAGCGGGCGGAAACGCAATGGACGCCATGAAGCAAATTCCTACTTTGGACGTCACAATGGATGGCAATATAACTTTAAGAGGTTCTGAAAATATCATCATTTATATAAATGGCAAACCTTCAGGAATGACAGCCGATAGCAAACAAGCGATTTTGGAATCCTTACCGGCGAACAGTATAGAAAGTATAGAATTAATCACCAATCCTTCTTCAAAATACGATGCAGATGGAACAGCAGGAATTATCAATATTGTCTTAAAAAAGAATTTTAATCGAGGATTGAATGGAGTAGCAAATATTGGTTATTCTACTAAATATAAAAACAATGCGGGATTCAGCTTAAATTTTAAGAAAAACAGAATCAATTTCACTTCTAGCTATAATTACAGATTTCATCAATCATACAACAAAGGAACAAACAACAGAAACAATCTTTTTGATGGCTACTCTAATTTTATAAACTCTACTAGCGAATCTGACTATAAAAGAATTAGCGGAAATATTAATCTAGGTTTAGATATAGAGATGACAGACAAAGCCACCATTTCTTTCGGAAATATCATCACTGCAGACGGTGGACCTAATGGAGAATTGAACTATACGGACTTCCTTGATTTTGAAGAAGTTTACTATGGAGGATTTGCAAGAATTAGAGATGGGAAAAGAAAAGGAATCAATAATAACTCTAGCTTTAACTATGCTCAAAAACTAAAGAATAACGGACAAAAATTAAACCTATCAGCAAACTTGGTAACAGGAAAGTCTATTAATGATAAAAATTATATGCAGTCGAATTTCGATGAGTATGAATTTCCAATAGAACTTTTACCTCAGCAAGAATTCAATAAAAATATAGGCAAAAACTTCTCTAGTACAGTACAAGTAGACTATACACATCCATTCAAAAAGCATGGAGAATTAGAAGCAGGTTATAAATTTTCTTACAGGCAATTATTTTCAGATTTCTATGCAGATTCACTAGACCGATCTACACAAGAAACTGTATACAATGCTAACCTTTCCAATAGCTTTATTTATGATGAATTCGTAAATGCTGCTTATCTTACATATGGAGGAAAAGTGAAAGATTTTTCTTACAAACTTGGTGTAAGGTCAGAACAATCCAATATTTCAATTGAAAATAATCAGGTGGATAATCGATTTAAAAATAATTATATCGACTTCTTCCCTTCTTTGTTTTTAAGTCAAAAGATTAAAAGTCACGAAATTCAAGGATCTTATACTTACAGAATTAATCGTCCTAATCCATGGATGTTGAATCCTTTTGCAGATTATGACAATCCACTAAGCATTAGAAAAGGAAATCCATATTTGAAACCAGAATATATTCACTCCGTAGAATTGAACTATCTCAAAAACTGGAAATCGACTTTCTTAACCGCTTCTGTATACTATAGAAATAGCAAGAACAATTTCACCAGAGCACGCGAAGTGAATCCTGAAACTTCAGTAGCTACAATGTATTGGGATAATTTAGATCAATCTCAAAACATAGGAACAGAAATTATTTTCAGAACACCAATCACTAAATGGTGGAGCTTTATGATCAATGGAAATGTATACTATAATAAAGTACAAGGTAAAATTCCAGGAGATGATAATGACAATAGCACCAATAGTTTCCAATGGAATACAAGGGCGATGACCAATTTTAAATTCTGGAAAAATACTGAACTACAATTATCTTATAGATTCAATAGCAGAATGGAATATTTGCAAGGATATATTCTTCCTATGCAAAGTTTGGATATTGGGTTGAAAAAGGATTTTTTGAAAAACAACAAAGCATCTATCGCATTAAATGTTCAAGATATCTTCAATACTAGAAAGTTCAGCGTATTTAATTCAGGAGTGAACTATGCATCAGACGCTACTTGGAAATGGGAATCTCGAGTATTCACTATTAACTTCTCCTATAGATTCGGTAAACAAGAAACTACTCCACGTAAAAGAGGTGGAGAAAACAATATGATGGATGGCGGAAATCAAATGATGGATTTTTAGATTACTAAAATTCATTATTCTACAATTTCTTTTATAAATAGCTCATTTCTTACCATAAACCACTACAAATCAGAAACTTAGAGTATATGTGAATTTGTGAGTTATTTAAATCAACAGGCGTCAAAACAAGAAAACAAGTCTTTTTTATCTCAGTTAAAAAACACTAAAAATAGTTAATTAAAAGTTGGTTAAACATTGAATTTTTTTATTCTTTTGAAGTACCTTTAGCGTCATATAATATACTTCCATATATATTAAATGAAAAAAACTTCAGAATTGATTAAGGCGCTAAGAGTTTATTTATTAGTTGTATTCATTGTATTATTTACTTTTCAAGTAGAAGCTCGTACTAATTTCAGTAAGGATTATACACCCTTAGCTAGAAACTCTCCTCCCAAAAGCGAATTAGAGCAAATTCATATTATACATCAAAAGTCTCCTCTCTTAAGTGTAGAGAAATATCAAAAAGAATTCAAACAACTCAACACAGAATTAGAAAAATACTACAAAGACAATTTAGATTCTGCTAATTATTATTTTGATGATTTAGTCTATCCTTATATCCAGAATATTTTTCAAACTCTCGTTAATAGCAATCCTGAATTAAAAGAATTACACTTAAAACTTTTAGTGAGCAGAAGTCCTATACCTAATGCTTCCGCAAGACCAAATGGATATATGGAGGTCAATATTGGACTTCTTAGATATCTGGAAAATGAAAGCCAAATTGCTTATGTCATGGCTCACGAATTATCTCATGTATATTTAAAACATACGATCAGATCATACACGAATTACTTAGATAATTACAAATCCAAACAGACACAACAAAAAATAAAAGAAATCTCTAGTAGTGAATACAATAGATATTCCAAATCACTTGCTCTTAAAAAGGAATTGCTTTATGATAGATTCAGTTACTCAAGAATTTATGAAACAGAATCCGACTCTTTAGGACTTCTCTTCTTGTCAAATACGCCTTACTCTGTGGAGAAAGCTTGTAAGATGCTCATTGTATTAGATTCTTTAGATTTTGAAAAATACAAAGATTCCATCCTCTTAGATCAAATTTTCAATAGTGAAAATTTTCCTTTCAAACCTAGGTGGATCAAAGAAAATAATTTTTTAAGAGCTATAGATACACTCAGTCAAGCTTCTTTAGATTCTATAAAATCTCATCCCGATGCAATCATAAGATATGAAAATGCTGTAAAACTGAGTGAAAATATTCAACAATCAAAAGGAAAAGAATTCATTCAAGACAGTACTTTATTTTATACGATTAGAAATACTGCCGATTTCGAGTGTATTGCAAATATGTTTAACGAAGATGAAGTTTCATATTCTATGTATTTAAGCTTGAAACTTTTACATAAATACCCAGATAATATTTATCTAAAAAAAATGCTTCTACAAAATTTAGAAAAAATTAAAAAAGCATTAGAAGAAATGAAACTGAGTGATTATGTAGTCCAACCAAATCCTTTTAGCACAAGTGATTTTAAAAAACTAGTTCTATTTCTTAATAGTATAAGATATTCTGAGATTGAAACACTCATCACAGAAATGTCCAAAAAGTATCCAATTCGTTAACCAATACTATTTATGAAAGAAAACTTTCTAGCACTTCTAATAGTCTGTTTCAGTTTGAGTAATTCATTCTTATTTGCTCAAACATACAGCTTAGAAAACATCAAAAAAGATTACACTAGAGGTAGTGGTCCAATTGTAAAGAATAACCAAGTAAGCGGTTACTACTTTTTTAATTTTATTGATAAAAAAGACAAAAAAACAAACAATTACCGATTAAGTATAACTGATGCTAATTTTCAAAAAGTAGCTAGCAAAGACATTTCTGGGCCACTTGATTTATTAGTAATAGATGCGGCTTATAATGAAGATGTTTTAGCAATAAAGTTGGTAGATTATAAAAGTAAAGTTGAAACACAATCCATTAAATTTTTTGACAAAACAGCAAAAGAATTAAAAACAATAACGCTTCCTTTTGATATGATGGCTGCACTTATAACTAATGACCTTTATACACCAGATGATTTAGAAACCAGCGATTTACATCCAATTGATGGAATAGGATTTATCAATCTTACTTCTATTCAAACTAAAGGTGGTATGGCAAAGAGAATTGGAGTAAGTATAGACATGATACCTAATGCTCCAGATTACAAAAACTGGCATTATGAAACCCCAACAAAACTTATCGAAGTTCCGGAGTTTTTAGGTTATAATGATGAAGTAGCATTTTTCTCCATGATGAGAAGAGAAAGTTATATAAAAGGTGGGGTGAAATATTCTATCACAGCTATGGATTTGAAAACTGGAGAAATAAGATTTGATAAAGAATTCACAGATGAATCATATTTATTAGATGTTATTTCAATTAACAAAGACGAAAATTCAGACAACACCTTTTTATTTGGTTCTATAATAGATAAAGACAAGAAACTTGCTACTGCTAAGACTTTAGGGATGTTCATTGCAAAAATTGACAATGATGGTAATATCAAACAAAAAAGCACATTCCTTTGGTCAGATATTGCTAAAGATTTTAAGCCAGTAGATGAAAAAGGCGAACCAGTAGATATTGGTAATATTTTCATTCATAAAGTAATTACTAATGCAGATGGGAAAGTTTATGCAATTGGCGAAAGATTTTACAAAGCTGCTAGTGGATCTGGTATAGCGATGACGCTCTTAGGTCGTGGGTCTGGCGGAGGGTTTGTCAAGATTGTGGTAGCTGAATTAGTAATTATAGAATTAGGCAAAGACCTTAAACCAATAGCTATAGATTTAATTGATAAAGGGAAAAACAACGTTAATTTACCTACAGGATTAGGTTGGTATGGTACTATTGTTTTAGGCCCATACGTTAAACAAAGGGGTGGTTTTGATTATCAATTTTCTCAAATATTTGATGATAAAGAAGGTTTTACTACTGTATATAAATCAAATGAAAAAAAAGATAAATTCATCAATACTTACACCATATTAGATGATAGAAAAACAAAAGATAAAATTAGCTTAAAAACAGAATCTTCTAAGCTTTACGTATTTCCTGCCAAAGCTGGATACTTAGCTATAACAGAGTATTTCAAAAAGGAAAAGAAAATAACCTCACGGTTAGAAAAATTCAAACACTAGAATCATTTTATATCATCCAAAAGACTTTCAGTATTTGCAGTCCATTCTACTTGACTTTTAATAAAAAACAAAAACTTTAATTAACTAAACTATTCAAAATGAAAAAAACCTTTCTAGCAATCCTAGTAGTCTGTTTAGGATTGAGTAATTCACCATTATTTGCTCAAACTTACAGCTTAGAAAACATCAAAAGAAACTACTCTAGAGGTAGTGGTCCAATTGTCAAAAATAACCAAGTAAGCGGTTACTACTTTTTTTATCTAATTGATAAAATGGACAAAAAAACAAATCTTTATAAATTAAGCATCACAGACGCAAATTTCCAGGAAGTTGCTAAAAAAGAGATTTCAGGTCCAAGCAATTTAGTAGTATTGGATGCTGCTTATAATGAAGAAGTTTTAGCAGTAAAACTAGTTGATTACAAGAGTAAGGTTGAAACACAATCCATTAAGTTTTTTGACAATGCAGCAAAAGAATTAAAAACTGTTTCGCTTCCATTTGATATGACAGCTGCTTTATTAGCTAATAATATCAAAACTCCAGCTGACTTAGAAACAAGTACATTACACCCAATAGATGGTAAAGGATTTATCAATCTTACTTCTATCACGACTAAAGGTGGAGTGTATAAAAGAACAGGTGTAAGTATAGACATGATACCTAGTGCTACAGGTTACAAAAACTGGCATTATGAAACACCAGCAAAACTTATTGAAATTCCTGAGTTTTTAGGATACAATGAAGAAGTAGCTTTTTTCTCAATAATGAGAAAAGAAAGCTATATGAAAAATGTGATGAAATTTTCTATTTCTGCAATGGATTTAAAAACTGGAAAAGTTAGATTTGATAAAGAATTTACAGATGATAAATATTTATTAGACATTGTTTCAATTAATAATGACGAAAATTCTGACAATACTTATTTCTTCGGTTCTTTAATGGATAAAGACAAAAAAGCTGCTGCTGCAAAAACATTAGGAATGTTCATCGCAAAAATTGACAACGATGGCAATATCAAACAGAAAAGTACATTCCTTTGGAAAGATGTAGCAAAAGATTTCAATCCAGTAAATGAAAAAGGAGATCCAGTAGATATTGGAAATATATACATCCATAAAGTGATTACTAATGCTGATGGTAAAATTTATGCCATTGGAGAAAGATTTTACAAAGCTGCAAGTGGAATGGGTATAGCAATGAATGTCTTGGGAGCATTAGGTGGAGGATCTCCATCTGCAAGTGTTGTAAAGATTGTAGTAGCAGAATTAGTAATTATTGAGCTAGGTAAAGATCTTTCACCTGTAAGTATTGAGATGATTGAAAAAGGGAAAAATACAGTTGAACTACCTATGGGAGCTGGAATGTTAGGTACAGTTGTATTAGGTCCCTACGCAAAACAAGCTGGTGGTTTTGATTATCAATTCTCACAAATATTTGATGACAAAGAAGGTTTTACTACGGTTTATAAATCCAATGAGAGAAAAGATCGATTTGTCAATACTTACACTGTATTAGATGGAGTAAAAAGTAGAGATAAGATTAGCTTAAAAACAGAATCCTCTAAACTATATGTCTTCCCTGCTAAAGCTGGATACTTAGCTATAACTGAGTATTTCAAAAAAGAGAAGAAAATGAATTCTCGCTTAGAAAAATTCAAACACTAATATCAAGTTTAAACTGATTCAAGGCTGTCAAATTTGGCAGCCTTTTTTATTTTATATGACAAATATTAAAAAGTGCAAAATAAAGTTAAAAATATATTACAGAATAATCAATATTATTAATTCTCAGACTTATATTTATCATTCATTTTAATAACAACCAAAAAATTCAATTAACTAAACTATTCAAAATGAAAAAAACAATTGTTCTTTTAGCATTTATATGTGGATTATTCTCCTCCTCTTTTGCTGATCAAATCTTAATCTACAAAACTCTTGCTGATTACAAATCAGATAATGCCACTATAGTAGATGGAGAAGTTAGTGGACTTAAAAATTCTGATGGAAATCTTGTTTATAATTCTGGATTTACAGTAAAAGCTTCTAAAAAAGAAGAGTTTTATTCCAAAGACTTTTGGGGATTTAAATTCAAAGGAATTTTATTTAGATCCTTCGAATTTAAAATGAAACAACAAACAAAAAACATTCCTTCTTATGGATTTATGGCATTAGTTAGTCAAGGAGAAATTTTTTATTGGGAAAATGGCATAGCATTATTAGATATTTTAACTTCTAAAAAAAATCCTAAAAAAGGATATCTTCTTGGTCAAGGATGTAATGGACTTTTCGGCTTATCTAAAGATTTAGAGTCTGATATTTACACAGGTAGATTTTATGAATTTTTCAAAAAATATCCAGAATACAATAAAATTCCAGCAGATTATACTGCAATGGTTTCAAGAAGGGAATGTAGAGGTCCATTTGTTCCAAATTTAGAGAAAATGAATAAATTATATGACCTTGGAGGAACAGACGAAATTGCTATGATTAATTTTTACACAGGAATTAATAATAATTTTGGTAAACCAAAGGGAATTACTTCTGATATGGTCATTACATTTATAGATAATGATAATTTACAATGTAGAAGAGCCTATTTCAAACAATATAATGGGGGTAATTTTGAAAAACAAATAGAAGGTTCTACTATGTCTATTAAATAATAAAATGCACTCTGATAGTTAACTTATATCAAAATAGCTCATTTAAAATATTCATATGATAATTCGTGATTGTAAGAAATTTAAAACATTTCTTCCCTAACATTTATCAATATTCCTACAATATATATTAATTATAAGGCTGTCAATATTGGCAGCCTTTTTTATTTTATCCATCTCGCTACTACATCAAAAATCACTATTTACAAGTATTTTTCAATAATATTTTATCACATCTAGTTCATTATCAATACTTTAATAGTATTCAATACTCTACTAAACCTATATACTATTGAAGTTATAGCATTTAACTAAAAGTTTTTAATACTTTTGCAGTGTTCTATGGAAAAAAAGGCAACAAATATTCATCCTATTTTCGATCAGCTACTCCAACGTAGTGACAAAGAAAACATGCTTCAGCAAAAAAGCGTAGTGCTTTGGATGACAGGTTTATCTGGATCAGGTAAAAGTACCATCGCAAAAGGGTTAGAACGCAAACTACACGAAGCTGGATATCTTTCCTATGTTTTAGATGGTGATAATGTCAGAGCTGGCATCAATGCTAACCTTGGATTTTCTGAAGAAGATAGAACAGAAAACATCAGAAGAATAGCAGAAATTTCCAAATTATTTATTGAAGCTGGAGTGATTACGATTAACAGCTTTGTAAGTCCTACTAAAGATATTAGACAACAAGCAAAAGATATCATAGGTGCAGATGACTTTATAGAAGTGTATATCAATGCTTCTTTTGATGTTTGCGCGCAAAGAGATGTAAAAGGACTTTATAAAAAAGCTTTAGCAGGAGAAATCAAAAATTTCACTGGATTAGACGCTCCCTTTGAAGCACCAGAACCAGCAGATATAGAAATCAAAACCGACGAAATGAGCATAGAAGCTTCGGTCGATCAAATATTCGAAAAATTATTACAACGTATAAAAATTCAATAATCGATTCATAAAAACCATGGATTATAATTTAACACATCTAAAAGAATTAGAGTCAGAATCAATCTACATCCTCAGAGAAGTAGCTGCTCAATTTGAAAACCCGGTATTACTTTTTTCCGGAGGAAAAGACTCTATTCTATGTCTTCATTTAGCTATCAAAGCTTTTTATCCTGCTAACGTACCTTTTGCATTATTGCATGTCGATACGGGTCACAATTTTCCAGAAGCCATCCAATACAGAGATGAGATCGTAAAAAAATACAATCTTAGATTAGTAGTCGCTTCTGTACAAGACTCTATTGACAGCGGTCACGTAAGAGAAGAGAAAGGATATAATGCAAGTAGAAATGCTTTACAAACTGTGCCATTATTAGAAGCTATCGAGAGCAACAAATTCGATGCAGCAATCGGTGGAGCAAGAAGAGACGAAGAAAAAGCTAGAGCTAAAGAAAGATTCTTTTCTCATAGAGATGAGTTCGGACAGTGGGATCCAAAAAACCAAAGACCTGAATTGTGGAATATCTTCAATGGTAGAAAACATATGGGCGAACACTTCAGAGTATTCCCTATTTCTAACTGGACAGAAATGGACGTTTGGCAATATATTTACCAAGAGCAAATCGAACTTCCTAATTTATATTTCTCTCACAAAAGAAATGTATTCTTAAGAGATGGTCAGTGGTTAGCAGAGTGTGATTTTATCAAAAGAAAACCACATGAAGAAGTCGAAGAGAGAATTGTAAGATTCCGTACAGTCGGTGATATGACATGTACCGGAGCAGTAGACTCAGTAGCTTCTACATTAGAAGATATCATACAAGAAGTCGCATCTACTCGTACAACAGAGAGAGGAACTAGATCAGATGACAAAAGATCCGAAGCAGCAATGGAGGATCGAAAAAAACTTGGCTATTTCTAAGTAGAATTCTTACATCTAAAATTAAAAACTCAAATGAGCACAGAAAATTTCGACCACAACGGTTATTTAAATATGGAATTACTTCGTTTCACTACTGCAGGAAGTGTGGACGACGGAAAAAGTACATTGATAGGTAGATTATTATACGATAGTAAATCTATTTTTCAAGATCAAATGGAAGCCATCGAAAAAGCTTCTATTCAAAAAGGAGAAGAACAAGTCAACTTAGCATTATTGACAGATGGCTTGAGATCAGAAAGAGAACAAGGTATTACTATAGACGTAGCTTATAGATACTTCTCTACTCCAAAAAGAAAATTCATCATCGCAGATACTCCTGGACATATCCAATACACTAGAAACATGGTGACGGGAGCTTCGACAGCCAACGTAGCTATTATTTTAGTAGATGCACGTAAAGGAATTATCGAACAGACCCACAGACACTCCTTCATCGCTTCGTTATTACAAATACCACATATCGTAGTTTGTATCAATAAAATGGACTTAGCAGATTGGGACCAAGAGGTTTACGAACGCATACATACAGAATACAAAGCTTTTGCATCTAAATTGAATATCAAAGACATCAGTTTTATTCCTATCAGTGCATTGAAAGGCGATAATATTGTCAATAGATCAGAAAACATGCCTTGGTATGACGGACCTACATTGATGTATCTTTTAGAGACTATCCATATTGGTAGCGATGAAAATCATATCGATTGCAGATTCCCAGTACAAATGGTCATTCGTCCTCAAAAAACTGAATTCCATGATTACAGAGGTTTTGCAGGTAGAATCGCAGGCGGAGTATTTAAGAAAGGCGACAAAATCATGGCATTGCCTTCAGGCTTTACATCCACTATCAAATCTATCGACACCTACGAAGGAGAAATCGACCAAGCATTTGCACCGATGTCCGTTACTATCACACTGAATGACGAGATTGACATCAGCCGTGGAGATATGATCGTCAGAGAAAACAACGTTCCTAAAACCGGTCAAGATATCGACTTAATGGTATGTTGGATGAACGAAACTGGACTTCGACCTAATGGAAAATACATCATTAGACATACAACAAAAGAGTGCAGATGTATCATTAAAGATGTTAAATACAAAATCGACATCAACTCACTTCACCGCAATGAAGAAGACAGAACCATCGGTTTGAATGATATTGGACGTATTTCTATCAGAACTACAGAGCCATTATTCTACGATAGCTACAGAAGAAATAGAATTACAGGTAGCTTGACTATCATCGACGAAGGCACTAATGAAACAGTAGCTGCAGGGATGATTATCTAATCAAAAGAATTACTTTAAAATACAAATCGTCATTTCTTCATTGAAGTGGCGATTTTTTCTTTTGGGCAGCATTTCCGGCTTTCGTTGCATCTTCCTTGTAGAGACATTGCATGCAAATGTCTCTACAAGGTGATATTCCACTCTATCCGGGCTGCGTGGAACTTTTCCAAAGTTTGAAACTTTGGAAAAGTTGAAATAGAAAACTTTCAAAATGGCTCGCTGATACGAGCGTAATTTCTTTAAGTAAAGAAGATTAAGTATTGGTATTGACTTAAAACTGGGTTTTTATTCTTTTATAATATTCTGATTGGAATTTAATAAATTAGTGGATGAAAAATAAGAAAGAAGGATGACGAAGGTTTTTTCATTACTTATTTTAATAGTGGTTGGTATACTTATTAAATTTTCATTTAAGTTTAAAAATGATGAGGAAGGAGACTATTCTACAAGAATGAGGCTGTATAGTGCAGCCGCGTTATTACTATTTTTATCAATCGCTTTTTTTACAACAGATAAGCCTTTTTGTTATTACTTTCCATTTTTTTGTAAGTAAACTATTAAACAAAATCTTTACAATCAAGCTAAAATAAATCTATTATCGTTTGCGTTTTATTTTTTTGTCTGGATGTTGTTTTGTGTGAAAGACAGCTAGGACAATAATTTGCTTTTCATAAATTTCATAGTTGATCACAAAAGGAAATCGTTTCATAACGGCTTCATGAATATGAGCGAATTTAACTGGAAATAGTAAAGGATTATTTATGATACGTTCAATTAATACAAAAACTTCTTCTTCAAATTCAAAACCAAGTCCAGAAAGCATTTCATTGTAATAATGATGAAGATTCAGCTATTTCAACGATTGTCTTTTCAAGAAAAACTATATCGTACTTTGACTCAGACACACTAATTAGATTCTTTAACTTTTAGAAATTTACGTGTCTCAGCAAGAGAATAAGCTTTGATTTTTCCTGCTTTATAGAATTCTGATCTCTCAAGAATTTCAGCTTGTTGTTCAACTGACAATAAACTAGAGCTTTTTTGACGATATACTTCAAGAAGTTGGCATATAACTTCAAGCACATCTTTGTCAGCTTCATCAATATATTGATGAACTTTTGTACGGATTATTGAAGTGGTCATATCAATGTATTTATTTTTAAAGTTAATCTTTTAAAATTAAGAATAAAAAAGAGAGCATGAAATCAGTAAGCCGTTAATTAATTATCATTTAGCAACAATATTCACCGATACTGCTTTCCCATGTTCCCCCGCTGGTGCGAGCGTCTCGCTCGTATCCTAATAAAGATATTTTTCTGAAAGAAGTCTTTGAATTTTAAAATGTAGAGCTGAAAAAGTATTTCGATAGATATCAACAGCAAAAGCTGTACGACTCCCTACGTCATAGGTTTTGAAAAATGGGGTACCCACATTGTGAAAAAAGCGTGATTTCTTCAACTGTTTGCACTTCGACAGGCTCAGTGACCACACTTCAACTGTCGGAGCACAGTTGAAGAAGAGTTTTGAAGAAATAGCTTTTAAGCAATTAGTGGGTCATTGAAAAAACCCGGCGCGATCTTGGATGTTGAGCCTGTGGTCATTGAGCTTGTCGAAATGCCGAAATACGGTCCTTTTCTTCTAAAGAAATAGGACAGAAAAAAAGTTGAAACAAATAGGTAAAAAATATTTAGTCGCTTAACCCGTACAGTTGCGAGCGAGAAAAATGTCATTCTTACAAAGTGTGGTCACTGAGCAACGTCGAAGTATCAAAAGCATTGTATTTAAGAGCTCCTTCAATCCACTAACGTTACTTTCAGGAGGACAACAGAGCAGAGAGAGATATTTTGAAAGTAATATTCTAAATAAGTTTAGTATTTTAGAGATACATTCATTTCATTCATGAACCTTCAGCTATTTATCACATTCATTTTATACTATCTACTGCAAATCGCACAGATGATAGTAGAAG